>JANYDC010000041.1 GCA_025359965.1 Pedosphaera sp.
GTTGTCCATGATGACCATATCCCCCGCCTGCAAGGTCGGTGCCAGCCCTTCCCGTATCCACGCCAGAAACATGGAGCCATCCATGGCTCCCTCAAAGAGCCACGGGGCGGCTGGTCCGCTCAGGCGAACGGCGGCCACCAGGGTGGTGGTCTGATAATGCCCGTGGGGCACGGATGCCACCAATCGCTGGCCGCGCAACGACCGTCCGCAGCGGCGGGTCATTTGCGTGCTGGCCCCGCTCTCATCAAGCTGGTGGAGGTTTCCGTCTCGGTGTGATACGCGTTAGGCTATGAAAACAGTAGACGATTTTCGGAAGGCTATCGCGGAAGTTATCCCGCCTGGAGTATCCGAAACGCAGGTTCAGAAGGGCCCGTTCGGTCTTATTGGGACAAGTATCGAAACTTTCGTTCTCCCGGAACTAGCGCAATATCGGCAAAATGGTGGAAGGCTTCTGGTTATCAATCACATCCTCTTTACACTCACTGAGATGTGGGCGGATGACTCTTTTTGGAAAAAAGTACACGCAAAATCCTCCGCAAACATACTGTCGGAGCACATTCAAAACAAGTTCCACATTCGTTTACCAGTTGCGCCGTGGCCGGTATGGTACGCGTTGGCACGGATCGATAAAGTCGATTTACACTCAATATTTTTGAAAATCGCGATGCAACCGTACCGGCTTCTGCCTGTTGCCGAAAATGTGGACCTGATTGAAGCCCGCGCTGAACTTGAACAAAAAGGATTTGAAAAGATTCTGCGGGGGTACTTGCAGTTTGAAGGCCTATCGCCAAAGGGAGCGTTGAGCGCCTTACACCTCTCGGACAATGCGCTCAGTACCGCGCGGTGGGTACTCCAACAGGCAAAGGCAGACGTAGAATGGTGCCAAGAGCATCGAGGCAAAGTGGCGTTGCCACTACCTGTCCAACAGCGTGGTGCAAACCACTCATATGGCCTCGCAATGCTTACCGAGGCCGTTGTCGGAATGCTGACGCTTGATTTGGCTAAGCAAAGCATAGGCGAGGTCGTCAGGGCCATTCAAAACGATCCTCGCATAGAGGGTGAGATAAGGCTGCACAAACTAAAGGCCAACAGTCTTCGAGCCTGCACCGGAAGGGCCAAGCGCCTCAGGGAGTTTCGAGAGCGATTGCCAGTCCGACATCACCGGAAAAAGGGTACCTGATCAAATAGTGAATACTCATAATCACCTCCAGATGGACGGCGCTGTAGGTGGTGTGTTTAGTGGTCGCATATGGTTGAATGTGAATCTGTAGGACCGCTTCCGCAAAAAATTGGTTTCTCTCGTGGTGAGGCGGCCAAGTTACTCGGCATTCACACCAACAGTGTGGACAACCTGGTTAAGCGCGGGCTTCTCAAACCTAGTCGTGCTTTGCGCACGCCGCGATTCTCGCGTGAAGAACTGGAACGATTCTTGCGAGATACCCGGATTTGAAAAATCACAACGACGAACCAAAATCTTCTGCTTCTTCGTCGCAGCCACGAAAAGGTTCACAGCAACCATTGCCTATCGTGACGCTTACATACCAATGCAAACAACCAATAAACTTAATACTGCTTCCGCTGGAGTAGCAGAACTCACAGCCGAGCTGATCGGCAACTCTGCGGCTATGACAACCTTCCGAAACGTAGCGGCGCAAATTGATGACGGCGAGGGCCTTGCCCCGGTCGAAAGAGTAGCACTGCTTGAAGACCAGATAGCGCCCGCAATGAACTCCATACTCTCAAAATGGCTTGAAACAAATAAGCACATACTATCAGACAAGTATCTGGCGGATACACAGGGTGCAGTTCACAAAATTCTTGACGCTTTCCTGGTCCAACTCCGGCCCCAGATCAGAAGGGAGATTAAGGAAGCAGTGGCCCGCAACTGCGTGGTGACGGAAGTTATAGAGGTTCGGGCAGTGCGAAAAGTTTCTCGCCGCTTAGTGCCTCCTTTCCATTTTGCGCTTCCAACGCTTATCAAAGTAGCGGCCTCGCGAACACTAGATGGCTACCCCATTCCCCTCTGGATTCATGGTCCGAAAGGGAACGGTAAGAGCACAATTGCACAGCAAATCGCAAACGCTCTTGGTGCGCCGTTTTATTTGGTTGCGCTTAGCCCAACAAGTACTGAGAGCAAACTAATTGGCTATAGAAACATGGCAACAGGTGCTTTCGTGACCGGTATGCTAAACGACCCGTTCGAGCATGGAGGATTAGCCTTCCTGGACGAAATCGATATAGCCGATCCCGGAGTTCTTGTCGGGATGAATGCTCTGCTTGCGGGCTCAGAATTTCGCTTTCCCGATGGAAACATTGTGAGGCGACACAAGAATTTCTACATTCTGGCGGGTTCTAATACAAATGGCATGGGTCCGGTGAATGGTTACACGCGAAACAAGTTGGATTCTGCCGTAATGGATCGATTTCTGCAGTTTCCTTTGGGGCTCGACTCAAAACTTGAAGCAGAAATCTGTGGCAACAAGAAGTGGGCGGCATACATGGCAAGAATTCGTGAACATATCGAAAATAGCAACATCAAGAATGTCGAAATTTCCCCACGCAAAACAAATTACGGTGCTTCGTTGCTTCGGGCATCACTAAGCCCAGAGCAGGTGCTGCGACTAATTCTCCCTTCTGCAGGCGAGAAACTGATCGAAACCATCCTCAAAGACGTAGGACCCTTCAAAGAAAACAAACCCGCATGAAATCTTATCCATCTCGAACAGTAAATGGCGGCCAGACAATCATCCTGGAATCGTTGCCCGAGGCTTGCGAAAAGGTCAGAAGTGACGTTGCAATCAGGTTGAAGACATTGTCGTCCCTGCCACCATCTTCCTTCATGCCGGTCTATTCCCGTCCGCGCGACGATGAGGAGACGACCATAGTTATGGAGGTCGGAGAGTATGTAGAGGGATTAAAAAAGCGGCTTAGCAATTTTGAGAATTGCGTGAAGCGGATTTCTTCAGGCCGCTACCCTCTCAGCGACCAAGTCGTCGAGTGCACGGAAAACTTGGCTGACCTTGTAAGCGAAATTGAACCCAGACTCAGGGGCAGTTACCTTGGTTGGGAACGAGGTGAGGAGGGAACAGTCGCAATTGCCGACCTGTTGGAAAGCGGTGATGATCGTCCTTTCTTTCGCCAGCGTAGTTGTGCGGAAGTCGCGGGTTTAAAGGGCCGCGCCGAGGGATATCGCTTGGTACTTTCTACCGATACTTCATGGTTCGGCGAGCCGGAGGACAATGCGGCGGTCATATGCGCTTTGGTTCTGTGCTTGCAGCGGTTTGGACCAGTCGAACTATGGATTCAGCAGGGATGGGTGGGCGCGGATTGCAACGACGGCGTCACGCTGTTCAAAATCGAACAGTCCTCCTCGGCCTTCGATCCAACAGAACTCCTTTTTTGGTGCATGGATGAAGGCAAGGACTCAATTTTTTCCTTTGAATTGAATTGCGCCTTGGGTCGCAGGTCAAGCAAGACGACAAACTTCCCTGAGATTCCCGCCGACTTGTTCTTGCGAGGAGACTGGATGAAAATTTACGGTGTGCGGGAAGATTTCGCGAAGCGTCTTCACACCGAGAAACTTGATATCATGGCTCGATGGATAGCTGCAACGGTGATCCAAATCCTCTCTCAAGAATCAGGACTAGACCAAGACGGAATGATGCCAGATTAGGAATGGATGAAGGAGATGCTGGTGGGGAAGACACTTACGTTACACAGCCTCTTTTGCGGAGATGACCTAACCATTGTTCATCCGTTTACGATGATTCGTGGCGTATTTATCCGAATAGCGACAGTATGAACAAATATAGCGATAAATCTGAGACAACATCAAAACCCAATCAAATTGACGGGATCAAAGTTGACATTCCCTCCAGCATCGCCTCGTTGCTCGGCACCACGTTAGTGGAACAGATTGCTCTCTCGCGAATCGTAATTTATCCCTGCACTACCAACGGTTCTCTTGCCACATTGCTAGGATTATCCGTTAGGGGCGTGGAAGCGATGCTCAAGCGGTTGCGTGATCATGGGTTTTTATCAACCGAGGGGGTCGGTCGCCGGCGTAAATTTGTTGTAAAGTTCCCTGTGGATCAGCACAAAAAATGTGGCGACGAGAAAATATTGAATTCCCACACAAAAGAGGTGGTTCAGCATCCCCAATCACGCCTGCTGCGTCGTGAGTCGTCAACGGCTGAGAAGATTCTGCTTCGGCTTGCTCTCTACGATGATTGCTTCGAGGTTGGCGCTCTTGACGCGGCCAGGCGGCATTTGGAAATAATCCGTGAATTGTTGGAGTTTGACGGCGACTTCTCCGCCGCCGAGCATGCCAAGTGGGCCGCTGACCTTATAATCGCTGAGAATCGATGTACCGCATTCAAACTCGGTTTGCAATTGGCGGAAAGCCTTTTGCCCAAGCAGAAGCGTGAATTGGCGCTTGCCCTTTGTCGTGCGACTAGCGAGCAGCTTGCCCTCTTGAGACGTCATGTCGAAGCAAGCCCTCTGGGTTTGAAATCAACCGTATTAATTGATTTGGGAGTAGTTGGCGACCACGAGAGCCTCGTGCCCAGCGCAAGTCCTACTTGACCGGAATTTGGTTGAGCGTCCGAGCCTAAGGGACTCGCAGCACTTAATCCTTTGAGCAATAGCTGTTCGGGATGGATGGTGCCACCGATTTATTCACGAAATCTGCCTGCGGGGCAAACATGCTCCGAGTTTTAAATCGATAGCCACATGCACCTACACAGCCCCCACAAAGTGACGCCCACGGCTTGATTCAATCCGCGAGGCCCCACAGGCTATTAAGGCGCGGCAAGGTGGTTGGATGTCGCAAGTATAAATCGGGAGTTTCTCACATCGTTGCGTATGAAGGAAAAGCAAATTTCCACCGCTGACCTGACTGGGTCATCAATTCATGACGGACTCCAAGAGGAGCAGAAGTTGGTCCGCGCTTTCAGCCATGGGAACGAGCCCCAACTAGAAGAAAATGATGCCTCCGATTGGGAGCCAAATCCAGGCGCATTGCTGGACGAAAATGAACCTGGCGAAACAGATACAACCACGGAAATTGGCGGCAGAATAATTAAGCCGATCAAAAGATTCCGATTGGATTACGATCTTGTAAACAAATATGGGTTTAAAGCTGCAGCCATCGCCAAGTACGTCGAATGTTGGGTGAGCGCAAGCGCACGTCGCAATCCCCAAATGACCGCTTACACCTACGATTCACTCGCCGTAATCTCCAAGCGTTTGGGTATGACTGCAACTACTGTCCTGCGACAAGTCCGGCAAATGAGGGCAGTCATTGTCACTCAAAAGCTCAAAAACAGGAAAAATCTTTTACAATACGGTTTTAAAGATCAGGCCGGATATTTCAAATCTCGGAAGCGTGTAAAACATGTGTGGTGCCTTAAGGCCGATACTGAGCAGCATGGGTTCCCAGCCGCAATTCTTCTTCACAATATGCGGTACTGGGCGAGGCAGAATCGTGAACGGTCTCGGTTGCACGAGGGCAGGTTCTGGAGATGGATCGTGCTCGAAGACCTTGTCAAGGTTTACAACGGACTGCTCTCTTATGATCAAATCCAGAAATCGCTGAGACTCTTGGAGAAAGAGGGGCTTCTGCGGAAAATTGACTACTACAACCGACAGGGCATTTTTCGTGACAACCGCTGCTGGATTACCTTGACCGATTGCAGTGAGATTTCAGACTTTGCCCCGGAAAGTCATGTTAGGTGGGACGGGTTAAAACTAAGGGATGGCACTGTGTTTTCACCTCCGCCAAAATGGAGACCAGCGCCGAAGGAACGGAAAACAGCGTCGCAAAAGTGGAAAACAGACTTTTCAAAAAGCACCTCTTATCTCTCTCATTCTGAGGGGGTTCCTACCATTCAGGAAAGCCGCCTTATACCAGCCAGCGTAACAGACTCTACGGTCGCTGTCGCTCCCTGCGAGTCTGCTAAAAAAATCGTAAATACAAACCTTCAGTGCCCACAGTGGGTCCGGCCTTCGGCCTCTCAGCCGCCTTCGGCGTCCTCGCCCACTGTGGGCACTGAACCCACGGGGTTTTCGACTTCGTCTTTTTTCTACTTCCAAGTGAGTTCACCAGACTGGTGTATTTCAATCGAGGAGGTCAAGAAGTGCACAAGTCAGTGGAGCTATCCAGAAGCAGAGTACGAACTCCCTGAACCTGAAATCAAAGTATTAGGCCAGCCTCATCACAACAGTCCAATTCCTGAGTTCAATAGCTTGGATATATCTCCTGCCATCTTTGAAACACAAAGTTCACCGAATAAGTTGATCCAGGGTCCACGAGGGGGTGAGGATAAAAGTAGTCGAGAGACGTCGCAGACAATTCGGAAATACTCGATAGCTGTTCAGCAGATCATTGCAGGTGAGATTATCGCGGGGAGGCAAGCCATAAACAAAAGCATGTCATCAGGGCAACAAGACCTGTGGAAGTTCCAAGTGGACCAGGCTGAGAAAGAGGAAATGATTGACTGCCATGGGAAGGAGTATTCTCAATCAAGATCGGGTTGCAGAGACTGTCTGTGGCAAAAATCATGTTTTGAACTACTTCCAGCGGAATGGCGGAAAAAAGGCGGGAAACCCAAAGAACCGAAAACGAAGTATGAGAAGGAGATGGTAAATGAAAATCCTCACCAGTTGAGGGAGACGTACCAGACTTGCCATCAAGAGGTTTTTGGTGTTCCAGCTCCTGACGCTCTTGGGCAGGCGGATGAGGTTTTTTCAAGTGCCCAACAGCTTGAAATGCCGTCACGTGTCTTCATGGTTGTTTACATGACCCTCTGGACCCAAACTCACCCCAGGCAGAAGTTTTTGTCCAAGTATCTTACAGGGGAAGCTGCCTTTGGAATGGTAGCCCAATTATGTGCCGCTGCCCGATCGGAATTCAGTTCACGAGACGAGACTAGTTTGGCTTGCCTCTTGAAGAGGGTGAGTAAAGGTACTGTCAGCTGGAAACATGTGCCAGGACTTTTTGAATCATTTTTGGATTCATGCGAGAAAATAGGAAAGAAGGATATTAGATGCGATTACGAGCTTTCAGTTGAGGACATTGAGCTCTTAATTCAGGCCGCGAGTGGAAAGTCTAGACGTGATGAATTTGACAAACTCCTGGCGGGGCTCTCGCTAACTCTTCATGAAGGCAGACCCGCTAGGGACTGGTTCCTTTATCGGACACCTCCCAAGTCACTCGCACAGGTTACCAGATGGATGCTGGAGCTCCGAGAAACCTCGGAGGACTATGAGTGGCATTGCGCCCAAGGCCAAGCTGCGGTTAAAGCCGGACTGTCACAAAGGTGGTAAATAACCGATCCCCTCCGTTCAGGCTCAGACGAGGCCGGATGAATCAATGACTCGCACAAGTCCATGTGGATGGAATCCTCAGCTGACAACCCAAATACGGCTCCATGACAGAAGGGTCGAAACCTTTAAGGCAGCCCGATCGTTTCAGAACATGCCGCCCTGCCGAATTTCAATGATCATGCAGCAGAACCAGAATGTTTGGCGTGGCGGATATGTCTAGGCTGAGCTGAATCTTCACGACAACTTCCCATGCCAGTTTTTAGTCATCGAGCGCAATCGCTGTTTGGTGCATTTTCCATTGCTAGTGCCTTGATTTTCAGGTACAAAGAGGGCTTACGACACTCTCTGGTAAACGCGTGAGGTTTTTGTGATGAGCGGTATGTCCTCGGTCAGAGTTTGCTTGGCGTCCATCCTAGCCAGCCTTCGAAGTGCTGTGCGAAAACATGCTTTACCTAATTAAGCCGATCCGGTTTGAATGCAAGGGCCTCAAGGGCAGAGCCTTTGGCTTTTCCTCGCGCATCGGGAAAGCGGATCAAAGGAACGGGGTCATCCCGGTGGACGATTCACTCCAATGCCCCAAGGGTGGCAGAAACAAGGAGTTCGTCCATCCATACGCGGAGGTACGCGCTTGAAGGCCTCCTGCCCGCATGATGACGCCGCAGCGTTGGCTCATGAACCCCGTGTGGACGCGCACCAGGACAAACCCGGACGATACCGGGCGGACATTACGGCAGGCTCACTTAAAGTTGCTGAAAGCAGGGTCATCGCCGATCTGCTGTTGCGCGGTGTGGACGAAACCGAGTGGAAGGAGGCCACGGTGAAAGAAAACGCGCTCAAAACCAGAAATCCTGCGACTTCGATCCGTTTGGTCAGGCTGATTAGGCAACGTCTACAATCCATGACCCCAGAGTTGTGGCAGATGGTGCGGGACGGCTCATTGGTGATTGCCACTCACGCCATGCTGGCGGCGGCGATCAAGCACAGCTTTCTATTGGGTGACTTTCTTGATCTGGTACTGAGGGATCAGTACAGGGCGTTCAGCAAATCCCTGAACAAAAAACTGTGGTACGGCTTTCTGGACGATTGTCGTGGGCGTGATCCACACATGCCTCAGTGGCAGGCGACGACGCAAAAACGCGCAGGATCGTCTACATTTCAGATTCTGGCGCAGGCAGGTTACATCAACAACACACGTGCGATGAACCTCCAGCGCCCGCAGATCACGCCCGAGGTCATTGCGTATCTCGAACATAACAAAGAGGCCTATGTCCTCCGCTGCATCACCGCTGGAACATGAACCATTTAACCGAGCGGCTGAACCGCATCCTACCCAAGCTGACTTCTGATGAGTTGTTGACCGGCAGCGGCCTGGGCAATGAGATTGGTTTCTATGTCTTCGATTACCCCGCAGAGGACGAACTGGCGGTCCGCGAGCATATTCAGTTCCTCTTGGAGCACCTGCCCAAGTCCAAGCCAGGCCTGCGATTCAAAAACGTCAACCTTTTCGATCTGGTCATTGACCACCTAAAAACACGGAACCTTTTGGACCGCGCCATCCAGATGCAGCGTGCTGAGGGTAATGAGGCCGTGTTTAAGGCCTTGAGCGCACCATTACACGAATCACGGCTGGCCCAGGTCTTCGCCGAGGTCGCCCAACCGGCCCAGAATGACCTGGTGCTGATCTCCGGCGTTGGCAGCGTGTGGCCGCTGCTGCGATCTCACTCGCTGCTGAACAACCTGCACCCCGTCATGGGCAACACCCCGTTGGTGATGTTTTATCCGGGCAAATACGACCAGCTCACCCTTCAACTGTTCGGCATACTTCCCAGTAAAAATTACTATCGGGCCTTCAAACTCGTGCCATGATTTTCGACCACAGACCATGACGATCAAAGAACTATTCACCCGCGACATCAATCGCTCGATCAACGGTGTGGTCAAAGCCGAACAACTGGACGATGCCGTGGTCTGGCAGGAGCTGGATGAGTTCGTCGTCACCAAGGAGCTTGATCAGCACCTGCGCACTTTCTTCGCGGCCTACACCGACGCGATAGACAACCCAAACGACCCCGCCATCGCAGGCAAAGTGGGTGTCTGGATGAGCGGCTTCTTCGGGAGCGGCAAATCGCATTTCCTGAAGGTCCTGTCCTATATCCTGAGCAACCGCAAGCTGACCGCATCCGGCCAATCCCGGCAGACGGCTGAGTTCTTCGAGAGCAAGATTCATGACGCGTTGCTGTACGGCGACATCAAGCGTGCCGTCGCCTCCCATACTGATGTCATCCTGTTCAACATCGACAGCAAAGCCGACAGCCGGTCCGGCCAGGATGCGATCCTCACGGTGTTCCTTAGAGTGTTCAACGAGAAGTTGGGCTACAGCGGTGATCATCCCTGGATCGCGCACATGGAACGCTACCTGGCTGGCAAGCAAAAGCTCAACGTCTTCCACGCCGCCTACAAACTTGCGGCAGGCCACGAGTGGGTGGACGAGCGTGACGCCTACGCATTCAACCGGGACGCTGTGGTCAAGGCGTTGTCGCACACCCTCGGCCAAAGCGAGGATGCCAGCCAGAAGTGGTTCGACAACATGGAGAAGTCGTTCCCGCTGACCATCGAGAATTTTTGCACCTGGGTGAAGGAATACCTCACATCCAAAGGACCAAGCCATCGTTTGATCTTCCTTGTAGACGAAGTCGGGCAGTTCGTCGGCCAGAATACCCAGCGGATGCTCAATCTTCAGACGATCACCGAGGACCTCGGCACAGCCTGCGCTGGTCGGGCCTGGGTCGTTGTGACGAGCCAGGAGGACATCGATGCCGTATTGGGCGAAATGAAAAAGGGTGCGTCCAACGACTTCTCCAAAATCCAGGGCCGGTTCAAGACCCGGCTGTCCCTTTCCAGCTCGAATGTGGACGAAGTCATTCAGGAGCGTCTGCTCAAGAAGCGTGGTGAGGTGGTGGCCTCCCTGCAAACGCTTCACGCCACTAAAGGCGACATTCTCAAGAACCAGCTCAGCTTCACGAACGTCGGCCCCACGCTCCGGGCCTTCAAGGACAGCGACGATTTCGTGCGAAACTATCCTTTCGCCCCTTATCAATTCCAGCTGGTGCAAAAGGTCTTCGAGGCCATCCGCAAGGCCGGAGCCACAGGTCTGCACCTGTCACGCGGTGAACGCTCCATCCTCGATGCCTTCCAGTCGGCTGCCAAACAGGTCGCTGGAGAAGCCATGGGCGAGCTCGTGCCCTTCTGGCGCTTCTACCCGTCCATCGAGAGCTTTCTGGATACCTCGGTCAAGCGCACCATCGACCAAGCAGAGACCAATCGCAGCCTTGAGCCGTTCGATATTCACCTGCTGCAGGTGCTGTTCCTGATTCGTTACGTGGAGGAAATCAAAGGCAACGTCAACAATCTGGTCACGCTCTGCATCGACGAGATTGATGCCGACCGGCTGGCTTTGCGCCGCAAAATTGAGGACAGCCTGCAACGGCTTGAGAAGGAGACCCTCATCAGCCGCAGCGGCGACAACTACTTCTTCCTGACCAATGAGGAACGCGACATCAACCGTGAGATTAAGTCCGTCGACCTGAGCAGCGGCGAGGAAGCCAAGCTTCTGGGCGAACTCATCTTTGACGACGTTCTGAAAGGCAATCGCAAGCATCGCTATGCCGTCAATGGCAAGGATTTCCCGTTTAACTGCCTGTGCGACCTCCACCCGGTGGGCAGGCGCGTCGAAAATGGACTGACCGTCTCAGTGGTCAGCCCCCTGGGCGACGACTACAAGCTCTACGACAATGCTCGGTGCGTCCTGGCCAGCGCCAACGAAGGCGGGCAGATACTACTGCGACTGAACGACGACGAAAGCCTGGGCCGCGAGCTTCGCTCCTACCTCAAGACCGAGAAGTACATCGCACGTAAGAACGACGGTTCCCTGCCAAAAACCACCCTTCGCATCATCCACGACAGTGCCGGGGACAACCGGGACCGTCGCGAGCGCCTCGTCAACCTGCTCTCCTCTCTGCTGCTTGAGGCCACGTACTACGCCGCTGGCAACAAACTACCGCTAAAAGCTGAGAGCCCGGCCAGCGCCATGAACCAGGCCTTGGACTACCTGATCCAAAACACCTTTTCCAAGCTGGGCCTGCTCAAGAGGCTGAATACCGAGCCGCAGCGCGAAATCCAAGCGGTGCTGCGCAGCAATGATATCGGCCAACAGAACCTGGCCGTGCAGACCGAGGAGGCCAATCCGCAGGCGCTGGATGAAGTCCGCAGCTTCGTGGACCTCTCCACCCGGACCAGCCGCGCCATCGTCCTGCACGAAATGATCGAAAATCGCTACGGCATCCGGCCCTACGGCTGGCCGGACTGGGAAGTCGTCCTCTTGGTGGCCCGCCTGGTTGTCTTGGGGGAAATTCAAGTCGTGATGAATGGCGCGGTTCTGCCCACTGAAAAAATCTACAACGAGATCAGCGCCCCGGCCAAATGGCGCAAGATGACCATCGTTCAACGCAGGAATGTGGATACCAAGCTGCTTCAGTCTACCCGAGCGTTGGGCAAAGAGGTCTTCTCCCAGATGGGGCCGGAGAGCGAGGAAGGTTTGTATACATTCCTGACTGGCAAACTGAAGAAGTGGGATGCCGATCTCCAAAGCTACAAGCCGCTGGCTGATACGGGCAGTTACCCTGGCAGGGAGCAGATCAACGACGGCCTGCGGGCAATAGCCAAGCTCCTGGACGAGGATGACAGCTTCAAGTTTATCGAGCGGTTTCATGCGCTGAAGTCCGACCTGCTTGAACTGGCCGATGAATTCCTCGCCCTAAAGGGTTTTTATGACCACCAAAAGCCCGCCTGGGAAAAGCTGCGAAGGGCCTCAGAGCGCTTTCAGCTTAACCGGCTGGAGCTGGAGCGCGATCCCCAGGCCGCACTTGGCCTCAAGCGCATCCATGACATCCTGAACGCCCCGTGCCCCTACCAACTCATCAAGGAAGGCGAGACCCTCATCCAGACCGTCAGCGGGATCAACGACACGCTGGTGACGGCCCGCCGTGTCGAGGCGCTGAAGACGATTGATGCCCAGATCGCTGAGATCGAGCGCGAGTTGGAGACGGTCAAGGCCGAGCCCAAGCTGAGGACTGCCTGCCTTGAGCCCGTGGAAGACCTGCGGAAACAAGTCGAACGTGAGCAAAGCCTGGCTCACATCGCCCAAGCACAGGGCGAAGCCTTGGGGGCCTTGGATGCTGCGATCGGCCGGATCGAGGCCGTGGTGAAGAACGCAACACCTCCCCAACCTCAGCCGGGTCATAACGAGCCTCCCGCAGCCGCCGTTAAACCACGCTGCGTTATCAAGCCCGCCGATCTCGTTAATAAATCATTCCTGGAGACCAGCGAGGACGTAGACGGTTTCATCAAGGACCTACGCCAGCGGCTCGACGACGCTATCGCCGCCAACCAGAGAATCCAGATACGCTGACCAGATGAACCCGTGCAACCTCAAGAACAAACGGGCGAACGTCCTTAACCGGCGTGCTCAAAATAAAGATACTGATCTTTGAATTTATCCACAAAATCGATGCGCGTATCTTTATCCGATCTTTCTGATGTATCGCAACTATTTGATGTAGAGTCACATGCAATAGATACCATCCTCACGTTGAATTGTGAAAAAGCGCGTGACAGGCAGCAAATCAGAGTCACCAGCGTCTTAGCCGCTACCCTCCTTTCCCGATGAACCGCACTGCGCTTAAAAACTACGCACCGAAAGCCCGGATCGACTTTATCCGGGCTGTCACGGACCGGGCTGCGTTCTACGGGATCACATCCAAGCAGACCGAGCCGATGCAGGAGACTGGCGACGTCGTGCTCATGGGCGGCAGGGTTTTTCCGAAGGCGGTGGCCCAACAACGCCGTGCCTTGGAAAAACGTATTCAGAACCAAGGCTTTGATCAGGTCATGGAAGCCATGGCTTACACCTGGTTCAACCGTTTCGTGGCCATCCGTTACATGGAGCTGCATGGCTACCTGGACCACGGCTACCGCGCCCTTTCCTCTGCTCCCACTGGCACCCAATTCACAGATGGCGGACAAAAACCTTCGGCGGTGCCAAATCCTGAGATTCTTGACCAGGCCGAACACGTTATCTTGCCCGGCTTGGACGCTCGGAAAGTGATTGAGTTAAAGCTGGCAGGTAATCAGGACGCCGAGCTGTACCGCTTGCTCTTGGTGGCCCAGTGCAATGCCCTGAACGAGGCCATGCCTATCCTCTTCGAGAAGGTGGCAGACGAGACCGAACTGTTGCTGCCCGACAACCTGCTGCACTCAGACTCACTCATCCGCAAACTGGTCAACGAGATCGACGAGGCAGACTGGCAGCAGGTCGAGATTCTAGGCTGGCTCTACCAATTCTACATCTCCGAGCGCAAGATCCAAGTCATGGCTCGCAAGAGCACCGTGCCGACCGAGGACATCCCCGCCGTCACCCAGCTCTTCACCCCGCACTGGATCGTCCGCTACCTCGTCGAGAACTCCCTCGGTCGCCTCTGGTTGCTCAACCGGCCCCAGTCTCAGTTGCGCGCGCACATGCCCTACTACATTGAGGGCGAGGCGGAGACGGATTTCTTGAAAATCGGCAAACCCGAGGAAATCAAATTGCTCGATCCCGCCGTCGGCAGCGGGCACATGCTCACCTACGCCTTCGACCTGCTCACCCTCATCTACGAGGAGGAAGGCTACGCGCCCACCGAGATCCCCGCCCTCATCCTGCGGCACAATCTGCACGGGCTGGAGATCTGCCC
>JANYDC010000073.1 GCA_025359965.1 Pedosphaera sp.
GGCGAAGCACCAAGACTTCCACAGTCTGATGAACCTCCCTTGCGATGGTATTATGCAGGTGCGGTGGAATGACCTTGCCTGCCGGATGACGATGGAAACCCAACTGCTGCCCCATCGTGTCAGGGGTAACAAAACTCACTCCCGCTGCCTGTTTCAGACCCCGGACGATGAGCGCCAGCAACTCTCCCTGATCTCGGATCTCGCTAGTCAATTGTTAGGCCGGTACCAAAGTCTTTAGTTGCAGCTCGCGCTTGGCAGCGGCCAGGTCGCTTTCGACCATCAGTTTGGCCAGGCCTTGCATGCGGGTTTTGGGTTCCCAGCCGAGCACTTTTTTAGCTTTGCTATAATCGCCAATCAACAGATCCACCTCGCTGGGGCGGTCGAACGCTGTGTCATGAACCACGTAATCCTTCCAATCCAAGTCCAGCGCCCCGAAGGTCGCGGCCAGAAAATCGCGCACGCTGTGGGTTTCATTGGTCGCCACCACATAATCGTCGCCCGCATCCTGCTGCACCATCAGGTGCATGGCCTCCACATATTCCTTTGCGTAACCCCAATCGCGTTTGGCCTCGATATTTCCGAGGGCCAGCTTCTTTTCCAGACCCACTTTGATGCGGGCCGCCGTCTGCGTGATTTTGCGCGTCACGAAATTCTCCGAACGCCGGGGCGATTCGTGGTTGAACAGGATGCCGTTGGAGGCATGGATGCCGTAAGCCTCCCGATAATTGACCGTCAGCCAGTAAGCGGCCACCTTGGCGCAGGCATAGGGCGAACGCGGCCAGAAAGGAGTGGTTTCTGTTTGGGGCACCGCCTGTACTTTCCCGTACATTTCAGACGAAGAGGCCTGATAAAAGCGCGTCTTTTTGGCCAGACCAGCCTGCTTGATCGCATCCAACAAACGCAACGCCCCGGTGGCTGTGACGTCAAAAGTATACTCCGGCATACCAAAACTGATGCCCACGTGGCTCTGGGCGGCCAGATTATAGACCTCATCCGGCTGGACGTCGTACATCAGCTTCAGCATGGAGGCCGCATCGGCCAGATCGCCATAATGCAGTATGAATCGTGAGGCACTTCCTGGGGCCGCACTTCGCGCCGCCGTATTGCGATCCCGCATGTGGTCGATGCGTTCGCGTTTCACTGAGGAATTCCGCCTGACCAATCCATGGACCTCGTACCCCTTGTCAAACAGCAGTTCGGACAAATACGACCCGTCCTGACCGGTAATCCCGGTGATGAGTGCTTTCTTCATTCGTGTTCCATCTTTATCCTCAAGTTTGAGTTGGCCTGCAAGTCATTGCATGCTCTTTCTCATACCCTCCTCAATCCTCGGCACGCTCACCATGCGGCGCCATCTTAACCAACCGCGGATCGAATCGCCCAAGGACTTCCACCAAATCGGTCTGCGCCGCCATGACTTGATGAATATCTTTGTAAACCATGGGGACTTCATCCAGCCCCGCTGACAGCAATTTGACTCCTCGATCCTTCAGCAGCCGGTTCACCTTCTCCCACTCGAATGTTTCCACGGCTTTCTTGCGGCTCATGACCCGCCCTGCCCCGTGCGAAGCCGACCGCAACGATTCCACATTTCCCTTCCCTCGCACCAGAAACCCGGGCGAAGCCATGGACCCCGGAATGATTCCCATAACACCCTCCCCGGCCGGGGTTGCCCCCTTGCGGTGGACCACCACCTCACGTTCCGCCCCGTTGATCACGTGATTTTCTTTCCAGGCAAAGTTGTGGTGGTTTTCCACATCCAGCAGTACTTCCAGGCCCAAATGCTGCGCCATGTGCTGATGGATCAACGCGTGGTTGGCCGCCGCATATTCGCCCATCAACTCCATAGCCGCCCAATATTCCGCGCCGGCGGCTGAATCCAGCATCAGCCACGCCAGATGTTTATGCTCCTTCGCTAGTTCGGGGTGTAACTCCATGGCAATTCCGCTGTAGTGCTCGCAAACCATCGCACCACTCCCCCGGCTGCCGCTGTGACTTAAAAGCGCCACGTACTCGCCCGGCTCCAATCCGCTGGCCTGATCAGTAGATGTGAAAACGCCGAACTCCACGAAATGATTGCCACTCCCGCTGGTGCCCAGTTGTGCCCAGGCCCGATCCTTATTGCGCGAAGTGATAGGGCTGACGCTCCAATCCTTATCCAAAACCCCGTGCGTGCGGCGGTCTTTGAAGTGCGCCCCGATGCCAAACCGGGTCTCGGTTTCAATGGCCTGGGTCAACTGCTCCCGCTTCCGGGCCAGATCACGGACAGGCAGATCCAGCACCGTCATTTTCATCCTGCAGGCGATATCCACACCGACAGCATAAGGAATGACCGCATTTTCCGTCGCCAGCACTCCACCAATCGGCAGGCCGTAACCCACATGAGCATCGGGCATGAGCGCACCCGCCACGGCCACCGGCAACTGGCATGCACGTGCCAATTGATTGATGGCTTCCGGATCCAAACCGTCGCCCCATTGCCGCCACGGGGCCTGGGGTTGAAGCAAACGCGGTCCCACTTTCAACAGAGCTTTGGCAAATTCTCCGCGCAAGGGATCCTTCACAAAATCTCCGGGCGCGCGGATGATGGCCTCCAAATCAGCCTGAAGGGCTGCTTTGTCCAAGCCCTTTAAAATGTATCGCGAGATAAAATCAATCCCGCGTCGGTTGGTTTCCCCCGGCGGCACCCCCAGCCGGATCAAATCTTTCGTGTTCATAAAACCCGGGTCGTTTGTATCCATCAGGTGGCTTTCTGTGAATGACGAATAAACGGGATTCGTCCATGCTTCTGCCTATGCACCCGGTTCCATTACGCCCGAATTGTTTCCACGCGGTCAGCCTCCTGATGACGGTGCTGGCAGGAATGGTGGCCTTTTCGGCTGAAGCGGCCGATAAGGTCGAATTCAACCGGGATATTCGCCCCATACTTTCTGACCGTTGTTTTCGTTGTCATGGACCTGACAAAGGAGCGCGCAAAGCCGATCTCAGGCTCGACCTGCCGGAGCAGGCCTTCGCGGAGCACGGCAAAAAACATGTCCACCCCATTGTCCCTGGCAGCTCGGCGAAGAGCGCGGTTTATCAACGCATCACCACGACGGATAAAGATGACTTGATGCCTCCGCCGGAATCAAACCTTACGCTTACTCCGCATGAGAAGGAGCTTCTTAAGAAATGGATCGATCAAGGGGCCAGATACGATGCGCATTGGGCTTTTGTTCCGCTGCCGGACAAGATCTCGCTGCCCAAAGTTAAGAATAAGAAATGGGTTCACAACGGCCTGGATGCCTTCATTCTCGCGAAATTGGAGAAGGAAGCGGTTAAACCCTCACCCCAGGCGGATAAATTGCGCTGGCTGCGTCGTGTCACCTACGATCTGACCGGCCTTCCGCCTACCCCCGAAGAAGTGGACGATTTCTCCAAAGACTCGAGCGCTATCGCCTATACCAAAGTGGTGGATCGACTGTTGGCCTCGCCCCGTTACGGTGAGCGGATGGCGGTTCCCTGGCTTGATGCCGCCCGTTACGCGGATAGTTATGGCTATCAAAGCGACCAGATGTCTCCCACCTGGCCTTATCGCGATTGGGTAGTCCGCGCGTTCAACCGAAATCTGCCTTACGATCAGTTTTTGACGGATCAACTGGCGGGCGATCTTGAAAAAGATGCATCGCGCGAAACCCGCCTCGCCACCGCGTTCAATCGTCTGCATCGTCAAACCAACGAGGGTGGAAGCATTGCCGAGGAATGGCGTTTGGAATATGTGGCCGACCGCGTCCACACTTTCGGCACCACTTTTCTAGCGCTGACCATGGAGTGTTGCCGATGCCATGATCACAAATATGATCCACTGGCCCAGCGCGACTACTACAGCCTTTCCTCCTTCTTCAACAACATTGACGAGTACGGTTTATATAATGATTCGGCGCGAGTGCCGACCCCCTCATTGTTGCTGCCTAATCCTGAGCAGGAAACTGCACTCAATACGACTGCCAGCAACCTAGTAGCAGCGACTAAGAAACTCACAAATTCAGCATCCTCAACGGCAACCTCGTTCCGCGCCTGGTTGGCGGCTTCACCTCAAGCTGTCGAAGTGCCGAATTTGGTGGCACAATATACCTTCGACGAGCTGGCCACCAATCGCTTTGCCAATGTTCTCAGCACCAACTCATGGTCCACTGGGTTGGGTGGCAGCAAATTGGCCGAAGGCCGGCATGGGAAGGCTTTGGAATTCAACGGTGATGATGAAATTACCTTCCCCGGTGCTCTAGGGAGCGTCGAGCCTTGGGATGCCTACACGGTGAATTTTGCCCTTAAACGCCCTGCAAGTTTGACGAATGCCGTGATTTTTCACCGCAGCGCAGGGACCGACGTGGGGTTCTTCGGCACCGAGCTGACGCTTGATGAGGGACACCTTTTCTTTGTCATCAAAAGGTTCTGGCCGGGCAATGCGGTGGCGGTGCGTTCCAAAGAAATGTTGCCGGCGGACGATTGGGCCGAAATTGGGGTGACTTATGACGGCTCGGGGCGGGCGGCAGGGATGAAATTGTATTGGGATGGACGCCCTCTGACGCTGGAAGTAGTGCGGGATCAATTGCAGAAAAGCCCGCAGAACGGAGGCGATGGGTTGAGCTTCGGCGCGCGCTTCCGTTCGACGGGCTTGAAAAACTCCAGTCTGGACGATCTGCGCATCTACAACCGAGCCCTCTCGCCGGTCGAGATGGCGCAATTACACGATGGGAAGAGTTTGGCTGAGGCCTTGGCCAAGAAGGACGAAGAAGCGCTGCTCCCCTATTTTACCTCTACTCAGACAGGCGCATGGAGTGAGGCACAAAACGGTGTTTCGCAAGCCCTCAAAGGCTACTTGGAAGCACGCAACGGGGTGCAGGAAACGAGTGTGATGGAAGAGATGGAAGCACCCCGCCCCGCCTATCTTTTGGCGCGCGGACGTTATGACGCACCGACCAATGAGACCACCCGGGTGCAACGTTCGACGCCAGCCTCCCTGCCGAAGTTTCCCGAAACCGCGCCGCGTGATCGACTCGGTCTGGCCCAATGGCTGACTGATCCCAAGCATCCTTTAACAGCACGGGTGGCGGTGAACCGGCTTTGGCAGCAATTGTTCGGCAAGGGGTTGGTCACGACAACGGAGAATTTTGGTTTGCAGGGGTCACAGCCCAGTCATCCCGAATTGCTGGACTGGCTGGCCCGCGAATTGATCAATTCGGGCTGGGACATCAAAGCCACCTTGAAACAGTGGGTTTTAAGCGCCACGTACCGGCAGGATTCGGCGGTTCGCCCTGATTTGCAGGAGAAAGATCCGGAAAACAAGCTTTGGGCGCGGGGTCCGAGCCATCGGTTGCCGGGCGAGATGATTCGCGATACGGCCCTAGCGGCGAGCGGTTTGCTTAAGCCGGATTTGGGCGGACCGCCGGTCAGCCCTTATCAACCGGGGGATCTCTGGCGCGAAAGCAATACCATGAGCCCGGCCTACCATCAAAGTGTGGGTGAGGATCTTTATCGGCGCAGCCTTTACACGGTTTGGAAACGCACGGCCCCCATGCCCAACATGAGTTCGTTTGACGCCCCGTCTCGCGAGGTTTGCGTGGTGAAACGGAGCACGACTTCGACGCCTCAGCAGGCTTTTGTGCTGCTGAATGATGTGCAATTTGTCGAGGCGGCGCGTGTTTTAGCTGAGAAAGCTCTGGGGCAACCGGAAGGGGAGCGGATTGCTTTTGTCTTCCAGCGGCTGACGGCGCGCCAGCCGGAAGCGGCTGAGTTGAAGGTGCTGCGGGAGATTTGGTCTGAGCAACACGCTATTTTTACGAAGGAACCGCAGCGAGCCGACCAATTGATCAGCGTGGGTGATCGAAAACGCGATCCGAGCCTGAACCCGATTGAACTGGCCACTGCCACCAGCGTTACCCAAGCCATTCTCAACCTCGATGCCACTGTCTGGAAACGCTGAACTCTCTCCTGTCATGAACGAAAACACCATTCTTCACCCGTTCGGAGTGACCCGGCGTCATTTTTTTGCCAAATCGGCCCAAGGCCTGGGGGCAGCGGCGCTGGCGGGATTGATGTCAAAGACTCACGCAGAGCCAACGAACGTCGGGTCGGGGGACCCGGCCTACAAGTCGAACGCGTCAGGAGGGTTGCCGGGGCTTCCGCATTTTCCGGGGAAGGCCAAGCGGGTCATTTATCTTTTTCAAAGCGGCGCACCGTCCCATCTGGATTTGTTTGATTACAAGCCGCTGCTCAATACGAAACACGGTGAGCAACTGCCGGAATCGGTGCGGGGCGGACAACGGCTCACGGGGATGACTTCGCAGCAGGCATCCATTCCGCTGGCGGGTTCGGTTTTTAAATTTAAGCAGCATGGGCAGGCGGGGACTTGGTTCAGCGAAATTCTGCCGCACACGGCCGGGATTGCGGATGCGATGTGCATGGTGAACTCGATGTTCACGGAGGCCATTAACCACGATCCGGCCATCACGTTTTTCCAAACGGGGTCACAGATCGCGGGCAGGCCTTCGCTGGGATCGTGGATTCATTATGGACTGGGCTCGATCAATGAGAATTTGCCTTCTTTTGTGGTGTTGGTGACGCCGAACAAGGGGGATCAACCGCTGTATTCCCGCCTTTGGGGCAGTGGTTTTCTGGCTTCGAGGTATCAGGGCATCCAATTCCGCTCGGGCAAGGAGCCGATTCTGTATATGGCCAATCCGGATGGACCGTGCGGGACGGGTCGGCGTGCGTTGTTGGATAAGTTGAACGCCTTGAACCGCTTGCAATTTCAGAAGGAGTTGGACCCGGAGATTGAATCGCGCATTTCGCAGTATGAGATGGCGTACCGGATGCAAAGCAGCGTGCCGGATGTGGTGGATATTTCGAAGGAACCGGAGAGCACGTATGAAATGTACGGTCCGGACAGCCGCAAGCCGGGAACTTTTGCGGCGAATTGTCTTTTGGCGCGCCGATTGGCCGAGCGGGGGGTGCGTTTCATCCAGTTGTATCACCAGGGATGGGATCAACATGGAGATTTGCCGGCAGGCATCCGCAATCAGGCCAAGGAAACAGACCAACCCAGCGCCGCTTTGATTAAGGATTTAAAGCAACGTGGGATGCTGGATGATACGCTGGTGATTTGGGGGGGGGAATTTGGCCGGACCTGCTATTCGCAAGGGGCTTTATCGGAGACTAATTATGGGAGGGATCATCACCCGCGCTGTTTTAGCCTTTGGATGGCGGGTGGTGGGATTAAACCGGGGATGAATTACGGGCAAACGGACGAGTACGGATACAACATCACGGACAACGGGGTGCATGTACATGATTTACAGGCAACTATCATGCACACTCTCGGAATTGATCACGAACGACTGACGTATACTTATCAAGGGCGTCGCTTCCGCCTGACGGATGTGCACGGGCAGGTGGTGAAAGCGTTGCTTGCCTAAAATGACGGGGCGGGAGTTTAGAGGACGGAACTCAGTGTTTCTTGGAAGGGCAAGACCACCGGGGAATGTTCGGGGAGGCTGGGAAGGATGAAAACGGGGCTGTTTATGGGGGCAGTGAATGGGGTCGATGCGTCGGTTTGAGTTGGAACTGTCTGCGGTGTAGGTGACTGTGCGGCGGGTTTTTGGGCAGAAATCGGGTGTTCGTTGTGCTCAGGGGAAGGAGCAAAAGGGATGATGGAGGAACGTTTGGTTCTTTGACCAGGAGGGCGGCGGTGGGCGAGGGTGTAGAGTTGTTTTTCGATTCGGATCATGATTTTGAGGGCGGCATGGAGCTCGGACATTTTGGGTTCGTCTTTGCGAAGGACGGCGAGGGCTTTGGCCTGAAACTCTTGGAGGATGGCGAGGTGAGAGGCGGTGAAATCAGCGAGGGTTTCGGCGAAGTTGGGAGCGATGTCGTTGTTCATAGTGTTGTATATTGTCTGAACAATGGCATCGTTAAGCATTTTTGTATACTAAAAAGTATCGTCCACGTATTTAAATGAACTTTAAGCGGGGTGATTTCCCCAAGAGGCTTGGGAAAGAGGGTTTCACGCGAAGCCGCGAAGATCGCGAAGGTATTGATCTCGCCTTCGGGGATAGTGCCTTTATGGATAACTGGTGGTGATTTGGGTTGGGCGGCAGAGAAATCGGGCTGGTCGCAGTTGAGACCTGAAGTCCGCCTATAAAGGAGAGGGGTTGGGGAAAGCGGCGTGGCGCTTGGCTTCCCGCCGCACTCCATAGGGCTGCGGGTGGGGGGGTTGCGGCTCAGCCAAGGGTGGCTAGTTTTGGAGGGCGATTTTTATAGGGGCCAGGGTTAATTGGTTTTTAGCGTTGTGTTGCAGGTAGAGGCGGTAGGCAACGAAGACTAGGGCGAAGGCGCTGAGGCAGAGGCCGAAGGGGGAATGGATGCCGTTGGCGGAGAGCATGCCTTCGAGGAAGAGATCGACGATGGCGGCGGCGTGGATGGCGGCCTCCAGGCGGTTATGAAAGTAGCCGTGGGCGGCAGCTTCGCGCAGGGCGATGGCGAGCACGGAGAAGATGACGAGGGCCGAGAGGCGGACGGTGTTGCCCTCGAGGGTGCGCCAGAGGGCGAAGCTAAGGAAATAGATGGTGAGGAGGAGGGCG
Organism: Pedosphaera sp.; assembly: GCA_025359965.1. GTDB lineage: Bacteria > Verrucomicrobiota > Verrucomicrobiia > Limisphaerales > SXQI01 > SXQI01. The sequence continues at coordinate 8,619 of JANYDC010000073.1, forward strand.
GTGAAACTCCAACTGCGGGGGCTGAGTTTGAGGTGCATATATTACGTTACGCAGGGAACTTAGCACTGGATGCGTTTTTTGCGAATCAGGGGGGCGATATTTCGACGGGAGGCTGGGGCACGGCGACGCGGAGGCGGTGGGGGGTGATTTGTAAAACAGCCGGAACGCGGCCGACTAGATCGCCCTCAAGCTGCAAGGCGGCGGGGTGATCGCAGTTGAGTTGGACGGAGGGGGTTTGAAAGTAGTGGCAGGCGCCGGGGCGGAAGAGTTGGCCGGTGAGGAATTTTAGGCCGTAGCCGGGGAGGCTTTTCCAATCAAAGCGATCAAAGACGCAGACGTCGAGGAGGCCATCGTCGTATTTGGCCCGGTGGAAGAAGGGGTAGGGGCCGGCGTAGAAGCGGCCGTTGCCCACGAGGACGAGTTGGCCGGTGGCGGAGCCTTCGGCTGAGTGGGCGGTGATGGAGGGGTTGTCGTGGCCCAAAGCGACGGAGCCAGCCATGATGTAGGCCAAGGGGCCGAGGGCTTTTTTGACTTTCCAGCGAACGAGCTCGATGGCGTGGGCATCCCAGCCGGCACCGGCGAGTTGGACAAAGTGGCGGTGGGTTCGACCGGTTTCGTTGGTGTAGTTGGCACGGGCGACATCGATTGAGCGTTCGGCGGGGCCAAGGATGAGTTGCCAGGCTTTGGACCAATCGAAGGGGATGGCCTGTTCGAGGGCGAAGACGTTGATGGTGCCGATGGGGAGGATGCCAAGGCGGATGTCGGGGAGGAGTTGGGGATGGGTCATTAGGCCATCGACGACTTCGTTGAGAGTGCCATCGCCACCGGCGGCAACAATGGTGGTGTAGCCTGAGGCGATGGCTTGGGCGGCCAGCCTGCGCGCGTCGCCCGCGCATTGGGTGGGCATGAGGGTGGGACTGCCGGGAAGATTGGCCAACAGCTCGCGCAGACGGCGGGCACGGTTGCCGCCTGCGGTGGGGTTGAAGATAATGCAGCGTCGCTCGTTATCCACCCCGACTGAAGGCCCGGCCTTCAACGCAAATCAGGCCTTGGGATCAGGTTCATGGTATAATAGGCGGCATCGTGCAGGAGGGGTTTGCCCTGGGAGGAACGGACTCCCGGCAGGTGGAGTTCGTGGACGTGGCCTTCGTGCAAACCATCAACCACGAGGTGGGCCGAGAGGCCGTTGGAGGAAACCTTGACGCTCTTGATGATGGGGACGGTGCGATCGACCTCGGGGCTGCCGTAGCTGCTTTGGTAGATGTAGGTATAGGTCTCGATTTTATAGGAGGCGATATTTTCAACAGCAGCCTTGTCGACGGGCTGGGTGAAGGTGAGGTCAAAACCGTCGGAGCGGGCTTTCATATCGAGGATCTCGAACGGGACTTGGCCAGTCCAGTTGAGGCGCTGCCAGGCGAAGGGTTTGCCGCCGCGCGCGCCCCAGCCGCGATCAGTGCCGCCGACGAAAAGGATTCCGGCGGGGGTCATTTCCAGGCTGAGGTTTCCCGAGGCGAAGCCTTCGCGGAAAGGGAAGAGAGCGCCCTGATAGCGGTCGTTCACTTTTTCCAAGGAAACGCGCATGACAGTGCTGTGGGTTTGATCGCCCACGAAGAGTTGATCCTTGAAGGGGCCGAATTTGCCGCCGGTGACATCGACGGCAAAGCCACTGGCGGATTGACCCATTTTGTTATAGGGAAACAAAATGGCGGGAGGCAGGAGCTGGGGAATTTTCTTGGCCTCGATGTGCATCCTGCTGCCGCTGATGGGATCGAGGGGCCGCGGCCCGAGGGCATCGGTCAGCTCATACCATTTGTTGCCGCTTGGGTTGCCCACAAAAGCGCCGGGCTTGAGCTGCTTGAGGGCACAAGCACCGTTCCATGGGCCTTGGTTGTCGGTGAAAAACATGTCACCCACGGCGTTGGTGCCGATGCCACCGGGTGAGCGCACGCCGCTGGAGGTTGGAATCATTTTGCCGTCGGGGGTGATGCGGAGGCACCAGCCGCGATAGGGGTCCTCGCTGGTGAAGGAGCCGGTCAGACAAAGTACGAGCCATAGATTGCCCTCGGGATCAAACTTGGAGCAAAAGGCGTATTCGTGATAATCGCCGTTGATGCCCCAGGCATCGGAAACGGTCTCGAAGCGGTCGGCGCGGCCATCGCCGTCGAGATCCTTCATGCGGGTGATCTCGCCGCGTTGAGAGCAATAGAGCCAGCCATCACGGTAGGCCAGGCCCAGCACCTCGTGCAAACCACTGGCGAACTCGACGAATTTAACTTTGGAGAGATCGCGGCTTTGAGGGTTCTCCACCATGTAGATTTTGCCGAGGCGTGTGGAGATGGCGAGACGGCCGTCGGGCATCAACTGCTGCGCGCCGGCCTCCAAGACGATGTCCTCGGGAATGGGAAGGGAGGAGATTTCGTAGTACTTCGCCTCCTCGGAGGCGGTGTCGGCCCGGAGAGCAGGCGATGGAAAGACACCTGTGAGGCCCACTGCCGCCCATGCAAAAATTGATCGCATATAAATTCTTGTTGAAGGGTTCACCAGACCAATTCCTCGACCATCAGGGCTTCACCGCCCTTAAACGTCACAGGAAGGATAAGCTCCTGCGCGCCCGGCTCCCCGCGAATCACAGCGGCTCCGCCGTTGGAGAGCTTCACCCGGATCATCAGCTTGTCATCCACGAGATAACCCTCCGGCTTGGCTTCGATTTTTTTGCCGACTGCGGCGCGGAACCACAGATTGGCGGGATTTTGCGCGGTCTTGAATTTCAAAGTGCGCGCCAAAACCATGTCCACGCCTTCGGCGCGAGCCTTGGAGAGATCCTCCACTTCGACGCCATCAAATGAATAGAGGAAGGCCGGGCGGCGATCCTTATCGAGTTCATACCCGCGCATCTGGAATCCGCCCTTGCGGCCGGTCACCGTCGGCCAGGTGGCTTTGTTGTCGGCCAATCGTGCCAAGGCCGGTCCTTGGGGCATGGCCAGCAGGTGATCACCCAATGGCGGTTCAAATCCTTCGCCGCGACCGGTGCTTTGATGGGCGGTGTCCATGAATGCGCCCTGCCAAATCAAGGCCAAGCGGAGGTCATTGGCGTCGAAGGCCAAGTTTACCTTCTCGGGGTAGCCCACCCCAATCGCACGTGTGCCCCCGCCTGTAATAAAGTTGCGGTAAATGACGGCTTCCTTGTCGGCCACCAATTCCTTGCGTCCCACCACCAGACCGGCGGGCACTTCCGCCTCACGACCTTTGGATAGGTACGCCCACACGGCATCGATTTGATTGGCGGTGTTGCCGTCGAGCACGTCGGTGTTAACCGCTTTGCCGTCCGGCCAGAAAGTGGGCATGCGCGTGCCGGGACGGAGCGAGGCTGGATTGATCATGTAAACCTGGAACCACTCTTTGCGCAGACGCTTGGTCATGGTGGTTAGATCAATGGCGGGAATACCCAACGATTTGTGATCGGCAAAAGTATGGCAGGACACGCAAGTCAACCCGCCGGTCCCGACGAGTTTACGGCCTGATTTGGCGGCGCGCGAGTCATAGTCGGCCACTCGCGCTGTGCCGAAAGAACCATCCGCCGTGCTAAACAGGGCGGGCAGTTTTGCCACGGCGGCCTCCCCAAATTGGGGCATCCGTGTGGCCATATAAGGACGGACCGCGCCATGTTTGAGCAGCACTTCACCCAGCCAATCCTCACGCAGCTTCCCGCCCACGCGGGTCAACAGCGGGGGAATACGGCCTTCATCACCCAAATCCACGTCATTGATGGTGCTGAAATAAGCCAGGCGACCAGGCACCGGGCCGCCGTTGCCATCGCGCTGGTGACAGGCGGCGCAGTTCAAAACGGCCATGGTGTGATTGATCTGCTCGGCGGGTGTGCGAGCCTTGCGCAGGCCAGCGGGATTGGAAATAACTTTGCGCAAAGAGGCACGTTGCGTGTCGTTGAACGCGAACTTCGGCGCTTTGGCCGGAACGGCATCCGCGAGACATCCGTTGTTGGCAGCCAGTTCCGCCAAGGGCTTGGCCGCAGTCGCCACTGTGTCTGTCCCGGTATGGCAGGCTGCGCAATTATATTGGGCGAAAGCCTGTTTGCCACGGGCGGCACGCGCAGGGTCCGAGGCAAAAGCGGCATCATCCAGCGGCTGCATGGGAAGGCCGCTATGGCTAAGGGCACTAGCAGGAATCAACTCTCTCTTAGCGCCGGGCGGCTGCCATTTGACCTGTAACTCCGATCCCGAGCCACCATTGAAAAAAGTCACCAAAATCGAGTGCGCTCCGGGCTTGAGATCAATCTTGCCGCGCTTGGCCTGGGGTGCATGAGTGCCGCCGTTGTCCACCACCATTTGACCGTCGATAAAGAGACGCGAACCATCGTCCGAAGTGATTTCAAAACCGTGGCTTCCGTTGGTGGTTACGTTGATTTGGCCCTCAAAACGCACGCCAAAATTTTCGGCGCGATGAGGGAGAGTCAGATCCAGTCCGGCCTGAACCCCGCCGCGCAATGGGGTGAGTTTCTCCAAGTCCTCAAGATCGTTAATATCGCCCTCATAATAGCGGTATTGGATGCCCGACAGGTGCTGAGCCTCGCCTTTGCTGCTTTGTTCGCGAAGCAGGTACATTGCAATTGCGTCCGCGTCGCTCTGGTTGAGACTCAGCGAAGGCATGCGACCTGATGGATGAAAATGCGTCGGATCCTTGAGGAATTTCGCTAAATTGGCGTGCTCGTATTTTTTGGCCAAGGGGCCGAAAGGCACTGATTCATCCTTTAGCGAGGTGTCGAGCGTCTTGGCTGCATCTGGATTCTTTGGGTGAATCTCCGCCAAAGATTCAGATGGCGCATGACAGGCCACGCATCCGACTGTGTGAAACAACTCGCGGCCTCGGTTGAGCAGACCAGGGTCGAAAGCCGCTTTGGCGGCAGGCGTCTGCTGAGAAACGAGAAAATGAACCAAATCCTCAACCACTTCTGCGCGTCCGCTTTCGCCAAGGCTGTGCAAGGCATCCGGCATGGTTGTCCCAGGCTGTGCGGCTGTTGGATTCAAGAGGTATGCCCGGAGAAATTGGGGCGTCACAGCTAAGCCATCTTTGCCCACTACGGGACCCGAACCCTTGTAAAAAGTGCGTTCGGAGGGATTGTGGCAGGACTGGCATTGCAGAGACTCCAACAGAGTCTCGCCTGGATCAACCTCCAGCGGACGTGCCAAGGCCGGACCCATCACTGGGTGAGCAGCAGCCCTCCATGATTGACCATGGCCCAACCACACCAAACTCCCCACGATTAGGGCGCGCCGAATTGCTTGACTGAGTCGCATAACGTTGAAATGTGGAGGCATGATGACCGCCACGCGTTTGGACGGCAAGCATCCACCTGCAAATTCGGATAAAAATGCGGTTCGGGGTCTTCCCGACATCGGAATATTTTCGTCGCGACGAATCTCAAGCCTTTCATCACCGTCAAAATGATTTTGCTTTGGAATGCCGATTCACTGCCCTTTGTTCTGACGCTGGGCGCGATAAATACTTAACAGGTCGGTGACCAGAATGCCCTCGATTCGCATGCCAGTGTAGTTGGCATCCTCAATGGTCAAGTCGCTCAAACAAGCATTGCGAATTTTCGCGCCGGTAAAAGCGACATTTTCGAAAGAGGCCCCGCGAAGGCTCACGTCATCAAAAGAAGCACCACTCAATTTGGCGTTGGCAAATCGGGAGCCAGACAAATCGACGTTTACCGCGAGATAGCTACCACTCTTGAGTTCGGTATTCATAAGCAACAACTACCATCTCCCGGTACAGCCAAGACTGGCTTGCTCACAAGTTTAAACTGCCAAAAACAAGAAAAGCAGCAGTCGGTGGGGGAAGGGCTTCGAATCTCAAGGCCTGTTGACCAAACTATAAAAGCTGACCGCCTCACCTTTGGCGGAAGTATCGGGGAAATCGAACGCTCCGCCCGCTGGCATGGTGTAGACGCCCAAACTGGAGGGAGCGAAATTGAGATCGCTGGTCACAAGCAATTCGTAGTTCAAGCCGGGTTCGCCAAAGGCCCTTACCACAAAGGTTCCGTCAGCCTTGTGTTCGATGGTTTCAATGTAAGGAGGGATCGAATCCACGGCCTCTGCCACGATCCGGTAATCGTCGAAAATCATATAGTTATCGCCGGGTAGTGCGGTGTTGCCGATGACCCACACCGCGTCGATGTCGCCGAAGGTCAACGCCGTGCCCGGAGCCGCCATGCGCTCGCCGCTCACGACCACGAGTCCGTTCAAGGCCATGCTCCAGGTGTTCCGGGTGTAGTTCATCCACACTTCAAGCCGATAGGTGCCGTCGAATTCAAAGCGGGTGGCAGTGTCCATGAAAGTGCCGTCGTCACGAATCACGCTGATCGCCCTGTCGCGGGTTGAGAAATCCAGCGAGAAGAACCTCGTGCCATTGGTACTATAAACGCTCCACCGAAAATCGTCATCGTGACCATTTGTTGAAGGCACAATTTCTAATTCCACACTGAAGTGCAGCACCGAAATTCCCTGAGGAACAGGATTGACTGAAAGCGGTTTCCAAACAGTGGTGATGGCCTTGGTGTCCGTGGGACGAGTGAACCCAATGTAAGCCTGCGAACCCCGTCCCGGAAAGGCATCGACAAGGAAACCATTTCCACCCGTGCCATCAATGACCCAGCCCAGCTGGCCGGCCAGATCGAAGACCAGATTGTAGCCCTCGTTCGTTTCAAACCCGGTTTGATAAATCAAAACGGGCTCGGTGATTGGAGGTGCAGCCACAACCGCGCGGCAAACCATCAGCAGGACTACGACGAGCGCAGTGAAGCGTATCATAATTGTTCTCTGTTCAGCGGGGTTCGCGATGGACGTTGCCTGGTCCGCTCGGGGCGGGGCGGCTTGGAGCCTGACCTTGTGATGGAGCAGGAGCAGAAGGCGCAGGTCGCTCAACCGGGGCCGGTGCGCGATAGACAGGGGCCGGTGCAGCAGGTGCGGGGCGGTAGACTTGCGCTGGGGCGGGCTGGACGGGGGCCCGATAGACCGGTGCTGGCGCGGGAACAGGCGCAGCATTGCGCAGGACTGGTTCCGTCCTATAAACCGTGGGCGGTCTGGCAGCTTCTGCGATTGGAAGGCGAGCGGCGGGTTCGGAGCGGTAGACCGTGGCAGGCACGGGTGCGGACCGTGTCCCCTGAGCTGGCGTTGGTGCGAAATTGCTTTGAACCGGCTCACTCCGATTCACCGTGCCCGGAGTAGCAGGACGGGACGGGGGCTCACCACGGGTTGGTGTTTCCTGCCTTTGGGCGGCGGCATTGACCCCGCTAGGGAGGCCAACCGTGTTCGGTACTCGCGGAGGCACGTCTCTGCGAACCACTGGCGGAGGATTGCCCGAAGGTGTCGTCCGTGCGGTGATTTCGCGACTGCCCGATGGAACCGCCGGGGAAACCTCGCTGCGAGCTGTTTGCGGACGCAAAGCGGTAGGCAGGGTTGGGCGCACCATTTCCTGCCGCGTGGCGGTGGGACCGCCCGGCGTGGCCACTAGACCACTAGCGGGCGCAACAGTTCTCGGTGTGCCGACTGGCGTGTTGGAGGCAGGCCTGTTCAGCGGTGCGGCCTCGGCACGCGCCACGATGTCGGAAGCCTGGGTGTGGACTGAAGGTCCAGTGGGGCGATGCACCACCAATGTGCTTCCTTCGCGAGATATCTTCTCGGGACGGATGGTTGTAGTGGAATTCGGTGTTTCGCGAACCGCAAGACGAGGGATCTCACCACGGGTTGATCCGGCGACCATGGCAACGGGAACACCTGAATTAATGTACACGTTGTTATTGTTCCCGTTAATATTGACTGTGGTGCTGTTGTTATAAAAATGCTGGGCGTTGGGGCGGCCAATCAAGTGATCCACAGGTCTGCGTCCGCAAAGATTTCCCAAACCCACCACCACATAAGCGTCCCAGCCGAGACCAAAGCCGACCCCTATCGAGCTGTGGCCACCTACGTAGCTAAAACCAACGCCAGCGCGCCAATGCGCGGAGGGAGGCAAAGGTGCCCAACCGCAATAGGCGTTATTATACCGCCAGTCCACCCAGGCCGGACCCCAAGTGGTGTCGGGAATCCAGACCCAGCCGTAGCCTCCGTGCCGGGCCCAGCGCCCGTAGTGGAATGGCGCCCAACCCCATGAGTAGTCAGAATGCCAATACCAACCATAATCCGAGTGATACCACCGCCCCGAATTCAGATAGGGCTGCCAACCCACTCCCATGGTAGAAACGCTGGGGCGCCAGCAAAGTCCATATCCATCAACCGTCACCCAGGAGCCGTAAGGAGCCAAAGAGGAATAAAAATATTGGTAAGTGACCTGTTGTTCAGGCGGCATGGCTTGGATCACTTGCGCTGGCGCTTCGACCTGATAAACGGTCTGGTACTGCTGCGCGGGAGCGGCCGCTTCAGCCGGAACCGCCACAGGCGGAGCGGGATTGGTCTGCAACGGCGCGTCCGCAGGGGCCTGTGAAGTGGCCTGCGGGCCAGATACAGGAGTTCCGACCGCATCTGCTCTCTGCACACCAACCTCGGTTCCCGCATTTCCATCATGACTCAGCATGGCGGCGATGACCTCAGAGGAAAGTCCAAGATCGTTGAGATAAAGAATGTCCTCCGAGCTGAGATCAAACGGCTGGATTGCCCGGTGGACGAACGCCACCAAAACGACGTCGCTCAGACCGCCTTGAGCCATTTTAATAATTTCGGTGGTGGCCTCGCCCAAGGTAACGTTCGGCGGAGGCACTGGCGGAGCAACGACTCCTGTCGTATTAGTGCTCTCGGCCGTACTCCCCAGAACAGACGTATTGGTCACCGCACTCGTGGAGACAGCAGTGTTAGTCGCAACAGAAGCCTCGTTATTGGTGGCAAGCTGGGCACGCCCCTGAGCCTTGTCATTGGCAACCACGTTTGCGCCAGGCTGGCATCCTACCAAAAGCCCGGTCAAAATTAGCGCTGCGACCACGCCCATTCGCCGGGAAAGCTGTGTGTTCATACGGTCTTTGACAATTTCCACCGCAAAACGCGCATTGTCAAAGCCTGCCTCAGGCAAAGCGGTCTCAGGGGGAGGGATACACCGGGAGTGGGGAATCTGATTGTGGCTGTTCATAAAACGAAGATTTACCTCGAAGGTGTGTTTTTGTGATCTGAAGTATCAGTTCATGTTAACTCAGGATCAGACGATCCATCTGTCTGCCTATTCAAAAACCGCCATGCCCCCGCTTTGGAGCGATGGGCGTTAGTCTGGCACAGATCGCCCTATCTCCGTCTTTTTCCTCGCTTTGCCGGTCAACCGACGTCTCTCAGTCCGCCGGATTTCCCCAAAAGCACTCTCGACCCATTCAGAGGGTTCGCGTATCAATCTCCTTTGATCAGATTTGTAAGCCTGAAATGACCGGTTTTAACACATGGGCCAAAGGGGGAATTTTTCTGCAGGATCACTTTGTCCTGCCAACCGTTCGTTTTGATCGTTGCCTTGATGCCAGCGGAGGCTGCGCTTGATTGATCCTGAGTCCAAAGCAGGCTCACTGGTGGAACGGGTGCTGGCCTGGCTCGCTCGCTTGGTTTGGCTGCATCCGGGATGGTTTCTATGGCCCCAATTCGCACTTTTTGGACTGTGCGTCTGGTTCACCATCCACAAGCTGGATTTCAGCACTAACCGTGATGACTTGGTGGGTTCCGACAAGAAGTACCATCACCAGTACCTTGAATATAAGAAAGAATTCCAAGGGCAGGAGGATTTGGTCGTTGTCGTCGAAAGCGAGGATCAGGAGAAAAACCGACAGTTCGTGGAGCGGTTGGGGGCCAAACTGGATCTCGAAACCAATCTCTTCCCTTTTGTCTTTTACAAGGGCGACTTGAAAATGCTGGGGCCCAAGGCACTTCTATTCTTGGACGAGTTAAGTTTGAAGGAGTTACAAAAGACTCTCGGCGAATATCGCCCTTTTATCACCCAATTCGCTCAAACCACAAATCTGAATTCGCTGTTTCAACTGGTGAACCGCCAGTTCAGGTCTGCGAAACAGGAAGAAAATGAGGAGAATGCATCCATGGTGAAAGCCCTCCCCGCCCTGCAACGGGTGGTTGATCTGGCCCACGATGCCCTCAAACGTACCGGACTCCCACCTTCGCCAGGTGTCACCACATTTTTTGATGCCGGCACGGAGGCTCAGGAGCAGCTGTACATCACCTTCGGCAAAGGGGCGATGTATCTGGTGAATGCCCGAACAGGCAAAGCCAGCGACAACGAAGAGGCCGTGCGGAGGCTGCGCGAGCTGACCGTCGAAACCCAACACGAGGTTCCCGGCGTCAATGTAGCACTGACCGGCGAACCTGTACTGGAGGTGGACGAGATGAATCAATCCACCCGGGACTCCATCATCGCCACCATTCTTTCCCTGACCCTCTGCGCGCTTCTTTTTATCTACAGCTATCGCCAGACCGGACGGCCGTTGAAAGCCACGCTTTGTTTGGTCGTGGGTCTGGGTTACACCATGGGTTACACCACTCTGGTGGTAGGGCACCTAAACATCCTTACCGTGACGTTTCTTCCTATTCTGATAGGCCTAGCCATTGATTTTGGCATCCATCTGATCACGCGTTATGAGGAGGAACTGCGGCGCGGCCGAAGCGTGCCATTCGCGCTTCAGAAAGCCATGATTAACACAGGCATGGGAATTCTAACAGGCGCGTTGACCACTGCGGGCGCATTCTTCGCCATGGCCCTGACGGATTTTAAGGGCATTCAGGAAATGGGTATCATCACCGGCGGAGGCATGTTGATTTGTCTGCTGCCCATGATGACCCTTTTGCCCGTCCTTTTGGGCCGGGGAACTCAGAACACGATGGATCGGCGCGGCCACGGCCAGAAACCGAAAAGGGAGATCATAGAACAGTTCTGGCTTAATCGTCCACGCATGGCCCTGGTCTGCTCTGCCACCCTCTGTCTGTTGGCCGTGACCCAGTTCCACAAAATCTATTTCGATTACAACCTGCTCAACATGCAGTCGGCAAATCTTCCTGCCGTGGTCTTTGAGCATAAACTGATCAATTCCTCCTCCAAATCAGTGTTGTTTGCAGTCTCCGTCGCCACCAACGCAGCTCAGGCGACTGATCTGGAGCACCGTTTTACCAACCTGACAACGGTGGCCAGTGTTGATAGCATGGCCGGTTTCCTTGGAACCCAAAGTGCCGATAAACTCGCCCTCATTGGAACAATAAAAAAGGACCTCGCCACCCTTCACTTTCCTGAACTCGACAATCGTCCTGCTGATGTAAATGCCTTGAGTTTAACGCTTTGGTCTCTAAAAGGATACCTTGGTCTGGCCCTTGAGGCGGTTGAAGCGGAGCTGAAACCAGACCCAGCCCTGATAGCGAATTTGCGGGCCTTAAGTAAGTCCATCGAGGAATTTCGTCGCACCATGCTGAGCATGAACCGACCGCTTGCAGCCAGCCGATTAGGCCTATACCAGATGGCCCTGCTTGAGGACGTGGGGCAGACCTTTAGCACCCTGCGCAATCAGGACAACTCCGGCTTGGGCAGGGTGGAGGATCTGCCCATGCAATTGCGAAGCCGTTTTGTCGGCAAAACCGGCAAGCTCCTTTTACAGGTAAACCCAAAGCAGGACGTTTGGGATCACGACAACCAAAAGCATTTCGTGGACGACTTGCGCACTGTGGATCCTTCGATTACAGGAACGCCCGTGCAGCTGCTGGAATATACCACCCTACTTAAGGATAGTTATATCCAGGCTGCGTGGTATGCGTTGGTAGCCATTATCATCTTGGTATTCATACACTTCCGCAGCATTTCTTGCGTCCTCCTCGCCCTCTTGCCTGTGGCCATGGGTACCGTTTGGATGCTGGGAATCATGGGAATCACTGGTACGCCTTTCAATCCGGCCAACATAATGACTCTTCCTTTGGTGATCGGCATTGGCGTGACCAACGGCATCCATATTCTCAATCGCTTTGCCGAAGAACAAAATCCCAGCATTCTGGCGCTGAGCACCGGTAAAGCGGTCTTAGTTTCTGGGCTTGCCACCATCGCAGGCTTCGGAAGCCTTATTCCCGCAAAACATCAGGGCATATCAAGCTTGGGCATGGTTATGTCTGTCGGCGTGGCTGCCTGCATGTTCGCCGCCTTGACCTTCCTCCCCGCTCTCCTCACTCTCCTTACCAAACATGGCTGGTGCATGAAGAAACCCAGTGACGAAAATGCACAATCGCCACTGGGTCGGGAGGAACCGAGGTGAAAAATCAACCTCAACCTATCTTCTTATCGGTCGAAACTCGACAAAAGTCAATGTTGAAAGTTGATAAATGGCCCTTAGAGCCCACTATTCAGTGATTCGTTATCGTTATCGTTACTTTCTTGTTACTAGCCTTTTGAGCCAAACTCACCGGCTGGTGTCTCCGCTTTTGCTCTGCCTGTTCTGCCTTTTTTCCTCAGTCGTTCATGGCCTCGAGGCTGGCTTCCTTGACCATGAATTCCCCCTGACCATGACCGAAGGGCAGCGCCGCGAAATCCTAGGCCCGCTTTTCAGCTTGCAGGAAAAAAAGACGGACCGTGAATGGACATTTTGCCCCCTGTCTTCATACCGCAAGGATCCAGTCCGGGATTTAACGGAGTTTGATCTGCTTTACCCCATCCTCTCGTATGCGAGGTACGGGCACGAATACCGCTGGCAGCTCCTGCAGCTTTTCTCCATCAGCGGCGGGGACGATCAACAAAGGGAACAGACCACCCGGAGCACCGTTTTTCCCATCTTCTTCAAATCCAAATCTCCGGATCCTTCCAGCAACTACTTCGCGATTCTGCCTTTCTACGGCACCGTAAAAAACCGCCTGTCGCGCGACAAGATGTTTTGGGTAGCTTTTCCCATCTACCTCCAATCGTGGAAAAAAGATGTCATCACGCGCAATTTTCTCTTCCCCATCTTCCATCTCCGCGAAGGAAACAATCTGCACGGCTGGCAGGTCTTTCCGCTGGTGGGTTCTGAAAGGAAGGGGATCACCACTGGGACCAACCGTTTCGGCGGTGTCGAAACGAGCCCCGATCACAAGAAGTCCTTTGTTTTATGGCCGATTTACGTCAATTTTGATCAAGCAATGGGCACCACCAACGAGGTGAAAAACCGGTTGCTCCTCCCAATCTATTCCTACGTGCGGACGCCCCAGCGAGACAGCACCTCCTTTTTACTGCCTTTCGGCCCGACTTTCACCAACAACAAGGAGAAAAATTACAGGGAATATGATTTCCCATGGCCCCTCATAGGTTACGCTCGCGGTGAAGGAAAGACTATGAACCGGCTTTTTCCCCTGTTCAGCTTTGCCCACACTCCCACGGCCAGCTCGGATTATCTCTTGTGGCCCGTCTACAAAAAGAGTTCATACAAGACGGACTTGGTGGAAAGGGAGCGGACGCGCGGACTCTTGTTCCTTTATTCGAGCGTTAATCAGACCAACACCGCTACGGCTCGCACCTTCAAGCGACGCGATTTATGGCCGCTTTACACGTGGCGCAAGGAAACGGATGGTCGCATCCGGTTGCAGGTTCTGGCGGTCGTGGAACCTTTTGTTCAGGAAAACCGGCGGGTCGAGCGGGTTTATTCTCCGTTTTATTCACTGTGGAGAGCCGAGCGTAACCCCGGCACCGGCCACAGCAGCGAGTCGCTTCTGTGGAACCTGTACCGAAATGACGAAACCCCGGGTGGGAGAAAAGTCTCGATCCTGTTTGGTCTTTTTCGATATGAACGGTCCCCTGAGGGGAAAACGTGGAAAGTGTTCGGCGTGCCAGCGGGCAGGTAGGAAATTTGAAGTATGTTTCAGAACATTGGAGAAATGCTGCGATTGCTCTGGAGGACGATCAAACTCCTGCCGGATGCATGGAGCCAGAGACGCAAGGTGTTTGAGCAGCTTTTCGAGATTGGCAACGCCAGTCTGCTGATGGCCTGCATTCTTTCGATTTTCATTGGCGGGGTCATCGCCCTTCAGACCGGACCCGTTCTTCGTGAGCGGGGGTTGGTGGCCGTTTTGGGCGGGCTGGTCGGACTTTCCATGGCCAAGGAACTCGGGCCCGTGATGATGTCCGTTCTGATCGCGGGCAGGATTGGCTCGGCGATGGCCGCCGAGATCGGCTCCATGGCCGCCTATCAGGAAATTGATGCCCTGCGCACCATGAACATCAATCCCGTCAGGTTTTTGGTGCTGCCCCGGGTTCTGGCCATCTGCATCGCATTGCCAATGCTGGTGATGTTTTCCATTCTGGTCGGATGGATCGGCGGGGCAATGGTCTCCTCAATGAACCACGACATCAGCGTGAGCTTTGAGAGTTATATGAATAACCTACGCCAGGTCGTTGAATTAAGGGATGTGATGAACGGCCTTTTCAAAAGCCTGGTTTTCGCCGGCGTCATTGGAGTTGTTTCCTGTCATCAGGGGTTGAACACCATCGGCGGCCCGCGGGGCATAGGGCGCTCAGTGACCAAAGCCGTGGTCAACTCCATCGTGCTCATCCTGATTCTGGATTATTTCCTGACTCGCTTCCTCATGATCTTCGACAAATGAGCCAATCCCCTCAATCTAATGGCGGCGTCGGTGTCGAGGTACGCGGCCTGCGCAAGTCGTTTTCCGGCCAGTCCGTTTTGAAAGGGATCAACCTTTCCATTAAGCCGGGGGAAATTCTTGTGGTCATGGGTGCCAGTGGCAGCGGCAAGACTGTGCTGCTCAAACACATCATCGGCCTGGAGGAACCTGATGCCGGAGAAATCCTGATCGCCGGTGAGCCCATCTCTTGCGCCAATGTCTTTGAAAAATATCGTTTCGGCATGGTCTTCCAGTCGGGTGCCCTGCTCAACTCCATGACCGTGGCCGAAAATGTCGGCCTTTACTTGACAGAACACCGTCTGGGCAACCCTGCCGAAATCGCCCGTCGCGTTAAGGAAACACTGTCTTTGGTTGATCTCCACAACATCGAGGGCAAGTACCCCGCCGAACTGTCGGGCGGCATGAAAAAGCGTGTGGCCATTGCCCGAGCGCTCATCATCGAACCACAGATTATGCTCTACGACGAACCAACCAGTGAGCTTGACCCCTTAAGCGCCGTGACCATCAGTGAGGAAATCCTCAGCCTGAACCAACGCACCCACGTCACCTCGGTTGTCGTCACCCACGACCGCGACCTCGCTTTTGGCGTCGCCGATCGTATCGCCATCATAGACAGGGGCGAAGTGCTCCTGGTAGGCACGCCCGAGGAAATACGCCAGAGTGCTAACGACGTCATCAAAAATTTTATCAACGCTGATTTTCGAAAGGACCGTAAATGAAAAACACACTTGAAACCCGTCTGGGGCTTTTCTTCGCCATGGCTCTTTTGGCCGCGATTATCGTGCTGGAAATGGTGGGCGGACGTGAACTCTTCCGCAGTGGGCCCACCATCCGCGCCCGCTTTAACAATGCCTTGGAATTGCGCGCGGGCGATCCTGTTAAAATGGCCGGCGTGGAAATTGGCCGCGTCACAAAAGTCCGATTGGTCGACAACAAAGTCGAGGTTGCCATGAAAATCACCCAGGAGGCAGGCGTGCGCACCGATTCCAAGGCCACTATTCGTTTCGTAGGCCTCATGGGGCAGAATTTTGTCGCCATTGATTTCGGCTCCCCGAAAGCACCGCTCATTGCTCCGGACGCCCTCCTCGAATCCATGGAACAGGCAGACCTCAACTCCCTCATGACCAAGCTTGACGGCGTCGCAAGTGGAGTCGAGGGGCTCACCAAAAACTTCAGCGGCGAGAGCTTCGGCAATCTCTTCGGACCCTTCACTGATTTTCTAAAGGAAAACAATCCCAAGCTCACCGCCATCCTTGGCAACGTCCAGACCATTTCCGGCCAAATTGCCCAGGGCAAAGGCACCGTCGGCAAGCTCATCAACGAGGACGCTCTGTACAACTCTGCCCTCAACACCGTCAGCAATCTGGATCTGGCCACCAGCGACATCAAACCCCTGATCAACCAAGTGAAGATGACCCTGAACGGCGCACAGGAGGTATTGGACGATGTGAAGGCAGGAAAAGGAACCATCGGCAAACTCGTTAAGGACGAAACCCTTTACCGTGAGACCACTGCAGCCATGACCGATCTTCATTCCATCCTCAGTAAGATCGACAAGGGGGACGGCACTGTTGGCAAACTCATCAACGACGACGGCTTCCTCAAAGACGCCAAAATGACCCTGCAAAAAGTCGACAAAGCCACCGAAGGCATCGAAGACCAAGGCGCCCTGAGTGTCTTCGGCATCCTCGTCCAACAATTGTTCTGACCGAATCCAAAACTCAAACTTTATGCACCTTTGCGCGAAGTGGTCGCCGTAAACCATTTTAGGCAATTATTCCCGGTAGCATGTTCCCTCATCCGCATCAGTCCGCGGTTCGTTCAGCATTCCGACACTGGTCCTTGTTATTTACCGTTTTTCAGGCACGTTCTCAGGAAATCGTTCAATCAAGGAGAACTGACCCATGAAACCAATCACTTATTTGCTCGGAGGCGTCGCGGCCTTGGCTGCGATAACCTTTGCTACTATTTCTGCCTCCGCCAAAATCGAGGAACGCCCCATTGAATATACTCAGGGTGATGTCACCCTCGAAGGCTGGCATGTGTTTGATGCCGCAAAATCTGAGCGCCGACCCGGCGTGCTCGTGGTGCATCAATGGAAGGGCTTGGGCGATTACGAAAAGAAACGTGCCCGCATGCTGGCCGAATTGGGTTACAACGTTTTCGCGGTGGATATTTACGGCAAAGGCGTTCGACCGGCCAATATGCAGGAAGCAGGCGCACAAGCTGGCAAGTACAAGGGGAACCGTCCCTTGCTGCGTGAGCGTGTTCTGGCTGGGTTGCAGGTTTTGAAGTCAGAATCGCATACCGACCCCACCCGCATCGCTGCCATTGGCTACTGTTTTGGCGGAACAACCGCGCTTGAACTGGCCCGCAGCGGTGCCGATGTCAAAGGTGTGGTTAGTTTCCATGGCGGGCTAAGCTCACCCACGCCTGAAGATGCCAAAAATATTAAAGCACACGTCCTGGCCTTGCACGGCGCGGATGATCCCAATGTCGGCCCTGCGGAAGTAAAAGCCTTTCAGGACGAGATGCGCACGGCCAAAGTCGATTGGCAACTGGTCGCCTACGGCAACGCCGTCCACAGTTTCACGGATGTCGCGGCGGGCAATGACAACAGTAAGGGCGCGGCCTACAACAAAGAAGCCGATCTCCGCTCATGGTCAGCCATGAAAGACTTCTTCAACGAAATCTTCGGCCAGTAAATCCGAAGGATCGCGCTTGTTTTCGCCGAATTACCGGGAGCAGCTTGCGACCTAAGCCGCGTTCAGCTTTGTCGCTGGCTGGTTCGACGGAAGCGCTATCGGTATTCCCGGCGCAGTCGGTTGCCCAAACGCAGGCAGCCCAGTGGCAGTCCAACCAAACCGCTGGGCATGCACCCGGCGATCTTTCCACCCTTTTTGCAGGCTCGATTTGGTGTGGAATACCATCCAATCCTCCGCTCCGTCCTGCGATTTCACGAACGAACAGTGTCCAACACCCCAAACCCGCGTGGTTTTGGTAAACACGGGCGTTTCGCTTTTGAGCCATGAGGATGCCAACAGCGGGTTCGCGCCGTTCAACTCCAGCAGACCCATGCAATAATCCTCCGTCCAACTGCCGCTGGCCGAATAAACGATGAACGTGCGACCATCCTTCTGCAAAACTTGGGGGGCTTCATTGATCGGCATATCCACGCTTTCCCAAGCGTGCTGCGGAGTGCTGATCAACACCCGGGCATCGATTAAGGTGTATGGATTACTCATCGGGGCGATGTACAGGTTCTGCCGTCCATTCTCCCGCCCCGGCCAGCCCGACCACACCAGATATAAGTCGTCATTGGCCAGGCGCAGCACGGTGCCGTCAATGGCCCAGCCCTGTGTGTCCAGCATCCCACGGCAGCGATATCCACCGAAAGGATCATCCGAAAGGGACTCCAAAACCCACATCCGGTGGTTCTCGTTCAATCCGTCATCCGCCGTGTAGTAGATGTACCAGCGATTGTTGAGGAAATGCAGCTCGGGCGACCACAGGGATTTGCTGTTGGCCCCAAAAGTGGGAGTACTCCAGACCTCCACGCCAGGATCATCACCCAACTGCGTGAGGCAAGTTGCCCGGCGGATCACGATCGATTCGTAATTACGGCTTTCGCAATGGTAGTAATGCTCCCCGTGCTTGATCACCCAAGGGTCGGACGACGGTGCCGGCAGAATCGGGTTCGTGAAGCTCGGTTCGGTCGCGACCACGTGGCGGAGGCGCTCATGATCGCGCGTGGCGATGTGCAGACACTCCGCCAGCATCGACCGCCCGGTTTGGGCAAAAGGAGAGAGAGTCTCGCTGCGGTTGTCTGTGTCTAAGGATGTCAAGATCGTGCTCACATTTATGCCTATAGCTACCGCCGTGCCAGCCCCAAGAGACCGTCAGTTTTTTGCACAAACCCTTTAAATTCCGGGAAATCTGCTTTTGCCACCTTGAAATATACTCAATCGGTGTCCGGGAGTCCCACATGATGTGGTCGAATGTGAGACAAACCCTTGTAAAACCGCAGGGTTGCGAAAACAAAGACTAACCCTCCTACCTTGCCAGTTGCTTGACAGTTGACCGACCGGTCATATATTGCCGAAAAATGAACGAGTCATTAGTCG
Source organism: Pedosphaera sp. (assembly GCA_025359965.1). Lineage (GTDB taxonomy): Bacteria > Verrucomicrobiota > Verrucomicrobiia > Limisphaerales > SXQI01 > SXQI01. The sequence goes on from JANYDC010000073.1 coordinate 27,376, forward strand.
GTCAGGTTGATTATCAGCCGCCGTCGGGTTCCGGTTCCCAAAATCTTAAAGAGTTCCGCTCCGCTGGTCGCGGCTTCTGGAGTCACATCCCGGACGCAGATTGGAATGACTGGCGTTGGCAGATGAAAAACCGCATCACCAAGCTCGATCAACTGCTCAAATACCTTCCCACGCTCACACCCGAGGAGTATTCAGGGACCCTTTTGGCCAACACCAAGCTGGCCATGGGCATCACTCCCTATTTTTTCAATCTGATCGACCCGAGCGACGAAAACTGTCCGATCCGCCGCCAGGTCATTCCCCGCATCGAAGAAACCAACACTGCTGCCTGGGAGATGAGCGATCCCTGCGGCGAGGATTCGCATTCCCCTGTGGAAGGCCTCGTCCACCGTTATCCGGACCGTGTACTCTTTCTGGTCACGGACCGATGTGCCTCCTATTGTCGCTACTGCACGCGTTCCCGCCTTGTCAGCAACGCCACAGGCTATGACTTTCATCCCGAGTACGACAAACAAATCGCCTACATCGCGGCCCACCCCGAGATCCGTGATGTCCTCCTCAGTGGTGGCGACCCCTTGCTCTTGAGCGATGAGAAGCTGGAAAACCTGCTCTCCCGCCTGCGTGCCATCCCTCATGTCGAGTTCCTCCGCATCGGCACTCGCATCCCCATCTTCCTGCCCCAGCGCATCACTCCCGAGCTGACCGCGATGCTGCGCAAATTCCATCCGCTTTTCATGAGCGTCCATTCAAACCATCCGCGCGAACTGACCACGGAAGTCCGTGATGCCCTTGGACGCCTGGCCGATGCCGGCATCCCGCTGGGTAACCAGTCGGTTTTGCTCAAGGACGTCAATGACACCCCCGAGGTCATGAAAGCCCATGTTCAAAAATTGCTGATGTGCAGGGTGAAACCCTATTACATCTATCAGTGCGATTTAATCTCGGGTTCCGCACATCTGCGCGCCAGCGTGCGACAAGGTTTGGAGATCATGGAACAACTGCGCGGGCACACCACCGGTTACGGTGTTCCCCAGTACGTCATTGATGCCCCCGGCGGCGGCGGCAAAGTCCCCATCAATCCTGATTACATCCTCAAGCGCGACGGCGAACGCATCATCATCCGCAATTTCGAGGGCCAGGTGTTCGAATACCCCGAAGCCCCCGACGGATCACCTGAGGTGTCCTCACCTCGCTTTGACGTGGCCGTGGAAGGTCGTTAAAACCGATCATGCCCCGCACAAGTGCCGCTGCCCTGGCTGGGCGTGCCTCTCAGATTTGTGAGGTTCTCCAGCGCGCCTACCCCGATGCCCATTGCGAACTCAACTATCGCAATCCGCTTGAACTCCTTATTGCGACCATCCTCTCGGCCCAATGCACAGACAAACAAGTCAATATCGTTACCGCCCGAGTATTTGAAAAATATAAGAGTGCTGCCGAATACGCCCGCGTGCCTCTGGAGGAACTTCAGGATGATCTAAAGGCCATCGGCCTCTTCCGAGCCAAATCCAAAAATATCCAGGCCTGTTGCCGCGCTTTGGAGGAGCACCACAACGGCCAAGTCCCCCAAACCCTTGAAGCCCTAACCGCTCTCGCCGGGGTTGGACGCAAGACAGCCAATGTCGTCCTCGGCAACGCCTTCGGTATTAATTCAGGCGTAGTGGTTGATACTCATGTGGCGCGCCTTTCCCAACGGCTCGGCCTCACCAAGGAAACCGACCCCGTTAAAATTGAAGCCGTGCTCTCCCGCCTCATTCCCCAGAAAGATTGGACCCTCTTCAGCCACTGGCTGATCTTCCACGGCCGGCGCCGCTGCGGAGCCCGCTCCCCTGACTGCACCAACTGCGAAATCACCACCCTCTGCCCTTCCTATATGGAGTGCGGCGGGAAGCGAAGCGCCACGCCGCTTTTCCCCACTCTCCCACTGGCGACACCAACCCCATGATCGAAACCTGGTTCACCCTCGACTCCGGCCCCGGTCCTGCCGCTTGGAATATGGCCGTCGATGAACTCCTCATGCTCCGTGCCGCCGCCACCGGCGCACCTGTCCTCCGTTTCTATTCTTGGACCGAACCGGCCGCCACTTTCGGTTACTTCCAAAAGATCGGGGACATCGAAAACTGGACCCCGTTGCGCCCCCTCATCCGCCGTCCCACCGGCGGAGGTCTAGTCCCCCACGACCGCGATTGGACTTATAGCCTTGCGGTTCCCCCCGGCCATTGGTGGTATGATGCCAAAGCGACGGATAGCTACCTGTGGGTCCATGATTGGTTGCGCCGTGCCCTTGCCAGCCTAAGCCTTACCACAGAACTGGCAGGATGCTGCCAACCTGAAGGGCCCGGCCAATGTTTTATTGGAGCCGAAAAATCCGACCTCCTCTGGCAAGGCATGAAAATCGCCGGAGCCGCCCAACGCCGCACCCGCGATGGCCTCCTCATCCAAGGCTCCGTCCAGTCACCCCCCGATGGCCCAACCCGCCCCGCCTGGCAAGAGGCCATGCTCAATCTGGCCCCTGTCCCAAGTCAACCCAAGGTCGAGTGGCAAGCCATGGATTGGGAAACATCACTCCAAACCCAAGCTCAAGACCTAGTCCAAACCAAGTACAGCCAAGCCGCCTACAACCGGAAACGCTAACCTGAATGGGCTGGCAGATCACTGCTCTCCGATCTGAGGCGCTTCGACTTGGGGTTCGTGGGACTGCGGAACTTCCACCGGCTCGACTGGCTCTGGCAAAGTTTCCGATCCGGGTCCAGCCACTACCACCCGGTTTCTCCGTATGACAGGATACTCAACTTGCCCTTTTTCACCTACTTGAACGAACCATCTTTTGAGATCGGAGGTGTGACCCAGTTCGGTCTTCCGACAGCGGCGCACCAGCGCCTTGTAAAAAATATCCGCCCTTTTCGGATCAAGGTATTTGATCCATGTCCCTCCTGTGTGCAAAACACGCGCTGTTTCATCTGTCCCGTTGGGCATTAGCACTGCCGCGTTCCACGCCAAATCCGCTGCGATGAACCGGCGGCTTGACGAATTTGAACCCGGTGCATTCTCCGCGACCCGGCGCATCTCATCCGCACTGGGGCAAACCGTCGTATTAGTTCCAAGCACCTGCCGAATTAACGAGTCGGATTCCAAGTGGTGCATGATTCTCCACTCGCTCCAGTACTTCCTTATATCAGTGCCAAATAGAGACTCACCCCTCTGCTCCGTCAGTTTTGCAGCATTCCAAAAGGCCGCTGCACGTTCCTCCGGCCTGTTACTCTCGTCACGTCCCGTCTCCCACCACCGGTTCAATTGACGGTAATCCGCCTGTTCCTGCCCCTCCCCATATTCAAATGCGGCGAGAAAGTTAAACGACCGCGCATACCGCCGGGCTAAACTGGATCGTATCCACTTCTTCTGCTCCGCCCGTGTCATCGCCGCGTGATCTCGATCCTTTTCTTCGAGCTGGGTTTTGGAGGGGATCGCCTGGTCTGATTCGTCATCAACGGCCGGGAAATTCTGGTTCACAAACGCCGCCAACTCCTCGAGCGAGAGCACCCTCTCCGCCACGTAGGCTGCATCCGTTGGCCATCCGCCCACCAGCAGCGTCTTCAGTGCCTCACTATATTCCCGCCGCGTCAACTGCAATACCCCCAGCTCGCTAAAGACCTGACGAGCCAGGGGAACCCGCAACCCCGTGCTGTTATCGTCGGGGACAAGCGTTTCAATCAATTTCGCAGGCGGCATGCCTTCTGTGCGGTTCAAAGGAAAATACCCTGCCACCGCCGCCAACAAGCGCGCCGCCTGATCCACCTTGCCCGCACGCAAAAACAACTTCGCCTGCAGCCACTGAACCACCGCCGACCGTGCTGGTGCCCGCCCCAGCCACTTTTGCGCCGTCTCCATCCGCCCATTCTGGTAACACGCCAAAGCCATCTCTTCAGCCAACTCCACATCATGCACGTCCGCCGCTTCCAAGGCGTCCAACCAGATGGCGGCCGCCGGCGCCCCATGCCCCGCTTCATCCCCTTCGCCTCGCTCTTCAATGCGCCAAGATGAGAAACGCGAAATTAAGTGAGCGGTGATCACCCTCTGCGCTGGTCGGAACGCTGCCAAACCAGCCAGATGGTGCATATTTTCCGGTTTTAGCATACTCGCTACGGTCATTCTCAACGAGATTCCCGCACTCCCATCATTCGCGGCCAAAGCCTCCAAATAATGCTCAATCGCCTGTGCAAAATGCTGGCGATGCAATTCCGTGTAACCCTCCCATCCGTAAGTCGAAGCCGCCAACTCGATGCTGTCCGCAAATCCGGTTTCCACCAACACACGCACCTGCTTGAAATATCCCAGCGCTCTCTCCGCATCTTCTCTCATCCAGGATTTGCCCAGCATGTACGCCGCCCAGGTCGACCGGTAATGCCGCTCTTTTTCGGGCAATTCCAAAATCGCCTCGAATTCCTGCCGCGCGCCATTCGTCCGGCCCATATTCCAAGCCAGCGATCCCGCAAAATATTTCACAAACTCCGATGGAAGCCTGGTCGGTAAAATGATGCCAGACGGCTGCGGCCGGGCGATCTCCTTTTCTCCTGATGCGTAGAGAAGGCTCTCTTTCCAATCCTGAATGCTGGTGGCATAGGCCATCAGAAGCTTTCGTTCCGCCTCGTAATCCTCAATGACCGAACCCTTCTCCTCCGGGGAGCGCGAGTCCTTGGCCATGGCCGCCCGCAACTCACCGCAATCCGCCAGCCATGCTTCCTCCGGCCCCGAATTGGTGTTCCCGCGAAAATGAAACCGCACCTTGGGTAGCGGAAAACGCTCCACTTCCGCCTCGAACATTGCCATGGGCGCGGCCAGCATATAAGTGTCCCCCTCGCAGGTATAACACTGAGGAAAATAACCACCCCAGCAGGCCCTTGCCCTCGCCGTCATCACCGTCAGACTCAAAACCATCCACCCGCTAATTCTTAGAAATTTCAACCTGCACCTCCACATCCTTGCTTAACCTCACCCACCCCACCATCCGCCGCTCACCCGGTCTCAACCGGTCATCGGTTTTCCTCCGTAAAATCCATTCGCCCTCACGACGCTCTACCGCCTCGTAACCCTGCAACCCGTCACCCGCCACCATGCTCGCCCCCTTCGCAAAGAAGGCCAGTTCTCGTGGAAAATTTCCGTAATCCTCACCCTTATTACAGAGATCAACCTCCACCAGACGCGCCTCCGAGTGACGCAATTCAACCCCCAGTGCCGCTTTGGGTACCCTTCCATCCATCACAGCCTTCAATGTCGGCCATGTCCAATTCAGCAGGTCCCCATCCACGGGAAGCCGGTACCAAATAATCCCGTTGCAATGCGCAGGGTGCGAGATCGTCCAATCCCTCACTAACCCGACGATGGCCTCCGTTTCAGCCCGCACTGTTTTCAGCTTGCTCCCCACCGGCCATTGTTGGCGCGGTCCTTCCCCCGATAATCCGATAAACCTTCCTTCTGTTGAAAATGCCAACAAATAGCCATACGTCGGCAGCGCGATGGAAAATGGCACGCTAATTTTCGAAGCCACCGCCACCGCCCGTCTTGCTTCCGCTGGATCACATAAGGAATAGGCCGTTTCCAGATCGCCCGGCCGGGCCAGCGAATGCACCTGCAACACATAGCCGTCGGTGGCTTTAACCAGTTCCCCAAAAGCCTCCTGCCGCAGCCAGCTTGGCAGAGTGGTAATGCTCAACTGTGCCAATTTCAATTCCTTCCGCAGTCCCGAAACCCAACGTGTATAACCAACAAGCTTTGACTCCGGACAATCGAAATCAACTTGCAAGCCCATCGCCGCTCCTTTTGCCCCATTCCACCATGCGCCCACCAACCGACTCACTTCCGCATCCACTTTCTGTTCGTAGCCCAAAGCACCCGGCAGCGCGTTGATCCGCACCGCCAGCGTGACCTTGGATTTGATCCCCTGCAAAAGAGCATCATCCACCGCCACTATCTCCAGGACCACCCGACCGTTCCGCGACGAGACCTCCGCTCCCAGTACCGTCAAACCCGAGAATGATTCATTTTTCTCTCTCACCGCTCGCTTAACCCCAGCATTCCAATCCCTTTGCCAGACATACGCAGAATGCCCCCAAGATCTTTCGTCAGCGGGATTCCATTTTGATGGCTCGGATAAAACCGTCCAAGCAACGATCAGCGAGACAAATAATGGGCGGTAAAAGGACACGATAGAGTCGTCCAATCAAGATGCGCCATCCCTTCGCCGACGCGATCAAATTCCGTAATAAAATTTAACTTCTTTTCGTCCTCAATAAATCTCGCCAGAAAATGAGTGGTCAACCTAAGTTGAACGAATGTCATCCCCTGAGAGTCATTTCACTCGGCGCAGCTTCGTCAAAGCTTCGGCCTTGGCTTCAGGCGCAGTCGCATTACACCCTTTCCTGCTTCGTTCAGCGGAAAAAAAAGTGGTGGCAGGGATGTCCATCGCCGATCTGCCCAAAGGCTCGGCCCCGCAGCCCGTTGCCGTTCCCCATTTCCCCGATCGCCTGCACGTTTTCATTTGGCGCAACTGGACACTCGTGCCCGTGGGTAAAATTGCGTCAGTGGTCGGTGCAACGCGCGCTGAAATCCTAGAACTCGGCCCCTCCATGGGTTTGCCCAAACCCCCGCGCATTACCCGCAATCAACAGCGCCGATCATATATCACAGTGCTCAGACGCAACTGGCACCTGCTGCCCTACGAGCAATTGCTGGCCTTGCTCGATTGGACGCCCGACGAAATGGCTTACACTCTGCGCGAGGACGATTTTCTTTACGTCAAGCTCGGCAACCTAAAACCACAGTGTGAGCCCATCAGATTTACGCCGCCAAACGCCACCGAGCAGGCGCGGGCCCGCGCGATCAAACAGGTTCTGACTGAGGAGTACCCGATTGGTCTGCCTGCCGAGAAGGAACCTCTCTTCCATTTCGTCCAAGAGCTTTCCGCGCCTTCCTCCCCTGTGGCAGGGAGGCTTTGGGATCCAACCGCCCCGCCCCGTTTTTGCTATTCCTACTTCGCACTCTATGGCGATCCGCTACTGGAGCCAGAAGCCGATCCGTATCCGGAGGGCTACCTTGCGCGACTCGCTCAAACCGGAGTGAACGGGGTATGGCTGCAAGCCGTATTACACAAGCTTGCCCCGTTTCCGTGGGACCCTGCCCTCAGCGCACGGCATGCCGAGCGCCTGCGCAACCTCAGCCAACTGGTGGCCCGAGCACGCAGGCATGGCATCGGCATTTATCTGTACTTGAACGAACCTCGCTCAATGCCTGTGAAGTTCTTTGCCAGCCGCCCAGAATTAAAGGGCGTGGTCGAAGGTGATGACGCAGCCCTCTGCACCAGCACCAAGGGACTACAGGACTTTCTGCGTGATTCCATCTCCCATATCTGTCGTGCAGTGCCCGATCTCGCCGGATTCTTTACTATCACCGCTTCTGAGAATCTCACCAGCTGCTGGTCCCATGGTTCAGGCGCCAACTGCCCGCGTTGCTCCAAACGCCCACCCGCCGAAGTCATCGCGGAGGTGAACACCTTAATTTATGAAGGCATCCAACGCTCCGGCGCAGGCTCCCGTTTGATCGCGTGGGACTGGGGCTGGAATGATGCCTGGGCACCCGACATCATCCGCAAGCTTCCTGCTGAGGTTGCCCACATGAGCGTGAGCGAGTGGAGCCTGCCCATTGAACGCGGCGGTGTTAAAAGCGAAATCGGCGAATATTCCATCTCCACCATCGGCCCCGGCCCTCGCGCCACCCGGCACTGGCAGCTGGCCGGCGCCGCCGGTCATCAGACGCTCGCCAAAATCCAAGCGGGCAACACTTGGGAGCTTTCGGCCGTCCCTTATATACCGGCCCTGGAAAACGTGGCACGCCACGCAGCCAACCTCCGCGAAGCCAAAGTGAATGGCTTGATGCTGGGCTGGACCCTCGGCGGCTATCCCTCTCCCAATCTGGAAGTCGTCGCTGAAATCTCCAACTCGGCCACGCTTACCACGGACGAAGCCCTGCAACGGGTAGCCGAGCGACGATTCGGTCCAGTCCTCGCACCCTCGGTAGTCGACGCTTGGAGGAAATACAGCGCTGCGTTCAGCGAATTTCCTTTTCACCCCGGCCTGGTCTATTCGGCTCCGCTGCAAGTCGGTCCGGCCAATCCGCTCTGGGAAAAGCCGACGGGTTATCAAGCCTGCATGGTCGGCATTCCCTATGATCACCTCGATGCATGGCGCGCTGTCTACCCAACCGATGTATTCATCAGCCAATTGGAAAAAATTGCCAGTGGTTTCGAGGGGGCACTGAAAACGTTGAAGACGACCAGTGCTGGTTTTACTTTAAGCCCAAATCAGCGCACCACACTCGCAAGAGAGATGGATGTAGCCGAAGCCGCCGCCATTCATTTCCAAAGCGTGGCTAACCAGGCCCGTTTTATCCGCGACCGCGATTTGTTGGCAAAGTCCAAGGATCCAACACTGGTCAGCCAATTGGAACGCATCTTGCAGAACGAGCTCACCCTCGCAAAACGATTATTTGCCATTCAATCACGCGATTCACGCATCGGGTTCGAAGCCACAAATCACTATTTCTACGTGCCCGCCGATCTGATCGAAAAAATCCTCAATTGCCGGGATTTGCTCGACCGCTGGCTGCCGGGACTGAAGTAAACCTTACCTCCCCACTTCCAGACGATTGGCGAGGACGATCATTGCTTGCCGCGTCCTTCCGGCGGCATCTCCAGCCAGAGTGCTTTGAGAGAAAGATTGATATCGGAAATAAACAGCAGCAGCGACCAGATCAGGCACGTGAGACAGCTAATGAACAGTGCCACAATCCAACCCACCACTCCGAGATTAAACAAAGCACCCAAGAAGAGGCTGATGATCAGCACCGCTGCCAAAAGCACGCTCACGGAGGACAGCGCTATGGCCGCTCTTACCAGCGTGGCTCTCTTGGCCAGGATTTTCAACTGTCCCAAAATCCGATCAGAATCCGCTCCCTCAGACCCATGAAACTCCCGAGCCAGATGCCGTGTGCGGTCAATAACCCGCCCAAACCGGTTGGTCATGCTCAAGAGCAGGAGCCCAATGCCCGAAATCAAAATCACCGGCCCAATGGCCAGTTGCAAAGTGGGGATAAGATCAGCGAGAGTCATCATTTGGCTCAGATGGTTTGATGGCGCGTTGGCTCAATGGTGATAACGCACGCACGCACTCTGCGCCGACTTTTTCCGCCGTCAAGCGCCGTTAAACTGATTCGCCTCCACATTTTTATAACACGAGTCGTCGCAATGAACTCTGGCCGGACCCGCGTGGCTCAAGGCAGCTAGATGGCCATGACCCCCAACACCTTAATGAGAGTGAATCCGCTGGGATCACAAGCAATGGCTCCGCCGATGCGAAGCTTTTTGGATCGGTGCGATCCGCCAGAGGCATTTACTTGATCTTGCAGGTGGCGTGCTCGGCCAGCCAGCGCACATCCTTGCTGGGGCCGACGAGAAAGCCATAAGCTGTGTTCCGGTATATAGGAAGTAACGTGCTCTTTTCCTGCCAACGGTGCTTTTCCGCATGGCCATCCCCGAAACTCATCGTCCCCCTGCGGCTATGGCGTGCGCCGGGCGCGGAATTAAAGCCGAATATGTTCAGAGCAAAGTCATCGAAAGTGGGTGGACGAAATTGCGAATCTCCCATTGAGGACTCGTGCCCATCGATGAGGACGAAGGTATCGCTTGGGGAGAGGCCGGTAAACTGAGAGGTCTTGAAAACGTACCTATTAGTGGCTGAATTGTCCAAGGCCTGACCCCCGCCCACGGAGCCCACGAATCGATTGGCTCCGTAACTGCGAATGCGTGGAACCTTGACCCCGCCTAGAATAATATAGGTCTTGTCGTTTGGGCAGTGGTAAATCTCAGCAGACCCTGCATAGGGTCCTACGCTTCCAGGCAGACGAGTTAAAAGAAGAGCTTTGTTGGTTGTTGATTGCTGATCCCTCGGAGAACCGGGATCAACCTCGAAAATCATAGCTCCAGGCGCCCAAGTCAAGTCTTTAGGTGTATCCCATCCCAAAGCATCATTTCCTGGAAAGTAATCCTGGTTGTCGACAGCGTAGACGTGCCAAGCCAATTGAAGTTGCTTGAGATTGTTAAGGCACCTCAGCGTCCGTGTTTGCTCTTTGGCCTGGGCCAGACCCGCGAGGATTAACGAAGCCAAGATGGCTATGATCCCGATAACCACCAGCAATTCGATCAGCGTGAACCCGCTTCCATGCGTAGGCGCTCCCCGGTAACCTCCCAGTGATTTACGAAGTTCAGAGAAATTTGAGGAACTCAACCGCATATCTGGGATGAACGTATACCCTCTGGAAGCAGGGCGCTTCCAGAGGGATGTGGACCAACTTACTGCGGAGTCAGCAGAAAGGCGCGAGGCTGACCATTGAGGGTGCCGCTCCCGACAATGACACCGGTCAGATTGACGCATTCCGCGCTCTGAAGAACCCATATGCTTTGAGCCGCCGCCGGAATTTTGGTGTTTAGATCCGTAGCGGTGGGTGACTGGTAATTCTCCCAAACTACAGCATGAGGGGTGCCATCTCCTGTGGAGGTGGTGCGGCATCAGCCCACGGCGAAGGATGCATCGGCCTAGACCGAGGCGGTCACTTGATTTTGCACGTGGCGTGCTCAGCCAGCCAGCGCACGTCTCTGCTGGGGCCAACGTCCGCTATGTAGTAAGTTATCCTAGTTACGGGAATGATGGTACTCTTTTCCTTCCACCGATGTTTCTCAACATGCCCATCTCCGAAACTCATGGTCCCGCTCCCCCGATGTCGCGCCCCGGGTAACGTACTGAACCCGAAAAGGTTCAAGGCAAACTGGTCAAACGTCGGCGGCTGGAACTGAGAGTCACCCATGGACGATTCGTGGCCGTCGATCAATATGAAGGTGTCACTGGGGGACAGCCCTGTAAACTGTGTTGTTTTAAATACATACCGATTCGTGGCTACATTATTCAAGGCTTGGCCGCCGCCGGCGGAGCCGACAAATTGATTGGCTTTGTAGCTGCGAATGCGCGGCACCTTGACCCCGCCAAGAATTATGTAGGATTTGTCGTTAGGGCAGTGGTAAATCTCGGCAGACCCCGCATAGGGTCCGATGCTTCCCGGAAGCCGAGACATTAAAAGCATTTTATTAGTTACGGCTTGCTCAAAGCCTGACGGAATGAGGTCTGTTTCGAAGAGCATTGTGCCGGGCGCCCAGACCAAGTCCTTCAACGTGCTGCCCCAATGGTCATTTCCGGGAAAGAAATCCTCGTTATCCACCGCGTATAGGTGCCAAGCCAACTGAAGCTGCTTGAGATTGTTGAGGCATCGCAGGGTTCGGGTTTGTTCCTTGGCTTGCGCCAGACCACCAAGGATAAGGGAGGCTAAAATCGCGACGATGGCAATAACGACCAACAACTCTATGAGGGTGAAGCCACCTGGGCGGCCAGACTTAGCGAGGACAGGCCATCCTGACTTGAGAGGGCGTGGGCAACATGGAGCGTCCAAATTCATTAAAGGAGACTCCCTCTGGAAGCCCAGTGGCTTCCAGAGGGGCGTCATCGAGTCCTCTATTGTGGAGTAAGGAGGAAGGCGCGAGGCTGGCCATTGAGGGTGCCGCTTCCCACAATGACACCGGCCTGATTGACCCATTCCGCGCTCTGAAGAACCCATATGCTTTGAGCCGCCGCCGGAATTTTGGTGTTCAAATCTGTCGCGGACGGCGACTGGTAATTCTCCCAAACCACAGCATGAGGGGTGCCATCTCCTGTAGCGGTGGGAAACTGAACAGAAGTTGTGTGCTGAGAGCCCTTATTCGCGAGAGAGCAACAACCGGCATCCGAAACCGACCAGCGCAGCGCCGAACACACGCTCAAGCCACGCCACGGCCCGCGACCCGCGAAAAGACTGTGTCCCTTTCTGCGCGAAAAATGCGTAGGTCGACAGAACCGCCGCATCAAGTCCGATGGTCGTGATCGCCAACACCGTCATTTGAACCGGCACCGAGCGTTGCGGCTCGATGAACTGCGGCAGCAAAGCGGAGACAAACAATAACGCTTTGGGATTCGTTAGTTGAATGAGCAGCCCCTGTAGGAAAAGACTATGCCGCGAAACGGGCGGCAGCACCGACGGCGCAGCCTTCGAAGACGGCGGCCTGCATGTGGCAAAGATAATGCGCATCCCGAGGTAAAACAGATAAATCGCCCCCAAAAGCCGAACCAAAGCGAAAGCCCGGCCACCCGGTGCCAGGAACGTCCCAAGTCCCAGCCCCACGCATATGAAAAAGAATAAATTGCCAGTCTGAATACCTGCAATGCCAGCCAAACTGGACCGGAATCCCCAACGCGCGGCTTGAGCCATCGAGCATATTACCGCCGGCCCCGGCGTCAGAGCCACCAGCAACCAGGTGACAGAGTACAACAGGAATATATTTGTGCTCATACGCTTGTCAGGAAACCGTTTCTTAAAGTCCTATGATTCGGACCCAAGTGATGGTGTTCAGATCGACAGACAATCTCCTCCCCCAAACTTCCCCGCCCACGGACGAACACTTTTAGTAGGGTGTCCCCGGGAGTTGCCGGTTTTTCAAGTAGGAAACAACATCGGCTGCATGCTCGTCAGGAGGAAATACCGGGTAAAAAACACGTTTAATGACGCCTGCGATGGAAATGAGTGTCAGCCTCTTTAGCAAACGAAGAGACCCTACCGTAAACGTGGGCAGGGCCAGCATTTTTGAAAAAGCAAAATCCTCATCACTTAACAGCTCGAACGGAAGTCGCATTCGCCCCTGAAACTCACGTTGATATTCTCCCGATTGCACGCTGAGACCGAACACTTCCGCTCCAAGCCTGCGAATTTCTGCATGATGGTCCTTGAATGAGCAGGCCTCGGGGGTACAGCCCCGGGCGCCGGGAATGGTATCCCAATCAGACGGAAGAGCAAAACCCGGTCGGCCGCTCAATGGATAGACAAAGAGCACTACCAACCTCTTGTCTACGGACAGATTCACCCGACCGCCCGAAGCCTTCGGCAACGCCATATCAGGCAGCCGGAGCCCACACAAGTGACCACAGGCTCCGTCATCCGCAGGAATAGGCAGATTGGGTGGAAGCCTTGTAAAATCACTCTCGTTCATGCGAAATTCTTGGACCGTCCCCCAGGCTTCACAAGTCCGTTTAACTCAGGAGCCACGGTTCTGGCTCTCTATTAAAAACTGTGCCAGCGTCATTTTGCTGGCTTCCTTCTGGGAAGCAGCGTTGATTCGCTCCTGTACCAGCGCTAGCTCGCCACGGACAGGGTCGGCCAAGTGGTCAGCCAACGGGCTGCCTGTCAAATTCCGCGCTGCATCGAGCACGTCCGCAAAGAAAATTTTGTCCAGAGGGCGCGCCGCTCCAAACCGCACGGGACTGCCGTCCAATCGGTTTACCAGCGACGCCTCCACCAGCAACCCCAAGACGGGTTCAACCAACCTCAACGAAATCCCCAGCGTCAGGGCCATTTCGGCCGCAGTCTCGGGGCGTGTGCCGGAATCAAAACGCTGAGCCAGATGCGTTATGACACGCAACGCCGCCAACTCACGTCCAGTAACATTTATTTCCTCCAGAGAACGCTCCTCCTGGTAACTTGCCCAATTCTGCCAAACGTACGCCACTTGAGCCCCCACCAGAAGAATCAGCCACGAAAAATACAACCCCACCAGAAACAGCGGGATCGCCCCCAAACTGCCGTAAATTTTGCTGTAAGAAACCGCCTTGGATGCGTAAATCACGTTCGTCACATAGTTCAGCAACAATAATCCTCCGCCCACGGCTCCCCCCACCAAGGCCGAGGTCCATCTCACCTTCGTGGCCGGCATCACTTTATAAAAAACCACAAAAAAACTTACTATCACCACCGGCGGCAAAAGTTGGAACACTAGGTTGCCCACAACCGGAAACTGCACCACGAAATCCTTAACCACCGTGAATTGCTTGCTCGTAGTTAAACCCAGTGGGATAAGGATCAGAAAGGGTCCCAGCGTAATAGCCGCCCAGTACTGCACAATCCGCGCAAACCAGGTTCTGCCCTGAGAAACGCCCCATATATCGTTAAATGCCGTTTCAATCGTCGCCAACAATGAAATTGCCACAAATATCAGTGCCACCGCTGCCGTAGCGCCCACCGTCCCGGAGCGTACATTGGCAATGTATCCAGTAATGCTCTTCACGATCCCGGCCCTGCTTGCCGCAGCATCCTCCAGCGTCCCCGTTTTTTGGAGGTTGAACGCACCTGCCACTCGCTCAATGGCCATCTCAGTCCATTCGTTGATGCGTTTCTCATCGTTCTTCAACATGCCCGTGGTAAGGCTTAACACCATGGCTACCACAGGGATAAACGCCAATATTGTAGTGTAAGCCAAGGCCGCAGCTCTCGCAGGCCCACGGTTCCGAGTAAATAATCGGCCGGCCAACATCGCGAAATAAACACCGCGCCAATATGCTGGCTCGGTGCCCGGGGCTGGCGTCCACCACTTTTCCCCAGAGAAAAGTTGCATCAAAAATACCAGCCTCTGTCTGATTCCTACCGGCGCCACCCTCAGGATTTTCATGCGAGTAGCGGTCTTTCAGGTCAACTGATGCGCATAGGCATGAGCACGTATAGAAACGAACTCTTGATCTTTAGAAGACCTGGACTCAGTTCATCGATCAATTCCAGATAAACTTCCTCGTCCTTCAAAGCTTTGAGCGGATCCATCAAATATTCCGGGTTGAAGGCGATGCTGAATTCACGTCCCGTGTACTTTACCGCGAAGGATTCATGCAACTCGCCCACGTCCTGCGTGTTGGCCGTGATAGACACCAGATTTTGTCCCAAGGTCAATTTAACCGAGTTGGAGCGCTCGTTGGTCATGATGCGCGCGCGGCGCAGGGCTCCGAGCAACTCCTCGCGGTTCATTGCCACGCGTTCCTTCGTTTCTTGCGGGATGACCTGTTTGTAATTTGGATAGGTGCCTTCGATCAACTTCGAAATAATGATGGTCGAACCCAGATTGAATTCCACCTGATTATCTGTCAGACGAATATCCACTGCGTCTTTGTCCAGCAGACGATTCAGCTCATTAATGGCCTTGGTGGGAATAATGCACTCTCCAAGGCTCTGGGGCGGGACTTCCACTTGTTCCTCGGCCAAGGCCAGCCGACGCCCGTCTGTCGCCACCAGGGTCACGGTATGATCGCGCAGGCTCATCAGGATTCCGTTCAGCACAAAGCGCGTCTCATCGGCCGAAATGGCGTAGGACGTCTTGTTCAAAAGGTCTTTAAGCGCCTCCTGCTGTAAGGTGATCCTGCGTTTTTCACCAAAATTGGGTAATGGAGGAAATTCCTCCGCTGGAAGCCCAGCCATTTTGAATACGGCTGGTCCTGCTGAAATCGTGCAAACGTTCTTATCGTTTACGTCAAACTGCACCTCTGCCGAGTTCAACTCACGCACAATCTCGCCAAAACGTTTTGCTGGCAGGGTGATAGCCCCTGGCCTGGTCACACTGGCTGTGACTGAGCTCACCACCGTGATGTCGAGATCAGTCGCAGTAAAATGCAACTTCTCCCCCTCCGCCCGCAAAAGTACATTCGACAAGATCGGTAAGGTGGAACGCGGTGACACCACATTCTGCACCGATTGCAAACCGTGCGACAACTGTTCCTTGGTAATCAGGAATTTCATGACCCCTCCTTACTACTACTCCCTTTTAAATAAAGAAAGACCGTATTATTAAGCACGGTGAATTGTACCAACAACTCCCCAAACACTTCTCCTCGAACTATTTGCGCAAAAAATCATGACGAACAACCTGACTGATTCCATGCTTCGAACCTCCAAAACCCGAAGTTCTCCGAGTTACTCACAACGAGTTCACCACCTCGGCACAGTTCATTCACCGGTTTGGACCCCGGTCGGACTCCATCTAAACCAAGTGCGTGCACAGGTCTATTGCTGCGTTTCGGTCATCTCCAAAAACTCTCTTCATATTGGCATTGCGCACGGAGGCTCAGTCTGAAACACTCCGTGTCCCGAGGTTCACCTCGGAATGTGAACGGAGCGTAGCTCAGCCTGGCTAGAGCACTTGGTTTGGGACCAAGACGTCGCAGGTTCGAATCCTGTCGCTCCGACCATTTTTCCTTCACCTTTATTTGCCTTCCAAAAAAGCGCGTGCTAACTTAGGCGTCTCTCCGCTGCCACCTAATTTCAAGGGTACCAGTTGATTTGCGGGGATTAGTTTTTTGTTCAATCCGTCGATGCAAAATGTCCCGCCATCAAATATGCCCGGCTCCCGTCCTCACGGACAGGTGCAGAGCTTTGTTCTGCTGGGTGGGTTCATTGGCTCAGGACGGACCACCGCCGTGGCGCGGCTGGCACGCCATTGCCAGGAGCGCGGGCAAAGCATGGCTGCGCTCCTAAACGACCGGGGATTGAGTCTTGTCGATTCTGCTTCTCTGAAATGGCGCCGCGTTAGGGTGGAGGAGGTAATTGGTGGCTGTCTTGGTACTCAAGGCACCCGGCTCACTTCAGCTGTTCAACGTGCCGGCACGGACCTGTTGGTCGCGGAGCCTGCGGGCACGTGCGCCAATGCCCTCCATCACGTCCGCAGCGAGTTGGGGGAAGGTTATCGCTACGCACCAGTAAGCGTCTTGGTCGACCCGTTTATGGCCAGGACTTTTCTATGCGGCGGCTCAGGCTTCCGCAGCGTTTACAGCGAGTGGATTGTTGCCCTCTACCGCCAACAATTGGAGGAGGCGGACCTCATCATCCTTAACAAGATCGACCTCCTTACTCTTGCAGAGAGGAATGAGCTGGCGCACCTGTTGGCATCCGAGTTTCCGCGCAGCACCGTGCTGAAAGTTTCCCTGCTCACCGGCGAAGGCGTCGATGGCTGGCTGGAACGATTGATGATGTATGAGGCCGGCCCAACGGCATTAGGCGGGGATGCAACTGTGCTAGCCCAGGCTGAAAACCGTTTTTCCTGGCTCAACTGCTCTCTGCAACTTTCCTCCATCAAAGGCTTCGATGCGCATCAGGTCATGCGTTTTGTGGCCTCGATTGTTCAGGGGCATGCCGAGCAGAAGGGCGCACAATTGGCCCACTTAAAAATGTTCCTCGAAACCGAGTACGGTCCTCGGGAATGCGTGGAGCTGAACCAGATGCCCGGTCAAGTGAAACTCGAGCTGTCCCCCGAGCTGCCTGAGCCTGTTGAAAGCGCGCGCCTCTGGATCAATGTTCGGTCAGAATGTTCGCCTGATTTACTCAACAACGCAGTCAACCTCGCCCTCCAGCAGGCTGCCGAATCCATCAAACACCTCTTTCTGCGTATTGAGAATTTGGAGCACTTTCGTCCGCAGCCAGGATTGCCTAGGCACGCAGCCGCTTAGGCATGAGGAAACCTCTGGTTAGTGCGGCGTCCCGAGCAAACTCAATTTCGCACAATGCAATGCTTGCCGGGGCAGAAGTTCAACAAAATAGGCCATAATCCTTGGTTTTATTTGGCACCAAATTTGCTGAATGCTTACTCGGGCGGACGTGCCGCCTCCGGCCTGAGTCGGAAGGCATTGTTGATTTGGCACGTCCGCCCCTTCTGATCGCCTATTCTGCCCGACGTCGATTAAATAAAATGGAGGAGAGAGGGGGATTCGAACCCCCGTTACCTTTTTCACCCCATAATAAGCAAAAAACCCAATGATTTAACGATTTGAAACACGATTGACACGGGCAAACGTTAAGCGATACTGTTAAGCCATGTCTAGCGTTCATCGTGAAAATGGAAAGCCAAACTGGTTTTGTCACTACTACGATCACACGGGGCGGCGGCGCGGCAAGAGCACCGGCACTGCCGACAAAAAAGAGGCAACCCGGATATGCGAAAGGATTCAGACGATTGAAGACGGGGCACGCACTGGCACTCTGACCGCAGACCGGGCGCGGTCTGTCTTGGAAAGCACCGTCAGTGAGATCATGGACAGCCTTGGAAGCCCCATGGAGCAAGTCACCATTCGGGAATTCTTCACGGCTTGGGCCAAGACCAGCGAACTTGAAACCAGCGCGGGCACCCAGATTCGCTATCTTGCCATTGTGGAAGCCTTTCTCAAATTCATGCAAGGGAAGGCGGAGCGACGGCTCTCAGCACTCACAGCGGCGGATATTCAGCGTTTTCGCGATAGCTTGGCGGGCAGGCTGGCAAGTTCTACCGTCAACCTACACGTCAAAGTCTTGCGTGTGGCTCTGGAAACGGCCGTCAGAAAAAACTATTTCGTGACCAACCCGGCCAAGCTGGTTGGCATTCTCGACACGTCCGGGAAACAATCGCGGCGGGCTTTCACCTTGCCCGAATTGCGGAAATTGCTGGAGGTGGCAAGCGAGGATTGGCGAACGGCCATATTGATCGGCATGTATTGCGGCTTAAGAATCGGAGATATCTGTTCGCTATGCTGGAACAATCTGGACCTTACTAGGAGGGAAATCACCTTCACCACCGCCAAGACCAAGCGCACTCAGATTTTGCCGATGCACGCCACGTTGCAGAAGCACCTTGAAAGCCTTCCCATGGGTGACGATCCGAAAAGCCCGGTTTGCCCTTCGCTTTACGGGAAAGGGGCAGTCTCAAATCAGTTTTATGAGATCATGGTCACGGCTGGACTTGTGCCACCCCGGACGAACAAGAAAACTAAGAGCGGGAGGGATGCGAAGCGCGAACTGTCCGCTATCAGTTTCCACGCTTTGAGGCACACTGCCACCAGCTTGCTCAAAAATGCGGGCGTCTCCAATGCCGTGGCCATGGACTTGATCGGCCACGAAAGCCAGACCATCAGTGCAAACTATACCCACGTTGACGACCAGACCAAGCGGGCGGCGGTGGAGCTACTCCCCGACATTTTCAAGGCATGAATCCACCTCGCAATCCTAGGCCCCTACGAACCGCCCAACGGATCAGAATCATGGAAGTGGTGCGGCAGTACCCCAGTTGGTCAAGCCGGGCGATTGCGGAAGAATGCAAGAGGCAGGGTTTTGCGGCAAGCCACCCTACGGTTGAGCGTGTCCGCAAGTGGCATCGCTATCAACCGAGACGCGAAGGCGCGGATGGGTACACCCGGAGATTGCCCAAACATAAGACCAGCACAGCCACTACTGCCACCATGCGGGGTGTGCTTGAGGCGGCAGATCGGCTGGCAAAGCTATTGGAAGCCATCAATGTTCCATCCCTCCCCCCAGCCGATAAAAGGCGCATTACGCTGGCAATGAAGCCCGTTTGGGCAGCACTTTAGGCTTTTAGGTTTACCAGTCCCTTACCAGTCAAGATTTTGTCAAAGTTCTTAATAGCCCCATAATCAACGACTTAGGACACAAAAGACAGGGCTGAACACCTCGTTGACTTCTCCGCAGTTACGTGCGCGATATAACATTGCCTGTAACTAATGAGCCCATAGCGGCTCCTCACACGCCAGCGAATGGCGGATATTCAATCCAGCCGGAATTTGTCCGACTGCCACCAAGCGGGAGGGCTTGCCCTTACACCGGGTTAAAAAGATCCGGCCTCAATGGGCTAATCCTCCCAAGTCCTGCCAACGGATTCAAACCACCCGTTAAGAGTGTTTGCCTACGCCAACCCGGCGCGGCTAAGGGCGTTCGCTTAATCGTTTATCAATCGCTGCTGGCCTATCTCCACGGCAAGCAAGAGGAGGGCGCATGAAGACACCCATGCGACAGTCTGCTCTGAGTGGCTCGGAACGTTTCAAGATTGACCGCTTGATGCTCTTGGGCTGGCACCCCGGCATAAGTCCCGCAAACCTCCTAAGGCGCGGTAAACGTGAACGTCCAGCGAGCGGCGGCGTGTTTAATTCGTCCTTGGGGAAAGGCTCTGTCTGACCAACCCCATCATTGACCCTCTTGACGTATCGAAGGAGGAAAACTCCATTCTCGAAATCCTGCGGGAGAATCCCGGCTTCGCTTGTCGCATTCTGGATGAGCGGCAATTCAGTCCAGCGTGGTTTGGATGCGACCGGCGAGCACTGATTTACAAGACGCTGCGGCGAGTCTTTGCAGACCGGAAGGAGATTGACACTCAAGTTCTGCTGGAAGCTCTCACGACAACGCCCGGAGGATTCCACTTGGGTCAGGATGACTTGAATATCATGGCTGAGGCTTGGGCACCCAAGGACAACTTGGCCGACTATCTCGACACGGTGCTTGACCGGGCGAAGCGTCGAAAGGGTTTGCGCGAGAATTCAGATGTCGTGGAAGCCCTTAAGAATCCCTCCGTGACGCTGGCAACAATCCGCACCGGCATGGAAGCCATAGTCCAGGACTTGGGCGAACATGGCAGAGACAAACCACAAGCCCTTACACTCGATGCACTCGACCGACACCGGCCCGGACATCCAGACGAATTGTTGCAGTATCGCTTCCTTTGTCGGGGCGGAGGGCTTCTGTTCGTCGGCCCTACTGGCATCGGTAAATCCTCATTCACGCTCCAATGCGCCATCAATTGGAGTATCGGCAAACCTGCTTTTGACATTCGACCGGCAGGGACACTGAGAATTGTCATCGTGCAAGCTGAGAACGATCAAGGCGACATGGCAGAAATCGTTGACGGTGTTTTTCGCGGTCTCGGTTTGACGCAGGATGAACAGTGCCGGGCATCGGCGGCGGTCAGGATTGTTCATTCCAATGAACAGACCGGCCAGCAGTTTTGCTCTGATGTGCTTCGACCCGTCTTGCAAGAACACAACCCGGACCTGATATTCATCGACCCGATTTTGGCATTCTTAGGAGGCGATGCTAACAGCGCAAAGGACGTGGGCGGCTTCCTCCGCAATCAACTGCAACCCTTACTCAAGATGTTCAACTGCGGCGTGGTTGTCATACACCACACCAACAAACCGACGTCGGGAAAGGACAAGGCCGACTGGCAGGCAGGTGATAACGCATACCTTGGCAGCGGTTCTGCTGAGTTTGCTAATTGGGCACGGGCGGTTCTGATCATCCAAAACATCGGCTCCCATGAGGTTTTTCAGCTTCGTGCGGGCAAGCGGGGGCAGCGTCTTGGATGGCTTGAGGCGGACGGCACCACCAAAGCTTACACCAAGCTGATTGCCCACAGTAAGGAGCCGGGCGCAATCTGTTGGAGGGAGGCGGACGAAAGCGAAGCCCCAGCGGCAACAGTCATCAAGGGTAAGAAAACTTGGACGGCAGAAGACGTGCTTGCCCACGTCCCAGCAGACCGCCCGATTGACAAACGTGGACTGCTTTCCAAGTTGGAAGCGGCTCAAATGACCCAGCGACGGGCGAAAGGGCTACTTGAGGAAATGATCTCAGCGGGCATTGTTCATGAATGGCGCATCAAGCGGACTGGCTCTCGCCCCATGCTCCAAATCGCCCGGCAACCGCAACCAGAGGCTTTCGTTGTATGAGCAACCACAGGTTAAAATCATGGTTGAAATCACTCCTTTTGTGTGATGCCAGCAGCCATAGAGGGCAGGGCGGGTTGTTATCATCGCACCCCTTTAGGGGGCGTGCTGATAACAGCAGTCCGATTGCAACCAACCGGGTTAAAATCAACGAGAGCAAAGGATGACCGTCGACCTGCTCAATCTGGCCTTCCACCTGTATCGGACAATCCGAAGCCGCCTTAGCGAATGGCGAATAGATCCGAAGCCACAGCTCGGCAGGGCGGAAACGCAAGTTGGGTCTTTGTCGTTCTACCTCTGTCTAAAGCGACTTCGCACAGGGCAACGTGGAAAGAATGGCAGGCCTCTGGATGAATGATCGCCTGACAAATTCAATTGTTGCGCGTTTTTTCGATTTTGAAAAAGGTTCAAGTGCGAGAGGCGCGAGACGGTCACCCGCGATCTTCAGGGGAAAGGCAATAGATTCCTTACCGGGGGGGTGGAGGGTACTCGGTTCGTGGGCTTTTTTTATTTTTGTGCGGGCATAGACGACTTGTGCCCCTTTTCGGCCCCAGCCTTCGGTTTTTCAGCCCTAAAAGATTCCTTTGTTTTTCCCGCAATTGCCGGAAAAAGGACCAAGGAAAGCGGAAGGAATCTTTTTGCCCTTATCAATCGAGAGCTGGGACCGGAATAGACCGATGCCAGTCCATGACCGGGACAAAACGAGAAAACCACGAATTACCGATACCCATCCCCCCCCCCCGTAAGGAATCTTTTTAACACCGCTTAAAGTGTGCGGGTGACCGCACATGGCCCCTCTCTCACGTGAACAATTTTGAAAATCGACTTTACACACACAAGTTGGCCAATTTAATACGGAACACGTTTATGGAGAAAGAGTTATGGCTGAATGGTGGGGAGAGGGTCGATGGGGAAAGGGTTGAGTTAGCACTTGACACAATGTTGTAATGATTTACAACTAAGGAGTATGAAGCACCAAGAACACCCCCCCGCACAGTTTGGGGAGCTTATTCGCACAACGCGGATCAAAAATCGCATTACAGCAAGATCGGCGGCCCAGAGGATCGAGATGCTGCCTTCGAACTTCAGCAAGCTGGAGCACGGTGTTCTCTTACCTCCAAAGGAAGATGTGCGGCTTCGAGAGTTGGCCTCAGCGGTCGGAATTGCGCCGAGTTCCGAGGAAGAGACCCAGTTTTTTGACTTAGCGGCCAAGGCTCAGAATTCTATTGCTTTGGATATTCGTGACATTATTTCGAGGAATGATGCAATGCCACTTTTGCTCCGCACCATCGGAAATAAGAGGCTGACTAGACCTGAAATTGAAAGATTGATTGATATCGTAAGGGGTGAGAATATCAAAGCGGTAAATGAATAACAAAGTGGACTTTGAAGCCGTCGCGCAAGAATGGCTGAAGGAGCACGGAAAATACGATTTTCGATCCCTAGATATTGAGCTTTCGCTTGAGGCTTCAGGCTACAGAATTTTTCCAGTAGCGGGTCTTGCGGAAATTGCGGAGGCGTTCATTTCCTCCTTAGTTCAATACATCTTCATTGACGAGGATCAGTACATGGGAGTCGGCTCTTTCCGAGGCAGATTCACTTTGGCTGAAGAGCTTGCTCATGACCTGCTTCATCGGCCTCTGTTTCGTGGTAAGAGCCATACCGAAATTGTATCCTATCAAGAAAAGATAACGGATGCCGAGTACAAATCCATCGAGCGTGGTGCGAAAAATCTTGCGGGTGCTTTACTGATGCCTGCCCACCTATTCGATCCTAGGTTCAATCATTTTTGGGGCTTGCAACGTCCCAAAGTTCAGAGCGATCTAGTAGCACTGCGTTACGTTTTTCGACAGTTAAATTTCGATTTTAACGTAAGTGTCCATGCCGTAGCGGTTAGGGCTCGCGTTCGTGGGCTAATTGACGAGGAACAACTGGAGGACTATCTCGAACCGCTAATGCCTAGGGGGTGATGGGCAATTCCACGACGTTTTCGGATAGAACTAATCGTTGGCCAAATGCGTGAACCCAACGCTTCAAGGCACCTCGACCAACTGGAAGTAGCGGCCCGTTTCAGCCACCACGAATTCCTGGTTTATGCTTTCGTTGTCTGCCACAAAGGATGAACCAACCAACGCCCAATTCATGAGATCGGTTGACGACTGGAGTTGATACTTCCTGCCCAAAATGACTTTCATAGCCACATTGACACGGCTGACTGAGACGCTCAATTCCGGCGCGGAAAGTGGCGATGCGATGACCACTTGTGGAACGCTGGTGTAACCAATGCCCGGATTCGAAACGACAAATCCAGTAACAACGCCATCAGTGAGGACGGCAGTGGCGACAGCCCCGGCACCACCTCCTCCACGGATGACAACCAAGGGCGGTGCAGTGTAGCCATGCCCTCCCCTTGTTACCGATATGCTAACCATGAACCCACTGACGACCTGAGCCTTGCCCGTCGCTCCATTTGGCCCAACAAGGCCGTCGCTCTTCAAAGCGACCATGTGGCCGCTTCCTGCTGCAATTGCAACCACTTCAGTCAGTCCTGCTGGCACATTCGTTTGGCCGTAGCCATTGTATCCCCATGCCACAACCGTTCCATCGTCCTGTAGCCCGATTGCTGAATTAGGTCCACCAACGCTACCCATTGCAACAGCAACGAAATTACTTAAGCGACTTGCAACTGTAATTTGGCTCCAGCTATCATCGCCCCATCCGGTCATCGTGCCATCCGTCCTTAGCGCGATAGTAGATTGGTAACCCGATGCAGCTGAGATAATTCCACTTAGTCCGCCCGGCATCGTGGTTATTAATCCCCAAGAAACCATTCTGCCAACCACAGAGTCATCGCTTACCACCGCAACGGTGTGAGCGTACCCAGCGGCGACCGCTACGACCCCACTTAGTCCCAGTGGCACCGACGATTGGCCAGAGCTCCCACCCCACGCCACCACCGTGCCATCACTTTTCAGTGCGACGGTATGATTGCCACCTGCCGCAATAGCCACCACATCCATCAGGCTGGCGGGCACTGTTGTTTGGCCTTCGGTGCCTCTTCCCCAAGCCACAACCGTGCCGTCATTTTTCAGTGCGACGGTATGATTGCCACCTGCCGCCACCGCAACCACGCTACGTAGTCCCGCTTGTACATTTGTTTGGCCATTATCATTGTTTCCCCACGACACCACCGTTCCTGTGACTTTTGGCCGCTGGAGCGGGAAGCTAGTGGGCCGCGTCGGAATTGGGAGCGGGAAAGTGGCTCCCCAGCCTGAAATGGCCGAAGCAAGGATGAGTAAGACGAGGAGGAGAGCTGGAGCCTTTGATATAACAGACGAATGCCATTGCTTAGATTTCATGATTGGGGACTTTGCCCTCCGCCATCTTGGTGGGTCAAGCACCATGCAGACACCTTGCCGAGAAATCAGGATCGCTTGTGGGGCATCGTGGAGCCGTAAAAGGAGAGTCGTTTATTCTTTTTTCCATCCTTGAGGAATCGGCAAACAGGCTTGGACAAGGCCAAACGCCCCTGATGAAGTTAAGCCAATCCGTTAAGCCAAGGGTGTCCGCGCCAATCGGCATTGATGATGAGTGTTGTCATTGAAGCACTTGCGAAAATGGAGGAGAGAGGGGGATTCGAACCCCCGTTACCTTTCGGTAATCACGCTTTCCAGGCGTGCGCCTTAAACCACTCAGCCATCTCTCCCGCAGGCACGAGGCCAGCTTTTCTTACTTTGCTTTACTCGTGTTACGGGGGCAAACCTTTTCGCCGTTCGATTTTTTGTTCAAAAACTTAAGTCGAGGCAGAAGGCAGGTTGTTCGCAGCCTTATTCCACTCAACAATAGAACCCTACTCCGTGGACAATCTCACCTTCATTGGGTGTAAAAGTTCATTTTAGCGATTCGATACCACTCTTCTTCCAGCACGGTCCAGATCCAAGCATTGAACCCAAGACCGCTGCCGTGATTACTGGTGAAATAGAGTTCAACTACTGAACGGCGCTGGTTTTTCACGACCTCCTTAGGCCAGGAAAATCCGGAAGCGGTCAATCCCGCACAGATCACAGGAAATCGGCAAATTTCATAAGACACGGGAAAGCCTCCAAACCGCTTGGCAGCTCGACTATGTTGACCGGCAAATGCCCGGAAGGGAGTTTTATTTTGATATGAAGCCGTAGTGAGCGCGTGGCATTGATCCCAATTTTTTGCCACGACCGCATCGCCGTATCGGGTAACAAGATCAATGGAATTTCCAATTACAGATTGGGAGTTGGCCATTCTCCCGAGGATGGTGGATTCGTTCTGCACGTCGCCGCCAGCCACTCCGCGTAAAGTAAATCCTTGTCGGCCGCGCAAAGGATCCAATTCAACATAAAGTTTTTCAAATGAATCGAAAAATCTGTCCGGCATTTCGTTTTGGGAACCCATGCCTTCAACGTGCTTTGCCATCGGCGCATAATTGTATTGCATGAACGCAAGCACATCCAAAGCCCGAACACCCGGTCCTCGAATTCCACTTGCGCGTTCAATCACATCCTGAAACCAATCGCGCCATTCCTGGGCTCCCAACCGGTCAAGGTCTTCTGTCAGACGACCAATCGCTTTCAAAAGAGCATCTTGATTAACTTGCATGGCCGGAATCGTTCTCAGCTGGACGTTCCTACAGTGTGCTTAGGGTAAAATTTAGTGAATTCCCTGCAAATGCAAGTAAACTTGGTCCACGCACAAATGAAATCAAACCCAATCCCCAAAGACATTGATCAGTACATTGCGATTTTTCCTGATGAAATCCGGGAGCTTTTGCAAAAGGTGAGAACCACCATTGGAAAGGCTGCGCCGGATGCGGAAGAGGCCATCAAATATCGGATGCCCACTTTCACCCTAAAAGGCAATCTGGTCCATTTTGCCGCCTTCAAAAATCATATCGGTTTTTATCCAACGTCAAGCGGCGTGGCGAATTTTCAGAAGGAGCTTTCCTCATATCCAACAAGCAAAGGGGCGGTCCAATTTCCTTATACTCAATTGGTTCCTTTTGAGTTAATCACCCAGATTGTAAAATTCAGAGTGCTGGAAAACCTGCAAAGAGGGGAAGCGAAACACAAAAAACACTGAGAACTCAACCACGCTTCCGACTGGTTTGCGCCATCAAATCCCCGTAAATCTCCAAATGTCGCAGCGCGACGGCCTTTGGGGCAAAACGTCGTTCCGCGTCACTTCGGGCGTTCACTGCAAATTCTTCGGCCTCCTGGGGTTGGCGGAGCATTCGCTCCACCGCAACCCGCATGGATTCAGCCGAGGCCGGATCACAAAGAAGACCATTAACCCCATCCCTTACCAGATCCGGTATCCCGCCAATATTGGCCGCCACCACTGGTACTCTTGCCGCCATGGCCTCCAGAACCACCATTGGGCAATTGTCCTCAAAGGTAGGGAGCATTAGTAAATGCGCCCGGGCCAAGGCCGCCTCTACTTCTGCTTTTCCGCCTTTCCCGGCGTACTCGCACCAAGGCCTGCTTTGAACCAGACGCTCAAACTCCTCGGCGTATGGGTCCCCGGGCGTGGTACCTCCTAAAAACCGCAGCTTGAACGGCAGTCTTCCTGCCAAAGGTTCAAGCGCTCGCAAGAGGCCGATCTGGTTCTTGTAGGTCGTGATGTTCGCCAGGCAAAGAACTTCCGGCACGGCAGCGGGCTGGCGCACCACTTTGAAACTGCCGGAATCCACCGCATTCGGAACAACCCAGGTTCTTTTGGCTAAGGCTTCGACCGAGCGCTGGGTATAGGTGGTGATGCATAGCACGCCATCGGTGCGTGCCACGGCGATCCCTTCCAATCTGGCGGTGAGCCAGTGAAAACTTAATGGGCGTGCGTGCAGCAGCCTGGCGATCCGGCGCATATTTCCATGGATCGTGATAAGATTGGGATAACCTGACCTTTGGGCTCCGACTGCGCAGTATCGTTCCGTGCCCTGCCCATGGACCACATCGGGCTTTATTTCCCTCAATTTCTGCCGAATCGCCCATGAGCATCCATAGTACAAGCTCCGCATCCAACCAATTGTGGGAACAACCACCTGATGAAAATAAATGTTTTGGGCCAGCTTTGCCGGAGCCTTCGTGGCCTCATGTGAACATACCAAAACGTGAACTTCGCAACCTTCCAGTTCTTTGAATCCCTCCAAAAGTGCTGTAGGCGCGGGTCCAAACGCTGGCTCAGGCCGGTCGAACTGCCTGTATTCATCGCGGTTGTCAGGAACAAGAAAAGCGATCTTCATGAGTTGCTTTTCTGCCCCAGCACCATCCGGTAAACCTGCGCGTACTGTCTGGCCACATCTCGCCAGGATTGCACTGGAAAGGTGTGATGCGGCAGGCGGTGGGATTGTTGATAAAAAGCCTTTAGTGCCTCAATGACCGCTGCTGGCCGTGTCTGGTCGACAAAAGTCAGCCCACGCGTGGCTCCCATATACCCATGGCGTGCCCAGGGCAGATCCGAAAGAAATAAGGTCAGCCCGGCGGCAGAGGCCTCATGGATGGCAATGCACCCTGTTTCGCCCAAACTCAACAAACAAAATCCCCGCGCCGATCTCAGCAACCGGTATTTCTCCTCCCGTGAAACAAACCCCGGGTATTGGACGTACTTGCCATCCACCAGTTTTTTGAACTCCAGAAAATAAGGGTCATCCTCGCTATAGGGTTTCCCCAGAAAAACAATAGGCACCTGCGCCGCTATGGCCGCCCGGGCCAGTACCAGCGTGTTTTTACGTGGGGCAATGGTTGCCACCGAGATCAGATGCCCCCCTTCGGGTTCCACCTGCGCCAATTGATCCAGCGCCTCGGGTTCCACGGCGTGATTGATCACATGACAGCGGGCGCGGGGCGCATCAAACAGATACTCAGCCACCTTCTGCTCGCGCAGCAGCACAAACACCAAGGCGTCCACCTCCTTATAAACCTCCCAGTTCAATTTCCAAGTGAGCCCCCTCACCAGAAGTTTTGCGGCACGACTCAACGACTTCTGTAGAAATAGTTGGAAATCCGAGCGCGATGCTGTCACATCCAGAATGTCGCTCATGACAAACTTCATGCCCTTTTCATGGGCCAGTCTCACCACCCCAGTTTCAGGCCGCGTGATCGCATGAATCAAATCCCCCCTTTGGGTCTGATCCCACCAACGCAACGGCTCGGCCTCCACCCCAAACTCAGGGAGATACTTGAAGAGGTTATCCATATGTGTTTGGACCCCCCCATGCGCGAGAAAAAACGGTATATTGGTCCACAGCAGAACCTTCATCATTCAGATTAGAATCACCGAACACATGTCACAGTGTCAATCCGCCCTAGGTGATTCCTTCTTCGCATCTCGACAGTCGTCCGGTTTTTGTCGATGCTGTCCTCTGAATTTCGAGTTTCATGTCACAGAAAGCATACGCAAAAGCCGGGGTGGATATTGATTTGGGTAATCGTGTCAAAGCGACGTTGCCTCAGCTCCTCGCGTCCACCCATCGCAAGGAAGTCCTCGGCAAAGTCGGCGGCTTTGGAGGCCTATTCGCCCTCGACACCCGCAAATACAAGCAGCCGGTGCTTGTCTCCAGCGCTGATGGTGTCGGCACCAAGCTGAAAATTGCTTTTGCCATGAACCGCCACAATACCATTGGCCAGGATTTGGTGAATCATTGCGTGGATGACATTGCTGTGCTCGGCGCCGAACCGCTCTTTTTCCTCGATTATCTCGGCACCGGCAAGCTGGAGCCCCACGTTTTCAAGGAAGTCCTCTCCGGTTTTGCCAAAGCCTGCAGCGAGAACCATTGTTCCCTCATCGGTGGCGAAACTGCTCAGATGCCCGGCTTCTATCAACCCGGTGAATACGATGTCAGCGGCACCATTGTTGGAGTTGTTGAGAAATCACGCATGCTTGACGGCAAAACTATTAAGCCCGGCGACCTCGTCCTCGGCATTGCCTCCAGCGGTTTGCACACCAACGGCTACTCCCTTGCCCGCAAAGTGTTATTCGATGAAATGGGGTTGACCGTTGCCTCCAAAGTCCCGGCTCTCGGCAAAAAAACTGTCGGCGACGAACTGTTGAAAGTCCACGTCAGCTACGGCCCGATCGTCCAAGCCTTGCTCAAGAAATTCAATAAACCCGGCCAGTCCCGTGTCATCAAGGGCCTTGCTCATATCACGGGGGGCGGCTTTATTGACAATATTCCGCGTGTTTTGCCCAAACGTTGTGACGTCGTCATTCACAAGGGCACTTGGCCTGTGCTTCCGATTTTTGACCTCATCGCCAAAAACGGCAATATCCCCGAGGATGAACTCTATCAAGTCTTCAACATGGGCATCGGCATGACCGTCATCGTCCCCCCTAGCCAAGCCGAAGCGGTGGACAAAATGATCGAAGCTTCCGGCCACAAATCCTACGCTATCGGCGAGGTGGTCAAAGGCACCGGCGTGGCTCGTGTTGAGTAGGCCCCGGCAAGCGGCGGGGCTTCACCGAGTCCACATACTGCCTAATCTCTCAGCGTTTAATTAAGATTTCCTTGGCACTGGTTGGCACGGGGTGGGATTGCCAGTCCTTGGTTCCCGGCCAGCGAACCTCTACGGAGGTCACTGGAGAAGTTCCACCAAGGAGCACGGTTGCTCCGGCTTGAGAACAATAGCCGTTCCCGCTTTGGATTTCCTGTATTGCCGACGCCCCGGCACGGCGAACCCAGCTGCCCACGGCGGTGGGGTTGGACGCACCACCCGCCAGTTTGACGCGCAGCGCGGGTTGCGCACGGCGGTTTCGAAGCAGTCGGGTGGTGCCGCTGTTTTGAGCGACGCAGAGATCCATCCGTCCATCTCCATCAAAATCCGAGGCCGCCCCTCCCCGGCCTTGCCCCCAGATAGCCAAGCCCGACTCAGCGGCACCCACCGCACGAAAGCCTCCGTGCCCATCGCCGATAAGCAATAGTCCTCGCCCCGCATCCTGACGAGTGGCGGTGCTTTGGAGCCCAAAGTCATTTTGAGAAAGAAAGACATCCTGATGCCCATCTCCATTGAAATCCGCCGCAACCGCTCCGTAAGCGGGTGCCCACTGCGCTTCGGCGGGGAGTGCCCGCGCCTCGAAGTGATCGCCCCGGTTGAGAAAAAGGGTTGAGGAGCGCCAATTGGAGCTCAAGTAACGAGCAGTTTTTATGGTCTCGCCCAAAAGATCATCCACCGAAGCCTGATTGTAGGAGGCGAAGCTCGTAAATTTTTCGGCCAGACCCGGCATGGCTTTGCTCATCGCCGTGAGGGAACGAAGCGGGCGAAGCAAATGGCTGATAGGATCCGCACTGCATTCGATTGCATCCCACCGCGTATCACCGTCGAAGTCGCCGGAAAGAATATTCACGGTTCCAACACCAGCTTCGGTACTGTTCAACCCCCAGTTTGAGACGATCAAATCGAGCTTGCCATCCTCATCCACATCCGCTGCCACGATGCCATTCCACCATCCGATTTTCTCCGCGAGGCCTAATGCGCCCGTGACTTCGTGAAATTGGCCGTGATCATTGAAAAAGATCTTCACAGGGCCCCATTCCACAGCCAGGGCAAGATCAGGATAGCCATCGCCATTGATATCCGCAAACACCGCACCACTCACCAAACCCACGTCACTGAAGGCTTTAGAGGCGTCCTCATCCAGAACCAGCTTACCTCCTTGATTGCGGTAAATTTGAGACGAAGCCGGTTCCGGCCAGCGGCCCGGAAGACAACGCCCGCCGACGAAAAGGTCCAGATCCCCATCGCCGTCGATGTCAGCAACAGCCAGCGGCCCACTATTAACTCCGGCCGGTCCGCTGACGTCGTTGGGCAAATTCCCCGGTGTCCATCCAACCACGGACGAAACCCCTCCCGTCGTGTCTTCGTAGCTGGATTGTCCCGCCAAGATCGACATACGACCGCCTGCCGCAGGGAAAGCCACCAATCCAATCCAATCCTGGGCCAGTCCCATGGGGCTGCTGTTGGTCTGTGGCCAAGGCGTAAAACCTTTTCCTGCATTATTATGAAAGGCTGCCGGCTGACCGCTCTTGCCCGCTCCGATCACGAGATCATCCCAGCCGTCCCCATCAATATCCAGCCAAGCGACTCCTGGACCAAGCGCTGACAATTGTTTTGGCAGCAGGGGTTGCCGCAGGAAATCATCAAATGGTTCATCAACGTGCTGATGGCCAAGTTGGGAGCTCAGGTCGTCAAAAAAGACCTCGACTGCGGGAGATTTGACTGGAGGTAAGGCAGCATCGGCCGAATCTTCACTGATTTCATAAGCATAATTTGGCTGGGCTGCCGTTAATATCGAGCGCCTTCCAGAACGCCAAGTGACTATTATTTTCTGGGTTTCGCCATTTAGCGCGGCAAAAGTTCGAACGGGCTCGTCACTGGATAAATATCGCCCTCCTGAAATCATTTGCTGCGATTGCGTCAGCTTTTCTGAGATGATCTGAATTCTCGCTCCGGTGCCGGATCGGTTTTTAGCGCTCCCGGCAAGGCGTATAAGAAGACGCGGTGCGACGGACTCATTTCGATAGATGCCGGCCGTCCCGTTGAGGTTGTTTACCACCACATCAAGGTCGCCGTCGTTGTCCAGATCCGCCATGGCCATGCCATGAGCCACGCCCACTTGGTTAAACCCCCAGGTGGCGCCTATTTCCTCGAAGGTGGCGTCGCCTCGGTTTCGATAAGCCAACCGTGCCTGGCTCATTCTTGGGTACATCAGCAGCTTCTGTGGAATCTTGTCCCGCGACCACGGACCTTTAAGCTGTATGCGTCTCTCAGCATCCAAATCCTGAATGTCGAACATGTGGCTCGTCGTACAGAGCAGATCCTCATAACCGTCGAGGTCCACGTCCAGGAAGATGGAAGACCAAGTCCAGTCAGTAGCATCGACGCCGGCCCAAGGGGCGACGTCCGCATAGGTGCCGTCGCCTCGATTCATTTGCAGACAATTACGATCAAACTGGGGGCGATCCAGCCAACTATTGGGTGTGACTTCGTAAGGATCAGTCGAAGCCAGTTTCATAAGGCGGCGCTCATGTTTAGGGCTTAGCATATCCGCGACAAAAAAATCATCATAACCATCTCGATTCAAATCCGCGAAATCAACAGACATCGAGAAGGTTGGAGTGTGACGCAGGGAGAGCCGTGGCATGGCTTGGAAATTGCCCTTTCCATCATTCAACCAGCAACGGTCTTCTGTTTGGAAATCGTTGCAAACATAGATGTCAGGAAACCCGTCCTGATTGATATCCCGGAACATGACACTGAGGCCCCAGTCGTGCGGAGGGTTTTTCAGAGGTTGCCCATCCTCATCGTGAAACCGCCCATCCGTCCAGGATGTCTGGGTAAATTGTCCATGGCCGTCGTTGAGGTAAAGGATGTCGGGTTCGCCGCGCTCGAGCACCCGGCCCTGTTTGGTGAACTCCAGCTGCTCCCGGTCTTCGGGAAGGATGGCCTTTTGGTTGCCCCGGCGCATAAGTGCAAAGCCGGTGCTGCGAATTGTGGTGGTCCGGTAGTTCGCCACATAGAGATCGAGATCTCCGTCTCCGTCAATATCCGTTAGCGCCATCGAAGTGGCCCCTCCTTTGGTCGCCAAGCCGCTATTGGTGGCTTCCAAAAAATGGCCTCCTCCCTGGTTCTTAAATAACCTTGTCCCAGTCCCGACGCCGTTCACTAATAAATCCAGCAGCCCATCTCCGTCCACGTCAGCGAGCAGGGCACCCGTGGAGTATTGGTTGGTGCACCCAACGCCGGCGGTCGCGGTAATGTCCTCAAAACGCCCGTTACCCAGATTGCGGTAAAGCACATTGGGGTTCTCCAATCCACAGAGATAAATGTCACACCAGCCATCTCCATCAATATCTCCCAATGCAACGCCCGAACCGTTGAGACGGATTTGATTCTCGGCTGCTCGTGCCTCGGTCAGTACATTGGAAAAGGTAATGCCGGTTTGCTCCGGAAGCAGCAGAGAGAATCCGCTCCTGCCGGTCTTCGGCACATCCAGAGCCGCTTTTTTCCCTCCAGAAATCACCTCCCACTTAAGATCGGCGGCATGGCACCGGATGGAGGAAAGCACCACCACGAGTATCAACAAAACCGCCCGGCTGAGAACCGTCGATGTGCTCGGCACTTGGTGTGGTGCATGCATGATCATTTCTTCAAGATGATGGACACAACAAACTCCGTTGGGAAGAATTCACATCAAAACCCATTATGATTCACTAGCATCCCACAGAGGCACAATTTGGCCAGAATTTACCTTTCCCTGTTTCCTGCTGCTAGTTGGTTGCTCAACTGGTGCCGTCAATTGATTACCTGCCATTTCTGCAACAGCTTGTGGCAGAAATTCCGGCGATGCGTACGCCTCAAAGAAACGCCGCATGTACCACACATTTCGGTCAGAAAATCCTCGCACGTCTGGAAACTCCCTCCGAAGATTTTTTGCCAGAACCTCCACCACCGAATCCCCCCAGCCCGCCGTCCGCTGCTTCTCCGCAATGCCTCGCCCAATATATCCCAATACAGCATGATCATTTCGCCATTGACCGCTCGGGCTGCCGAGATGCGGGCACGAAGGATGCGCTCCTTAAGAGCGGACAAAAAAGCCGGATAATCGGGGTGCGATAAAGAGTTGACCAAAAGGGGTATATTTTGCCTGATCTTTTTCGACCCCTTAATTTTCATGGTAAAGGTGGCGACTGCTGAGTGAGATTATCCTCAAGCTCACGCCAATTCTTTTTTGGTGTTCTGCCCAACCATCAATCCGCCGGCCAGCATCATGACCGCCGGTAAAAAGATGATTTGGTGAGCGCTTCCAGAAACTGAAATAATGTTAAAAAATCCGGTGTGGATTTTGAGTAGATGGGTTGTGGATTTCGTCAAAGAATGCATGCCTGAAATCATCCGCCCCGCTGAGCTTTCCTTCTTCTCCCTGACCGAGCGTCTGGCTCAGATTTCCCAGCAGCGCGACCCTCTCCAACGCTTGGACGGAGTCATCGACTGGAAGATCTTCCAGCCGGTTCTGGACCGGGTCTTTCCTCCTGTCACACCCAAGGGTCCCGGAGGCCGTCCGGCCTACCCCAAACTGTTCCTCTGCAAAATTCTGGTCCTCCAGCGTCTTTACCATCTTTCTGACGAGGCCACCCAGTTCCAGATCCTGGACCGGCTTTCCTTCCAGCGCTTTCTCGGCCTGGGCCTCTCCGATCCTGTGCCCGACCAGAACACCATCCGGGAGTTCCGCGAGGCGCTGCAAAAGGCCGAAGCCTTCCAGTCCCTCTTCGAAGTGTTCAACACCCATCTGGCAGGCCAGGGGCTGCTGCCCAAGGAGGGGGTCATTGTTGATGCCACCTTTGTGGAAATGCCCCGTCAGCGCAACACCCGCGAGGAAAACGCCCTGATCAAGGAGGGCAAAACTCCGGAGGACTGGAGCAATAAGAAGCGCGCCCACAAGGACGTGGATGCCCGTTGGGTCAAGAAGAATGAACAGACCTTTTACGGGTACAAGGACCACATCAAGGTGAACGAGCAGACTAAACTCATTGAGACGGCGGTGGTGACGGTGGCCAGTGTCCACGACAGCCAGGCGGTGCTGGGTTTGGTGCAGGCGGGGGACAGGGTTGTGTACGGTGACAGCGCCTACGGCGCGGCATGGATCACCGAGCAGTTGAATGACATCGGGGTGGACACCGTGACCGTGCAGAAGGCACAGCGAGGACAACCG
>JANYDC010000109.1 GCA_025359965.1 Pedosphaera sp.
ACGCTCGGTCAGGGAGAAGAAGGAAAGCTCAGCGGGGCGGATGATTTCAGGCATGCATTCTTTGACGAAATCCACAACCCATCTACTCAAAATCCACACCGGATTTTTAACATTATTTCAGTTTCTGGAAGTGCCCTTAAAACCTGCGTGTTTCTCGGCATTGATTCGCAAGCGCAAGCGGTGGCCCGGAGGGCGGTTCAGCAGATTCTTCCTTCGGTAGAGTTCCTCTCTGTGAGCACGCTTGATGATGCTGTACAAGACCCATGCGGTAACGGGTGTGCGCTGGTTGTTTTACATGGGCAAGAAAAGAGCGAATGGGTCAAGGCAGCGGCAGCGAAGGATGCAGGAGGGTTACAACGATGGGCGCTGGTTGTGTATGGAGAGGATATTCAGGCGGAGGGCACCGAAATTGTCTCTCCCGCAGAATGGATTGAGCCTTTTTTGATTAGGGCGTTCCGTTCGTCCCTTGCACAACATGAACTTACCCGCAAATCCCAGCGGCTCGAAGGCGATCTGCGAACTGTATCAAGCCGCATCAACCACGATCTGCGAACCCCGCTAGGGGGAATTTTGAGCGTGGGGGAGGTGTTAAAGGAGGTTTTCACTGAAACCAATCCTGCTGATGTTGAACTTTTAAAACCGCTGTTCAGCTCGGTGAACGAGCTGACCGAGCTCTTAAACCGCGTCAGTACCGTAACTCGAGCCTCCTCCAACCCGGTATCCAAACAATGGGTGTCGATGACGGAGGCGGTGTGGTCGGTTTTGCAACGGTACGAACAGCAGATTCTTAAAAGAGGCGCGGTTATAAGCCAGCCAGATTCATGGCCTGACGTCATGGGGGTTTCATCATGGTTGGAAGTGGTTTGGGGAAACTTGCTGGCGAACGCCTTGCTATTCGGAAAATCAAATCCGCGCATCGAACTCGGTTGGGAGCAAAATGAGAAAGATTTCAGTTTTTGGCTATCAGATGATGGTGATGGCGTGCCCCCCGGAAAGTTAACCGATCTGTTTCAGCCCTTTCACCTGCTTTACCATCCCAATGCCAGGAAGGGTTTGGGGCTGTCCATTGTGCAGCGCTTAACTGAGCTGCAAGGCGGGAGGTGCGAGTATGAGCAGCGTGTCGGAGGCGGAGCGAGGTTTCTTTTCACCTTGCCGAGCTGAAATTTTTCAAATACAAGACCAGTAAAATTTCCCAAACAAGGATTTAGCCCTGCGATAGCTGGGCTCCAACCAGTCGGGCAGAAGCGACTCAGGTAACCATTGTAAAATGAACTCATCAAATCGGACGGAAGCAAGAGTGAACCACCGCAAAACGGACAATGCCCAATTCATGCGGCAGTTGCTGGTTGCGCTTGGCGAGCTTGAAGATGGAGATTTTTCGGTTCGACTACCCTCTGATTGGACTGATCTGGAAGGACGAGTGGCAGATCGTGTGAATGGAATTGCTCGTCGCCTGGAAAATTCCAACACTATTTTGCTGCGTTTGCGTCGCCAGGTTGGCGCGGAGGGGAAAATCGGCGAACGCCTTCCGCTGGGAGACTCCGTCGGAAACTGGGCCGAACGTGTCGAGGCAATCAACGCGTTGGTGGATGAGCTTTCTCAACCCACCGTGGAGGTTGGCCGCGTGATCGGCGCGGTGGCGAAGGGGGATCTTTCGCAGGCGATGCCTCTTGAGCTGGGCGGTCGGGCGCTTAAAGGCGAATATCTCCGGACGGCGAAGCTGGTTAACGGCATGGTGGGACAGTTGGGCGCCTTTTCCGTCGAGGTGATCCGTGTGGCGCGAGAAGTGGGGACAGAAGGCAAACTCGGCGGTCAGGCCAAGGTAAAAGGCGTCTCGGGAGTTTGGAAGGAACTAACTGAGGCGGTTAACCAGATGGCCGGCAACCTAACGGCGCAAGTTCGCAATATTGCGGACGTAACGATCGCGGTGGCCAACGGCGACCTTTCTAAAAAAATCACCGTGGACGTTCGCGGGGAAATTCTCCAATTGAAGGAAGCC
The DNA here is from genome assembly GCA_025359965.1 of Pedosphaera sp. Classification (GTDB taxonomy): domain Bacteria; phylum Verrucomicrobiota; class Verrucomicrobiia; order Limisphaerales; family SXQI01; genus SXQI01. The sequence goes on from JANYDC010000109.1 coordinate 2,000, forward strand.
ATCAACGTGATGGTGGACCAGTTGCGCTCCTTCGCGGCAGAAGTTACCCGTGTGGCGCGCGAGGTGGGCACGGAAGGGAAGCTGGGCGGGCAGGCCGTGGTGCCCGGTGTGGCGGGTACATGGAAGGATTTGACCGATTCGGTCAACGCCATGGCATCCAATTTGACGGCGCAAGTTCGCAACATTGCTGGTGTCACCACCGCGGTGGCGCGCGGAGACCTTTCCCGCAAGATTACGGTGGATGTTAAGGGGGAAATTCTGGAGCTGAAGGAAACGATCAATACGATGGTCGACCGTCTAAACGCTTTTGCCTCAGAAGTCAGCCGCGTGGCCCGTGAGGTGGGAACCGACGGCAAGCTGGGCGGGCAGGCGGTGGTGCCGGGCGTGGCTGGGACATGGAAGGATTTGACCGACAATGTCAACTCGATGGCCGACAACCTGACAGGCCAGGTGCGCAACATTGCCGAGGTGACTACCGCGGTGGCCAAAGGGGATCTATCCCGCAAAATCACGGTGGATGTGCGGGGTGAAATTTTGGAATTAAAAAACACCATCAACACGATGGTGGATCAACTCAATGCATTTGCCTCGGAAGTGACACGTGTGGCCCGTGAAGTGGGAACGGAAGGTAAGCTGGGTGGACAGGCTCAGGTGCAAGGCGTGGCCGGCACTTGGAAGGATTTGACGGACAACGTCAACTCCATGGCCAACAACCTGACGGGGCAGGTGCGCAACATCGCGGAGGTAACGACGGCTGTGGCCAAGGGGGATCTATCCCGCAAAATCACAGTGGATGTGCGCGGGGAGATTCTGGAATTGAAAAACACGATCAACACGATGGTGGACCAGTTAAATGGTTTCGCCGCCGAGGTTACGCGTGTGGCCCGCGAAGTGGGCACGGAAGGCAAGCTGGGCGGACAGGCGGAGGTGCCTGGTGTGGCGGGCACATGGAAGGATTTGACCGACAATGTCAATTCCATGGCCAACAATCTTACCACGCAGGTTCGAAACATTGCGGACGTGACCACCGCCGTCGCGCTGGGGGATCTATCCCGCAAAATCACGGTGGACGTTAAAGGGGAAATCCTTCAGCTCAAAGAGACGATCAACACGATGGTTGATCGCCTCAACGCGTTTGCGTCGGAAGTGAGCCGCGTGGCCCGAGAGGTGGGCACCGAGGGAAAACTTGGCGGTCAAGCGGAGGTGTCCGGTGTCGCGGGCACATGGAAGGGGCTCACTGACTCGGTGAACGCCATGGCCTCGAACCTCACTGCGCAAGTGCGAAACATCGCCGAAGTGGCCACAGCCGTGGCCAAAGGCGATCTATCCCGCAAGATCACAGTCGACGTTAAAGGGGAAATTCTAGAGCTGAAAAACACGGTCAATACGATGGTGGACCAGCTCAACGGGTTTGCTGCGGAAGTCACTCGCGTGGCACGCGAGGTGGGTACTGAAGGCGAGCTGGGCGGCCAGGCGGTGGTGCCGGGCGTCGGAGGCACTTGGAAGGATCTCACCGATTCGGTGAATGCCATGGCGACCAACCTCACCGGACAGGTTCGCAATATTGCCGAAGTCACCACTGCTGTCGCTCGCGGAGACCTTTCCCGTCAAATCACCGTGAACGTGAAGGGCGAAATCCTTGAGCTGAAGAACACCATCAACACCATGGTGGACCAGTTGAACGCGTTCGCATCAGAAGTCAGCCGCGTGGCGCGTGAGGTGGGCACCGAAGGCAAGCTGGGCGGCCAGGCGGCCGTGCCCGGTGTGGCAGGCACCTGGAAGGATCTGACGGACAATGTCAATTCGATGGCCGACAATCTTACTGGCCAGGTGCGTAACATCGCCGAGGTTACCACCGCTGTCGCCAAAGGGGATCTATCACGCAAAATCACAGTCGATGTGAAGGGCGAGATCCTGCAGCTCAAGGAAACCATTAATACGATGGTGGACCAGCTCAACTCATTCGCTTCCGAAGTGACCCGCGTGGCCCGCGAAGTCGGCACCGAAGGCAAACTCGGAGGTCAGGCGGCGGTTCCAGGGGTGGATGGGACATGGAAAGATTTGACGGACAACGTCAATTCGATGGCAAACAACCTCACGACGCAGGTTCGTAACATTGCTGAAGTAACCATCGCGGTGGCCAATGGCGATTTATCCCGAAAAATTACGGTGGACGTGCGGGGTGAAATTTTGCAGCTCAAGGAAACCATCAACACGATGGTTGAACAATTGCGCTCCTTTGCCTCGGAAGTCACCCGGGTGGCCCGCGAGGTGGGAACGGAAGGGAGGCTGGGTGTGCAAGCCGTGGTGCCCGGCGTTGCCGGGACCTGGAAGGATTTAACGGACTCCGTCAACGCAATGGGAGCCAACCTTACGGCTCAGGTTCGCAACATTGCCGAAGTGACCACGGCCGTGGCGCGCGGTGACTTATCCCGCAAAATTACGGTGGACGTTAAGGGCGAAATTCTGGAGCTGAAGAATACCATCAACACTATGGTGGACCAGTTGAACGCTTTCGCGGCCGAGGTGACGCGTGTAGCTCGCGAAGTGGGCACCGAAGGCAAGCTCGGCGGTCAGGCGCAAGTGCAGGGCGTGGCTGGGACATGGAAAGATTTAACGGACTCGGTCAATGTCATGGCCAACAACCTGACTGATCAGGTGCGCGGCATTGTGCGGGTGGTAACCGCGGTAGCCAACGGCAATCTTCGCCAGAAACTGACCGTCGAGGCGAAGGGTGAGGTGGCGGCTCTGGGTGACACCATCAACAACATGACCGACACGCTGGCGATCTTTGCCGAGCAGGTCACAAATGTGGCGCGCGAAGTCGGTGTGGAAGGAAGGCTGGGCGGCCAGGCGCATGTCCCGGGCGCGGCGGGAACGTGGAAGGATCTGACCGGCAACGTGAATTTGCTGGCCGCAAATCTAACCACCCAGGTGCGTGCCATCGCGGAAGTGGCGACCGCCGTCACCAAGGGTGACTTGACCCGGTCGATCCAAGTGGACGCTCGCGGCGAGGTGGCCGAATTGAAAGACAATATCAACACGATGATTTACAATCTGCGTGTCACGACTGAATCCAACCAGGAGCAGGATTGGTTGAAGACGAACCTGGCCAAGTTCACGCGAATGTTGCAGGGCCAACGCGACCTGTTCACTGTCGGCAAAATGCTGCTCTCCGAGCTGGCTCCGCTGGTGGAGGCCCAGCAGGGGACGATTTATCAGATGGTGACGGAGGAGAACCACAAATCCTCCCTCCGACTGCTGGCCGGCTACGCGCAGCGAAACGATCAGCCGGAGCGAATTCCTGTGGGTGACGGGTTGGTGGGCCAATGTGCGGTTGAAAAACAACGCATTCTGCTCAAGACCGTTCCCAGTGATTACACCAAAGTTCATTCCAGTTTGGGAGAAACCTCGCCGGTCAGTATTGTTGTGCTGCCGCTTATTTTTGAAGGGCAGACCAAAGCCGTGATTGAATTGGCCTCGCTGCGGCCGTTTAGCGTGACCCACGTGACGTTTCTCGACCAACTGACCCAGTCCATCGGCGTGGTGCTTAACACCATCGAGGCCACAATGCGCACGGAAGGACTGCTTCAGCAGTCGCAACAATTGACAGTCGAGTTGCAATCGCAGCAAAAGGAGTTGCAACAAACGAATGAGGAACTCGGCGAAAAAGCCCGGCAGCTTGCTGATCAAAACGTTGAAGTCGAGCGCAAGAACCAGGAAGTGGAACAGGCCCGCCGCGCACTGGAGGAAAAGGCTGCGGAGCTGGCCCTTACGTCCAAATACAAATCCGAGTTTCTGGCCAACATGTCGCATGAGTTGCGCACGCCATTGAACTCGATTCTTATCCTCGGCCAGCAGCTCGCAGAAAACAACGGAGGCAATCTGACCACCAAGCAGGTTGAGTTTGCCCGCAACATTCACTCATCCGGCTCGGACCTGCTGAATCTTATCACTGACATTTTGGACCTGTCGAAAATTGAGTCCGGCACGGTCACTGTGGAAGCGGAGGAGATCAGCTTTACGTCGCTGCGAGATTCGGTGGAGCGAAACTTTCGGCATATTGCTGATTCCAAAAATCTTCCCTTCGATGTCACATTTGACGCGAGTTTGCCCCGATCAATCACCACTGATCCAAAACGCATGCAGCAGATTCTCAAAAATCTGCTGTCAAATGCCTTTAAGTTCACTGCTCAAGGCAAAGTTGGCGTGCATGTCCGACTTGCGGAGGAAGGCTGGACTCCCACGCATACTGTGCTGCGTCGCTCGCCCAAGGTGATTGCGTTTGCCATCAGCGACACGGGCATTGGTATTGCCGCAGAAAAACAGAAACTGATTTTTGAGGCCTTCCAACAGGCCGATGCCGGTACAAGCCGAAAATATGGCGGTACCGGGCTGGGTCTCGCGATTTCCCGGGAACTTGCAGCTCTGCTGGGAGGTGAGATTCGTCTCCAAAGTGTCCCTGCGCAAGGCAGCACTTTCACCCTTTATCTGCCTGCTTTTTACATGGAGACGGGCACAGGTGCCGAAAAGACGCTCGCTCCTTCAGTCTCCAACCCCGTAGTACTGCCGGCGGCACGCGAGGAAATTATTGCGGACGACCGTGAGAATATTCAGTCTTCAGATCAAGTGCTGCTCATCGTCGAGGACGATCCCCATTACGCCCGGGTGCTGCTGGGATTGGCCCGTGAGAAGGGCTTTAAAGGCCTTGTGGCCACCCGAGGCAATTCCGCCATTACCCTTGCGCGGCAATACAAACCCACCGCGATCACCCTGGATATCTTTCTGCCGGACATGCTGGGGTGGACTGTTCTCAACAATCTCAAGCTTTCCTCGGAAACCAGGCATATACCGGTGCAGATTGTGTCCGTGGAGGAAGAAAGGCAGCACGGTCTTTCGCACGGGGCTTTTTCCTACACCATCAAGCCGGCAACCACCGAAGGATTGGAGCAATGCTTTGACCGGATCAAGAACTTCGTGGTGCCGCGCGTCAAAAAGCTGCTGATCGTGGAGGATAATGAAGTCGAATGTAAGAGCATCGTTGAGCTGCTGGCCCACGATGACATTGAGATCGTCACGGCGTCCACCGGTGCGGATGCATTTCAGAAACTGTTGGACCGGCCCTTTGACTGTTGTGTGCTCGACCTGCATTTGCCCGACATGAGCGGATTCGAACTGATGGACAAACTTCAGGCAGAGGCAAGCCTTCGTGAGATCCCCATAGTGGTCTTTACCGGAAAACAACTGAGTGTGGATGAGGAAAATCGTTTGCGGACCGTTGCCAAAAGCGTGGTGCTCAAGGATGTACAGTCACCCGAGCGTCTTTTCGATGAGACTGCCCTTTTCCTTCATCGCGTGGTTTCTGCCCTTCCCGAGTCCAAGCAACGGATGCTTGAAAAGCTTCACGCCTCGGCTGACGTATTGCGCGGGCGAAAGGTTCTTATTGTGGATGATGATGCGCGGAATATTTTCGCCCTTACCACCATGCTCGAAAATCAAGAAATGGATGTGATCAGCGCCACGAACGGACGGCAGGCTGTTGAAATCATTCAGAGCAAGCCGGAAATAGACGTGGTGCTCATGGACATCATGATGCCGGAAATGGATGGATACCAGACTATGAGGGAGATTCGTAAGGATCCAAGGTTCGGAGCATTGCCGATGCTGGCGCTAACGGCCAAGGCAATGAAGGGCGACCGTGAAAAATGCCTGGAGGCTGGCGCTTCGGATTACATCGCCAAGCCGGTCAACACCAACGAACTGCTTTCCCTGCTTCGAGTGTGGCTTTACCGCTGATAAGGCTGGAAAAATTCATGCCCGCTTGCTATAATTAACCTATGTCAAGTCCAAGCCATTTGGAAAATTCTCCTTCGATGAGCAGGGGTTTCGTAAATATTCTGCTTGTAGACGATGATGTTCGCAACTTGGACGTTCTTGAAAGCGTGCTGAATGCCCCGGAGTATCGACTCGTCCGTGCCAAATCGGCCGACGAAGCCCTGCTGGCTTTGCTCAATACTGAGTTTGCGGCCATTGTTTTGGATATCCAGATGCCCGGCACGAGTGGGATCGAGCTCGCCCACCTGATCAAACAGCGCAAAAGGACTCAGCATATCCCCATCATTTTCCTGACGGCATATTTTCAGGAGGACAAAAATATTTTGGAGGGGTACGAGGTTGGAGCGGTCGATTATCTGAACAAGCCGGTCAATCCCGAGATCCTCAAATCCAAAGTAGCTGTTTTTGTGGAGCTGTTCCAAAAAACTCGCGAATTGGCCTCCCTGGCCCGTTCAATGGAAGTGGAGATTTTACAGCGCCAGACAGCCGAGGAAGCGTTGCGCAAAGCCAACAGCGAGCTGGAGGCGCGAGTTTTAGAGCGTACGGAAGAATTGACCGAGGCCAACGAGGACCTCCGCACTGGCGAGCTTGCTCTGCGCTCCAGCGAGCAAAGACTCAAACAGATGCTCTCACTCATGCCTGCGGGAGTTTATACCTGCGACGTCCGGGGCCGAATCACTTTTTATAATGATAGGGCAGTCGAATTGTGGGGACGTAACCCCCAGATTGGCAAGGATCTATGGTGCGGCTCTCACCGAATGTTTCGTCCCGATGGCACGCCGTTGCCATTGAATCAATGTCCACTGGCCATAGCTCTCACAGAAGGGCGGTCCATTCGCGGACAGGAAATTATTGTGGAACGTCCTGACGGCACACGTCAAAACGTACTGTCCTACCCGGAGCCCATCCTTGACGATAAGGGAGCTGTTATCGGTGCCGTAAATATGCTTGTGGACGTGACAGAAGAAAGGAGGGCAGTGCAGGCCCGACGGGAAAGTGACACAAGGTTGCGGCAGATTGTCTCGCTCATGCCGACCGGGGTTTACGCGTGCGATGAGAGCGGCAGGATTACTTTTTGTAATCGAAGGGCCGTGGAACTTTGGGGCCGCGAGCCGAGGCTCAACGACGAGGTTGAAAAGTTTTGTGCGTGCCACAAATTGTATTTATCGGACGGCACGCTCACCATGCCCTCGGAAACCCCGATGGCAGCTTCGATCCTGGAGGGTAAATCTTTTCGCGATATTGAAACTATTGTCGAGCGACCCGACGGCAGTCGTTTTACAGCAAGTGCCAGCATTGATCCCATTCGTGATGTGAATGGACGCATAATCGGGGCGGTTAACGTCTTTCAGGACGTCTCTGAGCGAAAGCGAGTTGAGGAATCGCTTCAGAAGGCTAAATCAGACGCCGAAACTGCATCAAGAGCCAAGGATGATTTTCTAGCCGCCCTTTCCCATGAATTGCGCACACCATTGAATCCAGTCCTTTTGCTGGCGAGCGAAGCGGCCGAGGACTCAACTCTGCCCGACCATGCTCGTGGTTATTTTGCCACTATTCGCAACAATGTGGAGCTTGAAGCGCGCCTCATCGATGATCTCCTTGATATCACTCGCATCAGCCGTGGAAAACTGGCACTCGATTTGCATACTTTAGATGTGCATGAGGTATTAAGAAACGCATTCTCCACCGTGAAAGCGGAGCTTGAGGACAAACGGATCTCAGTTACTTTCGACCTCTCGGCTGATCAGCGGCTCGTCAAAGGCGATTCCGTCCGCCTCATTCAGGTTTTTTGGAATATACTAAAAAACGCGGTCAAATTCACGCCGAAGCTGGGCAGAATCACCGTGGCCACCTCCACAATGCCGGAGAGCAGAGAATTGGTCGTCAGCGTGTCGGACAGTGGCATCGGCATGACAGCCGAGGAACTTTCCCGTCCTTTCGATGCTTTTTGCCAGGGTGATCATGCACGGGGGGGGGCTTCCTCGTTTGGTGGACTGGGTCTCGGTCTGGCAATCAGTCGCATGATTGTGGAGTTGCATCTTGGGGTCATTCAAGCCTTCAGCGAAGGCCGTGATCGCGGAGCTACGTTTATCGTTCGCCTGCCCCTGTGTCAGGATGCTTCCTATCAGGAGGATGGGGTGAAGCTCGCGTCTAAGCCTACAACCCCTGAAATTTCCTCAACTGCCCCTGAGACGGTGTTTAGCGGCACGCGTATATTATTGGTCGAGGATCATGAACCGACCCGCACTGCGCTGGCGCATTTACTCGTCCGCCGCAAATACCATGTCGAGACGGCGGCATGCGTGGAAGAAGCCCGTGCTCTGGCCAGCAAAGGCACATTTCAATTTATCATTTCAGATATCGGTTTACCGGATGGCAACGGTTATGACCTGATGACGGAATTTCATAAGAGATACCAGTTGCGGGGAATTGCCTTGACTGGCTATGGAACCGAAAAGGATATCGATCGTAGCAGAAACTCAGGTTTCGTGGCGCACCTCACGAAGCCCGTCAGCATGCAATCACTCGTCGCTGCCCTGGCAACGACGTGCGGTGGCGAATGTCTTCAGGTTTGATTTAATCGCATAACCATCCCGCTTGGCTCGTTGGCAGCCCTGGCAAAGTGCTTTCTCGGAGTGGTTTGCTGTGGAATGAGCGTGTGAGTGATTGCCTGGCGTCGCGCGCTAAACCTGAGTTGAACGCTTGCGTCTTGGAGCAGTAAATCCCATGCTCTGATTCGATATGTGGATTGTTAGCCGAGCATTGTGAAACCGACAGATCTTCGAGGTATCCTTCAGTACATTCCTCGTTTTCGTGAGCGCACCTTCATCATTAGTGTGGATGGGGCCATCGTAACGAGTGACAATTTCGCCAACATCCTTTTGGACGTGGCCGTACTTCGTTCGCTTAATATCCGTGTGCTTCTGGTGCATGGTGCGGGCGCTCAAATTCGGTCGCTCGCCCAGGAGCAGGGGACAACCGCCTCGGATATCGACGGCGCGGGTGTCACTGATGCCAACACGCTTCAGCTTGCGCTGACCGCCGCCAATCGGCTGACGCACGAGATTTTGGAGGGGCTTGCCGCCAACGATCTTCGGGCTGTTTCCACCAATGCCGTCATTGCCCATCCTTTGGGAATTCTTCAGGGCATCAACCACCTCTTCACCGGGAAAGTGGAGCGCGTCGATACGGAAATGCTTCAGGCCCTTTTGGCCCAGGGCATTATCCCGGTAGTGCCGCCGCTTGGTTTTGATGGAGATGGTCGGACTTATCGGGTGAACTCGGATGCAGTGGCCTCATCCCTAGCGGATGCCTTGCACGCCACCAAACTGATCTTCATCACCACCTATGATGGGCTTACCCGCAATGGCGTTTTGGTGCGCGAGTTGGGCGTGGCCGATCTGGATGATTTGATTGGGCAGGCGAAAAACGAAATGCCCATTGAGCTTCGATCCAAAGCGATCCATGCCTCATCGGCCTGTAAACACGGCGTGCCGAGGGTCCACATCATCAATGGTCAGGTGGACGAGGGGCTTCTCGCGGAGGTGTTCTCCAACGATGGGATAGGGACCCTGATTTACGCCAACGAATATCAGCAAATTCGTCGCGCTCTTAAAAAGGACGTCAGGGCCATTCTGCAACTCACCAAGTCATCGGTGGACACGGCTGAGTTGATGAAGCGCACCCGTGCCGATATCCAACAGCATTTGCCGGATTATTACCTTTTCGAGATCGATAAGAACCCGGTCGCGTGCGTGGCCTTGCATTTGTATCCGGAAACACGCCAGGGCGAATTAGCCTGCCTTTTCGTCAAAGTCAGCCACGAAAATCAAGGTGTCGGACGGAAGCTCATCCAATTTGTGGAAAGCAAAGCTCGCGAGATGGGGATGGAGGAGTTGATCACACTTTCGACACAGGCCTTCACGTATTTTCAGAGCAAGGGCGGTTTTATTGAAGGCACACCTGAACGTCTGCCGCCAAGCCGCCGGGAAAAATACGAGCTTAGCGGCAGGAATTCAAAAGTGCTGTTCAAGCGATTGGCTCAGGAGAAAAATCTACTTAGTTCTTCATTTTCAACCAGCAAGTGAAACCGGTTCGCCTTGGCTGTCGGGCTTCTTGGTCCGTTTTACAGCCAAAGTGGTGCCCCATAGAAGTCCAAGGAGGGTAAAAGCCGCGCTGGCCCAACCCATCCACTCAAAATGGACCACGCGGCCATCGGCGCCTTCCGCCAACACCACTCCAGCGAGATAGGCGGCGATGCCAGAGGCCAGATGTTGCACGGCGGATTGGGTGCTCATGAATCCGCCCCGGTAACGTGGATCCACACCTTGGGTGATTAGGGCCATTCCAGGAATCATCCGGCCGCTCATGCTCACCATATAAACCGCCATGCTGAGGATCGCCACGGCCGACGGCACCGGCGGAAGATGCGTGATCGCGAGGCTGGCCCCCATGGTGCAAAGGCACATGATGGTGTACACGCGCATCTGGCCGAAGCGATCGCAGGCCGGGCCAATGAGGTTCATGGAGAAAATGGTGAACCCGCCTCCCACCAGATAAACGTAGGGCAGATGAGCCTCGGGCAGACCCACATTTTTCACCATGTACGGACTGATGTAAGGATGAACGACAAAACCTGCGGAGGTGATCAGCGCAATTAGGACTAATCCCCGCCAATGGGCTGGCGGTGTCACCACTGCGAGCCAGTTTTGCCAGGCGGATCCATGCGGTCTCGGCGGAGGCGTGGAAAGATTGGGGGTGCGCGTCCTCAGAAAAAACCAAAGACCGATGGATGCCACACCCAGAGCGAAAAAGGGAGCGTGCCACCCGAATGAGTTCGCCAGCTTCAGCCCGATAGGCACGCCCGCCACGGAGGCGATCGAGAATGCCGACATGACCATTCCCAGGGCCTTACCTCGTCGAATCACTGGGATATTATCAGCAATGACCGCAAGAATCAGAGCACCCGTCAGACCTCCAAATGCTCCAGCCACAAATCTTGCCGCCAGCAACCAGTGGTAGGTCGGGGCAATTGCGCAGCCAATGGTGCTGATACCAAATCCCAGATAGACCCAATTCAGAGCTTGGGATCGTCGAAAGCGGTCCAGCACGAAACCAGCGATAAAACCTGTGATGCCTGCGCTCAGGGCGTAGGCCGAGACCATAAGGCCAAATTGTCCCGGGGTGATATGAAAGAGTCTGAGGTATTGCGGCCCCAACGGCATGATGATCAGGTAGTCCAGCATGGTGGTGAACTGCAATGCCGCCAGCAGCCACAACAAGGCGCGTTCCTCCCGGGGCACGGGAATGGCCGCGTTACCTTCAACCGCAATGTTCAAGGGAACAGCTCCAACGGCGAGAGAAGTGATTTGTTTTTTGAATGCACTTCTTTGGCGTATTCGCGGAATTGTGCGTCGGCCCTAGCCTGAACAGTGTCGCCTTTGTGAATAATGAAGCGGTAACGAAAAGTGATGCTGGCCCCATTCGGCAGGCGCATGTCGCCCGCATTGGCGGGCTTTTTTTCAAAGTCATGCAACCCGAAGGGATTGGCTGCAAACAAGCCATAGTCGCGGACATGCCACCAGGTGGGATGGCGGGGGTTTTCCGGATGATCCATGATGGTGACACCCAAACGTTCCCCATCGACCAACCCATGGTAATCGCACCAGGCCGCGCGCTTGCCCCAGGTGGCTCCATTGGTCACTCCGTTGCTGTTCTCGATGGTGCCGGTGGCGTGCTTGCCCGTTTGCCGCATCGTTTCCGCGAGGCGTATGGCCATCATGCCTTCCTTGGTATCCCCTACCAACAGGCTGCCATGCGAGGCTTTGAGCGTGACTTCATAGTCGAGCACCCGCTGCTTGTCATCGCCTCGATGGATGCGAATGGTTCGTTCGTCCGTGCAAACGATGTCTCCGTTGGGTGCCACCCATTTGTTGCGGGTCTGAATGATGCCGCGTTCCCTGCCCGATTTTACGGAAACAAATTTGTCATGCACCGTTTTGCCGAATTCCTTTTGTTCCGACCAAAAATCATACCCGTTCAGGCTGCCGTAGGCGAACCAAAGTCCCCGGTGATGGGGATGATCGCGCTCTTCGATGGTGGAACCTTCAAACATGGGCCAGTCGCGCGTGACCGATTTTCCACCGGGCGCGATGATGGGAAAGAGTACGGGGCGGGGGACTCCTTCGAAGAAATAGTTGGAAAAAAGCTGTCCATCAATCTCGATGCGGACGCGATCCTTCTCTTTCGTAAGTTTGACTCCGCTCTCCGCATGGGCAACCATCGAGGTTAGTAACAACAGGAGCAATAAAACGAACCTTCTGTGCATGGAGACAAGTTAGGACAGGTTGCACGGTAGGAAAGAACAATTTATTCGGAGATCATCTGTTTGTGGTCCGAAACACTTTAGAGCGATGAAAGCATTAACGCTGTCGGCACATGGAATACCTGGAACCTTCCGCTTGGAGGAGCGTCCTGATCTTGTCCCCGGCCCCGGGCAGGCCGTGGTGTCGGTGCGAGGTTCGGGTTTGAACCATCTTGATCTTTGGGCTGAAGCGGGAGGTTTGCCCGTCCCTATCAACCTTCCGCGAGTGGGCGGTGGCGAGGTTTCCGGAGTTGTTTCCAGACTTGGCGAGGGTGTGACCCAATGGTCGGCGGGGCAGCGCGTGGTCATCCAGTCCAATATTTTTTGCGGCACCTGCGAGTTTTGCATGATGGGGGAGGAATCCCTTTGTTTGGATGGCGCACTACTGGGGGTAAGTTGTGATGGAGGATTTGCCGAAGAGGTGATTGTCCCAGCCCGGACCCTCGTGGCATTGCCGGATGGATTGTCCTTCCATGATGCCGCTGCTTTGACGCTCGCGGGAAGCACTGCCATGCACATGCTGACGCACCGCACCCAGGTGCGGGCGGGAGAGTGGGTTTTGGTGATGGGCGGGGCAGGCGGGGTGGGATCATCCGCCGTTCAAATTGCCCGACTGCTGGGCGCGCGGGTCATCGCGACGGGCAGTACTCAGGAGAAGCGGGATTTTTGCCTCAAGATCGGGGCCCATTTCGCGGTTGATTCATCGCAACCGAATTGGGGGAAGGAAGTGCGACAGATTACCAATAAACGCGGGGTTGATCTCGCCATTGAGCATGTTGGAGGTCCGGCCTTGGAACAGGTGTTTCACTCGCTGGCACGGGGTGGGCGGATCGTTACTTGCGGCGCCACGGCGGGTCGCGACGTCTCGATTAATCTATGGCCTTTTTTTGTGAAGCAGTTCGAGCTGATTGGCAGCTACGGACGCACGCGGCACGATATGAAGATGACTTTGGAATGGGCAGCGGCGGGTCGACTGATGGCCCAGATTGACCGCGTTTATCCGCTCGAACAGATACCGCAGGCTCTGGCTGATCTTCGTGCGGGACGCGTGAAAGGGAAATTAATCATTGATCCGACCCTTGCTTGAAGGTGAATTCTCTTGGTGAGGTGGCCAGTCCTTTTTACAGTGCACGAATCAAATGACTGATGCTGTTCGCACCCAACGATGGAAATCGAAGGTGTCCCGCGTTCTCGCGAGTGGGGGAACCACCGACATCCATACCCACCTTTATGGGCCGCGATTCGGGGATCTGGTTTCTTGGGGCATCGACGATCAATTGACCTACCATTACCTCGTTGCCGAGTCTTTTCGAGTTCTGAAGCTTTCGCCCAAGGATTTCTTCATTCTGCCGAAATCCAGACAGGCGGAGCTGGTTTGGGAGGCTCTTTTCGTGGGCCAATCCCCTCTTTCCGAAGCCACTATCGGGCTTGTCACCACCCTCAACGCGCTTGGGTTGGATCCGCGCAAAGACGGGCTCGCCGGCATCCGCCGGTGGTACGCCGGCCAGAAGCGCGCTGATTTTATTTCCAAATGTTTGGATTTGTCAGGGGTCCAATCGGTGTACATGACCAATTCTCCCGTTGATCCCGTGGAAGCGGCCTGCTGGAACAATGGGGCGAAAGGAGATGAGCGATTCAAGACGGCACTGCGAGTGGATGGATTGATCTTGAATTGGGCGGACACCGCAAAAACGGTGGCGAATCAGGGATTTAAAGTTGGTAAAACCCTGACTGGTAAAACCATCAGAGAGATCAGAAGGTTTTTGGATGTCTGGACGGCGCGCATGAATCCGGCTTACGCCATGATTTCGCTTCCGCCCGATTTCCGCACTGAAGACGGCTCCCAGCGGGCCTCTTTGTTCCGCGATGTCCTGCTCGCACACTGTGCGGAGCATGGCTTGCCGCTGGCCTTGATGATCGGAGTGAAACGGTCAGTGAATCCGGCCTTGGGCATGGCGGGTGACGGATCGGGATTGGCCGATCTACGCACATTGGAAGACCTTTGCCGCTCTTTTCCCGCGCAGCGGTTTCTTGTTACGGTGCTTGCCCGCGAAAATCAGCATGAACTCTGCGTGCTGGCCAGGAAGTTCGGCAATTTGCATCCGTTTGGCTGTTGGTGGTTCACCAACATTCCGTCGATCATCAACGAGATCACTCGGATGAGGCTCGAATTGCTTGGCCCCACTTTTACGGCCCAGCATTCGGACAGTCGAGTCACGGAACATCTTATTTACAAGTGGTCGCACACGCGCGAAATCCTCGCTGATGTATTGGCGTCACACTACGCGCGTTTAGACGCTTCGGGTTGGTTGGTTAGTCCGGCAGAGATCAAGCGCGACATCCATGCGCTGACCGGCGGAGGCTTTGAAAGCTTTGTGGGCGGAGGTCGCGCCGCATGATGGGAGAAATCAATGCCTCGACCCGGCTTTGTGCGGTGCTGGGCTGGCCCATCCATCACTCCGCCTCGCCGGCCATGCATAATGCGGCGATCGAGCATTTGGGGCTCAATTGGCGCTACGTCGCGTTCGCCACGCGCCCTGAGGAGCTGTCCGATACGATTCGGGGAGCCAAGACGGCGCGCATGGTGGGCCTCAACCTAACGGTGCCCCACAAGCTTCTGGCCTTGGACTTGGTTGATGTGGTTGATGAAACGGCTCGGCGTTGGGGCGCGGTGAACACGATTCTATTCGAGGCTCTGTCGAGTGAAGGTAAATGGCTCCCTCTTCGCGACGTTCCAGCAGAAAATGCCTTGCAGTTGCGTTCGGTGGGATACAACACCGATGCGGATGCCATCGTGCGATCCATACAAGAGGATTTAGCCTTCACGCTTAGGGGTTCATCCGTTTTGCTTCTGGGTGCGGGCGGGGCGGGGCGGGCGGCGGCGCTGCGATTGGCAGCTGAAGGTGTGGAGAAACTTTTTCTAGTCAATCGCACCATGGCCAAGTGCGAGGAACTGGCGGCGTTCATTCGGGCTGATTTTCCTGCGTGTAATGTCGTAGTGGGTTATCCGAAGGGCAGGGTGGGGTTGGTCCTGAATGCCACTTCGGCGGGCCTCAAGCCGGCCGATCCGTTGCCGTTTGAACGCACTGAGTTTGATTTTGTCAGCGCGGATGCCGCCTACGATATGATCTATCGTCCGGCCCGAACCCGTTTTTTGGAGGCTGCCGCTGAAGCGGGTTTAAGGAATGCCAACGGCCTGGGCATGCTTCTGTATCAAGGGGCGAAGGCTTTTGAAATCTGGTCGGGA
This sequence comes from Pedosphaera sp., assembly GCA_025359965.1. Classification (GTDB taxonomy): domain Bacteria; phylum Verrucomicrobiota; class Verrucomicrobiia; order Limisphaerales; family SXQI01; genus SXQI01. The sequence goes on from JANYDC010000109.1 coordinate 17,446, forward strand.
ATGATCGCTCCAGTCGAGGTCATGCGACAGGCTTTATTGAAACAGATTTATGGCTCCTCCAATCCGCCGATGTAATCGATATGTTTGATCCTGCCGTCTGGGCGGCTGTGCCCTTTCATTTTTGGTCCTTCGTTCTCTTCGTGTTCGGCACGATGGTGGGAAGCTTTCTCAATGTGGTCATCCACCGCATGCCGCGCAACGAGAGCATCGTCAGCCCGCCCTCGCATTGTCCCCATTGCCAGTATGCCATTCCCTGGTACCTGAATCTACCGTTGTTCACATGGCTGTTTCTGCGGGGGAAATGTCGGAACTGTCAGGCTCCCATCTCGATTCGATATTTTCTGGTGGAACTACTGACCGGCGCATTATTCCTGGCCGCATGGCTGAAATACGGAGAGGTTTCGGCCCTCCTTGCCTTGTGTGTTTGTCTGTTTCTCGCCATTTTGTTGGCCGCGTCCTTCATTGATATTGAGCATTTCATCATTCCCGACGAATTGACCATCGGCGGGATTGTGGTGGGATTGTTGGCTTCGCTTGCTGTTCCACGCTTGCAACATGTCATGGATCGTTCTGCTTCCATGCGCACCAGTTTTTTTGGAGTGATTATCGGCGCAGGTGTGATCTATGCCATTCTGCGGCTCGGTAAAATGGCTTTTGGTCGGCAGAAATTTGAAATCCCAGAAGGCGGATTGGTCCACTTTAACGAGACTTCGTTGACGCTTCCCGATCAGGAGATTCCTTACGAGGACATTTTCTACCGCGACGGCGACGTCATTCGTTTTCACGCCAAGACCTTGGAGCTGCCTGAGATTTGTCACTGGAACGTCGATGTCGCGATGACCGCCAAGGAACTCAAAATTGGGGAGATCGTTCTGGACCCTGCGACTGTTGGCATGATGGTGGTCAACACCGATTCCATCGCCATTCCGCGCGAGGCCATGGGTTTTGGCGATGTTAAATTCATGGCCGCGATCGGTGCCTTTGTGGGTGGACCCGGTTCCGTGATTTGCCTGATGCTGGGCTCGGTGGTGGGAGCCATCATCTCCGTGGGGGCCTTGATTTTGAAATCCAAGGAGGTTCAGGGCAAGGTGCCCTTCGGCCCCTATTTGGCCCTTGGCGCGGTGGTCTGGATGTTTTTACCGTTTGAATGGCAGCGCGAGGCCGCTTATTCCCTCTACGATCTGGTGCATCTCATAGTGCCTTCCCTGAAGTGGTGAGAAAAAGCCCGGCCATTCGATTCAGAATCCATCCGGTTTGGGCGGCCCCGCATACGGTTTCGCTCCCAACACTCGACCACGGTTGCGTTCAACAGATAGAAGCCCCGAATCTTTGACGCTGGGTGCTTCGAGAAAGCCGTGATAGCGACCCATCCAATACGCCAGCAGCCAGGATGAGGGTTGTACCACGTCGTTTCCGCTCGTGCCGCCATCGGCTTTCATGGTCCAGCCGTCCCAAAGCATCGGCTCGCGTTCGCGCGGTGAAAAAGCCCGCGTGCCGCCGGAGTAAGCCACGTAACCGGGCGGCGTGCGCAAATCTGCGCGATGCGAATTCTGGTACGAATATATTACCAGATCGAGCGGCCATTCGCGCAGGTGAGTTGCGGCGGGCTCCACTTCGCAATCGTTGCCGGCTAAGGAGCCATAGATGAAATTGAACCATGGCACGTGCTCGATGCGTTCAACCTCCCAACTCCTCTCAAAACTGCGCCTGTAAATCGACCGCAGTCGCGGATCAGTTTCGTACTTCAACAAGTTCGGGTAGCAGAGAAACGCGAGGTGATCGAGAAACTGCAGAACATCCCCGGGCGGAAACGTACACTTTTGCCTCAACGTGTATTCCGGGTAGCCGAGCTTCACCAGTTCCTGATACCCCTTCGCGAACTTTGGTTCTCCCGTCAGCACTTCGGCGGTCTTGATGAATGAAAGTATCTCAAGCGCGTTCAATCCCCGGGCGGCGTTGCCTTCCCCTGCCGCATTGAAATACTCCGGGCTCCAACGCCCCCAGCGCGTGGGCTTGCCGTCCACGTCAATCAACTGCCAGTTGTGGTCCATCAAATGCCCGGCCACGCGGGATAGAAACGTTTTTGCCTGCTGTATTTCTTCGCCCTGAGCCGCCAGTTCCAAGAAGATTGCGATGGAATAAAAGTGCGCGCAAATTTCGTCGCTCGATGTGTCTCCCTTCCACTCAAACAAACCATCCTTCGTATCGTGCCACTCGGCGGCGGCTTCGCCCGAGCCATGTGCCGCCTGATGACCTCTCTCGTTTTTTGCCCAGATGCCGCGGGCCGGGAAACCTTCGATGCCGGTCATCGCTTCAAGCCAGCGGATGGTGTGAAACGTGTTGACCGCCTCGCGACGTGCCTCAGGATCTTTGGTCACCGCATAACGGTAGGCTTGGGCTGCGAGATAATCGCAAGAATAGCCGCCATCATTGTCGCCTGCTTCCCTGACGTATTCCTTTAGCTTTTCGTCCCACTCCAGTTTGTGTACCAGCCCCAGCCGTTTCTGCCCCCATTCCTCCAAGTGCCGTTCGTAATACGCGGCTTTCTTTAACAACGTGTACGGTTCATATTTGATGATACCCAAGCCCCTATCAGTTGCTATGAACACCGCGCGATCCGTGCTCGCAATTGCGTTGACATGATCATCGGGCAACCAGCGCTGACCCGCGAAATAATGAAACTGACCGTCCGTATGGCGAATCGCTCCACGCTTGGTGCCGATCCACAGGTCGCCACTAAAACCGCGCGCCAAACAGGTCGTGTCCTCGTAGCACAAACCCTCTTCCCCGCGCACTTGCGTCAAAGCAGAGCCGCGCAGCACGCCCAACCCGCGATCGGTTGCGATATAAAGACGGCTGCCCAGGCTTAAAACATCCCGCGCATTGGATAACGAGAATTCCCCCCAGTCCCAAACCCTTTCCACCGGCCAGTTCCAGACATTGCGTTCTCCGAACCGAGTGTCATCAAACAGGGTTAGCCCTCCCGGGCCCTGCACGTACAGTGTCTCGCCGTAGGAAACGATCCTCGTCAATGCGAAAGGGCTCTGCACGGCGGTCAACGGCTCCAACGCATCACCCTTGATTCGCCACAACCTATTTCCTCCCGCCGCCACCACTTCGCCGAGATGCTCGCTAACATCGTTGACCATTTCAGAGGAAATCTTTTTCCACACTCCATCCTGAAAGCGTTGCAATCCCGGAGTCGTGATCGCCCATAGAGCTTTTCCGGCAGTCACGAGGCGACTGACCGAGTCTCGCATTTCGCCCACTTCGACCAGCTCCTCGCCCTTCAATTGGTGAAGTCCTTGGGCCGAACCGGTGAAGATGGCTCCCTCATAAACCGCCACCGAAGTCAGTCTCCGTTCGGTTTTCACCTTGCGGCCAATCTCCTGGAGATAAACATCATCGTGGACCGGCTGCCAAAGCCGTTGCGCAGATGGCTCAGCAAACGCGCCGTTCGCTGTCAACAAGGCAACAATTAACGCTCCCGCGTATCCCAGCAACACGCCCCTCTGCCACGGAAGTCCAAAATCCTTCCGGCTAGAGAGGCTTTGCACAGATCGCTGCACATTTTTCTTTCCGGACTCCAAGGGGATGGTCAGCGATTTCATTGCGTTGCAGAACTACGTTTTTGGTTTCGTTGTGTCCTTCCAATCTCTGCACAGCCCCTCCCCGACACAAGAAAAATGACCGACTTCTCCACTGCCGAACGATCACCACATAATTCTGCTGTTGCGGAAATCGAGCTAGGTGAGCAATCGGAAAAAATCTTCCAAGACTGCCTCGACGAATACCCCGCCAGTCGCACCGGGCGGAACGTGGATGTTTTCGCGGAGGAAGGTGGCATCCATTTTGTCGAGACACACCCGCAGTTCTATGGCCTGCACGGCAGGTGGAGCTCCCGTAAGCTCGGACCGGTTCAGGAACAGCGCGACGGATTCCATGGCTGCGAAGAAGGAAGCCCAGTCCACCCAGCTTGGAAACTCAGGAGCATTCCTACCCTCGCGCGTGGGCCAGGTGAGGAGGAAGCGCCATTCGTCGCGGCGCAGCCAGAACCGCTTTTCGTGGCCTTCACGCCGAGCCATCACATGCCCGGAGCGTGCCATGTCATTCAGCGTGGTCTGGAGGGTACGCGGAAAATAAGCGAGCCGTTCGGCCATTTCACGCGGATGCCCGGACTCAACCGCGAGAAGATACGCCATGACCTCGGCCCTTGCCTGCATGCCAAACAGGGCACGCAATTTGAGAAGCAGGTTGGTCGACCGATGCGGATCGGCAGGCTGGCTTAGTTGGCGGAGTTTCACCGGGCCGCGCAGCCATCCTCGCCGGGCGAAGAGTTCATCTGATGAACCGAACACCGGAACCGCCGGAAACAGCAATTCAGGAGCAATCCCCTTGGGCTCCTCGTGAATTAGGGTTTTCCACTTGGAATGGATGGACCGCCGGGCCAAATGCGCCGCTATCGCGTTTAATATGGTGGGTTGGCCGAAGCGCTGGCCGAGGTTTTGCAGCCGTTGCAGGTTGATGATCTGGCCATTGGTGTTAAGCCAATCCAGCACCTCGTCGAAAAGTCGTGGCTCGCGACCCAAGCTGGTAGTAGCCAGCAGCAACGCTTCAGGGTCGATGATCCAATCGTCTGAAGCGCGCGCCTGCCCCGCAACGCCGAGCGCCGACCATTGTCGCCAGAGAAAATCCAGGGCGAGTTCCTGAAAGCGTTCCCTAAAGCTGTGCATTTAGGTTTCCCTGTCCAAGGGCTTGCAGGACTTCGCCGATCAGTTGGCGGAAGGCTTCGGAGACATCCTGCGTGAAGGTCCAGCGAGCCGCCGCCAGCAGCTCCTCCGCCGTCGGGCTCAACTTCTTCAAATCGGTAAAATGCCGTCCGCCCTGGTCTGCGGCTGCGTAGAGCTTGAAGTGAATTTGATCATAGCGGCTGATGAAACCAACTTGAAGCGCAGGACCGAAATCCCGGTGCGTTAGTCTCTCGGTGACGCCCACAGGGAGACCCAAGCGGAATAGGTCCTCATCCGCTGGTCCGTCATTGAGCCAGTTTTTGGGCAGGCTGAGTTCAGACTGCACCGCTTCAGCGTCTTCCTGAAGCCAATCCGGCAGGGGACGAGCGCAATGTAGTTGGCCGTCCTGCAAGGTGGCTAGAACATCCACGTCCTTGGTGGTGCGGGCCACCAGTTTCAAGGCAATGAGGGCGGAGCCGCCGCAAACTACCAAATGCAGAGGCGGTCGCTTCCTTGTCACCATCAGTAGGCCGAGTAGACCCAAGGCTTCATTGAGCGATTGCTGGTCGATTTCGTTCACAAAAGACACTTTAAACACTTTATGTGCGCTTTTCAAGTGTCTTTAATTATTGGAAGACACCCGTAGTGTTGAGAAAAGGGCGTCGGAGTTTGAATGCTTCCAGATCTCGATATGACGATTCAGCACTATCTACTAAGAGGAGCGCCAAACGCTTCAATCATCAGCGAACCGTTGGCGTGGGTTTTTATTCAGCGTGTGTGGAACCTACCGCCGTATTAATGTCCTTTAAGTCGCGCAACCTCAAGGGACTTCGACTAAACGGAAGAATCGACCAACGTTCTCGACGTTGAACTCCTGAACAACTTGCACATCTTCCGCAACAAAGGGTTCACCTGCCGGTACCCAAGTGTTAAAATCGTTGGAACTTTCCAAGCGGTACTTGCCGCCCAAGATCACTTTCAGCCGAACCCGCAGTTTGCTCACTTCAATGGCGGCTTCGGGCTTAAATGGGGGAGAGGCTATGCTTACTTTAGGCGCGTTGGTGTAGCCCACACCAGGATCGAGAATGTAAATACTGGCTACGCCATCGTTGGAGGTTGTTGTCGCTGCGGTCGCTCCTGTTCCGCCTCCACCCGAAAGGATTACAATGGGGTTGTTGGTGTAGCCATGTCCGCCATCGGTGAGGGACAGGCTAACGATTTTACCGTCCAATATTTGAGCACGCGCCACTGCGTTTCGAGGGGTTTCGCTTTTCAGTGCTAATAGATTGCCGTGCGCGGCACTGATAGCCGTTATGCCGCTTAATCCGCCGAGTTTTGGTGCTTCCACATTGCTGTAACTCGAACTCACTATTGTACCGTCGGCTTTGAGACCGAGAGTGATTTGTTCGGATGCTGCGATGGCACCAAGTCCACTCCAACCGCTTGTGACATCGGTCTGCTCATGACCCTTATTTCCCCAAACCACCACGGTTCCGTCATTCCTCAACGCTACTTTGTATTCGTTGCCTGAAGCTATAGCTACTACTCCAATTAACCCATTCGGCACGATCATTTCTCCGTAGGCATCACTTGCATTGGATGGCTCCCACATGACCACCGTACCGTTCTTTTTGAGTCCAACAGTCGAGCCGACGCCTGGCGCAACTGCCACCACATCTTGCAAGCCATCAGGAATGCCAGTTTTTTCATGCGGGTTACAGCATTCGCTTCCCCACAGCACTACCGAACCATCATCCTTCAAGGCATAGGTGTAAGTCCCTTTAGCAGCGATTGCCACCACATTGCTCAAACCATTTGGAGGGTCGGCGAAACGGTAATTTCCCCAACCGACCATGGTTCCATCCCTTTTTAAAGCCACGGAGTGGTCACCGCCCGACGCGATGGCGACCACATTGCTCAACCCAGCCGGCACATTTGTTTGACCGGCACCGTTGTATCCCCACGCCACAACGGTGCCATCACTCTTCAACGCAACTGTATGGAGCGCACCAGAAGTAACTGCCACGACCATCCCCTCCAACCCCTCAGGAACTGTGGACTGGTCGCCATTCAACATCAACACGCTTCCTGCCAAATTGGGTCGCTTCAGTGGGAAGGGGCACAGGGAAGGTGCAGCACTAGAGAAATAAGTTGTGGAGATTATCCAGAGCATTATTTGAGCTTGAACCATTAATTTGTTCAAAAAGCAGCCGTGTAAAAAGGTAAAAGAAGATCTCAAACATCTCGTCATATCACTGGATATTGGGCGTTTTCGTCTCCGCGTCAAGCGCGCCCTAGAAGAGCAGGCTCATATCAATTCCCTGTAGAATCAGCCAGGGATTCGAAGCTCTCACCGTTTCGGGTTTCCCGGTCCTTGCGATTTCACTACACGGCAAGCGCCATTTATGGGGTTTGCTAGCCATTAAAGTATTGATGTATTGTTTGTATCTATCGTTGAATAACGCGCCACTCTCCTCCCTTACTGAATCACTATGCCCGCGCACCAAATTGTGCTTTTTGCGTTAATTGTCGGCTGCTATGGCTCCATGGTGGCGGGAATATGTATCCGCGGTTTTTATTTGCGGAAGAACGGCCTTCGAAAGATGGAGCGTTCTTTCACCTTGGGTTCGAGCATTTTGAAATGCGTTAGCTCAAGCGGGATGCTCTCCATCTATGTGAATGACGATTGCGTTCTTTCCTCCTCCCGCCCGGTGGATCTCGTCATGCGCAAATCCATTGAGACCAAGGAGGGATTGCTCAAAGTCTATTACAACGGCGGCAGTGCGGTTTTGGACATTTCCTTAAACGGCAAAGCCGTGACCTCTTGGCCTTTTGGTCCAGTTGAGCGGATCTGCGTTTTACTCACCACCTTTGTTCCGCTTTGCTTCATGGTTCTTATGGTTGCTTACGTGCTCTGGCGTGAGTTAAGCAAATTACATTAAAAGACATAGCTGCATCAGGCCAACCACCCCTGCGTCCATGTAGGCTCTCCCAACCCCGCCAGTTTGGCGTGGGATGGATGGTTGTTGTCTCAGATTTTTGACTTTAGGAGGTTGAAAATACTTGTGGCGCCGGTATGCTTGATGGCGTGAGCCCTATCGATCACAGCGTCGATCACAGCGTTATTGCAGTTCTCCTACTATTGCTGCTGGGAGTTTCGATCATCGTTGGGACGTTTATGGCTTTCCTCGTAGGTCATTGGGCTACCCGTCGCCGGTACCAAATTTTTTCGAACCTTCCCTTGCCACGCCGGGAGCCTCCCCACTTTCCGCATCCGTCCGCCTTCTTTTTTGAGCGGCCCAATCGCTGGCTTTTGGTGCGGAGCAGTGAGATCGGCCCGGTTCAAGCGGCTTTGGGAATGACCAATCCGACCCCCTGCCTCTGGAGTGAAGTGGTCGGCCGGATGCAGGAGAGAAAACTCTTCATATCACCTCCTGTGCAGGGATGGGTCCTGGTGTGCGGGCATCATCTTCCTGATCCCGCTGAAGATCCGGACCTTTGCTTTCATTTCATTTTGCGTCTGAGCCGCGCCCTGGGTTCGGTGCAGCTTTATTCGCTCAATCGCTCCGTGAATCATCATGCTTGGATTCGTGCGGAGAATGGGCAGATTTTTAGGGCTTATGCTTGGGCAGGGGAGACCCTTTGGAATCAGGGAGAGATGACTGCCGCTGAGCGAGAGCTGGGTTTGAAGTGTTTTGATTATGGGGAGCAGCCCACGCTTTTCCCATTTTCTGCCCGTGAGGCGCATTTTGCCAACAGCGAGAAAGTGCCTTTGCTGGCCGCGCGTTGGAGCATTGATCCCTTAACGATGCCTTCCCAGGCCGGAGTGCGGTCACTGGGCCTTTGCGGTGATCTCACTCCAAACCGCATCAGCTAAGGAATTCGTTTCCCCATGGCACATACCCCTGATTATTGCGACAACTGTGGCGAAGAGGTTCCCCCTCGCGCCAAAGCCTGTCCGGCTTGCGGAGCCTGTGAGGAAACCGGATGGTCCGAACGCGCCCGAACCCAATCGATGGATATTCCGGATCAGAACCATCCGGCTTAGCTCGTTAGCGTCGCTGGCAAAGTGCTGATTGGGAGTGGTTTGCAATGAAAAGGGGATGTGAGCGATTCCGGGTTTGGTTGCTTGGCTTTCCCTGTTTCCGGCTGAAAGCATGAAAAATGCCT
>JANYDC010000110.1 GCA_025359965.1 Pedosphaera sp.
ACGCTCGGTCAGGGAGAAGAAGGAAAGCTCAGCGGGGCGGATGATTTCAGGCATGCATTCTTTGACGAAATCCACAACCCATCTACTCAAAATCCACACCAGCTTTTTTAACATTATTTCAGTTTCTGGAAGTGCCCTTAATGGAGGGAAAACTTTTTTTGAGGTGCCCATCAAGTTGGAGAACATGGTCTCCCTAGACTTTTATTTAATTGAAGGTGATGAGGACGATCACCCTTTAAACCCCCGGTTTTTTTTTAGTGGCACCCAAGTCGCCGATCTTTCCGATACGATCGTCTACCCCGGTAAGGACCACGTTGGCGACCCTGGGATGAGATTCTACTTCGACACAAAAGGTGACGAGGACTGCAACATGTCCAAGTGGACGGTATCCCTTGTACTGGCTTTTCAGTATCCGACAGCGGGGTGGAATCGGAACCAGTCGGAACCAATCGTTTGGGACGGTGAAGATTTCGCCTTCGTGGATCTGAATATCACTATACACGATAAAAATGTGTCCTGCCCTGAACCGTCCACTTGGCTCAGCGGGATTTTAATGGGAGGAATGATGGGGGGCTCGGCTATCCGGAAACACATTAAACGAAAGCAGGCAGCCCAGTGATTTAGTGGGAGTGGGGGCGGCCGGTGCCGCACTTCCCGCAAGAGCTTGGCTTGGTGGTGCACACCGCCTCGCCACTGCTGCCGCCGGGGACGCTGGAGGCGAAAGTGGAGAATTTCTTGCTCAGCTTTTTGGAGCCGCACTTCGGGCAGGGTGTGCCTTTCCAACTGCTGGAGCGCACCAAAACTTCGCTGTCTTTGTCGCAATTCTCGCAGTGAAATTCGTAGATAGGCATGGCGGTTTAGACGTTGAATTTGAAGAGCAGGACGTCGCCGTCCTTCACGATGTATTCTTTGCCTTCCATGCGGTACAGACCCTTTTCGCGGGCGGCCGCTACGGAACCGCAGGCGACCAAGGCGTCGTAGGCCACGGTTTCGGCTTTGATGAACCCACGCTCGAAATCGCTGTGAATCACGCCGGCGGCTTTGGGGGCGGTGTCGCCTTCGTGGATGGTCCAGGCGCGGGCTTCTTTTTCTCCTGCCGTGAAATAGGTTCTGAGGCCCAGGAGATGGTAGGTGCTGCGAATCAGTGCGCCCACACCGGATTCCTTGACGCCCAACTCAGCGAGAAATTCGGAGGCCTCGGCTGGGGAAAGGTCCACCAGATCGCTTTCGATCTGGGCCGAGATGGTCACCGTCTCACAAGCGACATGGGTTTTGGCGTACTCACGCACTTTCATGACAAAAGGATTGGTGTCGGCAGTGGCAAGATCAGTCTCGCGCACGTTGGCGGCGAAAATGGTCGGCTTGTCAGTGAGGAGGAAGAATCCGTGGGAAATGACTTTTTCCTCGGTGGTCAGATCCAAAGTGATGGCTGGTTTGCCGGTGTTGAGATGATCGTTGAATTTCTTGAGGACTTCCTGCTCTGCAGCCGCCACCTTGTCACCGCGCTTGGCGTCTTTGGCTACTTTATCCAAGCGGCGCTGCACGGTATCTAGGTCGGAGAGCACCAGCTCGGTGATAATGGTTTCGATATCGCGGACAGGATCAATGGTGCCAGCCACATGGTGGATGTTCTCATCCTCAAAACACCGAACGACCTGTACGAGAGCGTCGACTTCACGGATGTGGGTGAGAAATTTGTTGCCCAAACCTTCGCCGGAAGCGGCACCTTTGACCAGACCGGCGATATCCACAAACTCAACAGCAGCAGGGACTAACACCGCTGTTTTGGCGATCTTGGCCAGGATCTCCAGGCGCGGATCGGGCACGATGACAATGCCGACATTTGGGTCAATGGTGCAAAAGGGATAATTTGCCGCCTCCGCCTTGCGCGTGCGTGTGACCGCATTGAAGAGGGTGCTTTTCCCGACGTTAGGCAAACCTACGATACCAGCTTTGAGCATAATCCAAAAAAAGAGAGTTAACGCTGCCGGACCTCGCCGGACAAGACGATAATCTCGTTTAGAGGGGATTCTCAGGACGCGTCCTTGCAAAGTTGTAGGTCCAAGACGTTGGGGTTGTTGGCAAAGATGAGAGAAGAGAGTCGTTGGGAGCCGCCGTTGGCGGAGAGGAAGGATTGACTGAGGCTGAGTTGGCCTTCCAGCAGTTTGGGGCGGCATTTCAGGTGTCATCCCGATTGAACAGGGTTAGTTGAGGAAATCTGCTCGCGCCGTGGTTGCGCTTTTTCTATACTTCCCAGCCTTTATGAGTTTGACGAGTTTGAAAGTGGCCGCTTTGGCGGGGGATGGGATTGGGCCGGAAGTGATGCGCGAGGCGATTCGCGTGATGCGCGCCATTGAAGCCCGCTTTGGGCTTTCCTTCGCTGTGGAGCAGGCTCCGGTGGGCTGGGCGGGTATTGACGCCGCAGGAAAAGCCCTTCCCGATGCCACCCTTGAATTGTGCCATCGCAGCGATGCCATTTTGTTCGGTTCGGTGGGCTTGCCGGATCGCGATCCCACCATCCCCAAGGAAGAGCGCCCCGAACGGGCGGCACTGCTGCGATTGCGCAAAATTTTTGGTTTGTACGCCAATCTGCGCCCGGTGCGGTTGCCCAAGGAGCTGGCTTATTCCTGCCCGTTGCGGCCCGAGCGCCAAGGTGATGGCCTGGATATTCTGGTGGTGCGCGAGCTGACGGGCGGCATGTATTTTGGCCAGCCGAAAAAGACGGAGGAAGTCACTGAGAATGGCGCGACCTTCAAGCGGGCCATCGACACCATGGTTTACACCACTCCGGAAATTGAGCGCATCGCCCACGTTGCCTTCAAAGCCGCCCAGCTTCGCCGCCGTAAACTGACCAGCATCGACAAAGCAAACGTGCTGGAAAACGGCATTCTTTGGCGCGAAGTGGTTACGTCAGTTTCCAAGCAGTATCCCGAGGTGGCTTTGGATCACATGTTCGTGGATAACGCGGCCATGCAGTTGATGCTCAAGCCGACGCAGTTTGACGTGCTTCTTTGTGAAAACATGTTCGGCGATATTCTCAGCGACGAAGCCGCCGCCCTGGCCGGTTCGCTAGGGATGCTGCCCAGCGCGAGTCTCGGCGCCCAGGCTGCAGGCGGGCTTACTTTTGGGTTTTATGAGCCCGCCGGCGGCACTGCCCCCGACATTGCCGGAAAAGATCTGGCCAACCCCATCGCGCAGATTTTGTCTGTCTCAATGATGTTGCGCTACACCTTCGGTTTGAATGAAGCCGCTGCGGCCATTGATCAAGCTGTGGGCCGCGTCATTTCCTCTGGATTGCGCACCGGCGATATTTACAACCCGCTCGACACCGGCTCCCGCAAGGTGGGCACCACCGAGATCGGGACCGCAATCGCCCAATCAATCAAAGCCTGATTTACCATGAGCAGAACCGCATTGCTGTTCGCGGGGCAGGGGGCCCAAGTAGTGGGCATGGGCAAAGACCTTGCCGCCGCCCACCCCACCGCCCAGGCGCTGTTCGCCAAGGCCAATGCTATTCTAGGCTACGATTTGGCCTCCATTTGCTTTGATGGGCCTGAATCGGAGCTGGTCAAGACCGAGCACGCGCAGCCCGGCATCTTTCTGGTTAGTTGGGTGGCTTTTTCACTTCTGAAGGAGCGCGTGCCAGGGCTTCGTTTTGAGGCGACAGCCGGATTGAGCCTCGGCGAGTTCACCGCGCTGACTGCGGCCGGGGTGATGTCGTTTGAAGATGGTTTGCGGATTGTGCGCCTGCGTGGACGCGTTATGCAGGAGGCTTGTGAAGCTACTCAGGGAAGCATGGCCGCCATCATCGGTCTTGAAGAATCGCTTACGCGCGAAGTGTGTGCCGAGGCTGGAGTGGAACTGGCCAATCTCAACTGTCCCGGGCAATTGGTGATTTCCGGTGAGTCATCCAAAATTCTGACCGCCTGTGAGCTGGCCAAAGCCAAGGGCGCAAAACGCGCTCTGCCGTTGGCTGTGGCCGGTGCCTATCATTCTCGCTTGATGTCCAGTGCCCAGTCCAAGCTCAAGGCGGCTTTGGCTGAAATTCCGATCTACCACGCTTCGGTTCCGGTCATGAGTAACGTTACGGCGCAGCCTCATGGGGCACCCTCCGAGGTTCACGTGCGGCTGGTCGAACAGGTCACTTCTTCAGTTCGTTGGGAGGAATCCATCCGTTCTCTTCTGGCACAAGGGTTTACGCGATTCATCGAACTCGGTCCTGGCTCTGCGTTGAGCGGGTTCATGAAGCGCATCGACAAGACGGCGGAGGTATTCAACATCGCCGATGCGCCCAGCCTTGAGCTGACCATTCAAAGGCTCTCTTAAGCCTGAGTGGGCTTGCCCACTATTTTAGCAACCAGCTCAAAAACCTGCGGGTTACTGCCGATAGATAGACGTAGCCGCGCGGATTTTTTTCACCTAACGCAGGAAAAAACACGCGATGGCAGCCCTGATGTTGTCTATTCGCTCTATTTGGATTCACTGCGCCGGTCTACTGACCGTGGCGCTGCTATTTTGTGAGGCTGCTTCCGCCGCCGAACTTCCTGGCAAATTCGTTCCCTTCGTGCCAGAACAGTTGGACAATCAGCAATGGAAAATCACCAAACTTTCTGAGGAGCCCAGCCTGAAAAGGCGTTCCATTTTTTACCTCACATTTAAGAGGGACGGGACCGTTTGGCTGGCCACCACGGACGGGTTGTTTTCCTACGACGGCTATGCCTTGCGCCGATACGGCCATGAAGAGGGGTTGCCGAGTAATTTTATCCGTTCGGTGTTTGTGGATTCGAAGGACCGCCTGTGGGTGGGTACGGATCATGGAGTGGGCTTCTTCGATGGTACAAGCTACCAATCGGTCGGGGAAATCGAATTGGCGGGTCCATGCGTCCGCCGGATAGTGGAGGACCCAGATGGGACCATGTGGTTTTGCTCCGACCGGTGGCCCGACCCCGCAGTCAAAGGTGGGCTAACCAAAATGAAGGATGGAGTCTGGACCCGCTTCGGCATGGCCGATGGCTTGCCCTCCGAGCATCTCCTTAATTATTTCCGAGACAGCCATGGTCTTCAATATGCCATGACTCAGTATGGCTGCGTGCAATGGCTCGGCCAGCGCTGGGGGGCGATTCAGACGCCGGGGCTTGGCGATAAATCAGTTTGGATGATGACGGAGGATCGTGCTGGCAGCGTTTTTGCCAATAGAATCGACGGTGTTCTCGTCAGCGATGGCCGCCAGTGGACGCCAATGGAAAAAAGCTTCCATAATCCTGTGCTGGTTAGCCGCGAAGGCGAAATTCTTTCGGTGGGTTATGACGATGCCCAAGTAGGCTTTGTCATAACCCGTTTTAACGGAAGCGAGTTTGTGCCCATTTCCGGGGTGGTCAAATCGCCCAATGTAATGGTCGAGTGCCTGCTTCAGGCTCCCGATGGATCTTTTTGGTTTTCTGGAAACCGGTTGCTGGTGCGCTTTGATCCGCGCGGAGGGTCTTGGTCCGAATATAAAAACCTGCCAGCACCCAAGCTGCGGGACGCTGCGGGGACGGTTTGGTTTGGGAGTGGGCGAGGCGTAATTAGGACGGTGTCCACGAACGGCTTTGAGAAATGGGGCGGGGGTCCGTCCCTCATTTTCATGGGGCCCGTCGCGAGCGTTTTTCAAGCGACAGAGCACAAACTCATCCATTGGAAGGGTAATGAAGCAAGCACTTGGGATCTGGCCGAAATAGGACTGAAGCAGGAGGTGGCTTCCATCTGGGTCGATGGAGAAGGGACCTCATGGGCGGTGGGCAGGGCTACCAATGAGCTGCCTACCGTCAGTCGGTTCAAAAACGGCAGTTGGCTGTCTGTGGCCAACACCAACCTGACTCAGCGGCCGTCGGTGGCAATTTTTGAGGATGTGCATGCCGGTATTTGGTTTTTTGAGCCCAAGACCGAGACGGAAACGGCGCGATTGGTGTGGCTTAATGAGGCCCATCGCAGGACTTACTCACTGGAAGGCCTTCCCGAAGATCTCGCGGCGGACCAATTTCAGACGGACGGGGAACACATCGTGGCGGAACAATTTTACGATGACATCGAGGGCCCCAGCGGTTGGAAGAGAATAGTCCCCCCGGGTACTTACTCTGTTTATGCCACGAAACGCATGGGCCGGGACATTTGGTTTTTGAACGATGGCGGAAGTGGGGGCAGGCATGAGATTGTTCGATATCATGACGATGTATTTTCCCATATCCCGGCGGACACGGGAGAGTATATCGGTGGAGACCGAGATGGGACTGTGTTTGTGCAGGACGATGCCGGCCTGATTGTGTTGTCACCTAAAAACCCACTTGTTCCGCGACATATCCCCCAGCCCGTCCCAACACTGATGACTTCAGTGGTCAAGGGAGCCGATGGATCGCTTTGGTTTGGCACTGCGCCAACCACCCAGCATTACAAGACTGATGGCAGGCCTCCTAGAATCACTGTGGTTGAGGCTGAAAGCGAAACAGCTGAAGATTCACTGCTGAATGTTCGTTTAAAAACAGCCTCCTACATGGAACTGATTCCCCAAGCGGACTCGTTTCTGTTTTCTTATCGATTTGACGACGCCACGTGGAGCCCGCTTGGCCCTTGGCTCGATGCCGGGATACCAGTCAAGGGCATCCGTTCCGGAAGGCACCGCTTGGAGATACGCTGCGCCGATGAGGGAGGCGACATGAGTGTGGAGCCAGCGGTTGTGGCGTTTTCAGTCACTCCGAAGCCGATACAGGAGCAGTTTTGGTTCAAGCCGGTTGTGGGCGCGACCATGCTGGCTCTGGTCATGCTGGCTGCCTCCGCCGGTAAGCGGGCGAGGCGATTTCGCGCGGCCAATCTTCAGCTTCAAAAGGAGGTTGAGGAGCGCCAAAGAGTTGAGGGCGAATTGCAACAGGCGCGGGCGGGACTGGAAAAACGAGTGGCTGAGCGCACCGCCGAGCTGAGCAGCATCAATGATGAGCTTGCCATCGCCATGAATGAGGCCAGAAA
>JANYDC010000111.1 GCA_025359965.1 Pedosphaera sp.
ACGCTCGGTCAGGGAGAAGAAGGAAAGCTCAGCGGGGCGGATGATTTCAGGCATGCATTCTTTGACGAAATCCACAACCCATCTACTCAAAATCCACACCAGCTTTTTTAACATTATTTCAGTTTCTGGAAGTGCCCTGAAGATCCCATAGGTGAAGAACGTGTTTGCTGGAAGCTTCAACCAACCAGGTCCCGTCAGGGCTGAAGAGCAATCGAGTGATGTAACGGCGGGTTGGATATTCGAGGGTCATGATTTCCTGTCCGTTTGAGGCATCGAGCAGCTGAACTCGCGATGGTTTGGGCGTCCACGCGAGGGTGCTTCCATCCGGTGAGAAGGCTACCTCCCAAAACGAAGGGTCTTCGCCGGGTGTGACTTCGTGATGCCAGCGTATTTGGCCATCGCTCATCCGGAAGACATAACAGCCGTTTTCGGTGCCAATGGCCAGCCATTGACTATCGGAACTGACTGCGAGGTGCGTGCCGTGGCCGACGGAAGTTTGCCAGGCGAGTCTGCCATCAGCCACTTCAAAGACACGCGCTCCCAGATGATTGCGCGTGCCCACCGCAAGCCACCGGCCATCAGGGCTGATAACAATTGTTTCTGCCATCTCCTGACCATGGTTCCATGAACGGTTCTTACCGTGATCGATCAGGTGGACTTCACCTCCGGCAATCCAAGCGAGGATTGTGGAGTCTGCACTCACGGTTAATTTGCCTTCATTTTGTGATGCTTCGTATTTTTGCGCCTCGCGAACCTCAATCAGATGTCCCGGTCGGGAGATAAGCCGCCAACGTCGAATACCGTTGTTGCTGTTGCTGAACATTTCGGTGGCGTCTTTGTTTAGAAAGACTGCTTGTGAATAGCATGGCTCAAACAAGGCAAGAGTGCCTGTTTCAACGTGCCAGATTCGTATGCCATCGGTGTCCGGAGCAGCCAGCCACTGGCCATCCCCGGAAAACGAAGTCATGAATGGGCCCCCTGATTCGTGCGGGTCGCCATAGAACCATTCTTTCCAGACCTCTCCGCCGGTGAGTTTCCACGTTCTTGAAGCGGGTTCACTACCCAAACGCCAGATCAATTTCTGTTGGATTGGGTTGTAACTGATTTCATAGCCCGTGGCTTCTATGCGGCCAAGCTCCTGCCCGGCGTGCCAGTCCCACAGGCGGGAGGTTCCATCCCAGCTGGAAGTCAGCAGCCACGGAAAGGGTGGTAAGAAAAGAGTGTTGATGATTTGCGCCTGATGGCGGCCGAGAATGGTGGATTCCTTCCACTCCTGGGTTTCACGAACGTGAAGATAGCCATCAGTGGTCCCCATCGCGAAGGCTAGGCCGTCGGGATGCCAGTTGGCGGTCTCCAAGTCCGCAATGAGTTTTTCGACTGGTTTGATTGCAAAGGTTTGGGCATCGGCCATCTGCAATTCACGCGAGCCACTCAGAATTATTAAGCTTTTGCCATCAGGGCTCCAGCGCAATGGGCTTTCAATGGTTGCGTTGGTCCAGGTGTGGATTTTGGTCCAGTCTGGAAGGTGGTGGAGAACAACATCGCCATTAGTATAGGCAACAGCGGCCTCGGGATGATGTGGACGGAAGGCCAGGGTGAAATAATTGGTGTTGAGTTCAACAATCTTCGCGGAGCTATCAAGATCCCAGATCCGTTCCGTGTAAAGTCCGTAACCTGCATACAGAAAACGGCCCTCATCGGATAGGATTAGCGGATCACGTACTGGTTCCCCTTGAGGTGGAACCAGTCTCGGTGACCGGCCTGTACGAGGATCTCGGACCAGAATGGATCCATCATCTTTAATGATGATCGATGGAGTCCCTGAAGATTGATCTGACTTGGCATCGGGGTCCGGCACGAGGTCGGGAAGGGCCAAGGCGGTGGCGGCCAAACTTCGGGCTTGTACCCGAAGTGTCGTGGGAACGCGATTGGTCAGGAGTGCGAGCACGGTGGCGCGGCGGCCAATTTGTTGGCTTTGCAGAATCGCCCGGGCTTGAGAGATAATGGCTTCGCTTAATCTTTCCTGAGCCGATTGTTCAGCAACCTGAGCGCGACGGCGCAGCATTTCCTCAAGTTTTCTGTTTTCTCGTTCCGTCGAGGCCTGTCGTTGCGCCAGAAAACCTCCCAGAACGGCCAATACCGCCAATACCGCGATACCCAGCACCAGCTGTCTGGCCTGTTTCAGCCTGCCCTCCACCAACCGCAAACGTTTGACTGATCGGCCGGCTTGCAACAGGGCGAGATCGGCCGCCAACTCGTTGGCGTTTTGATATCGCTCTGACGGATGGGTCGCGCAGGCTTTCAACCAAATGGCGTTGAGCTCAAGCAATCCCGCGCTGTTGGCCAGATCGGAAACATCAGGCGGCAAAGTCGGAAAGTCATTGCGGTCCCGCCCTGTTCCCGTCTCGTAAAGCATTTTCCCAAGGCTGTAGATGTCGGCGGTAACCGTTCCAGCGCCTTCAGGCGGAATAAATCCTTCAGTGCCGACGTAACTCAACGAATCGTCGGCAGACGCCACCAGCCCAACGTCAGCAAACTTGGCTGTTCCATCGACGTAAATGATGTTCGAGGGCTTGATGTCTCTATGCACCAACCCTGCGCGGTGGAGGTGAGCCAGGGCCAGAGCCAGGCCGTGGAAGAGATGGATGCACTCACTAACGGGCAATCGATGTCTCAGGACGAGGTCGGAGCTCAGGGATCGCGGATTGTAGCTTGCGGACATGCCGTTCGGCAAAGGGTCAGCCAGCTCCATCACATAGTAAAAAAATCCTTCCTCTTCATTCCTGCCGACCTGTAGAACGTCGACTAACCCGTCATGCGTTCTGGAAATGGGTTCGAATTTACGGATGCCGGCAAATTCCCGCTCAAATGGCCTTAAGTTCGTGAACACCGCCTTTCGTACGATCTTGACGGCTCTCAGCGTCCCCAAAACATTTCGAGCCAGCCAAACCTCCCCATAACTGCCGCGACCAATCGATTGGATTAATTGATGATCCGGGATTGATGGCGGTATGGACGACTGTTGACGCACGTCGTCCAACGAAGAAAGCACAAATCAGTCGGCGAAGCCAGCCTTGCCACTCCATCAAATTTCTTCGGACTGCAGGCGCTTGAGTTCCTTCTTCACTAGAGCTCCAACCCGATGCCGGGTGACGTAGATTAATGCAATGCTAACCCCCAGAGCCTTGGCAACTTTGGTCACCGTCCAGCCTTGCAGCACATAAAGGTCAAAAATCTGAAAGTGCTCGGGTCGGACCTTCTTTTTTATCCTGGCTAATGCCAGGGCAGAAAGATGCTGCTGCCATTGCTGTTCCCAGATTTCATCCATGGGTTTGGTGGAAGCATCAGGCAACTCTTCCAACGCTTCCTGCGAGATGATCGTTGAGCTTCCTGTGGCATCCGGTTGCCTATTCGTCTCCCGGTACCGCTTACGCAGTTGATCGGCAATCCGTCTGCGGGTGATCTGGCAGAGCCATCCCTTGAAACGCCCGCGGGTGGGGTCGTAGCGAAAGTCCTGCATCTGGCCTGCGACGGCCACAATGGTTTCTTGGACCACATCCTGCGCTTCGGCATCCTGCAATCCCGCCTTGCGCGCCACATCGTAAATGAGCCGCCAGTACATCTCAAAAAAATCCCGCCAAGAATCGTGGTCGTCCCAATTCTTGAGACGACTTAGCAGGCTCTGCCGCGTGGGCAGAAAACGTTCTGGTTCAGCCATGGAAATGTGGATACCTATCCATTGATCAATTCGCTCAGAGATTGGCTTTCCTTACAGAATTCGCAAATTGTTTAGCGTGTGCGCTTCAGTGCTTGAATGTTTTGCTTGCTGGGGCGAAAATCACCCCTCATCTCCACACGCATGAAATACCATCTGAGTTTGGTTCTTGGCGCATCATTAAGCATTCTTCCGCTTGCGACACCACCTTCACACGCTGCTGAAACCGCAGCCGTAGCTTCTCGGGCATTACCGGGTAAAGGGCTGGGAGAACATGATTTTCTCTATGCCGGCGAATCGAAAAACAGGCGCGCCTTTATCATTCGGAAAGGGCAGGTGGTTTGGTCCTACGAAGATCCGGCGGGCAAAGGTGAGATCAGCGACGCTGTTTTGCTGTCGAATGGAAATTTGCTCATTGCCCATCAGTACGCGGTGAAGCTGGTTTCGCCCGAGAAAAAAGCGATTTGGAATTGGGATGCCCCGAAAGGCACTGAGATCCACACGGCCATGCCCATTGGTCTCGAACATGTATTGTACGTGCAGAATGGTGATCCGGCGTTGGTGAGGGTGGTAAACATTGCGACAGGCGAGACCAGGAGGGAATTTACGGTGCCCGTCGGCAATCCCAAGAGTGTCCACGGCCATTTTCGCCACGCACGGGTCACGCCGTGGGGGACGCTGCTGATCGCGCATATGGACATGAAAAAAGTTTGCGAGTATGACGCCAATGGCAAGGAAGTATGGTCATTCCCAGCGGATGGCCCTTGGGGGGCGACGCCCTTGAAGAACGGGAACGTTCTTTTGGTTGATCGCCGCTCGGTGCGCGAAATCACGCACCGGGGCGACACTTTGGCCACATTCTCTCCCGCCGATTCGCCAGATTACAAACTGGCCAGCCTGCAATTGGCCTGGCGTTTGCCAAACGGAAATACTCTTGTGAACAGCTGGTTCAACGAGTGGAGCGGAACAGTCGATAAAACCAATCCGCCCGTGCAAGCCGTGGAATTCAGCGCCGATAAAAAAGTAGTCTGGGTTTTACGCTCCTGGGAAAATCCAGACCTTGGCCCCGCCACCACCATTCAAATCCTTGATGAAGCCGACGCTCCAGAGCAGGTGACCTTCGGCGACATCAAATAAACACTCAGGGTCACAACTGAATTTAACTTTTATGAATCGAACCCAAATCGCAGCAGCCTGCGCTGTATTGCTCTTGTCCGCAGGCATGGCTTTTGCTCAAAATTCTGGAGGCTTAACCGCCACCAATACTCTCTCCCTGCCAGCCCCTTTGGGCATTCCGCAACCGGGCCCCACAAATGATGCGCCTTATGCTCCACAACCTATCCTGCAAGGCGGCGTGGTCTTGCCGCTCTACCCGCCCGGCTCCCCGTTTCTCAAAATGGCGCGGGTGCGCGAGGCTGAGCAATATAACCTAAGCAAGGCGGTGCCGGGCCGTATCAACAGCATCGTGAACATTCACAATCCTTCCATTGAGGTGCACACCGTGGATGGCAGCCTCAATACTGGCGCCGTTGTTATTCTGGCGGCTGGAGGAGGACACAAAACGCTGAACGTCGGCACCGAAAGCGCGGATTTTGTTTCCTATTTTTTCAACTATGGCATCAATACGGTCATTTTAAGGAATCGACTCCGTAGCGATGGCTACGATGCTAAAATCGATGCCGTCAATGACGCGTTCCAAGCCATTCGTCTCGTGCGCGCCCATGCCAAGGAGTGGAACATTGACCCGGACCGGATTGGCATTATGGGATTTTCGGCAGGCGCTGAATTGTCGGCCCCAGCGGCGGTTTTCTTTGAGGGGTTCGACAAAACAAACAACCTGTCCGGCGACCCCTTGGCCGGCGTTTCCTCTCGGCCTGATTTCGTGGGAATCGTTTACCCCGGTCCCACTCCCTTTGCTCGCGGTGCAACGCCGCCGATCCCGCGCAATACCCCGCCCGCGTTTATTATCTGCGGCGGAGCAGGGGATCGCGGCCATGCAATCTGGGCGAATGAATACTTCACCGCCATGCTCAATGCCAGCATCCCGAACGTCGAAATGCACATCTACGGCAATGGCCGCCATCCCGGCGACACCTTGAGCGACGGCAGTCGCATGACCGGAGGGCTAACCTACCGAAATGGCATTCCTTTCGGAACATGGCAGGACCGCTACATTGATTGGTTCCGTGACCTCGGTTTTATGCAAAAACCCGGCAAAGAAACCAAAGCCGCCGCGGACGTGAAGGCATTTATGGCGCAAAAGTAGATTTTTCTGCAGTTCAAGTCGTCGCGAAGCGTCTTGGACTGCGGAAGTCCTCTACAGCTTTTCCCCCATCATCCACCACCGTCAGAATCGAGCGATCCCATTCGAATCGCAAACTTGAGTTTATCCAGATTCCAGAGAAGACTGCGATTATCATGTCTGTATCCCTCCAGAAAATCGTCTTGCAATGCGATCAGTGGCTTAAGACTGCCGAGGTGCAGGATTACCCCGGCGCGGTCAATGGATTGCAGGTGGAGAACCGCACGCAAGAGGTCACCAAGATTGTGGCGGCTGTAGATGGCTCACTCACCGTGGCACGGTTGGCCATCGAGCACGGAGCCGACATCCTCATCGTTCACCACGGATTATTTTGGTCGCCCGGACATCCTTGGACTGGGCGGAAGTTCGAGTTGATGCGGGAACTGCTGGAAAATAATCTGGCGGTTTACAGCTCGCATCTGCCACTGGATATCCATCCTCGGTTGGGCAACAACGCGCGGCTTTCAGCTGCGCTTGGATTGAAAGGCAGCACTCCATTCTTCGAAGAGAAAGGGCGAGCCTTGGGTGTGATCGCCGCCGGACCGGTGGCTTTGGACGAGTTGGCCACCCGATTGAGTGCAGCAACGGGAGCAGTCCCAAGAATCATTCCGGCTGGGCCAAAAATCTGTAAGCGCATTGGCATTGTCACAGGCGGCGCGGGCGAGCGTCTCAAGCTCGCGGCCAGTGCTGGAATTGACACTTTCATCACCGGCGAGGGGCCGCATTGGACTTATGCCTTGGCGGAAGATCTCGGAGTGAATGTTTTATACGGTGGCCACTACGCCACTGAGACATTTGGAGTCAAGGCCCTGGCGGAACGTTTGAGCAAAAAATTCAAATTGCCTTGGGAATTTGTGGATCATCCGACCGGGCTCTAGTACCCCGCCATTCATCGCATGCCCGAGCTTGCTGAAGTTGAATTTTTTCGCCGAGTCTGGATGCGTGCCGCATCCGTACCGGTGCTTGAGGTGCAGCTGCACCCCAAAGCTCGTCCCTTGCGCGAGGTGGATTACGAGGCGTTGCGCGAAGGCCTTACCGGTTCCTGCCTGGAGTCCTCCTCTGCATCGGGCAAACGGATGTGTTATAAATTTTCCGGAAACCAATGGCTTGGTGTCCATCTGGGGATGACTGGCGAGCTTAGAGTCGAAGCACCCGGTTTTATCCCTCTCAAACATGACCATCTCGTGCTGCGTCTGACGAAGTCTTCGCTGATCTTTGCCGATCCGCGCATGTTCGGCCGTATCCAATATGCCTCAGGAGCCGATGCCCCTCCTTGGTGGCGAGACCTGCCACCTGACCTCCTTTCACCAAAATTCAGCGAGGCATGTGTTAATGATTTTCTGCTTCGTCATCAAGGATTGCCGCTCAAGGCCGCAGTGCTTTTGCAGGATGGATTTGCCGGGGTGGGCAATTGGATGGCTGATGAAATTCTGTGGCGTTCCCATCTGCATCCGCAGCGGAAAGTGGCTACCCTCACTGCCGCTGAATCGGTAGCGATTCACGCCGAGACTGTCGCGGTGGCGCGTGAGGCTATGAGGACAGTGGCCGTGGAAAAGGGCACTACTTTCGCTGAGCCGCCGCAAGGCTGGCTTTTCCACACCCGGTGGGGAAAGGTTGGATTGTGTCCGCGGGACGGATCAAAACTGCGGAGGGAAACCGTGGGCGGCCGGACGACAGCGTGGTGCGAAGTGTGTCAGCCGAAGGGAAATAAAAGAGCGTGAAGAGTTTATTTAGTTCAACTAGATGCCAGGGTTTAGGCACGGCTGTCCTCCTGTCCCTGCTCATCGCTGCAGGTTGTCGCACAACTCCGGGACCGCACGTCCCGAAACCGATGGTCGCAGCTACTAACGGCCCGGGCCTTCAGGTTCAATCTTTGCAGATGGCTTGGGAAACGATTCGTGACACTTACTATGACCCCCATTTCCATGGTCTCGACTGGGAGGCCATCGGAAAGGAATACAGTGCAAAAGCCGCTTCCGCCAGGTCCGCAGCAGAAGTCCGTCCCGTAATTGAGGCCATGCTCGCGACGCTTGGCCACTCTCATCTCGGAGTCATTCCTCAGGAGGCAAGCCCATTGACTGACGACGAGGAGCTGCCGGTGACACCTTTTGAACCACCCGCTTCGGTCGCAGAAAATTTAACTTCCAAACCCATTCGATCCACCAGACCCATCCCATCTGTCCGCCCCAAACGCCGGGTTCACAGAGAGGCGGGTTGCGGGCTGGAATTTCGCTGGAGCGAGCAGGACGGCATGCTGGTGATTCGGGTGGATGAGGGCAGCCCGGCCGAAAAACTGGGGATCACACCGGGATGGAGGCTTCTCAACGTTGAAGGTACATCCGTCGACGACATCATCCGCGCGTACAAGCGCGACGAAGGCTCTGCCAGACGGTCTTTTTTAATTCTCATGCTTCTCCAGCAGCATTTGGATGGGCCGCTGGATTCGAAGGCCGACTTGGTATTTGAGGACGCGAAGGGACATCACAAGAAACTGAAAGTGCCTCGCATTTTGGAAAAAGGGGAGCCCGTGCGCCTGGGAGCCTTGCCGGTTCTTTTTACGGAGTATGCCGATCAGACTTTGAAAACACCATCGGACCGTGAGGTGGGCTACGTGCGTTTCAACTATTGGATGATGCCGGTGGCTCAGAAATTTCATCGCTCCGTGGACAAGCACCGCAAAGACTTGGGAATGATCATCGATATGCGCGGAAATTTCGGCGGTATTGGCGGGTTGGTCATGGGCGTGGCCGGACATTTCGTGACGGAGCGTGCGGCCTTGGGGACCATGGGAATGCGCGGCAATGACCTGATTTTTGCCGCGCTGCCACGAACCACGACTGCCGATGGTGATTCAGCGGAGCCCTTTGCAGGCAAGGTGGCCATTTTGACGGATGACATGTCGATCAGCGCAGCCGAATTATTTGCGGGCGGCATGCAGGCCATAGGCCGGGCACGTATCTTCGGAAGTCGTAGTGCGGGTCAGGCCCTCCCTGCAAGCTTCAAGCGCCTTCCCAATGGCGATCTACTTTACTACGCCTTCGCAAATTTTGTTCTTCCGGACGGCACAAGGTTGGAGGTCAAGGGCGTCCAGCCCGATGTCTACGCCCCCTGGCGTCGCGAGAGTCTCTTGAAAGGCCACGATGCCGCCTTGGATGCGGCGTTGAACTGGATCGATGAGCCAAAATAAGCCTTCAGGCATGGAGTGCGGGAGTCGACCGGTTGGCGGTCAAGCTCTTTGGAGTGCAGGCGTGCTCCCGCTTTCACTCCAAGGTTGGGCCGCCAATCTTCGGTTTAGGGCTTGAGGTCGACAACTTTTTGGAGAGCATGGGGTTTAATTTGCCAAATGGATAAACTTGCCACACTGCTGCTGATAATGATGTTCGTTGCGCGCTCGATTTGCGCGCAAGAAACCAACACGCCAAGCATCATCAGCACCCCCATTGAAGCTTCGCTGGTGAGTGCCGCCGCCAAAGGGGGCTATTGGCAATTGAAATTCACTGGCACGGTGCCCCTCACCAAACCGCTCGTGATTTCTAAATCCACCATTTTCGAGGGCGTGGACGGATTTGTGCCGGCCATGAGTGCGAGCAATTTGTGCCGGCTTTTTGTGGTGCAGCCCGGGGTCAAACTCACACTTAAAAACCTCACCATGCTCGATGGGCATCATACTTCCACGAACATGGAAACCGGCGGCATTCCCGCTGCGGCGGGCGGGTTTCTTTACAACAACGGTGGAGATGTGGTTGTCAGCAATTCCATCATCCTCAACCACGATGTCATCGGACAGTTCGGCGCGGATGGTAATAATAGTTTTAATCCGACCGATGGGGCTCCGGGTGAAAGCGCGGTGGGGGGCGCGATTTTCAGTCGCAATGGCTCGGTGCTATTGAGTGGCTGTGTTTTAAATGCCAATGATGTCCAGCCGGGGTCAGGCGGGCGCGGAGCCGACGCGGTGTTTGTGGATGACGGCGGCAACGGCGGAAATGCCGGGCAGGGTGCTGGGGGGGCTGTTTTCATTGAGTCCGGCAATCTGACTATCTTCAATTCGTTGATTTCCTCCAATTTAGTTTTGGGTGCTCTTGGCGGCTTGAATGGACTCAGCATTGGCGTTCTCACTTTTGACGGAATCGCGGGCGAGGCCAGCGGGCTCTCTGGAGCTGGCGTGTATCTTGGAGGAGGTGCGACCGGCGTGGTTTCAGGTTCAACCTTGGCATGGAACGCCATCACCAACGCTGGCGGCCAGAACGGCGCCATCGGCAAAAATTCCGCCAAGGGGCAAAAGGGGCGCTCCGGCGGATCAGCCTTTGGCGGCGGGATTTTGAATGATGGCGTGTTGCGGATGACCAATTGTACGGTCACGGCCAACATGCTTTCCGCAGCCAACGGAGGCGTGGGAGGGGCCGGGATCGTTAACGGTTTTGGCACGGATGGTGGCGATGGCGGGGCAGGGGGCAGCGCGCAGGGTGCGGGACTTTGTAATATCGGCACGGCATTTGTGCAGAACTGCACGTTTTCAGGCAATAAAGATAAACCCGGCACGGGTGGCGCAGGTGGAGTTGGAGGACCAACCTTGGGACGCAACGGCGCAACTGGTGCGACGGGTGCCGCTGCTGGTGCGAATCTTGCCCACCTCAGCGGGTTGCCCTTCAACGTGGTGAATTCATTATTGGACAATCCCCTCGGCGGTACATCGATTGCGGGAAACATACTGGACCTTGGGGGAAATCTTAATGCAGATGACAGTCTGGTTCTCAAAGGCCCTCAATCCGCCAATAACGTCATCATCAATCTCCTCACATTGGCTTACCTCGGTGGACTTACTCCGACCATGTCAGTCGCCATCGGCAGTCCCCCCAGTCCGGCGCTGGGCATCGCCAACCCTGTTTACCCGGTGACATTTGACCAACGCGGCGTGGTGCGGCCCACTCCCTCAGGCTCAGGCTCCTTTGAGCTAGCTAGCTTCCAACTACAGATTTTGCTGACCGGAACCAATCAAGCTCTGCTCACTTGGCCGGTTGATTTCGCGAGCGTTGATATCCAACGCGGCTCATCTCTCCCTGCCAGCACCAATTGGACGACATTGACCAACAAGCCTTTTCTCACCAATTTCACTTACCAAGCCTTGATTGCCTTGGACACTACCCCAACCAACACACTAATCAGCCGCTTCTTCCAACTGAAAATCCATTGATGCTCTTATGAAAACTCTTTCACATGCCTTTTCCCTTTTGGCTGTTTCCTCTTCGTTATTGTCCACCGCACATGCCGCCGATTGGCCGCGTTGGCGGGGAAGTAATTTTGATGGCAAATCCACCGAATCAGTGAGCCTGCCGAGCTGGGGCGCCGAGGGACCAAAGGAATTGTGGCGAGGCAAGGTTGGGGTTGGCTGGTCTTCCATGACGGTGGTGGACGGTCGTGTTTTCACCATGGGCAACACCGGCGGCACCGATGCCGTGGTGGCATTCGATACCAAGACTGGTGTGGAAATATGGCGGCACACCTATTCATGCGACGAGAAGGATCCGAACGGCTACCCGGGCACGCGCTGCACTCCCACGGTGGATGGCGACCGCGTCTATACGGTCAGCCGGCATGGCGATTTTTTCTGCCTCAACGCTGCTAGCGGAAAAGTCATTTGGTCCAAGAATTTCGAGAAGGATTTCAAGGGAAACACACCCACTTGGGGCTATGCAGGCTCAGCCTTGGTTGAAGGTAAACTCGTCATCGTCGAGGTGGGATCAAGCGAGGGGGCGGCCATGGCTTTTGATAAATTGACGGGCGAAGTGGTTTGGAAGAGCGCCGGGGGCGGTGCGGGTTACGCCTCACCCATCCCTTATACTTTGGAAGGCGAGCGCGCGGTTTTGATTTTCGGGCCGGAAGGACTTTCCTCCCTGCGCGTCGCCGATGGCAGGAAGCTTTGGGACTTCGCGTGGAAGACCAGCTACGACGTCAACGCCTCCACCCCGGTGGTGCTTGGTGACAAAATCTTCGTTTCTTCCGGCTACAACACCGGCTGCGCGCTCATCCAAATCAGCCGCAATAAGCCGGTTCAGCTTTGGAAAAATAAAAACCTTCGCAGCCACATGGCCACAGCGGTGCATCGCGATGGAGTCCTTTACGGATTCGACGAGAATGAGCTGCGCGCCATTGACGTGAAGACCGGCGCGGTTAAATGGTCCGAAGGCCGTTACGGCAAAGGCTCCCTGCAAATGGTGGGCGATCAATTGCTGGTCTTTGGAGACAAGGGTTTGCTCGCGTTGGTGGAAGTGAAGCCCGATGCATTCAAGGAAGTGGCCTCCGCGCAAATTCTCGGCGGCAAAAGCACTTGGATAGTGCCCGTCCTTTCCAACGGTTTAATCTATGCGCGCAGCGGTGAGACCTTGGTCGCACTCAACGCGGGGGCAAAATAGTCCAGAGACCTCTTAGGCCAGATTGCGTTGGGCCAATTGGTCCAGTGTCCAGCGGTATTCTCCGACGAGTTGGTCGACCACGCTGCGGTTTTTGATATCGGAGGGCAGCACTTCCCACGTGTAGGTTTCCATCTCGATGTGCTCGCAGAGGCCGGGATTGGCCTGCACAAAATCCATGGCTCCGAGCAGGTGATCGGCGGTGGTGCCGAACATGGCGGACGGCTGTTGGTGCAGGGGAATGTGGAAATGGATGCGCCATTCGGGTATTTGATCCGCTGGCCACAATGGAGCCGCGGCGAGAGCCAAATCCAAATCACGATAGCGTTTCAAAGCACCTCCGCCAACGGGCCATTCGATCACTTGATGGAAGTAGACGGGCTCGACAAAGTTTTTCAGGGCCTCACGGCATTCAGCGGTGGGGCGGACTTTCAATGCTGCGCTGAAATGCAGTTTGCTTAGCCGTACGCCGGCTGTGGCCAGCGAGGCGAGGGATTTTCCGGCGTCCTCGTATTCAATGGCCAGATGGCAGCAATCGTAGTTGATTCCCAAGTGTCGGTTGATGCGGTCATCACCCGGACGATCCCTGCGCAGTTGCTCAAAAAAACGTAGGGCTTCCTCGGTCGTTTCCAGATAGCAGAGCGGCTCCGGCTCCACTCCGAGGTGTAGATCGCGCCCGCTGGATTGTGACAGGCGCTCAATCACATCGACTGCGCGCCAAAGATTGTGACGGATCGCTTTTTCCTGCGCTGCGGAAGTGATGAATTCTTTGTAGGACCCAGGGACGGTGCTGACACTTCCGCTCACCCCGGCGGGCACTAATTTTGACAGCAGTTCAAACAGCAGCAGCGTATAGTCAAGGCGCTCTTGAGTGGTCCAATCAGGCGAGTAAACGTCCTCCTTCACGCGCCCCCCATGAAACCGTCCGTAGGGAAAGCCGTTGATGGTAAAAACGTAGCAATTCTCGCGATCAAGCCACCCTTGGAATTCTTTCAGAGTTGTCGGATCCGATAGCTCACGGGCGCTCTGGTGCCCAAGGCGAAGGCCGATGGCGAAAGGTTCGCGGGCGCCGAGTTGATCCCTTACCGCCAGCGTGTATTGGCAAAGAGTTTCGAAGGTTTGGCTCCAAGTCTCACCGCGGTGGATGTTGGTGCAATAGGCGAGATGCAGTCCCTGTTTGAGCTTCACAACGGATCAATGGGCAATTTGAACTTGGGCGACTGGCTCATGAACGCCACCGGATTGCGGTAAATCATTTTGTCGATCACGTCGGCGGTATACCCGCGTTTGCGCATCTCAAGGGCGGTTCGTGGCACGGCCAGCGGCACGCTGTGCCCCCAATCGCAGGCGCTGTTCATCCAGAGCCTTTCACCTCCAAATACCTCGATCATATCAATCGCGCGGGCCGAGGTGCATTTTGATTCGGGATACAGTGTCATGCCCGCCCAAAATCCTTTATCCAATACCATCTTGATGGTGTGCTCTTCGACGTGATCAATGATGACGCGGTTCGGTGTCAGTCGTCGCTCATTTTTGATGATGTCCAGAATCAACCGCGTGCCCTTGAGCTTGTCCTCTAGATGTGGAGTATGCACCAGCACCAGTTGATTGTGCTTGGCCGCAAGATCCACGTGCTTTTCCAGAACTAAGATTTCGTTGCGGCTATTCTTGTTGAGGCCGATCTCGCCCACGCCCAATACGGTCGGTTTATCCAGAAATTCAGGAATGATCTTCAGCACCTCTTCGGCGAGTTGCGTGTCTTCCGATTCCTTGGGGTTCAGACAAATCCAAGTGTAATGCGAAATTCCGTACCGGGCAGCTCGTTTCGGCTCCTGATCCGTCAGTTGGCGGAAGTAATCATGAAATCCCGCCGCCGACCCGCGATCAAAACCCGCCCAAAACGCAGGTTCGCAGACGACCTGACAGCCGGCGGTGGCCATGTCCTGATAGTCATCCGTGGTGCGGCTCACCATGTGACCGTGGGGCTCAATGTATCGCATCGCGAAAAGTCCTATTTTTTAGCGGCCCGAGCGGGTTGCTTGGCGGCAGCCTTTTTTTGAGGACCGAGCCAGGCTCCGCATGCAGCTTTGGTGGTGGCGCTAGGGATTGGCTTTGTGGTGGTATCGCTTAGCGAACGAAGGACTTCCGCCGCGCGGTCGGGACGGTCGGATTGAAGTATCTTCATCGATTCCCGGAGAGATATGACTCTGAAATCCTCCGCTCCAGTCCCGCGATCCATCCGGTCCAAAAACGCCGCAATATCAATCACCTTGCTGCGCGCCTCCATAAAGTAGAGGTCGCTCAGTTGTTGTCGGCTCATGGATGGCATTTATTGCTCTCCCTAGCTTAAACCTTGAAGATATCGGCGGCCAGTTCGATCCGGGTGTTTTTCATGGTCGCCTCGTGGCCCTTGATGGCCATCACCGTGGCGGCAAATGCTTCGGCGTAGCCCGAGCTGGGTTTTTTCTTATCCGCGATGTTATCCACAAATTCCGTGAGTGAATATTTGTGAGGTGAATCGCTGTCCGAGGTTCCTTCGGCGGGTTTCTTTCCTTGAGCCAAAAGCTTGGTGGCGTTGGCCACGAGAGCTATGCCGGTCTCCTGGAAAAATTCCTCTTTACGCGCGTAAACTTCCCAGCCCAGCAGGGCTGAATCCACTTCCTTGAACATCCATGCTTTCTGATCGCGCATCATGACTGCTGCGTCGGTTCCGTGAAACACATCGTAGGCGGAGTCGAATGAATTGGCCAGTGTGGCCTCGTAAACGTAACGCCCGCCGCCCGCAAATTCGTAAATCGCGTGTGCGGTATCCGGGATTTCCCGTCCGTCCCGCCATTGCATGATCGATCCAAAACCAGTGACGGCAATCGGATGACTGCCAAAATACCACGAGGCAATATCGATCTGGTGAATTCCCTGTTCACCAATGAGCCCTGTTGTCAGGGCTTTGTCTAAGCGCCAATTGAGTGCGGTCTCGCGCTCCGAGTTGGGTGAGGCGCGCCGCCAGCTCTGTTTGCGATGCCACTGGCCTCGACCTGTGGCGATTTTGCCACAAGCCTCGGAGCGGATGAATTTGTAAACGTGATGGTTTTGCGGATTGGCTCTCCATTGATGCCCTGCTTGAAACACCAGGCCCTTGGCCTCACGCGCCGCCACTGCAATCGCTCGTGCGTCGTCAATCGTATGAGCCAGCGGAGCCTCGCAGTAGACATGTTTTCCCGCCTTCAACGCGGCAAGCACGATTTCCTTATGGAGATGAGTCGGAGTGGCGACCAATACCGCCTGAACATCCTTGTGGTCGATAACTTCCCGCCAATCCTTGTGCTGGGATGCCTTGGGGGCTGTCGCTCCCACTCGTGTCAGGCTGCTCGCATAAGTATCAGAGATCGCCACCACCGGCGCATTCGGCATGCGGTTCAAAGTGGCAATCATCTCCTTGCCCCAAGTCCCCAAACCGATCACTCCGAAATTCACCGGCGGCGACGGTGGTTTGTCCTTGTAGTTCGGGTCCGCCTTCGGCACGGCCGCCGTCTTGTCGTCCGCCGTGATTTCCACTCCCCCCAGCAACGCCATCAGCGCCGCCAGCGAACCCCCTTTGAGAAAATCCCGTCGGCGAAAACCCAAATCGTCGCCCGCTGAAGTATCGTTATGGACCATGGCTTGAGAGTAAGTATAGATGCAGGTTTTGTCCAACGACACCGTCTTACTTCAATGGCAGCACACGGATGTTACGGAATGCGACGGAACCGTGGTCGCCTTGGAGGAAGAACGGGCCGGGCTCATTTATATTGTCATCCAACTGGCTGCCGGTCGGTTTGGGCGTGTTGACCTTGTTGTGGATTTTGACGCCGTTGAGATAAACCGTCACATCTTGGCCGTTCATGGTCACTTCAGCCTGCTGCCATTCCCCGGCGCGGCGTGAAACGAACAAAGTCGGTGCTGCCGTGTTATAAATACCACCGTTGCCGCCCATGGCGGGTTTGCCTCCATCAAAGTCGTCGAAGATTTGGATTTCGTGGCGTCCGCGCAGATAAAAGCCGCTGTTGGCGCCTTTGGGCACCATGTATTCATAGCGCACCTTGAAATCGCGGAA
Organism: Pedosphaera sp.; assembly: GCA_025359965.1. Lineage (GTDB taxonomy): Bacteria > Verrucomicrobiota > Verrucomicrobiia > Limisphaerales > SXQI01 > SXQI01. Next base: position 16,518 of record JANYDC010000111.1, read on the forward strand.
TTTCTCTTCGCCGACCAAATCTGTGCCGTGTTTGCCCTCAGGCAGCGAGTTAACCAGCATACCGTTTTGCACACTCCAACTTGCCAGTCCATCACCATTGCGCAGCTTCCAGCCCTGCAAATTCTCGCCATTGAACAGCAGCTTCCAACCCTCCTTCTTTTCGTCCGGGGTCAGCGAAGCTTTATTGCTTTGTGGAGTGCTGTCAGCGGGCGCGACGCCCAAGGCCCATTTAATGCCGCCCAAGATGTGCTTTTGGTAGGCTTCGCTGGTCCAAACGTCTTCTCGATGGCCAAGACTGGTGTAGAAAACATGCCCTTTGCCGACCATTTTGGACCAGGCAATCGGATAATCCCCCGGCGTCCCGTTATTTGGGTGCTTATCCAGCGTCAGCAGACCGTGAACATTCGCGCGGGTGAAATTCTTCATCTGGTAGATTTCATCCGTCACATGAAACGACGGCCCCAGGTGTGCCGTGGCGGGGTGCGTAAGATCCTGATTCAAACAATCCACATTCACTTGCGCCCCGTGCGTCAGAAATTCGCTGCCGATCATGTCGATGTACGGGCGAAATCCATGAAAAGTATCCGAGGCCGAGTGGATGCCTATGAAGGCGTGCCCCGCCTTGATCCAATCAATGAACGCCTGGGGATCAGGGATGGCGAGGTCGCCCGTCGTGTTGGCGAAAATGACGCCGTCATACTTCTTCAACGCCTCGGCTGACATCTTCTCCTTAACGTCGGTGCCATCCTTGCCGTCGGCTCCGCCACGGACGTAATCCACCGTGTAAAGCCCGCTGGTTTCGCCCAGACCTTCCAACACTCGCTCAGCCGTCCCAATGGAACTATGCCGGAAACCAGTTGTGGCCGTGACCACCAGCAGGTGCTTGGGGGCGGCCCAAGCGGGCAGGGTCATCAAAACCACCGCCGTCACCGCAGCAGCGCTTTTCCAGGAAATCGCAGAAGTCATCATCATAAAGATTCAGTTTACCGGCACAAAATCGTCCATCGGCAGTAGATAAGACGCAGCACACGGGATCACATTCAATTACCGGCCCCATTCTGGAAGAGCAAGCCTCGATATACCTCAGCCACCGGGTGGACTCGCCATCAACACATCGGGTAACGTCCAAGTTTGGACCCGTTGTTCCACAGACGTTAGAGTTCACTGAGCCATCCCTCGTAGACTGATCCCGAACGATTCGTTCGCAAGGAGGTCCAACGAGGGATGGCCTTTTTTTCGCGACGGAAGTTTTTGCGTGGGTTGGGTGGCGTACTCGGCTTGGGCGGCCTTGCTGCGGCCGATGGCCACTGGATCGAGCCCACTTGGCTGCGCGTGCGTTCCTTCCGTTTGCCCGGACCCAGCTTGGGCTTGAAGCTCGTCCAGTTTACCGATGTTCACCACAAGGGAAACGCGGCCTATTTTCGCAAAGTTATTGAGCGCATCAACTCTCTCAAACCTGACGTGGTCTTGTTCACGGGCGATCTGATTGAGGAGATCGGACACCAGCGTGAAGCTTTGGAGATCATTCAGCAGGTCCAAGCCCCCCTTTATGGCATTCCAGGCAATCATGATTATTGGGCCAAGGCCGATTTCAACGAGTTCCGCAAAACCTTCAAAGCCGCCGGAGGAGCTTGGTTGATGGACGAAGAAACGGCGGCGGCCGGAGGCAAGCTGAATCTGGTGGGAGTGACTGGTGGCAAAATCCCGCCTTTCTCAATCCAATCGGGCGCACGCAACATCCTGCTCAGCCATTATCCAAATTGGATCGAAAAACTCGGCACTCAAAGGTTTGATCTCACGCTATCGGGTCACTCGCACGGCGGACAAGTGCGGCTGCCTTTCTACGGTCCATTGCTGGTGCCATTCAACGTAGGTTCATTTGATATGGGCTGGTACGAAACCCCGGCTGGCCCCATGTATGTCAACCCCGGCATCGGTTGCTTCTACCTGAACATACGCTTCAATTGCCGCCCGGAACTGACTGTTTTCGAGGTCTAGCTGATTATTTACTATGCCCCGAAGAATTTTTGGACGGCTTTTAAAACATCGATCATGCGGTCCACTTCTTGCGTGGTGTTGTAGAAGTAGAAGCTGGCGCGGGAAGTGGAGCTTACGCCGTATTTTTTCATCAACGGCTGAGTGCAGTGGTGGCCACCCCGCAGGGCGACTCCCTCCATATCGGCCATCATCACCACGTCATGCGCATGGATGTCGGCGAAGTGAAAACTGACCAGGCCGGCGCGTCCTTTTGCCGGCCCGAATAGGCGAATGCGGGGCAGGGTTGCGAGGCGGTCGTAGGCATAGGATGCCAGTTCCAGATCGTGGTGTTCGATGCGGTCGCGCCCGATTTCATCGAGATAATCCAAGGCCGTGTGAAGCGCGATGGTGTCGGCTATATTAGGCGTGCCGGCTTCGAATTTGTGCGGCACTTTATTCCAAGCGCTCTCGAAGTAATCCACGTTGGAAATCATATCGCCGCCGCCTTGCCAGGGGGGCATGGCTTCGAGTAGTTCGTGGCGGCCATAGAGCAGGCCAATTCCGGTGGGGCCACACATTTTGTGGCCTGACGCAGCAAAGAAATCACAGCCGATTTCCTGCATGTCCACGCGGCGGTGGCCCGCACTCTGCGCGCCGTCCACCAAGGTGACAATGCCCCTTTTGCGTGCTTTTGCACAAAGATCAGCAACCGGATTAACCGTGCCGAGGGCGTTGGAAATATGAGTCAGGGCAAACAGTTTGACGGGTGCGTCTAGAAGTTGATCCGCTGCTGCGAGGTCGAGAAGTCCCTCGTCGCCCATGACGGGAACGAAGGCAAGTTTGGCGCCGGTGCGCTTGGCCAGCATCTGCCAGGGCACGATGTTGCTGTGATGCTCCATCTCGGTGAGCAGGATGACATCGCCCGGTTTCAGATTGGCCAGGCCCCATGTCTGTGCCACCAGATTAATCGATTCGGTGGTCCCGCGAGTGAAGACGATTTCCTCGGCTGATTTCGCGTTGAGGAATTTGGCGGCGCGCTCGCGGGTGTTTTCGAAGGCTGCGCTGGCGCGGTTGCTCAGTTCGTGGATGCCCCGATGCACATTCGCATTGTCGCGCAGGTAATAATTCGAGAGTGCGTCAATGACCACGCGCGGTTTTTGCGAGGTCGCGGCGTTGTCCAAATAAACCAGCGGACGGCCGTGGACTTTCTGGTCGAGAATTGGAAAATCAGCGCGTCGCTCCGAAAGTGACAGGGTCTCGCTCATTGCAGCGTTACATCAAGCCCAGCTGCAAACGCGCGGCGTCGGACATCATGCTCTGGTTCCAGATCGGATCCCATACCACCTCAACATGAACATCGCTAACTCCGGGAACCTCACGCAGACGGTTCTCCACATCGCCGGCGATCACCCCACCCATTCCACAACCGGGAGCAGTCAGGGTCATCTTGACTAGAATGCGGTTGCCACCGCCTTCAATGGGCTCCGCCACACAATCGTAGACCAGTCCCAAGTCGACGATGTTGACCGGAATTTCCGGGTCGTAACAATTTTTCATGGCAGTCCACAAATCATCGTTCGAAACGGGTCCGAGGTCAGCCGCAGTCGGCGCCTGCTTGGGCTTGATCTCCATGCCCAGGGCGTCCGCGTCCTTTTCGCCGATGCGCGCCATGCAGCCAGGCGCAATGACGGTGAAAGTGCCGCCCAGAGTTTGGGTGATCTGCACCTCAGTGCCTTCGGGCAGTACCGTGGGCACGCCGGAGGGAATTTGGACAGCGTCGACGTCGCGCTTCAAAACCACAGTCTGTGATCCGTACATATATTATTCAGTGGAAACTGTTTTTTCGCCCGTACCGACCGCAGCCATCGCCGCGCGCCAGGAGAGCAGGGCGCATTTGACCCGTGCGGGAAAACGATTGACCCCCCCGAAGACCTCCAGTTTGCCAAGGTGATTTCCCTCTGGTGCGGTCCCTTTGGTGATCAATTCATGGAACTCATCAAAAAGCACGTTCGATTCTGCCTGGGTTTTGCCCTTTAAGGCATCGGTCATCATCGAGGCTGAGGCTTTAAAAATCGCGCAACCGTCACCCTCAAACTTCACCTCGAGAATTTTGTCCCCGTCCATAACGGCGAAGACTTGGATTTGATCGCCGCACAGCGGATTTTTGCCGCACGCATCACAAGTTGGATGCTCCATCCGCCCGTAGTTGCGGGGTTTCTTGCTGTGATCAAGAATAACCTGCTGATAAAGATCGTTAAGATCGTCGAACATACTTCAACCCTTACCGTATCCGGCTCACCGGGAAACTCAAGCAGGCGGGCGCTCGAATAAATCGAACATCTGGTCGTCGAGATACGTGCGTACTTCGTCGATCGTGATGCGGTTGAGGATGCTGCTGGCAAAAGCATGGACCAGCATGCGGCGGGCCGCCTCAAGACCAATCCCTCGGGCGCGCAGGTAAAAAATGGCCTCGTCTTGCAACTGGCCGACTGTTGCGCCGTGCGTACATTTCACATCATCCGCAAAAATCTCCAACTGCGGCTTGGTGTTGATGGTTGCCTCATCTGAGAGCAGAAGATTCCGGTTCGTCTGCTTGGCGTCGGTCCTTTGGGCATCCGGACGAACAAAGATTTTGCCGTTGAAAACCCCTTGGGCTTTCCCATCCAAAATCCCGTGATAGAACTCGTGGCTGTTACAATTCGGCTTGGCGTGATGGATCGTGGTGTGGTGGTCGACGAGTTGATCGCCTTCCGCCACGTACAATCCGTTCATGGTGCACTCGCAACCTTCTGCATCGAGGACCGGAGTCACGTTGATCCGGGCCAGACGCGCGCCAAGCGAAATGGAGTGAGTGGTGAGGTTGCTGGAACGTGCCTGGTGCGCCTGCACTGTGGCCACGTGAAAAGCGGTGGTGCGTTCGAACTGCAAGCGGCAGTGCTCCAGTTTAGCCCCTTCTTCAAGGACGAGTTCGGCCACGCTGTTGCTGAAGTAAGCAGAGTCTGCCAGACCGGCGTGCGATTCTACCACGCGCGCTTCACTGTGGTGTCCGGCCACAATCAATATGCGGGAGTGCACTGTGGCTCCATCAGCCTGCGAGGTGCTGAGGAAAAGAATGAAGACAGGGGCTTCAACTTTGACGTTGGCCGGGATACGAATGGCCACCCCGTTTTCGATCATGGAGCCATTGAGTGCGACGAACGCATTTTCGTCCACACGCGCATAACGCCCGAGATGCGCTGCAACCCACGGAAGCTCCTGACGAATGGCAGTGGGGAGATCGACCACCTCCACTCCTTTTGTCAGTCCGGTCAGGCAGGACAAGGCGAGGTCCAGCACCCCATTCACGAAAACCAAGGTTGTCGAAGCGAGCGATTTAAATAAGTAAGGTGAAATGCTTTCCGGCGTGGCGGCAATCAAATCCTCAGCGCGCGGCGCATGAGCATTTAAGCGGGAGATCGGGCCCACATTGGTGAAACGCCATTCCTCATGGCTGGTGTCGGGAAAGCCGACCTCTTCAAAATGAGCGTTACCTGAGTGTCGCAACGCGCGCACCCAAGGGGGGGAGCTGGCGTCCACGCTTTTCTCAAGAGTCTCGTAACTCAGAACGAACGGGTCGGCCTTGGTTTCGCTTAAAATGGGGGCGATGGTGCTCATTTCCATGATGCTCAGGCCGGAACTGACTCAGCGCGTCTGCCATTTTTTTCATAGGCCTCAAGAAGCCAGTCGTAGCCGCGCTCCTCCAGGTCCAAAGCAAGGGATTTGTCCCCTGTGCGGATGATTTTTCCGTCGTACAGGACATGGACAAAATCAGGCACGATATAATCAAGCAACCGCTGATAATGGGTGATGACCAACTGAGCGTTCTCCGGGCCCTTCAGCTTGTTCACGCCTTCGGCAACGATGCGCAGGGCATCGATATCAAGTCCCGAATCTGTCTCATCCAGCACCGCTAATCTCGGTTCCAGCACCGCCATTTGAAAAATCTCGTTCCGCTTCTTTTCACCACCTGAAAAACCTTCGTTGACCGGACGGTTTAGGAGTGATTGCGGCAGTTCGAGAATCTTCATTTTTTCCTTCACCAATTGAAGGAAATCGATGGCATCCAACTCTGGCAAACCGCGATGTTTGCGCAATTCGTTCAGAGCGGCCTTCAGAAAATAAGTGCTGTTAACCCCCGGGATTTCTACAGGGTATTGGAATGCCAGGAACACACCTTCGCGTGCGCGTTCCTCGGGCTCAAGGTCCAAAAGATCCTGACCGAGATAAGTAATGCTTCCGGCCGTGATTTCATATGCATCACGACCCGCCAGAACTTGGGCGAGTGTGCTTTTGCCGCTGCCGTTCGGCCCCATGATGGCATGCACTTCGCCCTTGCGAAGGGTAAGGTTCAAACCTTTGAGAATTTTTTTCCCAGCCGCCTCAGCGTGCAGATTTTTAATTTCCAACATACTTTTTGAAATTTTTCCAACGGATCAACCGACACTTCCCTCAAGGCTTACGCCGAGGAGTTTTTGAGCTTCAACGGCGAACTCCATGGGCAATTGGCGGAAGACCTCCTTGCAGTAACCGTTGACTATCATATTGATCGCGTCCTGCGTTGAAAGCCCGCGCTGGCGGCAGTAAAAAATCTGATCCTCCCCGATTTTTGAGGTCGAAGCCTCGTGCTCCACCGTGGAGCTGGTGTTTTTGACCTCAATGTAAGGGAAAGTATGCGCTCCGCATTTGTCGCCCAGCAAGAGTGAGTCACACTGCGAAAAATTACGCGAATTCGCAGCACTCTTGAGTATCTTTACCTGGCCTCTATAACTGTTTTGCCCACGGCCTGCCGAGATGCCCTTGGAGATGATCGTGCTGCGGGTGTTTTTCCCGATATGGATCATCTTGGTGCCGGTGTCGGCCTGCTGGTAGTTGTTGGTCAGCGCAACTGAGTAGAACTCGCCCACACTATTGTCACCCTTCAACACCACACTTGGATATTTCCAAGTGATGGCCGAGCCCGTTTCCACTTGTGTCCATGAGATCTTGGAGCTCGCTCCTTTGCACAACCCTCGCTTGGTCACGAAATTGTAAATGCCACCACGGCCCATCTCGTCGCCCGGATACCAATTCTGCACCGTCGAATATTTCACCGACGCATTATCCATGGCGACAATCTCCACGACCGCTGCGTGCAACTGATTGGTGTCGCGGCGCGGCGCGGTGCAACCTTCGAGATAACTCACCGTGCTGCCTTCTTCCGCCACGATCAAAGTGCGCTCAAACTGACCCGTATCGGCCGCGTTGATTCGGAAATAGGTCGAAAGTTCCATCGGGCACTTCACCCCTTTCGGGATGTAGCAGAACGAGCCGTCGCTAAAGACCGCAGAGTTGAGCGCCGCAAAATAATTGTCCGTATATGGCACCACCGAGCCGAGGTATTTTTTGATCAATTCCGGGTGTTCATGCACTGCTTCACTGAATGAGCCGAAAATGATTCCCATCTCCTTAAGCTTCCCTTTGAAGGTGGTTGCGACTGAGACACTATCAAACACCGCATCCACCGCCACGCCCGCCAGTTTCTCATGCTCGCGCAGGGGAATACCGAGCTTTTTGTAGGTTTCGAGCAGCTTGGGATCGACATCAGCCAGACTCTTGGGGCCATCCTTTTTCTGCTTGGGCGCAGAATAGTAGATGACGTTCTGGTAGTCGATCTTCGGGTAATGAACATTAGGCCACTCCGGCTCCTTCAATGTCAGCCAATAACGGTAGGCTTTGAGGCGCCATTCCAATAAAAATTCCGGCTCGCCCTTCTTGGACGAAATCAGGCGGACCGTATCCTCGGTGAGACCGCGCGGCGCGGCATCAGCCTCCAGATCGGTCACAAAACCGTATTGGTACTCGCGATTGACAAACTGCTCAATCGTCTCTGTTGAAGTGCTCATGTCATCTGAGGAAAAATCCACTGGCAAAACCGGTCACCAAGCGGAATCCCCCTACTTAGAATGATTCTAAACTGGCTTCAGGAAGCCGGATTGTCCAGCGGTATTTATTGGAAAATGTAGTGGCCGACGGCGGTGATTGTGGTTCCAATACCGTCTTTCTCAAAGGGGGGAAGTTGCTTTTTGGCTCGGGGAACACGCTGGACAAAGCCCGCGTATCGACAAATCGGCCGAAGACACTTTGTATCCAGAAGGCAGGTTCACGCCGGACAGGGCTGCTCCGCATTCCAAATCAATATCGAGAACGCCGCCGCACCCATCGCAATAAAAATGGCCATGTTCGCGGAGGTTGGCGCAAAAACGGGTCGGAGTGCGGTCAAGGGTCACTTGTCGGACCAGATGGTGTTCCACCAGTGCGCTAAGGCAGTTGTAAACGGTGGCAAAGCTCAATTCCGGCATTGACCTTCGCGCACGGGCAAAAATCTCCTCGGCTGTGGGATGATCATGGCTATGAAACACCACATCAAAAACCCCAAGCCGCTGCGGCGTGCAACGCAGCCCCGACTTGGTGAGAGTCTCAACCAAGGCATCTTTCGATTCAGATTGGGGCGTAACTTTGATCAATCCAAAATACGATCACATGCTGACAATTGTCAATCGGCTCTGAATCCTAAATCCGGTCGTTGCCCAGAGTCGCATGTGTTGCTTGCGAGTATTCAGGGCCTTTTCACGAGTCGGAAGTAACGGCCTGCAGATTCCGCCACAAACTCCTGCCAAACTTCTTCCTGCCGGGCCGTGAATGGCCCCCCTTCGGGATTCCAAGTCTGGAGATTGGTCGATGACTCCCAACCGTAGGAATCACCCCGTCGCACACGGAGCCGAGCTATCGCCTTGGTAGTCTCGCGGGCAAGGAATGGATTCAATGGAGGAGCTGTGATGCTCACTAATGTTGTGTTGTCGTAACCACTGCCGGGAGCTGTAATCTTGAATCCTGTAATCCGTCCCGATTCGGCTGTGGCTGTGGCACCCGCACCCTTGCCAATTATTATCACCTCAGGTTGATTGGTGTAACCTGAACCGCTATCCTTCAGGTCGATTGATGTTAGAACTCCGTTAATTACTTTTGCCCGAGCCGACGCGGCGCGTGCGTCAGGCACTAGCACTTCACCGCTTCGCAAAGCGACGGTATGCTCTTCTCCTGCAGCGATGGCGGTCACTCCTCTCAAATCGGACGGCACATTCGTTTGGCCGACTGTGTTTGCTCCCCAAGCAGCCACAGTTCCATTGGTCCTCAAAGCGACCGTATGTTTTCCGCCCGCCGCAATCGCCGCAACGGAAGTCAGTTCTAATGGGACAAGTGTTTGTCCGAAATCGTTGCGACCCCAGGCGACTACACTCCCATCATGTTTTAACGCCACGCTGTGATAATGGCCGGCCGCGATTGCACTTACGCCGGTTAAGTCAGTTGGCACATCTGTTTGGCCATAATCATTATTACCCCAAGCCACGACCCTACCATCATTGCGCAAAGCCAGGTTATGGGAGCCTCCCGCCGAAATGGATGCCACCACCCCGAGATTTGGAGGGATGTTGGTCTGGCCAGAGTCATTCGATCCCATGGCCACCACGTTGCCATCGTTGAGCAGAAAAACCACATGTTGACCACCGGCTGCAACCTGGACCACTCCACTGATTGCAAAGGGAACATTTGTTTCGCGGGTCACGGAATATGGATTTTGATAATAAGTACTCCCAAGATAGAATTTCCAGGCAATCGCCTCGCCGTTGCTTTTGAGAGCTGCAGCGTGTGCACCACCCGCGGCAACCGCTACAACGTCGTCCAAACCATCGGGAGGATTTGAATGGTCCAAACTAGTCGCTCCCCAAGCAAAAATTCGGAGCGTGCCTCCTGTCGGCCAGTCCAAAACGGTGCGATTGGGTTTTATTATCAAAGTTTGTTTACCGCCGGCAGCAACCGACTCCACCCCGCTCAAGCCATACGGCGGCGTCGGGCCCGCAACGCCGCTATCACCACCCCATGACACAAGGGTTCCGGAAGCCATAAAACCGCTTCTCAATTCGATGGACAGGGCCGGAATAAACGGTGGCTGATCCAAGGTAACTGTGGGGGCGCTGGCATACAATCCGACGCTGGTAACCGTAATGTGATTAACAACTCCGTTGCTTATCGTGGCCACTGCGGTTGCCCCTGTTCCGTTCCCTCCGCTGATCGTTACCAAAGGGGGAGCATCGTATCCAAACCCGCCATCGGTAACATAAATATCCAGTATGGAGCCTGGGAACGAGGAACCGGGGGGTGATGAGAGGGAAGCAATGGCAGTCGCCGTTCTTAAAGCGTTTTGTGGAAAAGAAAAATGTAGATCAGGGGCCAAAGTGTAACCGAACCCAGCGTCTGTGATCTTAAGGGCTGCGACCACTCCATCGACCACAATAGCAGAAGCCGAGGCACCGCTACCACCTCCCCCGCTAAATGTAACAACCGGGGCTGTGGCATAACCCGAACCCCCATCGCCAATTGAGAAAGAGGTCACCCTGCCGTCAGTCACGATTGCGGTGCCTTTTGCGACTTTGAGTCCAATCGTTGTGACCGTCTTCAAAACCACAGTATGTCCCGATCCCGCCGCAATTGAGCTGATACCACTAAGCCCAGGGGGCACATCCGATTGCCCAAAAGAGTTGTCGCCCCACGCTATGACTGTGCCGTCGTTTTTCAATGCGACGGAATGCGCCTCGCCTGCCGCTATGGCAACTATCCCGGTCAACCCGGGGGGAACATCTGTTTGGCCAGAACTATTATTTCCCCTTGCAACCACCGCTCCGTTGTTTTTCAAAGCCAAGATGTGACTGCCACCCGCAGCAATGGCAACAATGCCTGTTAGGCCTGTTGTAAGGTCGTTTTGAAGGTCAGCCACAAATGGGCCAGAAGGGAAAAGCGAGCGAGCCCATCGCCAAGCCACGACGGTGCCGTTGCTCTTTAGGGCTACAATATGTGAATTTCCCGCTGAAACGGCAATCACCCCGCTTAAGCCAACAGGGATGGGCATTTGAGTGAACCCATTCCATTGTTGCCCGATAGAACCGATCGGACCGATCGGTCGATTGCCACCCCAGCCAGCGACTGTGCCATCAAATCTCAAAGCCACTGTATTCCCGCCTCCGGCGGCGATTTGCTTTACGGTTTCCACCTCTGCTGCAACAGCAGGCAGATTCCGTTGTTGCGCCCCCCACCCGACCATAGTGCCGTCCATGTTCAGGGCCACAATGTGTCCTGTGCCCGCTGCAATTGCTTTTATGTTTGCCAGACTGTCCGGAACCCTGCTTGCACCGAACTCGTTAAATCCCCACGCCGCTATTGTCCCATCGCTCCTCAATACCACGCTTTGTTCGCCACCGGCAGCTATCGCCACCCCATCGCTTATTCCGACCGGAATGTTGGTTTGACCATGTGCGTTGTTTCCCCATGCGACAATCGTGCTTGCAGCGGTACGTAAAGGCATCATCAGCGCGCCGAAGCCAAGGAGCAAAATAACCACAAATTCCCAAGTATTCCGTGGTACTCGGGAAAATGAAAGGAGTCGCCCGCTCTTTGAATGGGATTTATGTTCTGAGAAACACCTCAGCGCCAAATTTTGCATGCTCTTTTTCAATCTGCCTGATTCTGGTGTAACTCATGAAGATGCTGCAAGCATTTTAGACGCTTTTTGCAACGCTAGAACACTATTATGAGGGGTGCCCGCATTGCATAAGCTGCTTTTTCGAAGACCCCTCCCATAGTGCCTTGAGACCCTCAGGTATAAGTTGAGTCTCTTAGCTCAACCGTCTCTGGAATCCGGCTTGAGAGGAGCGCTTCCCGGCCGTCTGAAGCGCGGTTTCCAGGAATTGTGAACGATGCCGTGACGCCCGCACCGGGACGTCCGCTTATCCGAAAGAGGCCGCCAGAGGCACTGACGAGGCGTTTGGCCAGCGGTAACCCGAGGCCGATCCCTGAGGATTGTCTGCGACTGCCTCCATCGACCTGCGCAAAGGGAATGTCGATCCACTCCAATTGCTCTGCTGTCAGGCCAATACCGGTGTCGGTGATGGTGAATTCAAGGCCTATGGGGGATGCATCCACCTTCAGCGCGACTGATGCGCCGGGAGAAAACTTGATGGCGTTGTCCAACAGCAGGACCAGGACTTTCGTAAGAACCGTGAGAGGCGCCTCCCAGCGTGGTGAGGCGGTTGGGCATGGTATCACGGACACGCGGACCTTGCCGGCCGCTGCCGCGGGCGCCAACTCTTCCGCGACAGCCTGCATTACTTCTTCGGGTGCAAATTCGGCGGTTTTAACGATAAAAGTTCCCGCCTCGATTTGGTTGAAGTCCAGCACCTGCCTTAGCATTCCGAGCAATCTTTGTCCGCAGCTTGCCGCTTCGGACAGATATTCGGTCTGTTCCTCATCCAGCGGAGTGTCCCTCAGCAATTCCAGAAATCCACAGACGCCATTCATGGGCGTGAGGAATTCATGGCTGGCATTGGCTAGAAACTCATTTTTTACCCGTTGCGCGAGCTTTAACTCCAGGGTGCGGTCAGCAACCATTTTCTCCAGAAATTCCATTTTCATCCGGGCGGTCCGTGCCAGATTCCATTTCTCTGTGAGGGAGTGCGCCAGTTGAAGGACTTCGATTTTGTCGAACGGTTTTTTAAGCACCAGCCATCGCTCGCGATCCGTAAGGGTGTTCTGAATCTCAGACCAGCTGCGATCGGAATAGGCCGTGCAAATCACCGTTTGAATATCGGGATCACCCTTCCACAGATGGCTTATGGTCGTCAGCCCGTCCCATCCCGGCGGCATGCGCATATCCACGAATGCGACCGCGTAGGGAAGCCCTTCTTCGCGCGCCCGGACCACCATTTCCAGCGCTTCCTGGCCTTGCGATGCATGGTCGACCGCGAATTCAGATTTCCGTTCCGCCACGGTGGTTTCTCCGAACAGACTGGCGGCATCCGCATCCAAGGCGGCCGTGTCCGTCTGCCGCGGATTCAGGATCTTGGTGAAGTCGTCGTGGATGTCCTGGTTGTCGTCCACCACCAGGATGCGGCGGTTTGAAGGTGTGTTTTTGTGCTCAGTGGAATTCATGCTTTGGGTACAGCTGGCAGTTCAAGGGTGAAGGTGGCACCCATGGCAGTACCGGGGCTGGCCACGGTGATGTCACCTCTCATGGCGCGCGCCGCGAGCACGCTGCTGTGCAGGCCAAACCCGTGCCCCTGACTTTTGGTGGTGAACCCATGTTGGAAGATTCTTCGCAGATTTTCCGGAGGAATTCCCACGCCGGTATCGGTCACGCTGATGCACATGCACTCCGCTCCCTTTTCATGGACGGTGATCAGCACCTTCCTTTCACCGTGGTTGGATGCCTGAATGGAGTGTCCCGCGTTTTTAAGAAAGTTGATCAAAATCTGCAGCACTCGGTGACGATCAGCCGTTACTCCACAGCTCGACTGAAAATCCCTTTCCACTGTGATTTGGTTTCGATCCAGCCCCACATCGCCCATCCTTAACGCATCCTCGACCAGAGCTGCGGGCTGGAGTGTTTCCACCGCCCCAATCATTCTGGCGTTTGATTGCTGAGTATTTACAATCTGTTTGATGTGGTCCACATGGCTCGAAATTGTTTCGAGCTCCTGCCGCATGCGCTGCTGTTCCTCATCGAGATGACTGCTTAACTTGGTTAAAAATGCCGGCAGGGATTGAGCCCGCGGGTCAGTCTTGAAAAACTCCCCCAGTCCGTTCTGATGTTCTGCCATCAGTTGGGAGGCTTTTCGCAAATGAGACAACCGTGATTTGGTGATCTGATCGATCATGTCATCGGTCGAGACATTGAGGCTGTTTAAAACGTTGCCCACATTGTGGATTACTCCTGTTGCAACTTCTGCCATGCCGGCAGCGCGCGACGCCAGCAGCAGTTCTTTGTGCAACTGCTGCAGTTCCTGCTCCCTGGCCTTGCGTTCGGTGACGTCCTCCACCGTTCCCTCGTAGTACAAAAGGTTTCCCTGGCCGTCGTGCACGGCTCGCGCGTTCTCCGATATCCAGATGACCGTGCCATCCCTTCGGTACACTTCCGATTCAAACTGGCGGACCTCCCCGTCTTGATCGATCGCTTTTTTGAAGACTGCCCTCCTGTTTGGGGAGACGTAGAGGCGTGCGCCGATATCCGTAATGCTGGTTTCCATTTCCACGACTGAGCCGTACCCATAAAGCCGAGCCAGCGTACCATTTGCCTCCATGTATTTTCCGTCGGGTGAAGTGCGGAAGATTCCCTCAACCGCGTTCTCAAAAATGCTGCGGTATTTTTCCTCGGCGCTGCGCAAAGCCGCCTCCACCTGTCGCCGGTGTGCGGCTTCTGCCAGCATCTGCGCATTTGCACTGCATAATTCAGCGGCCTGCTTTTGCAGCGGGCGGCTAATACTGCGAGTGATGAACGTGACAAGCCCGAGGGCCGCCACAAATGCCATACCTGTCAAAATCAGGCTCCTGAGACGACGGGCGGCAAAGTGGTCGATACGTTTTTGCAGCAGCACATCAATTTCTTCGCTCGCCACATCCCAGAACCCAAAGCTCTCTGCCCGGGCCTCTTTGCCGGCCGCTTGAAATTCTTCGAACAATTGCGGGGTGGGCTCCTGTTCCGCCAGGCGTTCCGTCACATCCATAAACTTCAAGGTGTGCGCCTTAAAACCCGCCAACCCCCTTCCGACTCGATCCTGCAGGGTGGTGCTTGTCTCGTAGAAATTGGCATCCTCATTCAAGGCGGTTTGTGTGCTCGCCACAACTCGCGCGTAATCGGCATCCCGTAACAGCGTGGAATACGAGTTGATTTGAGTGCGTTCCCGAGGTGTTAGGCCATGATTTTTGGAAATCCGGTCACCCAAAGCCAGCAGCTTGGCCATCCGATCCTGCATGTCAGGCAAAGCCAGCAGCGTGACGTCCATCAGGTAATAGCTGTCCAAGTCCGGGTCGAGGATCAGATTTGAAGTGTCGCCCGCATGGGTGATCATCGTCCGCACGTGGGTCACCAAATGGCTGTGTATATTTTCAATTTCTGCCGCCGGGGTTGTGTCTGGTGATTTCTTTAATGCCTCCCATTCGTCGCGCAGGGTTTGCGCGCGAAAATGCGATCTTTGCCGTTTGCTTAAACCTTCGTCGGTAAATTGGAGCTTCTCACCGACTGAAAGATCATTTTTGGCAAGCTGGTCCAGGGCAAAGTCAATTTTACCCCTGATCTCCTGGACGGCCTGATCCTGCGATGGCGTGCCCGCCTTGACTTGAGAGAGAGCCAGGGCATGATTTGGGAATTGCTCCAATAGTTCTTGAAGAGGCCTTTGATATTGGTTGCCGTACTGCTCCCAGCGGGCGAAATGAATGTTGTCGTTGATGCTTCTCAGCAGCAAAACTAACAGCACCGAATCGGGGATCATGAAAAACAAACTGATTAACATCAGTTTGTGCGACACTTTGGCGCGTTGAAACCATTTATTCATGGGCTTACGGCAACTCATTACTCCTTCCAAACAGCACGTTGCCAAATGCAGACGACCCGGAAATATCAGCTTTGCCTTGAGTTACCGACTTTGCAGCAGCTGTTTCGTTGTTCTAAGTCAGGCTGGGACATACACTCTTCCTCCGAACGTTGGTTACAAGCCTCGACTTCTTCTGATCGTCCTTATTAAAGGCATCTTTAGCCCTTTTATCCCCTTTTGCCGACAATGCAGCTGCATACCTTTTCATGGATTCATTGCATTGTTTTCATGCTCGTTTCCTCAATTCGCCGTGACGTCGATGGCCACCACTTCGTGGTCCTCGCACTCGACATTGACCTCGAATGGGCGACAGCAAACCTCGCAATCCGTCGTGAACCTCTGGCTCGACAGGCTGGTGTCGATCTCCAAGTGGCACGGGCTTCCGCAGAAAGGACACTTTACTTTTTCTGATCCATGCATGGCTCAATTTAACTCTTCCTTCGAAAATGCAAAGGCCCCAGAGGTTCCTAAATTGTCAGTTGCCCACCTTATGCACCCTCGTTTACTGTAGATGCACTCGTTAGTCGCCCAACGCCAAAATTGATCAAACTGATGCAAGCGCAGACTTTTTCGGAAATCCTCGCCAACCGTTCCAAAGCCGCTCTTTCCTTTGAGGTTTTCCCCCCCAAGACGGATACTTCGTATGATCATCTGCGGCAGATTCTCCCCGAGCTGGTCGCGCTGAAGCCCGATTACATGACTGTCACCTACGGTGCTTTCGGCTCCAATCAGGGCCGCACCTTGGAGATTGCCCAGTCCATCCAAAACCAATTTCACCTGCCCACGGCCTGCCATCTGACTTGCGTTACCTCTTCCCGCGCGGAACTGGATGGCATTCTTGATGAAATATCCGCAGCCGGAATTCGTAACATTGTCGCCCTTCGCGGTGATGCCCCCCAAGGCCAAGCCACATTCACGCCGCCCGTGGATGGATTCTCACATGCAAACGAGTTGGTGGCCCATATCCGAGCCCGGGAGAAAGCAGGACGCCAGCCCCGTTTTGGCCTGGCTGTGGCCGGTTATCCTGAGAAGCACCTTGAGGCTCCCTCTCTGGAGTTTGATCTGCTCAAGCTGAAGGACAAGGTTGACGCCGGTGCTGATTGCATCATCACCCAGCTATTTTACAACAATGCTGATTTCTTCGCCTTCGTGGATAAGGCGCGGGCTTTGGGCATCACTGTTCCCATTATCCCCGGCCTGCTCCCCATTCTTTCAGCCAGGCAGATCGCCCGAATTCTTGGTCTATGTGGTTCCACGCTGCCGGAGGGGTTGAAACAGGAATTGGATGCGGTGGGTGATGACGCCGCGAAGGTTGAGGAAATTGGTATCCGCCAATGCGTTAACCAAGCCCGCGAGCTGATTGACCGCGGTGTCCCCGGGATCCATTTTTACGTCCTTAACAAATCCACCCACATGACGCAAATCATGCGTGGACTTGGCCGCGCTTGAATTTAACCGGTAACCCACAGGTTACGGGGGATCACACAGTTTCAAAGTTCTTATTCGACCGCAAGGTGTGCCGGATTGTGGTGGGCTTTGGTGCGCTGGGCCTTGCCTCCAGTTCTGGCTCGGGATGCTGATGCTCCACTTTTTCTTGCGGCTGATTCTTGCGGTCGCCGCTGACTAACGCTTCCAATTCGCACATGGTTTGTTTCAAAGCCATGGCCTGGCCGTTTAATTCCACTGAGGCACTTGCGCTTTCCTCAGCCGAAGCGGCGTTGGACTGAGTGACTTTGTCCATTTGCGAAACAGCCAGGTTGATCTGGCTAATACCCTGGCTTTGTTCTCGGCAGGCGGTGGTGATTTCGCCCACCAAATCATCGATCTGGCGAGATTTGGTGGCGATGTCAGCCAGTTCCTGTCCTACCTTGGCGTTTAACAGGACTCCGCGCGCACTCTTGTTGATTGAATCCTCGATCAGAGCAGCCGTGTCCTTCGCCGCAGCGGCGCTGCGTTGGGCCAGATTTCTAACCTCGTCTGCCACCACGGCAAAGCCCATTCCCGATTCGCCGGCGCGGGCAGCTTCCACAGCTGCGTTGAGTGCTAAAATGTTGGTTTGGAAAGCAATTTCGTCGATGGTCTTGATGATCTTGGCGATGTTGTCGCTCGCCCCCTTGATGTCATCCATGGCTTTGGTCATTTCCCTCATGTCGGCGGCACCCGTATCGGCGACGGTCCGGGTCTCAACGGTTAGCGATTTTGCCTTCTCGGCGTTGTCCGAATTCCGTTCGGTCATACTGGCCATTTCTTCCAGTGAGGCACTGGTCTCTTCAAGCGACGCGGCTTGATCGCCCGCTCCATTTGCCAGCATCTGGCTGGCTGATGAGATTTGACCGGATGCAGAAGCAACGTTGTCCGCCCCTTCCGCGAGTGTTTGCGAGATTGATCCTAATGTGCGGGAAAGACTTTTGGAGATCACCAGCGCAAGGGTTGCACCGATTAGAAGGCTGGCCAGACAGAGGCCGATCGTTAACGAAAGAGTTTGTTTCGCGCTGGTATGGATTGAAGCGCCGGCGCGATTTCCAACCTCAACGTTAACTTCAAAAAGTTCCGCCACTAGCCCCTGGTATTTGGCGAAGAGCGGAACAATCGTTTGTGAATTGATTTGAAGCAATTCCTCCGATTTAGCTGATGAACCCAAGTCTAAGGCTGTCTGTCGTGCTTTGACATAGTCCAAACGGGCTGTTTTGACTTTGTCAAACATTGCTCGTTCTTCTTCCGTAGTGACGGTCTTTTCAAATGCGTCGAAAGCCTTTGTGACGACAGCGGCCTGCTCCGCAATCTGTTTCCCAAACTGTGTCCGCGTCTCTGCGCCTACGCTGAGGGCATATCTCAAAAACGCAAATTGAGCATCCGCTGCCCCGGATTTTATTTTCTCTGCCGCAGCAAGTGCGGGCAGGGCATCCTCAGTGATTGCCGTGGTTTGGATTTTGATGCGGGAAACAAGGTAAACCGTGGTTGCGCTTGTGAGGAAGCCCAACGCGATGACTGCCGCAAACCCCGCCATGATTCGCTGACGTAAAGTCCAATTCTTCATAAGATGCTGGATGAAACTTTAGTGGTTTGGACCGGAGATGTGGGTTCGGACACTAGCAATCGATTAGTTCGAGTTGCTTGAGCACCGCTCACAACGACGGCTTGGGCGATTTACGCCAAAACACAGGTTTCAGTCTCTCTTTTATCGGCGTTACCGGACAAAATATAAGAGAAACTTTGAGCCTGGAAACCAATGTCCCCTTCCTATCTGTTGAACTTGCGCATCTCATGCGCGGCCACACTGGGTTTCAACCTGCCTGCTTTGCGTCCGTGCCGTGCTCAGTCTTACGCCAGCTCAAACGGTGACGTTCAAAATCGAGCGGGGCAGGAGATTCTGAATCTACACTTACCGTCAGAAAGCCCCCGTCCTTCAGGAGTTGAATGCCTGGCGGACTTGGGCATAGCACGACACGAAATGGCTCCCAATCCTTGGCTTTACGGAGCGCCGAACTCAGTCGTTTTGGCGTGGTGCCCAAGAAATCAATGCGCGGCATGCCTGCGAGCCGCTTGGCCAGGCCAAATACCGCAGGAGTGTGCAGATGGCCAATAATGGTCCTTTCCAATTGATGGAGTTTGGCTGCCACCGAGGGTTCCTCGATGAGGAAGGGCAGAGCGGTGGGATCATGGCAAAAAAGAAGAACACGTTCGTTTGGCTTGATCGAATCAAATATCACCCGAATTTCCGTAAGATGCTTCTCACGGGCGTCCTGCCACTCTGCCCATTCACACCCAAGAGTCTCGGGTTGCAATATCGGCAGTGCCAGCACCGATGAGGTCACCCCCACCAGTCGCCAGAGGCCGATGCTGAAGGACCATGCTTGCGCAATGCCTAGAATTTCCGTGGCAGTGCGGAGGCTCTCTATTCGCAAACCACCTTTGCCTCCGCCCAGACTTTTCTTACCCAATTCGTGATCACCCATCACCGCGTGGAACTTTTCCTGATAACGTTGCCTGAGGTATCCCAGGGAGATTTCAGCACTCTGGCGCGCGGCCGCATCGCTTACCCCAATAAACGCCGTGTCACACGAAAAATCCCCATTCGCCACCACCTTGTCCACCTCTCCTGCCTGATTGCACAACGCCGGCAGGAGGTGGTTGTGGGAAAGGGGATCGCGCAGCCACACATAGCGGCGATAGGCGCTTAAAAGGATGCGGGCCAGCGGGTTATCCACCGACCGTGCTTCATACCGCGTGCGCTGCTGCTCCAAGGGGCCTGCGTAGTGCACATCGCTCAGAATCAACAATCGAGCGATCATGCTAAATACTGCCGGTTCTCAGACTTCCAATAGCAAGCGAGCTGGATTTTCCAGCACTTCCTTGATGCGTTTAAGGAAGGACACCCCTTCGCGCCCATCAACAATGCGGTGATCGTAGGTCAGCGCCAAGTACATCATTGGCCGAATGACCACTTGGCCTTCGCGGGCCACGGGCCGATCCTGAATGGCGTGCATGCCCAGTATGCCGCTTTGGGGCGGATTGACGATGGGTGTGGAAAGCATTGATCCATAGACCCCACCGTTGGAAATGGTGAACGTGCCTCCCTGCAATTCCTCAAGCGTTAATTTGTTGTCCTTGGCTCGCTTACCGAAATCCGTGATGGCAAGTTCGATCTCCGCAAAACTCATGCGCTCAGCGTTTCTGAGAACTGGCACCACCAATCCTTTTCCACCGCCCACAGCCACACCGATATCATGGTAGTGGTGGTACACTATGTCATGGCCACGAATCTCGGCGTTGACCTGGGGATAAAGGCGAAGGGCATCAATGCTCGCCTTCACAAAAAACGACATGAACCCCAGTTTCGTGCCGTACTTCGCTGTGAATGCGTCCTGATATTCTTTGCGTAGAGCCATGACTGCGGACAGGTCCACCTCGTTAAAGGTGGTGAGCAGCGCAGCCGTTTGTTGCGCCTCAACCAGTCGGCTTGCCACGGTTCGGCGCATGCGCGTCATGGGCACAATCTCCTCGGCGCGTGGACCCTTGCTTTTTGTCGCAGCAACGGCCGGGGCAGGGGCAGGCACTGCCGTTGGAGCTGAGGAGGTAAATGTTTTTGGCTGAGTCTCAATGGCCCTTTGCACGTCCTCCTTCAAAATTCTTCCTCCAGGGCCGCTTGGAAGCACCGTAGAGGGGTTCACACCGCTCTCCGCCATAAGACGTTCCGCTGCAGGCATCACCCGCGTCTGTGTAGCTGTGGGAGCCGGTGCCGCAGCTTCCTGGGCAGGCACAGCAACAGTGCCCGCCTTGGCCTCCGGATCAATCACGGCAATCACTTCGCCGATTTTTACCACGGATCCTTTTGGCTTCACAATTTTGACGAGACCCCCCGCCACAGAAGCAGGCAACTCCATCGTGGCTTTCTCACTCTCGATTGAAACCAAGTTCTGGTCCTTCTTCACTAGGTCTCCCTCTTTCACAAGCCATTGTCCGATCTCAACTTCGGCGATCGACTCCCCCAATGACGGAACTTTTATTTCCATAGGCATACCCAGAGGATTCAACGAGCGAAGGCTTGTAGCAAGAGACTTTCCTGCTCGGACTTGTGTGCGCTGCCTGAACCGGTCGCCGGACTGGCCGAGGATGGCCGCGAAACCACGCTAAATGGGAGCCTTCCCTGAATATGGGAGCCAAAACGGATTTTTAAGTACCGTGACGCGCCCATGTTCTCGGGTTCTTCCTGCACCCATCGCACGCTGGCCGTGCTGGGGTAAGGAGCCAGAACCGCCGCGATTTGCTCATCCCGAAGCGGGTACAATTGCTCCAGTCGAATGATCGCGACATCTTCGCGCTTCTCCTGCTCCCGCCTTTTAGCCAGCTCGTAATAAATTTTGCCGGCGCACATAAGCACGGTATGGACTTTTTGGGGATCACGATGGCCCACATCAGGAATGATGCGTTGAAAGGTCCCTGTGGAAAGCTCTTCCAGCGATGAAACAACCTCGGGATGGCGCAGAAGGCTCTTCGGAGTCATTATTATCAACGGCTTTCGCCATGGGCGTACCACTTGGCGACGCAACAGATGGAAAATCTGGGCAGGCGTGGAGGGATAGACCACTTGGATGTTGTCCTGTGAGGCAATGGCCAGAAAACGTTCCAACCGACCGCTCGAATGCTCGGGACCCTGACCTTCAAAGCCATGTGGCAATTGCATTACCAAGCCGCTCAGCCGTTTCCACTTGTTCTCCGCGCTGGCGATGAACTGATCGATAATGACTTGGGCGACATTGCAAAAATCGCCAAATTGCGCCTCCCAAATGACCAATCCGTGTGGGCAATCCAAACTATAACCGTAATCAAAACCCAGCACTGCAACCTCGGAAAGGGGACTGTTGAAAATATCCACCGGAGCCTGTTTTGGGTCCAAGTGCTGTAGCGGGACGTATTTCTTTCCGTCTTCGTAATCGTGCAGCACCGCATGCCGGTGGCTGAACGTTCCCCGTCCCACATCCTGGCCGCTCAAACGTACCCGCGTTCCCGACACAGACAAGGAAGCCAAGGCCAAACCTTCCCCCATCGCCCAATCAATGGGCGCTTCGCCCGTCATCATACGGGCGCGCTGGGCGAGCACTTTCTCGATCTTGGGATGCGGCTTGAAGCCTTGTGGCAGCCGCGTCTGGAGATCCAACAATTGCCTCAGTGTTTCCAAGGCAACACCCGTTTGTGGGTCCGGCACTACGGAATCCGGACCTCCGACATAAGAATCCCAAGTCCTTCGCTTTGGCGGAGTCGGCGGCCGATAATCCGCTTCCTTGGACTCTGACAATTCCTCCTCGAAATAATCCTGACGGGTTTGGGCAATCCGGTTTGCATCCTCCATCGTGATGCCATCCAGCTTTAGTAAATGCTCCAGATAACCTTCGCGCACCGGTTTGCGCTGTTGGATCGCCTTGTAAAGCAAAGGTTGCGTAAATGAGGGTTCATCGGTCTCGTTATGTCCCAGGCGGCGGTACCCATACATGTCGATTACCACGTCACGCTTGAAGGTCTCTCTGAAATCCAGCGACATCCGCACCACAGCCGCCACGGCTTCCGGATCTTCACCGTTCACATGGAAAATCGGAATTCCAATCATTTTGGCCACGTCGGTGCAGTAGGTGGATGAGCGGGCGTCCTCCGGACTGGTCGTGAAACCAATCTGATTGTTAACAATAACATGCAGCGCTCCGCCTGTTGCGTAGCCTGCGAGTTGGCTGATATTCAGAGTCTCCTGCGTGACCCCTTGGCCGATGAACGCCGCATCCCCGTGAATCAGCAAGGTCAAACCCTTGGTGCGATCGGTGTCTCCAATTCGATCCTGTTTGGCCCGCACGCGGCCCAAGGCCACTGGGTTTACAAATTCCAAATGGCTAGGGTTGAAGCACAATGAAATATGAACCGTCTTTTTTGAGCCGGTCTTCCAGTCGTTGCTGTACCCTTTGTGATACTTCACATCACCGTGGCCTTTTGATTGATCCCCCTCGGTATCAGCAAATTCCCTGAAGATTTCACCCGGGCTTTTGCCCATGATGTTGGAAAGAACATTTAAACGACCGCGATGGGCCATGCCGATCACGACTTCTTTGATGCCTTGATCCCCCGCTTTCTCAATCGCCAGATCCAAAAGTGGAATCAGGCTTTCCGAGCCTTCCAAAGAGAAGCTTTTGGCTCCCACGAATTTCTTGCGGATAAACTCCTCAAACGTCACTGCATCGGTTAACCGTGTGAGGATCCGCAGTTGTTCCTTGCGTGAGAGTTGCACGCGGTTTTCCGAGCCTTCCATCCGCTCCCGCAACCAGCGTCGCACCGGAAGTTCGTCGATGTGCATATATTGCACACCGATACTGCGGCAATAAGTATTCCGCAATTTATCGAGAATCTGGCGCAGTGTCAGGGTGCCTTCCTTGTGCAATGTCACACAGGAAAAGCGCCGGTCCATGTCGGCCTCGGTAAATTCGTAGTAAGCGGGATCGAGTTCCGGCGGGCACGCCCTGGGCAATCCGAGCGGATCGATCTGTGCGATCATGTGCCCCCTCAGTCGGTAGGAGCGGATCATTTGATCGACTCGATCCTGATTGTGCTTGGCCTCCGCCAAGGAGTACGAATGACCATTCTCATCCGCATGCCCGCCCGTGCGCGTTTCCGTCGCTGGCAACGGATTGAACATGCTGCGGGTAGGCACGCTGGGCTCCATGGAACGCCGCGGTGTCGCCTGCTCTCCCTGGGTCCAACTGTTAAAATACGTCTGCCAATCCGCCGAAACGGAGGCTGGGTCGCGCATGTACTGTTCGTACAGATTCTCGACAAAGGCGAGATTTTGGCTTCCCGGTGCGGGAACTGAATCATTCATAAGGTCGCTTCCATATCATCGTGCGGAAGCATCAACTACTGTATTGTTCAGAATACCGGCCTCAGGCCCGAAGTCAAAGAACCCCGTCCAACTATAAGGGGCCGCCTGAGGATTGAAGTCGCAAAAGAAGTGGAACTAATGAGTTTGTGGAGCTTGAGTGGAATACTCAAAAAATTTCATAAGTGGATGGTGATTAACATTTTGGATGAGAAGCAGGCGGGGATTCAAAGCACCGTTTTCCCTTGCATCACGCGGGTCAAAGTTGCGTGTGATAAAATGACGTCAGGGTCTCTTTGCAGTGCCTCAAGATACTGTTGACCAAAACCCGATTCCTCTGAGCCATTGAATTGCAACAGTTTACGCGTGGATGCCAAGTACTGCAGAAGCAGCGAACTGGAGACGGGAGATTCCTTTTCATCCAAAACATCATCTATCTCTGCCACCAACGCGGAAAGAGGACGCAGCCAGCTAAACCATCCATCGTTTAAGACCAGCGACAAAAAATGCTGAGTGGAAGCAATCGGCCCAAACACCGCCTCATACTGCTCCCTCTCTGATTGGAGCAGAGCTTTATGTAAATCAACCAATGCATCACGAATGCGTGAGAGCGATTCGCGAGGCAAACCTGAAAAAGGAGCTGAATGGTCCTTCATGCCGCGTAACATAGCGTACCGGCGTCTCATAAGGAAGGGGCGTTGGTGCTTTAACTTCAACTCAAGTTGTTAGATGGGGTTCCGGTGGCCTGCTGCCTTTGATTAAAAAGTATTCTTTGCTGGAGGATTAAGTCATATTCCCGGTCATGCCCCTGAATATTTCAACAGACCGTTCTGGAGCGGTTAGATTTATGTTCTGTTCTGTTGATTCTCCTCAAGTGCCTAGCCGTGTTCCTTGTCCGGGTTGTCCGAGCGGATCATCGTTGAGCATGCTTGCGTTTCTTACGGCGTTGCTGTTTTTATTTTCTGTTGGCCTCACTTTGGGTCAGTCTTCTTTACTTCCGCCTTTGGTTTCCTCCCCGAGGGAGGATGACTATTTAATTAAAAAATGGGAAACGGATGACGGATTGCCTGAAAATTCAGCCAATGCAATGGTTCAAACAGAAGATGGTTATATCTGGTTTGCGACTTTTGGTGGGTTGGTGCGGTTTGATGGCATAGAATTCAAGGTTTACGATCGATCCAACACCCCTGAACTGCCAGGCGCGGGTATTGTTAATTTGCATTTGGAACCCTCTGGGAGGATGTGGGTAAGCACCGTAACAGGCCTTGTGACTCGGGAGGGCTATCGATGGACCTCTTATTCGGCAACCAATGGATGGACGGGTAATTACGTGCGTACCTTTTCCCAAGGAGGTGGGGTCTTATGCCTGACCAGTTTCGACGGAAAAGTGTTCCGCGCCCAGAACGGGGTTTTGCAGGAACTGCCGGAACCGCCGGGGGACAAGAGTGGCTACTTCGGACACGTCGAGAGTAATGGGCAGATATGGCTTGCCCAGAATGGCTTTTTTGGTTTCTGGGACGGGCAAAAATGGCAGGCATCAGAACACCAGGCCGTCGTTACTAATAATTTTAAAGTGGCAGGCAATGGTCAGGACGGCAGCCTGATGGTTTTTAGCAATCAAAAGCTTCTTCGTTTTGATCGCGGAACACTCATATCCACTGTTGATTTTAGTGAGCAGCTAAGGGATTGCTGGTGCCTCCATGACGACCATGAGGGAAACGCTTGGATCGGTACACTCAGAGAAGGACTCTTTAGTGTTTCTCCTTCGGGTGGTACTCGGCATTACACGGCCGAGAATGGATTGGCATATCCCTCCCTGCGTTTTGTTTTTGAGGACCGCGAACGCAATATTTGGGCGGGTGGCAGTGGCGGTGGCCTGATACGGCTCAAAAAACGCGCGTTCTTTAACTACGGCGTGAAAGAAGGATTGATTGAGCAGGTCGTCAAAGCCGTCGCGGAGGAGGCTCCCGGCAGCATCCTTGTTGGCACCTATGGACGCGGGTTGTTTCGGGTTCGTGATGGCAAAGTTTCTCCATTCGTATCAGAGCGGGATGCCGCTTTTCGGTTCAACTCGCAATGTGTGCTGGTGGATCGGCAGCATCGTATCTGGCTTGGCACATTCGAGAGTGGCTTGCATGTCTTCACCGGATCGGCTCACCAATTCATTCCTCCAAAGGAGAGCGGTGGCTCCAATATCACCGCACTGTTTGAGGATTCTAAAGGCCGCATCTGGGTTGGCGGGAACACAGAGGTGAGAGTGTTTGAGGTGGGCAAGACGGAACAAGGGCAGAGCAACGGCTCGCCCGCCATACCCGAGGTCCAAAGCTTTGCTGAGGATACTGCCGATGGCACTCTTTGGGCTGCGAATTTTAAAGGGCTGTTTCATTTAGTCGACGGTGTGTGGAAGGAGGTCCAAGGACATGATGGGAATGGAGTAAAGGGTGTTCTTTGTCTTCGAGCCGAGAAAGGAGGAGTTTTGTGGGTGGGTGGGGCAGGAGTGGGCCTCTTGCGTCTGAAAGATGGGCTTTGGTCCACCCTCTCCGAGCAGCAGGGCCTGCCTTCACGCAATATTCGCGGTATTACTGACGATGGACTCGGTTTCTGGTGGCTGGCATCGAATCAAGGCATTATTCGGGTGGCCACTCGTGATGTTGAACTCGCCATCTCCGGTCTTTCCTCAATAATTTCGTGTCAAGCATTTGACCGGAGCGATGGTCTGGCCAGCGTCGAATGCGCATTGGGTTTCCAGACAACCGGCATAAAGGACAGTCATGGAAGGCTCTGGTTTTCCACCCTCAAGGGAGCAGCGGTGGTTGATCCCCGCGTTCTCCCCTTCAACACAAATCCTCCTCCCGTATTTATCCAGCAGTTCTCATTCAAGGACTCCGAGGGACTCGACCACACCCACGGCCCCCAGCCAGTTAAAGTGACGCCGGGCAGTCGCGAAATGCGGGTCGCATTTGCCGGACTCAGTTATACGGCTCCCGAAAAAATGAAATTTGCCTACCGCATTGACGGCATTAATCGGGACTGGGTGAGTATAGAAGGACGATCACTGCAGATGGTCCCTCCTCCGCCAGGCAACTACGTCCTCAGGGTCAAGGCTTCTAACAATGACGGAGTCTGGAACGAGACTGGCGCGTCGCTGGCGTTCTCAGTCCAACCTTATCTTTGGCAGACCGTTTGGTTCCGGGCGCTTGCCTTGGCAGGCTTGCTTGGAGCCACCTCAGCGGGTGTCTGGCGCGCGGGACGAGCCAAGTTGCACCTGCAAATCGAGCGCCTGCAAAATAAGGCGCTGCTCGAGAAAGAACGGGCCCGCCTGGCCAGCGTTCTCGAGGCCACCACTGATTTCGTCGGATTCACTGATCCAGACGGCAAAACTCTTTTTCTTAATCGTGCCGGAAGACGCATGGTGGGCCTTGGCGAAACAGAGGATATCTCCGATACCCGACTCTCTGATTTCCAGCCCCCTTATACGGTTGATATTCTCAGCAGGGAGGGTGTTCCCGCAGCGCTAAAAAATGGCCATTGGAGTGGTGAGACGGCGCTTCGCGACCGCTCTGGCCGTGAGATTGCAGTGCTTCAGGTGATTGTAGCCCACCGGCGTGCTAACGGTGTCCTAGACTTCATGTCCACTGTTGCCCGAGACATTTCGGAGAGAAAAATCGCCGAAAACGCGCTGCGCGAAAAGGAGGATCGACTCCGAGCCTTGGGAGACAACCTGCCCAATGGCATGGTTTACCAGATCATCCGCGAACCGGATGGAACCATGCGCTTCCTCTACGTCAGCGCAGGCGTTGAACGATTATACGGCCTCCTTGCGGAGGATGTGCTGCAATCCTCCGGGCTGCTGTACCAACAAATCGTTGAGGAGGATCGTGAGGCTGTGAGGGAGGCAGAAGAGAGGTCTTACCAATCAATGGGGATTTTCAGCGTAGTGGTCCGTTCCTTGCGGTCCGATGGGCAGATGCGCTGGGTTCATCTCTGCTCTGCGCCGCGGCGTCTCGATGACGGCCGCGTGGTCTGGGATGGCATCGCCGCCGATATTACCGATCGCAAGGCCGCCGAGCTTCAAAAGGAACAAATGGAGGCGCAGTTGCGCCAGGCCCAAAAGCTTGAGTCCCTGGGCACTCTGGCCGGCGGCATAGCGCATGATTTCAATAACATCCTCGGGGCCATCATCGTTTCCGCTGAGCTGGCCAAAATGGAGAACGAAGGTAATGCCGGCCTTCGGGAAGCACTCGAGCAGATCCTCAGTTCCAGTCAGCGCGCCGCAAGTCTCGTGCGTCAAATTCTTTCATTCAGCAGGCAGCGCCAGCCTGAGCTGAAATCCACCCAACTCGCCCCGGTTCTGGGCGAAGTGCTGCAGCTTCTGCGGTCCACGCTCCCTACGACCATAGAAATTCGCACCGACATTGAGGCGAACCTGCCCGATGTCCTCGTTGATTCCACCCAGTTGCACCAAGTTATTATGAACCTGTGTGCCAACGCAGCCTACGCCATGAAAGGCCGTCAGGGTTGTCTCTCCGTTAGTCTGCGAGCCATTACCTTGCCGGCTGATTCAGCCAAACCCCACAACCAACTTAAAACAGGCGATTACGTCCTCCTGCAAATTGCTGACAACGGCAGCGGCATTGAAGCTTCCGTGCTCAAACGAATTTTCGAGCCGTTCTTCACTACCAAACCTCCCGGTGAAGGCACCGGGTTGGGCCTCGCTGTCGTTCATGGCATCATCCAGGACCACGAGGGTGTGATCCTTGTTAAGAGTGAGCCTGGCTGCGGCTCCACCTTCAGCATCTATCTGCCTTCTGTCCACCCTCAACCTCAGGTCAAAACCGGGGATCCAGCCAGTCTTTCAGCCGGTAAAGGCGAACGTATCCTGTTTGTTGATGATGAACCCGCACTGGGAAGTCTGGCTGTCCGAACCATGACGCGCCTGGGATTCGTTCCTTCCGCCTTCACTTCGCCCGAACAAGCATGGCTGGCTGTTCAAAAAGAGCCCCATGCATTTTCTGTGATCATAACAGATCTAACCATGCCAGGCATGACTGGCATCGATCTCGCCCGAAAAATCCGTTCCATCCTCCCCGTCGTGCCAATCATTTTGGCCACTGGTTACAGTGGTTCGCTTGCGCGGGAAACCCTCGATGAATTGAATATCTTTGATTTGGTTCAAAAACCCATGGATTTCCGGGCCCTAGCGTTGGTGGTCAGCCGCGCACTCCGCAAATCCTAACCGCAATCCCATTCACGCCAATGATCTTTCCCGATCAACGCCGAAGGTACCGGTCAATGGTTTCAGTCCTCTAACCCCGATAAACCACCAGAACTCCGTAATCGCTCGTGGCGGTGCGGGCGTCCATCCCCACAACTGAATAATTGACCGTGGTGATACTGATGATGCTTTGCTCCCCGATTTTTTGCAGAAACGCGGTCACCACTGAGTCGAACAAATCCTTTCCCACCTCCAAACATTCCGCACGACGGATCGTTTTGACGCGGATCATTGGTCCTGCCGCCTTGGCGGATGTACTGAGCGTCGGGGTTGCTTTTTGGATGAGGCTTTGAGTGGGGGCCTCGCTCACTGGCACTTTAAAATGCTTCTCCTCCTTCGCCATCGCCGTGGCCGCCATCGCTCCGGAAGTCTTTAAATTCACCGGATCAGCCACCGGAATGACTATTTTTCCATTGCACGACGGGCAGGATATTTCATTCCCGGCCAAAGTGGAGTCGGCTTCCAGTTGCTGTTTGCAAGTGGGACAAGTGAACAACACGTCCATAAAAGTGTGACTAGGTTGAATCTCATCGAACCCTATCCCTCGCCGCTTCCCCCCGCAAATGATTTTGACTCCCTGCATTCCCGCTTTCGGCGGCGGCTCGATCATGGCACTCTGGGGATATGCGAGTGAATGCAGGACAGGCGGGCGGGCGGATTCTAAGAGTGCCGAAGGGTTATGACGTCCGTCCCACGCCGGACCTCGTCAAACAGGCCCTTTTTAACAGCATCCGTACGCGAGTGCCGGATGCGCGGGTGCTTGAGCTGTTTGGCGGCAGCGGAGCACTGAGTCTGGAAGCCGTCAGTCGCGGCGCCTTGCATGCCGTCTGCATCGAGCTCGCCCCTCGTCACGCCCGGATGATTCAGGAAAACGCACGCTCACTGGGGCTGCCCGTGGGCGCATTTGAACTTCGTACTCAGGATGTCTTCCTAGCCATCCCTCAACTCCACGCCGCAGGCCGGAAATTTGATCTCGTCCTCGCCGACCCCCCTTACGGCGAGAAAAACGTGGGCCGCCGTTCCACCTCCTTTGCCCAGAAAACCTTGGATAATCCCACACTGCCGGACTTGTTGGCCCCGGGCGGACGTCTATGTCTCGGCCACACCAAGCGCGACACCCTCGAAATCCCCCCACGCTGGCGCGAGGTCAAACTACTTAGGCACGGGGATTCCCACTTCCGAATTCTTGAAGTGGCAGACCCCTCTATTACCCCGATCTCAAGTGATGAACCCGCTGCGGAAAAGACTCCGTAACCCGCCATCCCTCACGCGACGGCTGCGTTAAATTGGTTCAATGAATAAGTGATGAGAACATGCATGACTGTCATGATGGCACTGTGGGTTCATGGCTCATCCCTTCACGGAGCCAACCTTCAGCAGCGTCTAAACTCCGCCGTCGACGCCACCGTGGCTGAATTTTCCTCTCACGTCCTCCAAACCAATGAACTCGCTGCCAGCATTCGCTTCTGGCGTGAAGGCCAAGCGGTGGAACTCGCTCAGTACCGCGGTACCGAACCGATTTACCCTGCCAGCGTTGTGAAGCTGTTCTACCTTGCGGCGGCACATCGTTGGATGGAAGACGGCAAACTGGCCGACACCCCCGAGCTTCGCCGGGCCATGCGGGATATGATCGTCGAATCCTACAACGATGCCACTCATTACATTCTCGACGCCATCACCGGCACCACCAGCGGGCCGGAACTTCCGCCTTCAGAAATGAAAGCCTGGGTGCAGCGACGCAATGCCGTGAACCGTTACTACGCCGGGTTGGGCTACACCCACATCAATGTAAATCAGAAGCCATGGTGCGAGGGGCCTTATGGGCGCGATCGCCTTTTTGTTGGAGAGAAGTACGACAATCGGAATGTCCTCACCACCGAATCTGTCGCGCGGTTGTTGAAGGATATGGCTCAAGGCAAATCAGTCACCGCCCAGCGTAGCCAGGAAATGATGAAACTACTGGAGCGCGATTACACCGCCCCTATCACCGATCCCGAAGATCAAGCCCACGGTTTCAGCGCCCTTGCCCTCAAACCGGGTGCCAAACTTTGGTCAAAAGCCGGATGGACCAGCTCCACTCGTCACGATGCCGCCTACATCGAGTGGCCCGACGGCCGCCGAGCCGTGCTGGTGGTCTTCACCACCAATCACGCCAACGAACGCATGATCATCCCCTCACTGTTGAAGCGGGTTATTGGCGAGTAACCTAGCCCGCCCTTATGCCGGATTCATCCGCTGGTGGCTGATGGCAACTTGAACGGCTTGGCTTGTGGCATGCCTCAGACCTTTTACCTCGCCAGAGAGACGCCAAACAGCGAAAGTATGGAGATGTTCGATGTCATCCCCCGCGAAACCACCCTTGCCAGCCGTGTGACGGTGCAAGTCGAGAAAATGATACTCGATTCCCACCTCCAACCCGGCGATCGACTGCCCGCCGAGCGCGAATTAGCCGCCCAATTCGGTGTCAGCCGCACCGTGGTTCGCGAGGCGGTGCGTGCCCTTATGGCCAAAGGCATGGTGGAAGTGCGCCAAGGCAGTGGCACCATCATCCGCACTCCTACTGCCTCCGCCCTCGTTCAGCCCATGACCATGCTCATGCGCGGCGGCCAAAAAGAACTGGACTACCCCAAAGTGGCCGAGGTGCGCCGATTGATTGAAGTCGAGATTGCTGGTTTGGCTGCGGAGCGTCGCACCATTGAGGATATCCACAGCATGGAGACCATTTTGGCCGGCATTAATAAAGCCCGTCTTACCTGCGAAGATTTCGTCGATTGGGACATCGCCTTTCACGCTGCACTGGCCAAAGCCACCGCAAACGAACTGCTGGGCGTACTGCTTGAATCAGTTTCATCCGTCCTCCGGCAGATTCGTGAGTTGGGCTACAAGGTCAAAGGCACACCTGATCGCGCACTATCCTTCCACAAGTCCATCCTCGAACAAGTCAAACTGGGGAGCGTGAAAGGTGCCCGCGCCGCCATGGAAGCACATCTTGAAGAAAGTGCGGAAACCGTCCGGGGGGTGAGGAGAAATCCTTGAAATTGCTGGACATTTCAAGCGCGTGCTCTGAAAAGTAACAATTTTTTGTATTCCAAGTTTTCGATCAAGTAAGGCAGGAATTAATGCTTGGAGTTTTCGTTTCCACCTATTGCAACCGCAAAGTTCTGGGATGGCTGCTTTTGCCTTTCATGACCCGTTGAGGTTGTGTTTTCGCTTTGCTTTTATGTTGATCCTTCGTAGATTTGCTCTCATCAATTTGCAATTCTCGCTCCAATAATACGATGAAGGTGGTCATTTTGTGCGGTGGCTTGGGAACACGCCTACGGGAAGAAACAGAGTTCAGGCCAAAGCCCATGGTCCCCATCGGAGGGAGGCCAATTCTTTGGCATATCATGAAGATTTATGCCCAGCACGGGCATAAGGATTTCGTGCTTTGCCTGGGGTACAAGGGGGAGGTAATCAAGGATTACTTCCGCAACTACCATTGGAACACCAGTGATGTGACCCTCAAGCTGGGCAAAACCCCGAAAACGATTTACCTCACCCAGCACGACGAGGAAGATTGGACTGTGACTTTGGTGGATACCGGGCAGGAAACACAAACCGGTGGACGATTGAAGCGGGCCTTAAAACACGTCGACGGCGACACCTTCCTTTTGACTTATGGTGATGGGGTGACCAACAGCGACATCAATAAGTCGATCGAATTTCACAAAAGCCACGGCGCAATTGCCACCGTGACTGCAGTGCAGCCGAGCGGGCGATTTGGAGAGTTGGCAATCGACGGCCAAACCATCACTGCTTTTCGGGAAAAGCCCGAACGCGAATCTGCTTATATCAGCGGAGGCTTTTTTGTATTGGACCGTCAAATCGAAAAGTATCTTGATGGTGATACCTGTGTGCTTGAGCAAAAGCCTTTGGAGCAATTGACTCAGGAGGGCCAGTTGAGGGCTTATTGCCATCAGGGCTTTTGGCAGTGTATGGATACCGCGCGGGAGCAGGAATTGTTAAACCGGATGTGGAACGCTGGCAATGCCCCTTGGAAAACATGGTGATGCATGTTTGATGGCTTCTATCGCGATAAACGCATTCTTGTCACCGGCCACACCGGTTTCAAAGGAGGCTGGCTTTCGTTGTGGTTAAAGCAACTCGGAGCCTCGGTATGGGGTGCCGGATTGCCTGCGCCCACGACACCTAGTTTGCATGAGTTGATTCGCACCCACGCTTTTGCTGGTGACATTCATTGCGACGTCAGTCAATTTGGACAGGTCGAGGCCGCAATTGCTGAGTCGAGGCCCAATTTAATTTTCCACATGGCGGCTCAACCCCTCGTGCGCCGTTCCTACGCCGAGCCATTGGATACGTTGATGACCAATGCCATTGGGACTGCTCATTTGCTCGAAGCGGTTCGTCGGTCTGAATCTCCATGTTCTGTAGTAGTCATCACCACTGACAAGTGCTATGAGAACCAAAACTGGGACCACGGCTATCGCGAATCCGATCCGCTGGGAGGACACGATGTCTATTCAATGAGCAAGGCGGCGGCCGAACTCATTGTTCAATCCTGGCGAAAATCGTTTTTTCAACCCAATCCAAAGCTGGGTCCCGTAGCCACTGCCCGAGCGGGCAATGTCATCGGTGGTGGGGATTACGCGGAGGATCGAATTGTGCCCGATTGTGTTCGGGCCCTGCTCGGCCAACAGCCGATTCGCGTGCGTAATCCAGCCGCTACCCGTCCGTGGCAGCATGTCCTTGATTGCTTGAGCGGTTACCTTTGGTTGGGGGCTCGCCTAACTCAGGGCGGAAAAAATTCCTCGCTTGCGGGAGCTTTTAATTTTGGTCCCGGTGTCCAGGCCAATGTGCCTGTCAGGGATTTGGTGGAGGCCATTCTGAAGCACTGGCCGGGGCGCTGGGAGCAGATGGGTGATGGAAATGCCCCGCACGAAGCAAGCAAACTCAACCTCGCCATCGACAAGGCGGCGGCCCAGCTCCAATGGTTTCCCACCTGGGATTTTCGAGAAGCGATCGAGCAAACCGTCGTCTGGTATCATCAGCGTCATGCGGCATCGAATCCCGACATGTTGGCTTACAGTTTGGCCCAAATTGATACCTTCACCAGCGCAGCCAAAACCAAAAGGCTCGCGTGGACCAAAGCACCCTCCTCATGAGTGATTCCTTCCATTGCCGGTCATGCGGCGGCTCCAACGGGAAAATGATTCTCGATCTCGGCAATCAACCACTGGCGAACAATCTTCTTCGTTCCGAGAATCTGGGCCAACCCGAGCCACGCTTCCCGTTGCGTCTGTCAATTTGTCATTCGTGCTGGTTACTTCAAATATTGGACACGGTTCCGCCGGTCGAACTATTCTCCGAGTATCTTTATTTCTCGTCGTTCTCTGAGACTCTTCTTGCCCATGCAAAGGCTTCGGCAATCAAGCATATCGGGGAGTTTGAGTTGACTCCGAAAAGTTTCGTGGTCGAAGTTGCCAGCAACGACGGTTATCTGCTGCAAAATTTTTCCAAGGCCGGCATTCCCTGTCTCGGCGTTGAACCAGCGGCAAACATTGCCAAAGTGGCTGTCGAGAAGGGAATTGCCACTCTTGTTGATTTTTTTGGCGAAAAAACCGCACGGAGCATTGTCTCATCGCATGGAAAGGCGGATTTGATTTTGGGCAACAATGTGTTCGCTCACGCACCTCTCGTGAACGATTTTGTTTCGGGCCTTAAAGGCCTGCTCGGCAATGATGGTCGTGTGGTGTTGGAGTTTCCCTATGGGGTGGATTTGATCGAGCACACTGAGTTCGACACGATTTACCACGAACACGTTTTTTATTTCACGCTGACGGCTTTGATACCCCTCTTTGCCCGGCATGGCTTGGCCGTGTTTCATGTTGAACGCCTGACCATTCATGGCGGTTCCTTGCGTGTTTTTACTTGCCACGAAAGTGCTTATCCAATCAGAGCTTCGGTAAGGAAACTTCTGCGGGAGGAAGAGGACAGAGGAATCAAGTCATCATCCTACTATGAGGGGTTTACAGCCCAGGTTCTCAGCATCAAAAACGATTTGTGCGCTCTGTTGAAAAACCTCAAGAGCGATGGAAAGTCGATTGCCGCCTACGGTGCTTCTGCCAAGGGAAGCACTCTGTTGAATTTTTTCGGATTGGGTCGAGAGACTCTTGATTTCGTAGCGGATCGGAGCACCTATAAACAGGGAAGGTTCACTCCAGGAACGCACATACCCATCGCGGGTTCTGAGGAACTTGTTTTGCGCCAACCGGATTATACGCTGCTGCTCACTTGGAATTTTGCCGAGGAAATCCTTAGGCAGCAACAAGCCTACCGTGATCGTGGTGGAAAATTTATCGTTCCGATTCCAATCGTCAGAGAGGTTTGACTCATGAAAGCCATTGAGACCTCATTGGCGGGTGTTTGGTTGCTCGAATTGGATACGAAGCAGGATGAGCGCGGTTTTTTGGTCCGGACTTACTGCGAGAAAACTTTTGCTGCTTTGGGGCTGAATACTCAATGGCCTCAGTGCAATCTTACTCTCACCACGAAAAAGGGGATGCTTCGGGGAATGCACTATCAGTCAGATCCTCATTCGGAGATTAAGTTGGTTCGCTGTGCGGCTGGGGCTATTTATGATGTGGTACTGGATGTGCGCCCGGATTCGGTGACTTACGGCAAATGGGAGGGATTTGACCTGCGGGCTGGCGAGTTCAAATCTCTTTATATCCCCGGAGGCTTTGCCCACGGCTTTCAGTGTCTTGAGGACGACTGCCAGGTTTTTTATCAAATGTCGGAGTTTTACCATCCCGAGCTGACTCGTGGGGTGCGTTGGGATGACCCAAACTGCAAGATAAAATGGCCTATCGCCAATCCGTTCGTTTCCCAACGGGACAGTGATCTGCCGTTACTTACATCGTGAAGAAAGTCCTGATTACAGGTGCGTCAGGCTTTATTGGCTCTGCACTGGTGCAGGAAGCCTTGGCGAGGGGATGGTCCGTGGCTGGATTGGTCCGTCCGGATAAAATCTTGAGCATGAAAAACCGGCATCCAGACGGTGCTTTATGGTTTTCGGGAAGTTTGGAGGATGTTCCTTGGGGTGCGATAAACTCGTTTGCCCCTGATATTTGCATTCATTCTGCGTGGATCTCCACTCCTGGCCAATACTTGGATTCCCCGATCAACACTCAACTGGTTGAATTGAGCCTCGATTTCCTGCGTAAAGCCTGGCAGAACGGGATCGGCTACAGTGTTGTGCTTGGAACCTGTATCGAATACGATTCGACCACCGGCAAGGTTTTGGATGAGTGCGCCACTCCGGTGACCCCAATTTCTCTCTACGCCCAATCCAAGAATTTGTTGCGACTGGCTTTGGAGGAAGAGCTAGTCCCCTTGGGGATGAAATTGTGCTGGGGCAGGGTGTTTTATCCGTATGGCGCAGGAGAACATCCAAAGAGATTATGCACCTCAACCATGCGGAGGCTGCATAAGGGGGAAGATATCGTATTATCTACCCCCGATAGCTCAAAGGACTACATCGAGATTCGTGACTTGGCCAACGCGATCGCCACCGTCGCTGATCAACAGGCAACTGGAGTGATGAATTTAGGCACGGGGAGCGCGACGACTGTTTTTGAAATGGCTTCTGCAATCGGCAGGCTGATGGGGAAAACGGAATTGATCAAGAGAGCGGGCGCAATTTCTCCTGACCCTTATCCATTCATGGTGGCCGACAGCACCAGATTGCGCGCCACTGGCTGGAAGCCTCGAATCAATCTCGATGATGGTTTGCTTGATCTATTGGAGAGTATTAATCTCGGGGACGAACTCAAATGACACAGTTTGCAGAAGTATGTCCCGGTTGCCAGAGTCATGATTTGACTCAACACCATGTTGTCCCAAACCAACCGGTTATCCTCAATTACAGGTTTGCCACCGCAGACGCCGCAAAAAATATTGCTCGCGCGGACGTCACCTTGACTCAATGTCGTCATTGCGGGTTGATCTTTAACAAGAGTTTTGACTCGAGCTTGGTCCCCTATGACTCCCAGTATGAAAATAGCCAGTGCCATTCACCTGCTTTCCTTGATTACCTTAGACAAAACAGTCAACGGCTGGTGGCCAGTCTTGACCTGACAGGCAGGAGGATTCTCGAAGTTGGCTGTGGAAAAGGCTTCTTTCTGGAGATGATTTGCAATGAAGCTGGGGGGTCCGGAACAGGCTATGACACCACTTACGAAGGGCCATCTCGCTTGGAAGAGCCATCCATTGACTTTCACGCGTGCTATGTCACAGCGTCCGATGTCACCGAGCCATATGATTTGATTCTTTGCCGTCACGTCATTGAACATGTCCCTGAAGTAGGGACATTCTTGGAGGAGCTATGCGCCATATCTGTGGCCGCTGGCAACGCTCGAATAATCCTCGAAACGCCATCATTTGAATGGATTCAAGAGCAGGGTTCCTTTTGGGACGTGTTTTACGAGCACTGCAATTACTTCGGCCTTGCCTGCCTCAAAAGCCTCTGTGAAAGGGCGGGGCTGGAAGTCTTGTCTCAGCAAACTGTATTTGGAAGCCAGTACCAGATAATCGAGGCCAGACCCAAACAGAAAGTCTCAGCTCCAGAATTTAACGGGATTCAACCATCTGCCGATCTTTTGGCCTATTCCGCCGCCGCTGAATCCGCCAAGAATCATTTGCTGCTGCGGCTTGATCAGGCCGGTGCGCGAAAAGGGTGGGGTATTTGGGGGGCAGGCGGAAAAGGTGTGGCCCTCGTCAACCAGTTGAATTATTCCCCGCCATTTTTTGTAATCGACTCCAATCCGGCCAAGCAAGGATGTGTCATCCCTGGGTCGAGTGTCCCGATTGTCTCTCCGGAACATCCTGCCATCATGGAATTGAAGGTCATTCTCGCGGCTAACCCCAATTATTTTTCGGAAATCAAATTGAGTTTGGCAACGCTTGGGTATAGAAACGCTGTGTTATCCGCCTGAACCGTGCCTAGCATGGGAAAATAACGGAACCTCCAGATGAAAATCACAATTGATACGACTGAAAAAACACTGGTTTTGCATTCCGGTGCCAAGGATACTAACCTGCCTCTCTATTCGAAGGAGGCATTTGAGGCGATTTCCGATGTTTGGGTGAAAGTCGGCTGGGAGCAGAAATATTCCTACAGTTTCACATGGCTGGGTCGTCCTATTGTTCAATTGCCAGAGGACATTCTGCGCATGCAGGAAGTCATATTTTCGGTTCAACCCGATGTGATCATTGAAACGGGAGTCGCGCACGGTGGCTCTCTGGTGTTTTCAGCGTCGCTCTGCAAAGCCATGGGAAAAGGCCGTGTGATCGGCATCGATATCGAAATTCGCCCCCACAACCGCAAGGCCATCGAGGAGCATCTCCTTTCTTCTTATATTACATTGATTGAAGGAAGCTCAACCGCCTCTGAGGTGGTATCTCACGTTAAATCCCTGATTCATGAAGGGGAAACTGTTTTGGTAATCTTGGATTCCTGTCACACAAAGGAGCATGTTGTCAACGAACTGGCAGCGTATCATCCTTTGGTGACAAAGGGATCCTACATCGTCGCCACAGACGGAATTATGCGGGATCTCTCTGACTTGGAGCGAGGCCAGCCGGAATGGATATGGGATAACCCTTCAAGCGCCGCTGAAGAATTTGCGGAGGCTCACTCGCAATTCGTTTTGGAACAGCCGAAGTGGTTATTTAACCAAAGTGGGTTGGCAAAGAACATTACATATTGGCCTAGTGCTTTTTTACGGCGCGTTTCTGCCTAGTTGAATAGGAAGTGCAAGTTTAGGACCGAGTGCCATGCCCCAACCGTTTTTAACCACCGTTATACCGGTCTACAACGGCGAGCGTTATCTGTCTGCGACGCTTGATTCTGTGGCAAAACAGACTCGCCCTCCTGATCGATTGGTCATTCTTGACAATTGTTCTACAGACCGAACTGAGGAATTGGTCAAGAGTCACCCAACGCTTAAGGTGGAGTGGCGGCGCAACGAAACCAATATAGGACTTTTAAGTAATCTGAATCGTGCCTTGGAGTTTGCCTCAGAAACCGACTATTTGCATCTGCTGATGGCGGACGACCTCGTGCTGCCCACATTTTGCGAGCGTCTGGTCGCCTCCATGGACAGTATTCAGGGAAGGGCTTTAGGTTACTCGTTCAACGAGACGATCGATTCCAAGGGTGTTCAGGTAGGTCCGGCCAAACGTCGTCCCTCCCTGCCTCCGAGAAAACTCTCGTTAAACGAGTATCTGACTCCACAATCTGAGCTGAACACCGTTTTGCTTCCCGCAGTTGTTTTTAAGACCAATCGGCAGCCAGCACCTTGTTTTTTTCAGGATCTACCTCAAGTTGCAGACACGCTTCTTCTCGGTGAGTGGGCTGCTCATTGCAGGAACATCGTCGAAGTCTCGGAGTACCTGTGCCAGTATCGCTTGCACCCATTCAATACAACGAGCAGCAACATCAAGAGCTTGCAATTCTGGGTGCTCGACGAATGGAGAGTGATGCAGGCAATCTCAAAATTGATCGATGAACCTGCCTTCAATCACTGGGTCAGATCGCAGAAACTAAAAGGTTTGTTTGCTGCCAGAAGCCACGTCAAGGTACGCTTTATGAAAAAGGAACAACCGGACTTTGCGCGGTTAATAAAGCAGGCAGCAGTCGAGCGCGTTGGTTCATTTTACTGGACGGCGGGCTCAATTGTCCTTTTTGCCAGAGACCTGTTGTGGCGGTTCTCGGGAACAAAGCACCTTATGGAAAACGCTGTGAAATGACGCATCTTTCCCCGATGCGCTTTCCAATACTTTAGTAGTGCTTGAAAAGCCCTCTTTTGAATCACATTGGTTCGCAATAACTCTTTCGTTGAGATACAGTTTTAAAGTCAAACACTCGGAAATTGGCGGGATTTTAAGTATTTAATCACATGATCAATAACAAGTCATGCAAAGCCTTTTTCGCGGCTCTGGCTGTGGCGGCCGCGATAGCAGCTGTACTTTTCTCACAAAGCTTTGTTCCAGAAAACGTTCTTTTTGCCAATGATGGTCCGCTCGGTGCGTTAAGTGCGGCTTCGGGCAGCATGGCTACAGGGTTTCGCGGATTTTGGCAGGATTTGAATTGGGTTGGTATTGAGAATCCTGCTGCTCTGCCCCACACCGCTTCGTTGTTTTATTACATTTTGGGAAGCAGCCCTGTTATTTATTCAAAATTCCATGTGCCCGTAGCTCTTGTTGGGCTCGGCCTTAGTCTTTGGGTTCTGCTTCGGCAGTTCGGGTTTCGTCATTCGGTGTGTGGCTTGGCTGCGATTGCGGCGACTCTCAACATGAACACCTTTTCGCATTCATGCTGGGGGCTTCCTTCGCGGGCTTGGACTCTGGCCTCCACGTTTTTGGCCTTGGCCGCACTGGTCAGTGGTACAAAGAGTCGCCCATGGCTGAAGGCGCTTTTGGCGGGATGGGCGGTGGCAAATGGCATCATGGAGGGGTTCGATGTAGGCGCGATCTTCAGCCTATATGTGGCAGCATTCGCCGTTTTCATGGTTCTGGCCCAGCCCAATGGAACGCTCGCCGCCAGGCTCGGTAAGGCTACTGTCCGGGTGGGGATCGTGGCGGTTTTCTCTGCAGTGTGCGCGGCTGCTGCCTTGAGCACTCTGATCGGAACTCAGCTTCAAGGCGTGGCGGACATGGATCAATCCGCTGAAACCAAGGAACGCCGCTGGGATGGCGCAACCATGTGGAGCCTGCCCAAGGTGGAGACCGCTCGCGTGCTGGTGCCGGGTTTGTTTGGGTACCGCATGGATACGGCGGACGGTGGCAATTATTGGGGTTCTGTCGGCCAATCTCCGGGTGTAGTGCAATCTCGGCATTCCGGTGCCGGAGAGTATGCCGGGGCGCTGGTTCTCGTGGTCGCCGCTTTCGGCATCGCCACCGCATTTCGCAAGAAAGGAAGTCCTTACTCTGATTTCGAGCGTAAGACGGTTCTGTTTTTCTCTGCGGTGGCGGTGGTTTCGGTGCTGTTTGCCTGGGGGCGGCACGCCCCTTTCTATCGCATCATTTACTCTTTGCCGTATTTTTCGACGATTCGCAACCCCATCAAGTTCATGCACCCGTTTCACATGGCGCTGCTGGTGCTTTTCGGTTTTGGCCTTGAGGCGCTCTTCCGAAGCTACGCCAAGGACTCCATCGCGAAGATCGGAGGACTCAAAGAATCCTGGGCGACTTGGTGGAAATCGGCGCCTCAATTTGAAAAACGTTGGGCGCTTGGTTCGGTCTTTGCCTTCTCTCTTATGGCCCTGGGCGCTCTGATTTACGGCACCTCCAATACCGAACTGTTGCAATACTTGGCCAAGGCTGGGTTCCCTGAAGGCGTGGGCCAGCAAATTGCCAAGTTCAGTCATGCTGAGGTGGGTTACGCTCTTGTTTTTTTTGGCGCGGCTTTCACGGTCGTCGCCATTGTCCTGACGGGATGGTTCTCCGGCAGTCGCGCCCGCCTGCTGGTCTTTTTGATGGGTGCCTTTCTGGCGCTTGACCTCATGCGAGCCAACCAGCCTTGGATCATCTATTACAACTACAAGGAAAAGTACGCCACCAACCCCGTGATCGACTTCCTGCGCGACCAAGCTTATCAGCATCGCGTGACGGCCAAGCTAGCCCCCTTTTCCGCCCGCTATTTCACAGGCAAGCAGACCGAGTTTTTTGGAGAGGTTTCCAATACTTGGCTTCAACATTTGTTCCAGTACTACAACGTTCAGGCCTTGGAAGTTGTCCAAATGCCCCGTCCTCCCGAGATCGATCAGAGTTTTTTCAGCGCATTCCTGCCTGGTCCTGATCACCCCGACCTCTCAGTTCTCTCCCGCATGTGGGAGCTGTCCAACACCAAGTATCTGATCGGAGCCAAACAGGAGATACTCTCTTTTGCCCAGCAATTGGAACCGGGTCAGAACCGTTTCAAAGTTGTTCAAACTTTCGATATGTCCCCCAAACCCGGCGTCCCGGCTGAGCGTTTGACCATCGATGATCTGGACTGGAGCCTCCAACCGCAGGGCCGCTTTGCCGTCGTCGAATTCACCGGCGCTCTCCCTCGTGCCAGTCTGTATAGCAATTGGAGAAAGTCCACCAACGATGCCGAGACTTTGAAACAGCTCGCCTCCCCCGGTTTCAATCCCCACGAAAGCGTCATCATTGATGGCGATCTGCCTTTTGCGGCAACTAGTGGAACGAATCTCTCAGGCTCCGTATCGTTCACCAGTTACACCCCAAAACACATCACCTTGGCAGCTTCCAACTCCGTGCCCTCAGTTCTTTTGTACAACGACAAAATCGCCGCCAACTGGCGCGCTTTAGTCGATGGCAAACCTCAGGCTATGGTACGCGCCAATTTTATCATGCGCGGAATCCCTGTCCCCGCTGGGAACCACGTGGTGGAGATGATCTATTCTGCCCCGACCAATGGCCTTTTCGTATCCTTGGCAGGCATGTTGATTGGAGCAATCGTACTGATCACGGTCAGCTTTGTCTCACCCGCCAAAGCTCGAAACGACAACCAAAGCGACTCCAAACAGCATTGATTTTTTGACATTGCGACGGGCCCTCAGCGAATCAAGACGTGCGCCCATCCCAACAACTGCTCTTCTCTGATCCCCAACCTTTGGTGGAACGGTTGGGGCGGGACTTTTTTCGCACCCTCCCGGAGTTGCCCGGTGTTTACCTCATGCGCAGCGCCGAGGAGGTCGTCCTATACGTGGGCAAAGCCAAGAGCTTGCGCCAACGCTTGTGCAGTTATCGGGTGGCTAATCCCGACCGCATGGGTCGCCGCACTCTTCGCCTTTTGCGGTCAGTCGAAAGAATCGAATGGCAGTTGTGCCGGGATGAAGCATCCGCCCTGGCCCGTGAAGCAGAGCTTCTGCGAACTCTTCGGCCCAAGTTCAATCGCGCTGGCGTCTGGCCCGGCCCGGATCGCTACCTCCTGTGGAAAGCGCAGGAAGACGGTTTGGCCATGGAGGTCCGGGAACAACCCGAAACCGGCTGGTCACATATCGGTCCCACCGGTCGTCAGGCACTGTATCTGCATGCCGCGTTGGCCCGTTTGTTATGGACCAAAATCCATCCCGGCACATTGTTAACGCAGCTGCCTGCGGGCTGGTTCGATGGAACTCACGGCGGCCGCGTGTTTCTTGCTTGTGAAAAAGGACTGGCGGAGGAAGTTGAAGCGCAGTTGGCGTTGATTGGCAATGGCGACATCAAAACCCTTGAAGTCTTGCTGCCACCCCCCGTCTGTGCGTTTGACCATACGGCCCGCTCGGAGGATATAACCCTAATCCTCAAGATTCTCGCGAAGCAATCTGGACGATTATTGGTCGCTCAAGAATCCTAAGGCTCAGCAGAACATAACGCATGGCCACAAAGTTCCTCAATATCGCAGCAGCGCAGTTAAAGTTCCGCAAGACGCTGGCGGAAAATGTGGACCTCGTCCTGCGATTCATCGCCTCCCACGGACAGGAGCGCGACACCGGGCATACCGGTAATTTCTTCAACATCCTGTGGTCCTTGCCGGGCGTCGCACAGTCCGGTCCCAATGCCACCGGTGCCTGGATGCATGAGTTCGGTGCCTGGTACTTCGACCTCGCACGGCGATGGGACGGCAGCTTTTCTCACCAGGGCCCGGCGGAGTTGGATGAGGATAGCTACGCTGGGTGGGACTCCACCGGTGGCTACCTGCTGGCCTACGCAATTCCGCTGAAGAAGATCTATTTAACAGGCAAAAGTCCCGTCGTTGCCCAGCAGCTCGATGCCGCCACTGCGATCGAAGCCTCGACGGATTTGCCTGAGCTCATCCGTTTAAAATAGCATGAAAAGCAACGTCTACTTCATTGCCGTTCTCGGCTTGCTTGCCTGGCCATGTGCCGCTCAAGACACGGCCTCTAGCCTCAAAAAGCAAGCTGGCGGCGGCAACGTAACGTCCCATTCCGAAGGACTCCACGGCTATATCGGCTTTGGCCACGAGGAGCTTCCAGCCGATGGCGGTTACAGCGCGGGTATGGGCTTC
Source organism: Pedosphaera sp. (assembly GCA_025359965.1). GTDB lineage: Bacteria > Verrucomicrobiota > Verrucomicrobiia > Limisphaerales > SXQI01 > SXQI01. The sequence goes on from JANYDC010000111.1 coordinate 60,701, forward strand.
TATGCTGCCGTCTGGTCGCTGGTGGATCAGCCATTGGAAAACTTCCAGTTTGGTCTGCCCAGCGCGTGGATTCAGCCGGACAACTCCGACAACAAGGATCAACCGCTCGCGCCGGAGGGAACACTGGCGCGGAAGTGGAAGGAGCGCGGCCCCACCTGGAGCAGCGTCTTCCAAACCGTGGAAGGCGGCTTGGGCTACTGGGCTGGAAACCACTTCCGCTACGGCCCGCCGAAGTTCAGCATGAATGCTACACCGCAATGCTATGACTACGAAGTCGGCTCACCCGGCTGGTCGTTCTTCTACAGCAACGAGGCGCTGCCCGACAATCGCCTCGGCATCGCCCAGTTGAGCAACCGCCTTTTGATTCCTCCCGATGCGCTGCCGTTCCAGGGCAATCCCAACGGCGAATTTCTCGGCTATACTTGGATGGCGCTGCCCTTCACGGACCCCACGACCGGCGATCCGCCAACCGGCGACCAGAGCTGGACCTGCTTCCTCAGCGCCGCCAACTTCAAAGGCCCAATCGCCTACTACATCCCGGAGACTTGGAGCAAAATCGGCAAGCTGTTCAACTATCCTTTCATCCATGGCCGCGGTCTCGACGCGCGCCCGGGCAACATGGGCGGCGGCGCGATGGAGATCAACACCGTGCCCCGTTTCGACTCCAAGGACGCGCAGGGGACGGCTTACACAAAGCTGCCCAAACTGCAATTCCCGGTGGACGCCGAAGGCCGCGCTTTCCTCGTTCAAGACGTCACCTACTATTCGAAGTCAGCGCTCTACGACACCTTCAAGGCCTGGCGCGATGGTGGCCCGGCCTGCTCCGGGCTGATGGATGGAAAGGGCGCGTGGAAGCCCAAGCTCAAAACTAACACGACGCACTACGACCAGGCGGGCAAGAAAATCACCGGCGTGGAGAGCTCCTTTGACACCCGTATTTTTGACGGCAACGTGTGGGGCTTGCAGTGGTCCACCAACGATATCGTCGCGAAAGGACTTTTCCCGCAATACTACAAGCATGTCGGCGAGAATCGCGTGGCAGTGCCAGCCTCGGCAGTGCCCGCTGAAACCAAACTGCTCTCCCAGGAATTCAAGCGTGCCCCGATGGGAGTGCCCTATATCTCGCCCAGTGGCGGCGCTTGGGCAAAGCCCGGCTCGAAACTTCGACCATTCACCGCCCGGCTTATTGATGGTTCGGTGGTGACCTATTCCTGGTATCGGTTCGTGGACCAACCGTCATTCCAACAATATCACTGGAGCGTGGAGAAGAAGGCGAAACTGCAAGCCTTGGTGGAGAAACTGCATGCGAACTGGCCGTTGGACCGCGATTACATGGCCCCGCCCACGCGGGGGAAATTGGTTGCGCTCGATCCCGCTTTGCTCGTAACACCTCCACACGGCCTGGAGGTGGGCTACGTCCCCATCGTCACCGGGCAAGCGGCAAAAAACTGAAGCAGCCGAAACTGATCTGATCTTTTGAAACACTTCACCACACTCCTCGCCGCACTGCTGTTGGTTCCAGTGGCAGCCCAATGTGCCCACCCAACGAAACCTGATCCTGACACGAAAACCTTGCGCGTCTTTATCTTTGCCGGCCAGTCAAACATGGTCGGCTCGGATTCAAAGTCGCAGGACATCAAACGCTTTCCACCGTTTGCGGGATTGGATATGCCTCAAGACAAGGTCTTGTTCTCCTACAACATCGGGCGTGAGGATAAACTAACCTCGCAGGGTTGGCTCGCTTTGCAGCCCGTCGATGGCGTCGTCGGGCCGGAACTCAGTTTCGCCAGACGAGTTTCGCAAGAAATCAAAGCCCCCATCGCCATCATTAAGTGCGCTGCGGGTGGCACGACTTTGGGCGGCGATTGGAATCCCGATGAACCAAAAGATTTTAAGCTCTACCCTCTGGCTTTGCAGTTGATTCAATCATCGCTCGCAGAGCTGGACCGGAGGAAAGTGGCTTACCGGATCGAAGGCTTCATGTGGCATCAGGGCGAGAACGATATGTTCGACAAGGAGTTTAAGCCAAACTACGGCAACAACCTGAAGAACTTTCTGGCAAAATGGCGGCGTGACCTCAAGACCCCCAACCTGAAATTCTACATCGGCGAGCTTTGCACCAAAACGATCTGGGGCATGGATAATCGTGAGAATATGTATGCCATTCGGGCGGCACAAAAATCCGTCACCGAATCGGATCCACTGGCGCAATACATTCCGACTTCGCACGACGCGGTGGAAATCGGCGGCGGGGAGGGATTGCATTACCACTACGGAACCCTGGGGCAACTCGAACACGGCGTGAACTACGCGGACGCCTATCTGAGAACGATTGGAAAGAAGTCATCCACCGACTGTCCGCTCAAGGTTTGGCCTTATGAAAAGGGAAGCACGGTCAAGCTCTTTGTCCTCGCCGGACATCGCAACATGGAGGGCGAGCGCGCCTTCACCCAGGAACTCAGAGCCCTGAAGGGGCAGGAATCACTGGCCAACGACAATGGTAAAATTGCCTTCAAATACAGCATTGGCGGCGGTTACAAAACCTCGAATGGCTGGGAGCCACTCGGCCCTGCCGGATACTACGACACCTTCGGTCCTGAACTCAGCTTCGGAAAGACCCTGCAAGGCAAGGTTTCAGGCAACGTGGCCGTTGCCAAATTTACACACAGCGGTTCCCAGATGAATGACTGGACTCCACAGGGAACCGACGCGAAAGACCTAAACCTTTACCCGCAATTCATCGCCTTCATCAAAGAATCCATCAAGGAACTTCAGGTCAAAGGCCATCAAGTGGAACTGGCTGGCATTTTTTATCATGTCGGGGAAAACGAGATGTCCTTTGGACCTTACCGCAGAAATGCGGCCAAGTGGTTGCAATCCACGGTTGCCAAAAGTCGCCAGGACTTGGCGCTTCCTTCGCTGAAATGGTATGTCAGCCAACAACCTCCCCGGGCATTGTTCAGTTGGGCGAATTGCTTGCCAAAGGCTACCTTGAACGCCACTAGCCAATGCCGAATCCAATCACGCATCTCACCCGCTCGCAGGCCGGGCTCATTACCAGCCGCCTGGCCTCTCCCGCTCAACAGCCGGATCCCGAGAATGATGCTGTATGAAGCACGCGAACCAACCTATAAGGACCATCATGAATGCACGTCCGGGCTCGATCCTCTCAAATATATTTACCTTTCTGATGACTGCGGTGCTTTTTTGTCGATTGGCCGCGGCAGACAGCGAATCTGGAAAAAAGCCAATTCTCGAAGCAACTCAGGGAGAGATTCGAGTTGTTCTGCTGAGGGTTGGCAAATGCGTGTCGGTGAATAGCCAGACGAATTTTGTGGTAACGTATGGCGTTGAAGTGCCGCAGAAAGGCGCTTTTTCCGATTTGATTTTCGGCTCGACCGAAGAAGTCGCCGCGTCCGCTGGTGGAAAGCCAATTACTGCGACCAAGGGATCGTCCAGCCTCTCGACCGGTTTTAAGGATCTTCCTCGTCTGGGCGAGATGACCGAGCCGCTCATTTCCCAGGGGCGCGCGATGATTGCCGAAGAAGTGGTTTGGGAAGGAACAGTGGTTGAGTCCAAAACAGTTGACCTGAAAATTCAATTTAAATGGCGCGGCGGTGATAGGGTGTTCAATTTCAAGGACGTGCCATGCTCCAGTTTAGGCTTGGCATCAAAAAAGTAAAAATGGTCTTCTTGCGCTTAATTCGAAAAACCTTATCTGCCCACACAACATGTGAGATCACTTCCTGTATTGACGTGCCACCCATTTAATTCACCAACTTTAGATCAATATGAACAAAGATAGCTTCTGGGCCCTTATCGAATCAGCGCGCGAGGTGGGGGAAGACTGCAACGAGCGCGCCGAATGCGTCATTGAACAACTTAGCCAGCTTCCACCCGCCGACATCCTTGATTTCCAAAGACACATTGAAGAATGCCTTGCCGAAACCTATAGGTGGGATCTTTGGGCTGTTGCATTCATAATCATGGGCGGGTGCTCGGACGACAGCTTTGAATATTTCCGAGGCTGGTTGATCATCCAAGGCCGCAGTTATTATGAGGCCGCATTGAAGCATGCCGAACTGGCCGCTGAAGCGACGGAACCCGGTATGGACGGCTACGAGTGCGAGGACATCCTCTTTGGAGCAAGGCCGGTGTACAAGCAGCTTACTCGCACTGCCATGCCGCCTACCGGCGTCCTCCGTCCATCTGCACCCATGGGTGTGCCATGGAAGGAAGCTGATCTGCCACGTTTGTTTCCGAAGCTTTGCGAAAAATACTCTGCATAGGTTGGTAGGGCAGAGCTGCCGCTCTGCTATGATCAATCGTAAACCCACTATGGCCGCAAAATCCCTCAATATCGCAGCAGCTCAGTTGAAGTTCCGCAAGACGCTGGCGGAAAATGTGGACCTCGTCCTGCGATTCATTGCCGAGGCCGCCCGGGCAGGAAGCGATGCCGTGCTGTTTCCTGAATGCGCACTCACCGGATACCATGTGGATTTCCATAAATTCCCGCGCGCCGAAATTGCCAGCGGGCTGAAAGCTGTTTCAGAGGCCGCCAAAGCGCATCAGTGTCATGTCCTGATAGGCTCGCCAACCCTTGCCTCGCGAAAGCGTTTTAACTCGCTGGTGGTCTTTGATCGACAGGGATGCCAGACGTTTCGCTATCACAAAAACCATCTTACCCAGCGTGACGCTGAATTCTTTAGCCCAGGGAACTCCGTAGCCTTTTTCCTCATAGACGGGGTGCCCTGCACTGCCATCATCTGCCATGAACGGCGTTTTCCCGAATTGGTGAGATTGCCTGTGATGATGGGCGCGCAAATCGTCTTTCATGCCAACGCCGGATTGGATCAGCTCGCCGTCTCCAAAACAAAACGTTCCAGCCGCGATGGCATGGCGGTCCGCGCCTTTGAAAATCAGATATTCTATGTTTTCGCGAACTCGGTTGGGCCGCAAGGCGATCAATTGTGGTCTGCGGGCGACTCCAAAATTGTGGCACCTGATTCACAAGTACTGGCCCTGGCCAATAACCGCGATGAAATGCTCATCCACGCGCGGCTCGATTTATCCCAGGCCGATCGCAAATATGCGCGCGAGGCCTTGCTGGAACCCAAGTTTCTTCGCGCCCACTGGAAAGCGATGATAGCTGCCTGCCGAAGCCAGCTCAAAAAGGAGCGATGACTGTGCCGCGATGGACTCAATGCGCAACCGGTTTAAGCAATCCACTTTCGCGCAGCCAGTCCATGCAGGATGCCGTCCAAGTGGAGTAGGGTCGGTCGTTGGTGCGAACGCCGAAATCGTGAGCGGTGCCCGCATAGATATGCAACTCCGTAGGAATTCCGGCTCGCCTCAGCGCGAGATACATCACCACGCTGTGTTCGGGCGGGCTGATTAGATCATCCCCCCCATGCACTAGAAAAATGGGTGGCGTCCCGGTCGGGATGCGCAGGCCCGCCGCAAGCTCATTCTTGTCCTTCGCTTTCAAGTATCCCGGATAAACCGAAACCGCGAAATCAGGACGGCAGCTTATTTTGTCCACCTCATCAATCGGCCTGTAGGCCCGCTGCTCAAAGCTCGTCGCCGTCGCAATGGCCAGATGCCCACCCGCTGAAAAACCCACAATGCCAATCCGCGCCGGATCCATCCCCCATTCCACCGCTTTGCTGCGGATCAGGCTCACGGCGCGTTGGGCATCTTGTAGCGGGCGTCGCGCCGGCTCACCTTCGATTTCATCAGCGCGGCGTGGCACCCGATACTTCAGGATGATACCGGTGACCCCCTTCGAATTGAGCCATGCCGCGACCTCCTCGCCCTCCAACTGCCAGTAGAGATCCCAATACCCGCCACCCGGACAAATCAGCATCGACGTGCCAGTATCTTTTTCCCGGGCTGGCCGATAAATCGTGAGCGTCGGCTTTGCCACATCGGTAATCAGAAGGGTCTGCTCCGTGACTTCGACCTGCTTGCGGTCCAGTTTGGGCGACATGCGGGTTCGCTCGGGGCCGATCTCCTTGATCTCATCCGGAGCTTTCCCCGGCCAAACGCCAATCACTACTGGCTCCGCTGCGACTGGTATCCGGAGGAGGAGGAGGATTGAGACCAACAATACAGCGGCTCGGGCAACGGATTTCACAGTGATGGGTTTGGAGATCCCCGATTCTTCAGCAAATGGTTAAGAGCTTCATTTGAGTTGAATCCGTTTGCCCGTTCTAGCCGACTTTTGTGCAGCCTCCAAAATCTCAGTCACTACCATGTTCACTTCCAGAGACGAAAGGCCCGATGGCTTAATCTCTTTCCGCACCACTGCGGCAAGATAAGAGAGAGGATCGGCTTGCGCCCCGGTCAGGGCAGGGGGTGTTTTCTCGGTTTCCTGAGTGCCCGTGGATCGCATTTTGAGTAGATTCTGGCGTGGCACCATCACGTAACCGGTCTTCCCATAGATCTCCATGTCTTTTCGATCAACCGCCCAATTCCATGACGCTTGAATGATTCCCTGCGCGTGCGGATAGGTCAGCACAATCGTCGCTTCATCATCCACCTTGGGATACATGTCGGGCTTGATCTGCTGCGTCACAGCGAAGACCGAGGTGGGCCGCTGTCCATCCATCAGCCAGGTCATCAGGTCCGCCCCGTAACAGCCGAAATCCATCACCGCTCCCCCGCCATTCAGCACCGGATCAGTCAGCCAGCCCAGAAACTCGGGGGAACAATTAATCTCTTTGGGCCCGCGATGACCGTCATGCACCACGATTTTGCGCAGGTCTCCAATGGTATGCTGATCGTGGACCATGGAATAAGCCTCATGATTACCGGCGTACCAGGTCGTCTCGTAATTCACCAGCACCTCAATCCCGCCCTTCTTGGCTGCTGCTTGCATCGCTCGGGCGTGTTCCATGTTCACAGCCAGCGGCTTTTCCATCATCACCGTGAGCCCGAGCGGCGCGCACATCTCCACCACACGCCGATGATCAAAAGTGCTGGTGAAGGTCGCCACGGCCTGCACATTCGTCGCCTTCATCAGCGCTTCCAGACTGGGAAAAAAGAGACTGGGGCTGAGTTTATAGCTTTTAGCGTACCGCTCCACCAACACCTGATTGGTCTCAACGATTCCAACCAGTTGCACATCCCGTCGGTCCCGCGTTGCGGGAATAAATCCCCGCGCATGATCATGCGTGAGCCCCACAATGGCAAAACGCACCGGCGCAACCGCCTCAGCGGAACAGGCGATAAAAGGGGTCAACGCGGACAGGGCCGCAAAAATTGCAGTGATCTTATTCATTGTGAGTGCAGGTGTCGCTGCCAAATTTACCTCGGAATCAAGGAATCCGTCAAAACTATGCGACACCCATCAAAATCCAAAATCGGGCGGTCAGATCAGAAATTTTGACGCTGAAGGCACCTCGGCCCTGGGACTGCGCCGCCATGTCACTACGGGGCGGGGGCAAGGGTTTGGAAGAACCGGAAATCGTATTGCATGGCAAACAGCACTACACCGACTTATCCACGGCCATCGTAGAGGTTCAGGTCAATCATGGCTGATTCCTGCTATGTGCGCGCCAGCCTAGGCCGAAGAGGCCGAGGGCAAACAATGCGTAAACGCCTGGTTCGGGGATGGGTAAAGTTGAGAATCGAATGGCGTCCAGAAAAATAATGGTCCCATCGTCCATGTGCGGGGAGGTGAACCTCAGCTCTCCTGTTTGGCCGGCGAAGGCAGAAATATCCGCAGCAACTCTCTCAAAGTTTGGACCGCTACCGGTCTGGATCAGATCAAGGGAGTGGCCATCAAAGGTAACGTCCAACGACATTCTCCCAAAAAAACGCAAGGACATCGCGTCACTTGGGATTTGTCCCACCTGTCCTATGGCGGATGTGTTTAGTAGTTGAGAGTTCGAAGCCTGAAGCAGTACTGAATAATTCCCTTGAATAGGCAGCACCGCGATGGAAGCGAAGCTATGCAGAGAAACCTCCGGTTCCCCGATGCTGACCGTGTCAAAGGCCATCCTGAATGTTGGGACGCCGAAGGAATTATAAACAGTCCATCCCGGAACCGCATCAGACGTCGCCACTTTCTTGCTTTCATCTATGATGAGTGGCGTGACCGCGTTTTCAAAATTCAGATTCTGGAAAACCGGCTGTGCAGATAAAGAAAACGCGAGGCGCGGCAAGACAATAATCGCAATCGGAAAAAATGAGAACTTTGATATAGTGTTCATAATGATAGGCTGGTTATTATCTCCGCACCCAAGGATCCCCCACTGCTTGACAGTAGGGCGACCACCTCGAATTCCAAGCGCATGCAGCAAAATTCTTTCCCGCTGCCCACAAGCCAAAGTAAATTGAAGCGTAATTGCCAGCAAACTGAGGCTCGTCAACATGGGTTACCGCGCCAACCGGAGTATTTGAATAGTTGGTCCCACCAAAGGCATAACTGGCAAACCACTGCATGAAATTGCCTTGCTGCGGGTTGACGCGCTGTCCGTTATACGACTCGACCGTCTCAATCAAATACCAACTACTGTGGCCGCTGAAATTGATGGTCTGGTTGGTTGCATAGGCATTGTTTGTGTCTCCGTAGTAACCGTGAACACCCCACGAAAAAAAACCAGCCACATTTGTTCCACTGACAATGTGGTGACTCAAAGTGCCCCCGTAAGCGACATTTGTGTAAAAGGTCGATGCCCCGGCATTGGCTGAGAGCACCCCCGATCGTCCAAGATTACCTTCATTAAAGCTTGGTGAAGCGAATAGGTATGAGAACCGTGTGTCATCGAAATAATAATTGGTATTCCCATAACTTCCCGCGCTGGCGCTGAGAAGCAATTTGCCGGGGGAGTAATTGGTGCCAAAGAACTCTAATTTGTTGATGTAGGCTTTGCAGTCGTTTGTGCCATTCATATTGATGTGAGTGACAAATGTGGGCCTTGATTGCGATTCGGAGAGTTTCACGCTTACGTTGTGACCGGCCAGTACAATGTTTGTGGGGCAAACCCATTCCTGATCGTTGGTGCAAGCGTTGACCCTTGACGGTACGTCCAGACACAACAGCCAATACTGCGGACGCTTGGTTGGGTTGGCGTTGAGCCAGCCAATGAGCGGTTGTTGTATGTTGTTCGTGTAACCCAGTTCAGTTACGGCTTCCTGTGGCGGGAAATCTACGCCCAGCACATTGGCCGTGGCAACCTTTGGCCGATGAGCAAGGTAATAGTCCTTAACAATCACACTGGACGGCGAATTGGTATTGTAAACCACCAGCAAGTCCTGTCCCGCTGTCACAGGGTAAGTGAGAGCGGAATTGTATCGGAGTGAAAGGGCGTGGTACTTGCCAGCGGCGATGGCTTTGGTGTCGCCGAGGTAGGTGGGGATGGCGGTTTGGCCGTTGGCGTTTTCACCCCAGCCCACCACGGTGCCGTCGTTTTTTAGGGCCAAACTGAAGTTATACCCGGCGGCGACGCTGAAAACGTTGCTTAAACCGGCGGGCACGACGGTGGCGTCCTGATCGGGATCACCCCATGCCACCACGATACCGTCCTTGCGCAAAGCGAGATTGTGGCTCGGACCAGCAGCGAGGCTGACGATGTTGATGGCACTGGCGGGGATGTTTATTTGTCCGCAGGTGTTGTTGCCCCAAGCTACCACAGAACCATCGCACAGGAGAGCCAACGAATGACATAAGCCTCCTGACAGTTGGATAACATTGGTGCCGAGACTTCCGGGCAGGGTGGTCTGGCCTGTGTCGTTGAAACCCCAGCTTATGGCCGTGCCATCCATGCGCCAAGCCAGCGAATGTTTATCCCCAGCGGCGATCCCGGCCACGTTGGTGGCAGAGGACGGAATGGTAGTTTGGCCGTAAGTATTGTCACCCCAAGCCGCCAAGGTTCCATCCTCGCGCAAGGCCAGGGTGTCATAACCGACAAACTCTCGAAGGCAGGCGGTCACCAAACATGGGTATTACGGGCGCGCCAACCTAAGCCGAAAAGGCCGAGGGCAAAGAGGGCGAAGGCACTCGGTTCGGGAATTGCGAGGGGGGAGAAGCGGATGTTGTCCAGATAAATGAGATTTAAAACGGGCAGGTTTGAAGCAATGAACCTTAGTTCTCCCGATTGACCGGCATAGGCGGAGATATCCGCTGCTATTTGATCATAGCCTGAACCACTGCCGGTTTGAATTAAAGTGAGCGGATGGCCGTCAAACGTCACATCTAAGGACATGCCACCGTAAAATCTCAACGACATGGCATCAGTGGGGATTTGTCCAACCTGCCCTATAGCTGTAGTTGTGAAGCCAGCGGTTGCAGCCTGAAGGATCACTGAAAAGTGACCTTGGATAGGAAGTCCCACAACAGAAGCAGAGCTATGAAAGGAAACAGCGGGCTCGCCGAGACTGATGGTGTCAAAAAACATTCTTGACTGAGGGACGGCACCTAAAAAGTACACTGTCCATCCCGGCACCGCTTGAGCTGTGTCCACTTTCTTGAAATCATAAATTGTAAGCGGAGTAATCGCATTTTCAAAATTCAGATTTTGAAATAGCGGTTGACCTTCAGAACTTAAACTGAAGAGTATCGCAAAAAATATGCCGAGCCGGAGTTTTTGTCTTCGATTGTTTTGCATAAATATTATCTGGTGACTATCGCCGTGATCCAAGGATCACCAACCGCTTGAAGGTAGGGTGTCCATCTCGAATTCCAAGCGCACGCGGCGAAGTTCTTTCCCCCAGCCCACAAACCAAAATAAATCGACGCGTAATTACCGGCAAACCCCGGCTCGTCAACATGGGTTACCGCGCCTATGGGGGGAGGTTTGACCGTTGGCGTTTTCGCCTCAGCCCACAGGAGAATTTGCCTCATAAGATTTACCCCGCCTTTTATTCATGCAACCCATTCCAGCCGCAAGCCACTGGCTCGCCAGTGCGCATGTGTTTTTCAGGGAACACGCTTATTTAGAAGGCAGCCTTAGTTGAGAGTCAATCACAATAGGGGATTTGCGGCGGGCTGGGTGTGGGACGAAGGCGTTCAATCCCAAAGTTCAAACGACGCATTCATGCCCACAAATCCCTTATCAAAGGGTATAGATAGGACCGGTGTTCCCTCGCAAAAGTATAATAGCTTTACGGGATCATTGGGCATTCAAGCGATTCGATAACTTTCGTCCGACACCCAATCGAAGCCCCCGCACAAAAAAAGTGATTGCGCCGCGTTTAATTCCTGTTTTAAATAACTGGTATGCCGCATGCCTATTCTTTACCGACCCATGGCTTGGCCTTTCCTAGCCGTTCTGGCGATTATCCACGTCGTCAGTCCCAACGCGGGTTTACCCTCATTGAATTACTCGTCGTCATTGCCATCATTGCCATTCTCGCCAGCATGCTTTTGCCTGCCTTGGCCAAAGCCAAGCAGCGCGCATTGGGCATTATTTGCATGAACAGCGCTAAACAATTGGGTCTGGCTCATGTGCTTTGGGCTCAGGACAACAATGATTATTGTTTGGGGCCCGAGGCCAGCGATGTGGCTCCAGCTTGGGTCGATGGAGGCATGTTTGGTGTGGCCGATTCCGCCGATATGCGGTTTCTGACCAACAGCCCCACCTACAGATATCTCAAAAGTCCCAGCGTTTTTCGATGCCCCGCGGATCTTGCCTTGCTCAAGAATGGCACCCAGTACCTGCCCCGCAACCGCAGCTACTCCATGAACGCTTTCATCGGCAAGACCGCATCATCATGGGTCACGGCGCACAAGGACACTTTCAAGGTGGCGGTTAAATTCTCCGATCTTACATTTCCTGGCCCCAGCGACGTCTATGTCCTTCTTGACGAGCACGAGAACAGTATCAACGACTCACATTTCTTTCCTTTCAACGATCTCAGAACCTTCGCCGCAGGCACTCCGTGGCTTGACGCCCCTTCCGGCCGTCATGCCAATGGCGCTGGATTCTCCTTCGCTGACGGCCACTCCTCCATCCAAAAATGGAAAAGCGAGCTTTCCGGCTTCAAACGAAAAGGGCGTGAAGCCGTGGTTAACGACATCAGTTGGCTTCCTAAAGCCCAGAAAAACGACTGGACCTGGTTCACCCAGCATATCGCCTCAAGAAAATAATCGCTCGAAAGGGGTGCGGCAGGGCAAACCAGTGCTTTTCATTTGCTGAAAATGCAGGTGGATAGGCTGTTCCAGCAGTGAGAATTTCAGATTATTCCGGCGTTCCAACGAGGTTTCAGATGCGTTTGCGTTGAGAGGCTTCCCTACAAATCTCCTCCTTCTCCGACTCCGAATGCTTCATTCTCAATTCCAATGAAGCTCGCGTGTGTTATTGGGTTGACTTACAATGTCGTATGAGCTACTTATGAATCAACATGTAACCATTATGAAACACAACCTCGCTACAACCCCTGAAGAACCAATCGCCGATTTCACCGTTGCCCACCTCGCAATCCTTAAGGAATTTCACGCAAAAGCTATTGCGATCTTGCGTAAAGCTGATCCCAAAATGTCCGAACTCAACGCCGCTCTGAACATGTTAATTAAAATTGAAAAGCAACAATACAACATCGCTCACCGTCGTCCCCCTTCCCAAAGAAGTAGACACCTCAAGCCATCTCAGCCAGAAACCCCTTCTATCGTCCCCTTTACCCCGCCGTTGGAGCCAGCAACTCCGAAAAGCGAACCGCAACCCACTCCCGCCTCCTCAACCGCTCTCGAAAACTGCCACGTAAAGAAATTTGGCGTCCCAAGCGCTGCCTGCACAAGTTGTGTCAACGGCGCATGCGCTATCTACCCACACTTGGCCGCATAGACCTCCCGTTAATTTAGGGCGTCGGGCAATCCACCGGCGAGATTTTCAGATTGTAACGGGATTCCACAGGAAATTTAATTGCGTGTGCTGAGTGTCGCGGCATTTTGCATTGACCGTTGCATTGAGGTTTGGTGTCATCTGCGAGACACTGATCACTGGCGAACGTTGCGGGGTTTCCCGCGTCCAGCCGCCTTGTTTCTCTGGTAAACAACCATGTCCCTCGGTCATAACACTGTCGCGAAATTCGAATCAGAAATTTTTCTGACTCGGAATTCTCCCCGTGTTTTGGCTGGTCGGAACGCTCTTTTGCCATGGCCGGGCATCGGGTCTAATTGATTTCACGGCCAAACAACACCAACACAGCAAAGCACAAATCTATGGAAAACGGTATAGCAACGAACGCCAAGCGCCTCCTATGGGCTGGCTTTGCGGCCATCCTCGCGGCCGGCATCGGCTTCGGGATACGCGGCGGCATTCTGGCCAACTGGGCGGCTGACTTCGGTTTCACCGGCGGGCAGCTGGGAGCCATCGGCGGAGCCGGTTTTACGGGCTTTTGCTTCGGCATCATTATTGGCGGTGTCATTGTTGATAAAATTGGTTACGGCAAATTGGTTGTCGCTGCCTTCCTTTTCCACGTGATCTCGGCCTTCGTAACTTTTGCCGCCACCAAGGGCCAGTCGCCCGACACCGCCTACAATTATTTGTATTGGGGCACATTTATCTTCGCCTTGGCCAACGGAACACTTGAGGCCGTTGCGAACCCCTTGGTTGCCACTCTTTTCCCAAAAAACCGCACCCATTATTTGAATATCCTGCACGCCAGTTGGCCCGCAGGCTTGGTCTTGGGCGGCTTGGTCGGCTGGATTCTTGGCGACCAAATGCAAGCAAGCTGGAAACTGCAGCTTGGGCTGTTCCTGATCCCAACCGCCATCTACGGGTTGATGTTCATGGGCCAGACCTTCCCGAAATCCGAGGCTTCGGCCAAGGGCCTGAGCTTGGGCGAAATGCTCAAGGATGTGGGTATTCTGGGAGCAGCTGTCGCATCCTACCTGCTGGTCCTGTTCTTCCAAAATGCTTTGCATCTCGATCAGAAAGTTTCCTTCGCCATGGGCGGAATCATCCTCGTTGCGGTCGCCGTGATTACCAGGTTTTCGCTGGGTGCAATACTTCTGTTTGTCCTTTTGATCACTCACGTTTTGGTCGGTGCTGTTGAGCTGGGGACTGACGGGTGGATTCAGAACATTACCGGAAACATTCTTACCACCAGCGAGGGCAAGATCCTGTTTGTGTTTACCTCTCTTCTGATGTTTGCCCTTCGTTTCTGCGCCCACTTTATTGAGAAAACATTGAAGGTATCCCCCGTTGGCCTCCTTCTGATCTGTGCGATTCTCGCTGCCATTGGTTTGAATCTCGTCAGTGGTATCACCAGCTTTGCTGGTGCAATGCTGGCTCTCGCCGTCTACGCGCTGGGCAAGACCTTCTTCTGGCCCACCATGTTGGCTGTGGCCAGCGATCGCTTTCCGCGTTCGGGTGCCATCGCCATCTCCATCATGGGCGGTTGCGGCATGATGTCCGCTGGCTTGCTTGGTTCCGCCGGACTCGGTTACGCCAAGGATCGCTTCGCTGGTGAAGAACTCCAGAAGGCCAATCCGGCCCTTTACGCCACCTATAAAGCTGAAACACCCAGCACCTTCCTGTTCCTTACGCCCGTCCATGGTCTTGATGGCACCAAGCTGGCAGCTGCTCAGGCGGTGCCTGCCGAAAAGCGCACCCCGGAACAAAAAACCGTGGCCGACGCCAGCATCGCCGGTGATCGCCATACCTTGCAGGCTGATTCATTCATTCCCATGACCATGGCCGCGATTTATCTGCTGCTGCTACTCTACTTCAAAGCCATCGGCGGCTACAAAACCGTCACCATTGCTGACGCGAAAGCCAAGTAGGCTTCGTTCATTTCCTCAAGGCGCTGGAATTCGTTCCAGCGCCTTTTTTATTGTTCGTCTCAATCCCGGCTCTCATGCTGAGAGCATGTTTCGTGGATCGAATGATTTTCCGGAAACCGCACGTGCGGTGACCGATGGAGTCTCCGCAGGCTGGCATCTCGGCGGGCAACTCTACGTTTCTCTGCATGGCCGAACCGTGCTGGACACCGCATTCGGCGAAAGCCAGCCCGCTCGGCTCATGACTCCGGGCGATCTCATGCTCTGGTTGTCCGCTGGCAAACCTCTGACCGCCATCGCCCTGGCTGGATTGCTGGAAGCACAAGGCCTCAGCGTGGATCAACGCGTCGCCGATTTCCTGCCCCAATTTGCCCAAGGCGGAAAACAAGATGTTACCCTGCGTCATTTGCTCACCCACACCGCCGGA
>JANYDC010000123.1 GCA_025359965.1 Pedosphaera sp.
CAATCAACCATCACCCGCCTGAACATCATCCATAATTCCAACAAACTGAACCGTCTCAGCTCCGTCCCCAATCCCAATGGGATTGCATCATCTAGCCCAGGGTTGGGCGCACCGCACTACCCTGGGTTAGCGTCTCATAAATTCTTTCAACCCTGAAAGCGGTTGAACCCCCTACCTCCCTCAAACTTGCGCCGTATAACGGCAGCAGCCGAGATTGGCTTGATCGCATCGCTACCTGAGCTCAATGAAAACGGGGACATAAACCCTCGCCAACAATCCCCCAATGCGGCACATTGCCTTCAAGCGCCACCACCAAGCAACACCATGAAATCAATGCCTCACTCTTTGGCCAGCAGGTGGATACTGATGGCCTGCGGCCTGCTTATGGTGGCGCGGCTGCAAGCAGCTGATCCCATTAAGGTGGTTTCGCCAGCCAGCTTCCAAGACAAAGAGGGAGAGGGTCAATCAACTGTGCTTGGAGGTGGGCCGGGAACGGATATTCGCTTCCAACAGTTTTATAGGGCAGCTAATTTCACCGGATCAGCGCCAAACGGCGGTTACATCAAAGAAATCAGCTTCCGGACAGATGGTCCGTTAGGAGGAAGCTCATTGGCCGCCGTGCTGACACATGTGGAAATCCACCTAGGATATGCAGGTGGATTCAATCAGATTTCGAGGGAATATGCCAAAAATGAGGGACCAGGATATTTGCTGGTTTACTCTGGGAGTCTACAGATTCCAGCAACCCGATCAGGGCAATATGATGTCTCATTGGTTCTCCAGACCCCGTTCTATTACAATCCCCAAGCTGGGAATCTCATGCTGGACTACGTCAATTTTGGATTTGGGGCGTTGACCGGGCCGTACATGGATCGAACCGATCTCCCATCTGAAACGGCGACGCTTTATGGCGGCCGCTTTTCATTTGAAGGCATCGGCGTTTCCGCTGGGGGATTGATCACCCGCTTCAGTATTGATGCTGTGCCGGAACCTGGGTCTGCGGCCTTGTTCGTGTTGGGCGGTGTTATTCTGGCTGTTGTTCGTAGAAGGAGTGAGCCGTGAGTCTCTTTGACACTATCATCGTACAGGAATATATCCAGCCCCCGGCTCAGACTAATGGGCACTTCCAAAAACAGCTCGTTTTTTAAGAGCAGGCTATGGTGTTACGCTGCCTGGGCATTTCGACAAAAGCGGCATCAACAATGACCCCCTCCTTCGGCAGCAGCCCCTGACTTGCCAGATGGGTGTTACACACTTCGAAGAGGGACTGGAAGGCTTCAGCCTTTTGAAGTGCCTCGCGGAACTCCCAGATGGTGTGCTGGTCCGGCACCGGATCGGAGAGGCTGAGACCGAGGAAGTGTTGGAAGGAAAGGCAGTCCAGGATCTGGAACTGGCTGGCCTCGTCGGAAAGATGGTAAAGACGCTGGAGGACCAGGATTTTGCAGGAGGAACCGAAAGTGATTTATTGACCGATGAAAAGGGTGGACCGCGACTAGTGGGTTCTGGTTTTGATCTCGGCGCTTCTGAGAGTCTTGCTCCAATAACACTGATGGCCACCAATAAAAGAAATGGTCAAGTATCGCTCAAGTGGTCGGCCAGCCTGCCAGGACTGATTGTTTTGGAAGAGTCAGCTGATTTTAACAAATGGAATGGGGTGACTCAGCCAGCGGCACTTGTTAGCGGAAAATTAGTTGTAGATATTGCAAGCTCTCCATCGGCAGGCCAGATTTTTTACCGTTTGCATCAGCAGTAACGACGTTCGGCGTTTAAGTTCAGAAATATGATTTAGCGCCGTACCAAGTCCTCATTTCGGCAATGATGGAGCGTTCTTCAGTGCCTCTTTGGTCATCTGGATTTTGTACGGCCCTTTCACTACCAGCAGCCGGTTGGTCTGGTTGATGGTAAATGTTTGAGCGGTAACTCGACGTTTTTCGTCCAGGATGACCGGGCTGCCATCAAGCGAAAGTTCTCCGTTGATCGCGTCATAGCGCAGGCTTTGTCCGATGGCTGCCACCGCGTTGCCCACCACTATGACGTCGCCACGTGCAATGAGGCGTTGCAGGCGATTGGTTCCACCCAGCTCCACTTGGAGTTCCTTTGAGAGCAGATCACCCATGGCATCTTTAATGGTGACACCACCGCTGAAGAGGCCGTTGGTTCCCTCCAAGTTGAATTGTTGAGCTTTGACATCAACCCACCGGGGTCCAGACGATGCCGTAGAAGCGCTGTTGGTTCGCAGAGCTAGCAAGCCTGCCATAGGATTACCCTGCATTTGCAGGCGGACATTGACATTGCCATCAGCCTTGATGTCGCGCGTGCGTGGGCGGACGATGAGGTGATCGCTGCTTCCATTGCGCCCGGCCATGGACCACTCAGGTGAGCCGTCGATTTCCAATTTGTCGGTGGCCGGAATATAGGTGGCGGACTTTCCGGTTAATTTTTGGCCCGTGTGTTCGATGCTCACGCCTCCGTCGGCGATGATGTTCTGAATTCCGTTAGTGGCACCGGTCATTTGGAGTCTTACCTGAGCAGCGGAGAGTCTGGCGTCCTGTTCGCTTACTTTAACCAATCCTTGGAACACGGCTTCGCCCTGTTTATTTTGGTCATCTCCTTGCTCGCGATATTCAAAGGTGTCGGATTCAACGTGGAGCACTCTGTCATTGGTGGCGGTTGAATTGGTCAGGCCCATGAGGCCCACCGCTGGAAGTTCCATGAACACGCGATTTCCGGCACTGAGGAAGTTGTTGGTTCGATTGAGGGACAGCCAGTCGCTTCGGGCTTTCTGGGCTCCGCGCCGCCAGATGGCACTCCCTTCCAAACGCAGGACTCCATCCGCGAGGTTGTAACCCGCGCGTTCTCCTGAGGCCTCTATTTCACCCTGATTCAATTGGACATTGCCGCTCGCATCGATTTGTCGGAGTCGGGTTTCGCCTGTGCCGAGCAGGAGCGTCAGCTTGTCGGTCTTCAGGGTGGCCTGGCCATCCTCAACCATGACGCCGCCGGTGAAGGTGACGCGTTCGCCGACGTAATCAAGACGTTGGGCGGTGACGAAAACGGGGCTGTTGGTGTTGGACCCCTGCGCCGCACCTAGCACCGCTCCGCGCAGCAGCCGCGCGCGCACTTTATTTGAGATGACCAGCGTTGACTCGCCCGCAGTCCAGGAAAAGCCGGTGCCCGAAAGACTCAACCGGCCATCGCTCGTTTTCAGGGAGAGATCGCTTTCAGAATAGGCCAATCCGGTTTTATTATCGTAGAAACATTGGGTGGCCTCAATGGTCAGATCGGCGGAATCATCGGCCTTGAAGGTTTCCACTCGGGGTTTGAGAATCTCGAACTGGCCGTTGGCGGCAGGACGCGCGTCTTCGCCTTTCAGCACGGAACGTCGTCCCGTGCGATCCTTGGTCGGGGCCGAGAAATCCTTGATTCGACCGCCCACGCCGATCTGGGCTACCAGAATGGCGCCGCTGACCAAAAGAACGGCAATGACTACGGAGCAACGAAATAAGGTTTTCATCCTTGGTACCTATTGACCACTTTTTCCCAGCGTCCCTGGGCGCGGAGGATCAGTTCCGCAACTTCACGCACAGCGCCGTGGCCACCATTGCGTTTTGTGACGTAGTCGGCCATTTCGCAAGCCTCGGCGGTAGCGTCCGCCGGGGCGACACTGATCCCTGCGTGCTGGAGGGCCCCCAGATCCACCACGTCATCACCGATATAACAAATATCCGACCATGACATGGCGGCTTTTTTAAGGATGTTTTCGATCGCCTCGACCTTGCTGCCTTCAGCCTGGAACAGGTAGTCGATTTTCAATTCGGTGGCACGAAGCGTCGTGGCATAGGAGGGACGGTTGGAGATCCAGCCCACCTTGATGCCTTCCTTTTGCAGTATCTTAATGCCCAGGCCGTCGCGGATGTTGAACCGTTTCAATTCGCTTTCGGCTCCGACCCAGATGGAGGCATCGGTGAGCACGCCATCCACGTCACAGAGCAACATTCGGACGTGGCGGAAGCGCTCTTCCAACGTGGGTGAATGGTGTCCTTCTGGAGGTGTGGTCATGAGCGTGCTGCCTCCATAACTCGGACCCAGCGGGCCAGATGTTTGGGCATATCGGAGAGGGGAATCATGTTTGGTCCATCGCTCAAGGCGTTGTCGGGGTCGGGATGGGTTTCAACAAAAACACCGTCAGCACCCGCAGCCAGCGCGGCTTGGGCGAGCACCGGCGCAAATTCCCGCTGGCCGCTGGAGCGGTCTCCGGCACCGCCTGGAAGCTGTACAGCGTGAGTGGCGTCCATGACAACTGGGCAGCCCAGCTGTTTCATGATGCTTAAACCGCGCATGTCTACCACTAGGTTATTGTAACCAAAAGTCGTTCCGCGCTCGGTCAAGAGCAGTTTTTCGCCACCCGATTCACGTACTTTTTTCACAACCTGCGCCATGTCGTTGGGAGCAAGGAACTGGCCTTTCTTAACGTTCACAATTTTACCGCTGGCCGCAGCCGCGACCAGTAAATCTGTTTGGCGACAAAGAAAAGCGGGAATTTGTAGAACATCCACCTCGCGGGCTGCGGAACTGATCTGTCCTTCGGTATGGACATCGGTCAAAATTGGCAAGCCGAGTTCGAAGCGGATTTTGGCGAGCACGGCCAGGCCTTCGTCAAGGCCGGGACCGCGAAAAGATTTGCCGGAAGAACGATTGGCCTTATCAAAACTGGCTTTGAAAATGTAGGTGACACCCAGTTTGGCGCACGTTTTAGCCATGGTGCGGGCAACCTTAAAGCACAGTGCCTCACTCTCAATCACGCAGGGACCGGCGATAAGGAACAGCCGGTTTTTCTTCGTGAGCGATTTCCAGATGGCGTTGTTGGATAACACAGTGGTTCTTTTATCAGTGTTTTGAATGCAAAACAAATGCCGAATCGGATCAACTGCTGGTCACGCCTGCTGACCATGATCGTTGAATCGAGGTGAATCGAGTGGCCCAGGCGGGGTTCGTGTCAGGGAAATCCAGATTATAATGCAAGCCTCGGCTTTCCTCCCGCTGCAAGGCGCATGCCACAATCAGTTCGGCAACTGTGGCGATATTGCGTAATTCCAACAGGTCACTGGTGACAAAAAAATCCCAGTAATATTCGCGGATTTCGGCTTTAAGATTTTTGATTCGAGCCTGAGCGCGCTGAAGCCGGCGCTGGGTGCGGACGATGCCGACGTAATCCCACATCAGGCGGCGGATCTCATCCCAATTATGGGAGATAACAACCATTTCATCGGCATTGGTGGCTGTGCCCGGTTCCCATGGAGGCAGGCCGACCAGTTCGGTGGCCGGCAGGTGGTCCATGGCGTGATCGGCGGCCCGATGAGCGCAGACTAGGGCTTCGAGCAGGGAATTGCTGGCGAGGCGGTTGGCGCCGTGCAGCCCTGTGCAGGCTACCTCGCCCACTGCGTAGAGTCCGCCAATGCCGGTTTCACCGTCGATGTTGGTCTCAACTCCCCCGCACTGATAATGGGCGGCAGGCACGACCGGGATGGGTTGTTTGGTGATATCGATGCCGAACTTCAGGCAGGTCTCGTAAATGTTGGGAAAGCGGCTCATGACGAAGCGCGCCGGTTTACCCGTGATGTCGAGCCACACGTGAGGGGAGCCGCTGCGTTTCATCTCCTTGTCGATGGCTCTGGCGACCACATCGCGTGGCGCCAGTGAAGCC
The DNA here is from genome assembly GCA_025359965.1 of Pedosphaera sp. GTDB lineage: Bacteria > Verrucomicrobiota > Verrucomicrobiia > Limisphaerales > SXQI01 > SXQI01. The sequence continues at coordinate 5,705 of JANYDC010000123.1, forward strand.
ATTGGATGGTAGGCCTGCATGAACTCAGCACCATCATAGGTTTTGAGCACGCCGCCCTCGCCCCGCACAGCTTCGCTGATCAGGAAGGATTTGGCTTGGGGATGGTAAAGGCAGGTGGGATGAAACTGGATGAACTCCATGTTTGAAATACGGGCTCCGGCGCGATAGGCCATGGCGACACCATCTCCTGTCGCTATGTCAGGATTGGTGGTGTAGAGATACACCTTTCCGCACCCGCCAGTGGCCAGCAGCACTACATTGGCTGCAAAAGTCAGGACGATCTGCCGTGCTTTGTCCAATACGTAAACGCCAAGGCATCGGTCGGCGCCGGCCAGTCCCAATTTGCGGCTTGTGATCAGGTCGACGGCGAAATGATTTTCGAGAATCTGGATGTTCGGCTCAGCGGCGATGGCTTTGAGCAAAGCGCGCTCGATCTCACGGCCGGTGACATCCTTCGCGTGTAGGATTCTCCGCTTGGAATGTCCGCCCTCACGCCCGAGGTCCAAGGTCTTTTCATGACTTGTTGTGTCCTCCTCGGTGCTGAAATTCATCCCCAGCTCGATGAGTTCGTTCACACGCGCGGGGCCTTCCTCCACAATTCGGCGCACAATATCTTCCCGGCAGAGTCCTGCGCCCGCCTCCAGGGTGTCCTTGACGTGCATCTCGAAAGAATCATCTTTCCCCACCACTGCCGCGATGCCGCCTTGTGCGTAATTGGTGTTAGATTCGGCGCTGTTTTTTTTGGTGATGATTGCGACCCTGCCTTTTTGCGCGACTTTCAACGCATAGGAGAGACCTGCGATGCCGCTGCCGAGGATGATGAAATCAAATCGTGAAACCTGGTCCATGCTAAATCATGTCCTAAAGTTGATCGTTGTCGATGAGGCGTGTTTTTTCGACTCGCACCGCCAGAGCCATGTGAACCCCCTTTTTGACGCGTTTTGCGGGACGGAGAGTGTTTGCATCGAAGAAAGCGATGTAATCCACCTGGGCATCGGGTTGTGTCTCGATTCTTTGTTTGAGTTTGTTGGCCAAAGATTCGGGATTTAAAGCTTTTCCGCCTGCGACTGTGGCTTTGGCGCTTTCGATGGCCTCATGCAGAGCGGAGGCTTGTCTCCGACCCGAAGGGCTGAGGTAACTGTTTCGAGAACTCATCGCCAGACCGTCCGGCTCTCGAACCGTTTCTGATACCAGGATTTCAACTGGAAAATTAAGGTCGGCCACCATTTTTTTGATCACCGCCGCCTGCTGAAAATCCTTGGCTCCAAAAACGGCCACGGTAGGCAGCACAATGTTAAAGAGTTTGGCTACCACGGTGGTGACTCCGCGAAAATGCGTGGGTCTGGATGATCCTTCCATGCCTTGGCTGACCTGAAGCTCCTCAACAAAAGTTGAGAATCCTGCACCGGTCTTGGGGTACATGGAGTCGTCGGTTGGCGCGAAGATCACATTAACCCCACGCGAACGGCAGAGTCGGGTGTCTCCTGGAAGGTCTCTGGGGTATTTGGTGAGGTCATCCGTGGGGGCAAACTGGGTTGGGTTAACAAAAATGCTTACCACCACGATTCCGTGCGTTCCCACTCTTTTGCGGGCTTGAGACATTAGGCTGGCGTGGCCTTCATGCAGATAGCCCATGGTGGGAACGAAACCCACTTTTCGTCCTGCTTTTTGCCATCGGCGGGCCAGCGTATGCATCTGGACTACGTTGCGAATGATCCTCATGCTTTAAATACCCGACGTTCCCTAAGCCTTAACCATGCAGTTAAAATGTCGCGGGAAGCCGCGAAACCACCAAGAAGAGACGTTCTGACAGAGACTTTGGGCGCACCCAAAAATTGGAATGCCGGGTTCCGCCCGAAAGGCGTGCTGTGGACAGCCCGGCCTGCCATCCCAATACTTTCACCCTCCGCCACTGCATAGAAACGGCTAAGATATTGGGTCCTGTCGTAATCGCTTGTTCCCATTAAAACGGAAGATCAGTTTGAGGAGTCGTCTTACGCTTACGCGAAGGAGAGGGTGCGTCGATTACTGATTGGCCAGTAGCTGGTGGTTCTGGTTTTTGTTCCTCGGTGGCGCTTGTGGGTGTCGCCCACGGCGGCGCGTCGGACTCGGTTGCTGCAGTTTCCGTTGAGTCGAGTTTTTGAGAGCTTTCGGACTCCTCAAGTTTTTCCGCAGGCTCAAGCTCGGCGAGTTCGGAAGTCTCAGTGGTTGATGTAACGGTCACCGTGGCGATGTTCATCACCGATGTCGGCTGGGCTGCTTCAAAGGTGTCGAATGACGAGGCTGTTGCGGCTACTGGGGCTGGTTCTGGGATTTGCGACGGCCCGAGGACTACGAGGGCTTTGCGCAAAAGTTGTCCCTGAAAGCTGATGCCTGGCGCGGCCACTCCTTGGACGACGAATCCCGGCTCGGCTTGCGGACTTCCATCCATCATGGCAAGGGTGCGCTCATCAAATCCAATCCCAACCTCGGGGACATAAACCCCTACGCCCACGCGGCGAAGGGCATCTTGACAGGCTGCCTGAAAAGTATTGAGCTGGGCGCATACTTGGGGCTGTCCGGAGCGGAGGGCGGCTTGATGTAGCGCATGGGTATGGTCCAAAATGAGGGCAATGGTCTGAAGCCATTCCCTTTCGCCGCGACGAAGTTTTTCGATTTCCAAATTCAGATGGTCAATCTGAGTGTGTTGAGATTGCTGAAGGAATTGCTGAAACTCCACCACCTCGCGCCCCATTTGTTGGGAAACCTCACGGCCAGATTGGACGGTGGCTGCTGAAGCTTCTTGTGCAGCCTGCCAGCGGCTGGTGGCGTCAGCCACGAGCTTTCCAACTTCTGTGAGCTGGGCTATTTGCTCGACGGCGCTTTTCAACTGGGCGTTTTCTTGAAGTTGGGCTTTAGTTTCATACTCCTGAAGCCATGCTTTGCAATGAAGCCAGGCGGCCCAGGCACCCACAAGAAGACAGAGGCCGACAAGAGCCCTCTCCCAGTTGTTTTGGGGCGGCAGAAACTTGTTGAGTATCCAAAGAGTGAGCCCGACCAGCATGACATTTTGCACAACAAAGGGCCACTTCGTCAGGCTGGGTGCGTTGTTATCCATATTTATGGACTGAGAATTATCGGATTTTTAATGCAACCGCCACGAAAAATCAAAGCTCTGGTGCGAACGGTTTTGGGCTCCGTGAAGAGATTCTCTGAATAAAGCGTGTATTCCTAGGTTCAAATGGTTTTGGATGGGATGGGAATGGAAAACAAAATGCTGGTTGGGGATAATCATTTCGTCGGGCGCATGACCATGCGTCCGAAGAGTTGTGTTCGGTTTCGTTTGGGCGCAGGCCTGATTTTGTGGCTTTTGTTGGTGGTTTTCTCGGCAGGGGCCTCAACAGGAGCGGCTGATGCAAAGAGCGACTTTACGTGGGCCGCATTTCTCGGGCCTTTTCACACGGTTATTTTGCATTACCCCATCGGATTTGTGACTTTGGTTTTGCTGTTGGAAATTTATTTGATATTCCGCCCGCAGGTTGATTTGAGAAAGGTGGTGGGTTGGATCACGATGCTCACTGCTGGGAGTGCGGTTGCAGCCGCCAGCCTGGGCTGGTTGCGGGCCACGAATGCAACCTACGACCCCGACTTGCTGGAGCGGCACCGGTGGGCTGGTTTGGTGGTGGCGTTCCTAACTGTTTTAATGGCCGTTGTTTACTGGAAGGCTTTCTCGAAGGCTTCGGTGGCATTTTGGCGCAATGCTTATCGGGCCTGCCTTTTTGGTACGTTTGGTGTCTTGGTGGTTACTGCTCATTTTGGGGGAAGTCTGACGCACGGCTCAAATTACCTGACGGAGAATGCCCCGCATTTTGTTAAGCAATTCATGGGCGAAAAATCCAAGGCGCCATCGGCCATTGGTCAAGGTGGAACGAATGTTTTTTTTGCATCCAAAATCGCTCCTATCTTCGAGGCGAAATGTGTGCAATGCCATGGCCCCGAAAAACAGAAGGGTAAGTTTCGACTGGATACGCCCGAGAAACTGCTGGCAGGAGGTTCAAGCGGCAAGACGGCCGTCAAGCCAGGGGAACCCCAAGCCAGCGAGTTAATCCGACTGGTAACACTTCCTCGCGACCAAGAGGATGCCATGCCGCCAGAAGGCAAAACCGCTTTAACCGGCGATGAAGTACTGACTTTGATGCAGTGGATCTACAGTGGTGCCAAGTTTGATTGAGGCTGTCGCGTAAGCGGGCGAAAGAAGAAGCGCTCTTTATAACGCGCATGGAGAAATGGATCAAAAGCAATTTTGAAGCGGTTTTTGCGGCGACCTCATTTAATATCCTTGCATGAACACTCCTTCTCAAAGCTTCGCATTGGATCAGCTCGGTCAGATCGGTCTCTCGGTGAGTGACCTTGAAAAAGCAGTTGGATTTTATCGGGACGTTCTCGGTATGAAACACCTTTTCAGCGCGCCTCCAAGCATGGCATTTTTCGCGATTGGTGCTGTGCGTCTGATGTTAAGCCGTAATGAAAAGCCAGACTCTGAAAGGTTTGGGTGCGCGCTTTACTTCAAGGTGGCGGATATCAAGGGCACCCGAGATGCACTTGCCGCTCGCGGTGTCATTTTTGAAGTCGAGCCGCACATGTTGGCCAAGATGCCTGACCATGAACTGTGGATGGCTTTTTTTCGGGACCCCGACCGCAACCTTGTGGCTTTGATGTGTGAGAGAAGAGGTTGAGTATAAGGCAGCGAGTTGGAGGAGTCTTCCGCCAAAACTTCACAAGAACTTCGAGAAGAGCAGAAGGATATTTTCTTGAAGATGGAGAGGGAATCGATTTTCGGATCAATTCCTGAAATTCATCCTCAAGGTCTGGGTTAAACGCCCCAAAAAGCCTTGCGGCTTTTCTTCGCGCTTGATCTCAGGAGGAGTAGGTGGGATCGGGCGCGTCCGAACGTCCGGTGTTACCATGTTTAGCGGGATGGAGGGTGCTAAAATGGCTGCTGACTCCAACTTGAAGTCATTGTTGCCCAGACGAAGGATATCTCCCATGCCCAATTCAGCCTCTTGAACGGCCACTCCGTTGATAAAGGAACCGTTGGTCGATCCCAAGTCGCGCACAAGGATTTGGTCGGCCTGGACTTGAATCTCGCAATGAAAACTTGAAATGGAGCCTTCAGGAATACGGAAGTCGTTGGTGGGATTGCGACCAAGCCTGTTCAAACCCGGACGAAGTTCTATTCCCCAAGAGCGATTCACCCATGTGAGAACCAGCGAGGCTTCGCCGTTGGCCAGTTTGGCCTCAAGCGTCGCCGGAGAATTCCCCTGCGTGTTCATGTGGATATCCTAGACGAATATCAGCCCAAAGGAAAGCTTTAGTGAGTTTGAAAAACCCAATTCCTCGAAATTTAACCTATCCGCCCTGAATCTGTAACACGAATGACATAATCCAAAGCGGCCAACGCCTCCAAATCTTCTGTGCAATCCGGCAAAGGCGTGTGGCGAATAGAGGAAATAGATGACTCCTCGAATTTACTAACGCTTTTGACCTAGTTTCACTGCAAACCCCATTTTGGGGCTGTAATGTCCCACAATGGCACAGCCGATGCTGATTTTTAAATGAGAACCGTCAATCCAAAGCAAAATAAATAATATGAAAACGTTTTCAAAACATGATCGGACGTTGCGGCTGGGTTGCCTGGCACTCGCTATCTGTCTACCGCAATTGCAAAGCAAAGCTGGAGTATCATACGCAATGAAGCCCGAGATTCCATTAAACAGTTTTGCCAAAGTGGTGAATGCAAAAGGTTTGACCGCATACAGTTATGATGGAATTGACTGGCAACCGCTGATGGGTGGCCAAGTGCTTGGACCGGGGGCCCGCGTAAGGTCACAGGCTGGCTCAAGCGCCATTATTTTCGTTGAGGATCAGGCTTCTTTTCTAAAACTTAGTGACTCATCCGAGTGGGTTTTTGCTTCCGCAACTGATGAAAAGACCGCCTTAACGGCCTCTGTGGTTCGTCGCACTCCGCAAGGTTTTCGCGTGCGGGCGGTTCGCGGCCTTGCAGAAATCAAGGAGTCTAACGGAACTTGGAGGCTGATTCGTGTTAACGAAGTGATTCCAGGTGGCAAAATGGTGCGCACTGATGCCGATTCCACCTTGGATCTCTACAATCGGAATAGCGCTCTTTTTTTGAGAGTTGGACCCAACAGTGCGCTGCACTTAGTAAACCAGACGAATGCGTCAGGCTTGCAAACCGGCCTTTTTCGGCTTGAGTCAGGATCGGTGCAGGCCAGGGCTCAAGATCCAAAAACACTGGTGATCAGGGACTGACCGATAAGCGCTCCTCAGGTTGCTCACGGGACATGAGCACGCCTTGTTCCTTGTAGGGTTTGAGCATGAAGTGAGTGGCTGTTGAAATCACTCCCTGAAGCGTGGCGAGTTTCTCGGAGACGAAGCTGGCGACGTCACGAAGGTTGTTTCCTTCGACAAACACCAATAGGTCGTATCCGCCCGACATGAGGTAGCAGGAGCTCACTTCGCTGTATTTGGCGATTCGCTCGGCCAGACGGTTGAATCCTCCTTCGCGCTCGGGGGTGATTTTGACCTCGATGACCGCTCGCACCCGGTCCAGACCGAGTTTTTCTTCGTTGATGATGGTGCGATAGCCCATGATAACGCCGCTGGCCTGATGGCTCGCAATCTGAGCGGATACTTCCGCTTCGGAAAGATTGAGCATGGCGGCAAGTTGGGCCGGTTTCAGGGCTGCGTTCTCACGCAGTAATTTCAAAAGGCTGTCCATTTAATTCAACAAATTTACGCACCTGCGCGCCGTTGTCGAGTGCGGAGGGGCTAGGGTTTGGAGTGAGTTAGGTATCGGGCAAAACTGGGAGACTCCACCGTCACCAATCCCTGAGGTGTCGATTGCGTGATGGAATATGCCTGCAAGGGAAGACGCGGGGCGATTTTGGATGATTTGCCCCCTCCCAGCACGCTGAGCGTGGTGGAAAGGCTGTCTGCGGTTACGGCATCCCTGGCCACTACAAACACAAGGCTGTGGTCGGTAAGTCCAAGGCCAGTTTTGGGATTGACGATATGCGAGTAGCGCACCCCTTCGGAGATGAGGTGCTGAGAAGAATCACCCGAAGTGGCAAAACCGCAGTTTCGAAGTTCAACGGACCGTGTTGGGGAGTTAGTCTGGTCAGTCGAGCGGTCCAGTTGGATGGTCCATCCCGATTTACCGGGCGGCGGATCGCCAACAGCCATATCACCGCTCCCGGTAACAAGAGCCCTGGGGCATCCATGCGATTTTAAAACATCGAGAGCGGCGTCAAGTGCGTAACCTTTAGCGATTCCGCCCAGATCCAAATGCATGTTGGGTAGATTCAGATGCCCGGTTTTGTGGCGTGAATTCAAGACCAGATTGGTCCAGCCAACTTTGCTGAGAGCGTTGGTCAAACGCATGGGGTCGGGCAATTTTTGTTCGCGTCTTGCTTTTCTCCAGAGCGTTACAATCGGGCCAACCGTCACGTCAAAGGCACCATCGCTTTGACGGGCGCGATCTTGGGCCATCGACAGCACATCAAATAGTTCTTTGCTAAGGGCAACTTCCTGCGCTGTGCCGGAAGTGCGGGAAAATTGGTTCAGTTCGCTATCGGTTTCGTAGTCGCTGAAAGTTTGGTTGAGTTTTGAGACTCGCGCATAGGCGTTTTTTGCCGCGAGGTTTGCTGTTATTGAATCTGATGCGTAGAACACCAGGCGAAATGGAATGCCCATTTGCGGCTCGGAAAAATCGAAGCGTTGGAGCTCGGCAGATTTTTGATGGGCACAGCCGTATCCGGCCAAAGCAATGAGCATGGATACCCAGATTGTTTGCAAACGCATGGCACAGTTTAGCCGTTACCAAGGATCGGCTGCAATTGAAGGATTAATCAATGGAGGGATAGTCCAAGCGATTAAGGTACGACGACGCGGTAGTAGCGTTCTGGTCGCGAAGTGGTTGAATCCGGCACGGAGCTGGCGGGGCCGGTGGCTTTGATTTCAGAAAGAGACTGCCATTGGCCTGCGATTGAATCCAGGAACTCGATGCGATAAGTGACTCCGACTTGGGAGGGCCACGAAATGGTAATGGTTTCGCCGGCTTGAAGGGATGCGGATGGGTTGGGAGCTTCTGCGGGCGGGGTGCGGTTTGTTGAGCCAGGTGTTGGTATACTGGTTATTTGACGTTGATAGAGCTGCGCATCCGGCAGCGAGACCACAGCAAAATCGGCAGCAACCCCATTATATTCAATGAAGTCAACCACTGCCGGGCTGCCCAGTTGCGGCCTACTCAGTATGATGCTTCCCGATCCGGCACTCATGCGGAAACTGGTGTGGAGTTCCTGAGCGGTCGAATCAGTCGGATTGCCGTCGGCAAAGATTATCGTAAAGGCTCCCGGTTGTAGGAGTGTTCCATCAGGAAACGCCCATTTGGCAGGAGAGCCGAAACTGTCGCTGAGACTCCAGCCGCTTAGGTCCACGGGCTGTTTAGCGGAGTTTACCAGTTCGATCCAAGGCTCATGCTGTCCTTGGGCATCAGTGATGCCTGTAGTGTTGGAAGGCAGGATTTCGTTGATCCAGACTTCCGGAAACGGCGGGAGAACCGCACTGATATTGTTGGAGGCGCCCGGAGTGTATCGAGCAATGCTGGCTGGGTCAGGTTTGATATCGACAGTCCCTTTGATTCCGGACCCGGATAGACGCAGGGTCAGAATTCCGCCAGCAGTATTGGGAAGGTACCAAAAGCTGAGGGTATAATTGGCTCCAGCGGACAGCGTCGGCGAAAGAGTTTGGGAAATGGCCGAGGATACTGTGGTTCCGCCAGAGGTCGTTACTAGGTGGAGGCTTGAATTGCCGCGATGATGAACAGTAGTGCTGCGAGTAGAATTGAGGACATTGTTGGCGAGTACATACGAGCCCGGGAAGGCGGATTCAAAATCACCATTCGCCACAAAATTGACACCGACATCGGGATCATCTCCTGACACCATACTGACATCATCGATGTAAACGTCGCCGATGGTTTCCAGATAGATGTAGAGCAACGAGGACGACGAGGTGCCATGTGCTACGACTCTTTGCCATTGTCCGGCGGCGTTGGCTCCAGAGCCCGCCACGGAAGTCCAATTGCCGACTCGTGAAATGTCCTGGTGCGAATCAATCAATTGGAGGGAGGAGCCCGTCCCGTCAGCCTCGGTGGGCCATGGAGTAGAGGCGCGGAAGTCTACTTCACTCAACGTGATCCATTCGCCAAGCGCATTGGTTCCCCGAATCTCAAGGCGCGTATCAAAGCGGTCAATTGTTCCCGTCCATTGGCCTGCCGCTTGGACAGTCGGGCCGTAGGCTGATGAAAATCCATTGGTGTTGCCCGCGATTACAGCAAACTCGCCGGGTAGCAGTTTTGTGCCAGGAGGGAAGGTGTAACTCAGGTGACTTCCGAGGAGTCGCAGCCCGCTCATTTCCTGAGTGGTTACTGCCGAAGGGTTATGGATTTCCACAAATTCGGCATTTGTGGCAAGGGGATGGTACATGACCTCATTAATCACCGCGCGGAATTTGGGAATGGTTATGATGGAGCATGATTTATTGTCCGAGAGGTTTCCTGGTCCGTTATCTTTTACGCTCACCGTGATCACATTAGTGGTGGGACCACTATCCTCGGGCGTTGTCCATGCAAAAATGGCGCTGTTTTTATCCATGGTTGCCCCTGCAGGCGCGCCTGGGAGCAATGTGTAAGCTAATGTTTGAGCGGGAAGATCGGGGTCTGAGGCAGCGGCTTGGAAGGTCACGAGAGTACCTTCAATCACCGTGAAGTCTGACAGCGGCGAGAGTATTGGCGGTTGATTGACTTCGAGCACGGAGATTCCGAATGTGCGGGCAGTACTTAGATGATCATCATTTACTTCGGTTGCCCGCACGTTGACGACGTAGTTGCCCGGGCCCTGCGCCTCGGTGGGAGTCCATGTAATGAGGCCATTGGTGGAATTGATTGTTATTCCTGCTGGAAGATTTCCTTCCATGGAATAGCGTATGTCCGCAGGAGGCTGGTCAGGGTCGGCTGCCTGAGCGGCAATAGTCAAAGTTTCTCCCTCGTTGACGGTTTGGGGCTGGATTTGGGGCATCGCCGGCGGGTTGTTCACCTCGTTCACAGTTATGTTGATTTCAACCGAATCACTCATGGCCGGTGAGCCATTGTCGGTGACGCGGGCGGTGAATCGGTATGCTGCCGGGCCTTGAGTTTCATCCGGGGTCCACGTGATGAGGCCGGAATCGCTGTCGATGATTATTCCGGACGGAACCGCACCTTCCAAGGTGTAGGTGAGATGTTGAGCTGGTAAATCAGGATCACCGGCCTCCAAGCTGAAGCTGAGCAGACTTTGTTCGTTCACAATCTTTTCGGTAACCGGAGACAATACGGGCTGGCGATTAATTTCGGCCACCGTTACCGCGACGCGTTGGACGACGGTACGGGACGGAGTGCCGCTGTCGGTGACTCGCAGGCTGAAGGAATAATTGGCTGGACCTTGCTGCTCGGTGGGAGTCCAGAGGAAAAGTCCGGTCACGGGATCAATGCTCGCGCCCGAGGGGGCATCGGCCCCAAGGCTGTAAGTGAGCGTTTGTCCAACATCAGGGTCCGACGCCTGGGCGGTAAATTGGAGTAGTTGTTGTTCACTGACTGACTGGCTGGGAATTGCGACCAGGGAGGGAGGAAGGTTGGCACCACTGAGAAAGTTACTTGTCCGAGGTGTTGGGGTGGCAAAGGAATTGGTTGAGATTTCAGATCCGTCGGGGAATCTGCCCTCGCTGATATCCGTCAATTGAGCACCAAATGATACGGAATCAACGATAACGCCATCCGGACTGAAAAGACCAATTTGTCCACCCGATTTGGTGAGCTTAAAATTGACGTGGAGATCGGCATTGGTGCCGTTGTTGGATTTGCTGTTCTTATCAGCCCAGACAAGCAGGAAGCCACCCGGCTGAAGGACGTAGCCGGTAGGAATGACAAACTGTTTGGGTGTAGTTAACAGATCTGTCAGGGAATAACTGGTCAGATCCACAGGTGTTGCACCCGCGTTGAACAGTTCAAACCAGTCACTGAATGTGCCGCCCACGGGGTTGGTGATAGTAGAGGTGTTGCCGGCCATGTACTCATTGATTGTTACTGCAATGGCAGGGAAAACCGGATTATTGGTCTGACCTGGTGTCGCTGTGAAGAAAGAGCGGCGTCCTCGTGGTTCTCCGTCGGGAAAGCTGCCGGTACTGCGGCCTGCTGGCAAATTCTTGTAATCCAAATAATCCATGACCGCCGGAGCGCTTGGAGTTCCCTGGCCGCGAACGAGCGCCACCTCCCCGTTGGTGGGGTTTAGCCGAAAACTTGCGTGGGGCTCGGAGGGGGTGGATTGAGTTGGCTGACCGTCAGCGAATATAAGCAGGAATTGGTTGGGAGCTATGGTTGTTCCTGCGGGGATTTGCCATTTTGTCAAGTTCGTGAAGTCATCCGTGAGGTAGTAACTGCCGAGGCTCAGGCTGATGGTACCTGAGTTGTACAGTTCAATAAAAGGATCTGATTCTCCGGCATTGTCCAGCTTCGATCCTAGATTGGAAGGCAGGACCTCATTGACCCAAAGGAGCGGGAAAATTGGAAGGCTCGCCTTGGTTGCATTGGCGGCACCGGGAGTGACTCGATTGGCTGCATTCGTGGATGTAGCGCTCCAATTCCCCACACGATAATTGTCGCGCAGCGGGTCAATTAACTGGATCGATGGTCCGAAACCATCGGCATTGGTGGGCCATGGCAAATGATCGTTATAGCGCACGTCATCAATGGTCAGGTCAGTCAAACCATCAGTGCCGGTATTGGGCTTCACCAGACGCAAGTATTCTCCGCTATTGTCGAGTGAGCCCGGAAATTCACCGAAGACAGAAATGCCTGCTCCATAAGCCAGCGAAAAGGCGGCGAGGTCTTTGGCTAGGACGATGAATGCGCCCGCTGAAATTATGGAACCTTCGGGGAAAGTGTATCCCAAGCCATCAAGGCGGAAGTTGGAAAGATCAAACGTAGTGGTGGACGATGCATTGAGCAATTCCACAAAGCTGGCGTTGGCCTGCAAAGGATTGTAATGGATCTCGTTTATCACCACAAAATTCTGAGGCAGCTGCACCTGTCCGTTGTAGGTGACTTTGATTGTTTTGGATGCTCCTGCCACAAGCGTTCCGTATGTGTCTACACCCGAGATGATAAGAGTATTCAGTGCTGAAGTTAATGGGACGCTAACGGCAAAACTGTTTTGGTCCGTCCAGCGGGTGGGATAAGGGACGCCGTTAATTTCTATATTTCCGACCGCGAAGGGAGCGATTCCGGTGATGAGGGCTGTCGGCGATGTGGAAGTGAAATTTCCGCCGCTGTTGCTGGTAATGGCAAATTGAGCGGCGTCATTTTGCTGGAGTTGTGATTCTATGAATGTCTTCCGTTGTTTGAGATACGCATATACGGCAGAGGGATCGGTTAATCCGATTCCGTTTTTGGCTAAAAGCGTGCGCCGTGCCTCAATTATAGGTGTATAATTTTCGGGGCGCATGGGACCAGCCACGGCATCCTGAAAGGCTCGCCATAGCATACGGCGGAACACGGGTGTGTCGAACATGGTGTTTACCTTGGGATCCTGGCCTGACCAAAGTCCCTCCGTCGGGCCACCGCCATCGCCCAGGGTGAAGTCAATATCCCAAGGCATTAGTTTCCAAGTGCTCTCAGGCAGCTTGTACGCGTACATGTTTTGTCCCACGCCGTAGCTATAGGAGTCCCAATTGCCCAGCACGCGATGATAGGCAAAAACGCGCATCCATTCGTTGATATCGGCGAGATTCAACAGCTTGGATTCGTAATTGGTGGTGGCATCATTTGCAGCGCCGACCAGATTGAAAATATTGGTGTAATTGTTGGCGGTGCCGGCGTAGCCACGAGTTTGCCAATTGAAGCGGTAGCGTGCGAGTTTGTAATCGTTTCCAGTGGTGGTAAATGATTCCAGTGTGGATGAGACTCCGTTAAACTGGGAATTGTCGTCATCGAATTCAAACCAAATGCCGATTTTATAAAGATCGCCTTCATTGGAGGAAGGAAAAGTGCTCTTCGCAAACCCACTGCTGGGGTATTCTTCGTCCTGAGAAATAGGGTACTGAAAACCGCCGTTTCTCAACACCAGAATATAGTGCGAGTGGAGATAGGGGATTCCCATTTGCCGGCCGATCCAAGTAGTGAGCTGGTTGCGCAGGCCCGTGGCTTCTGCTCCGCCATTTCCGGTGGAACGGAAGACACGTTCTGTCACGCCTAGAAGCGGTTCGTCGTCGGGGTTGATGACGGAGAAGCTGCCGCCGCCGCCATGGTAGGGGCTGCCTTTGTCGCGGAAACCGGCGTTGTAGATCACACGCCAATTCCCGTAGACCAGCGTCATTTCCCGATAGGTGTTGTTTAGCGGGGCGTTGCGCTGATTCTCAATGGCTGATGTGTTCCACATGTGATAGTGGGTGAACGTGCCCATCGGGTTGGGGTCATCCCATCGGATCAAGCATTCCTGGGCCGGAGCCTTGGCTGGAAATACGGATGAAGCCGCAGTGGTCTGCGCATCCGTGGCCTGAATTCGAAAAGCGATAAGAGTGCCGCTGCTTTGGCCTGTGATCGTAGCTGAATAGATACCATCGCCCGCCACCAAGTCTCCCGCTGTGCCATCATCCCTCATGGCGATGGAAGTGAGGGTCGCGCTCGGATCGGGACGGAAACGCAAGTTAAGATTGGCCAGGCCATCAGGGTCGTAGGCACGGCAAGTCACAACCACCGGCTGATTGGCGGCAGGGAGGACAGGGGAGTGGGAAACCTCGTAAATGTTTGGGCCCGCGTTTGGGATGCTTCTGCTGTTGGCCTGGCCGGGTGTTCCGAGGTTTTTTGGCACGGGCAGACGAGCGGGCAATTCAAGCCAAGCTCCACGCAATTTGAACAAGACCTCAGGCCAGCCAGCCACCCAACGCGCACGGGCACGGATAGTACAAGTATTTCCTGCGGCCAATCCGGCTCCAACCTCCACTCGTATACTGTTGATCCCAGGGTCGGTGTCACCCGAACCTCGTACGTGAAGGCAGCGGACTCCGGCAAATGCGGTTGATGCTTCCACGGTTGAAAGGCTCTGGTTGCCATTAAAAGCCCATCCAGCAGAATCATTTTCAAAGCCGCCGTTCGAGATCAAATTGAGACCTCCTGATTTGAAGACTTCCACTTCGTCCACCAATGCCTCTCCTTCGCCTTGCATGCCGATGTGCAAGCGGTTAGGAACGAATCGATTTGTAGTGCTCTTATCGGGTAGCTCAATCAAAGACACCATCCCATTGTCCAACACCCCGGTAACTGAAAACTGCGTCCACTGGCCTTTGGAAGACTCATCAGAATCAGCCCAGCTCGAAGGACGCAGTGGATCAGACTTTGGATCGATTAATTCTAAGCTTGATCCTCCTCCTGCAGCATATTTGTTCCAGCGCCCACCACTGCCGTACGTGACCTCAGACACCACAATATCGATTTTGTTGGTGACCAGATCGCCCAGCGCATTAGTGCTGGCGATTTCATCGGGCATGGATAGTGCCAGCCGATCTCCGGAGTTCTTAAGCGTGCCGCTGTAGTTGCCAAAGGTGTTGGAGGAATTGAGTGCGGGGTAATTGCTCAGCAATCGGGCGTTATTTTTTGCGACCACGATATAAGCTCCCGGTTGGATGACGGTATCTACAGGAAATTTAAAACCGACACCCGCCACAAATTTCCATCCCGCCAAGTTCACTGTGTTGGTCGATCGGTTAAGTAGCTCAATGTATTCGTCGTCACTATCGCCGCTAATCGGGTCGAACATGATTTCGTTGATGACGATGTCTTCAACCCTTCGTGGCGCGTTGGGACTGCCGAGCGTTGGCTGGGAGAGCCGACGAATAGTGGTTGCTCCGTCCGGCGAGCGACCCGATGAAACACCGTTCTCCTGGGCTTCGAATCGAACCGCATCAATGACCCGCAGTGCGTTGGACGAAATCAGGAATATCGATTCACCTTGAGCGCTCAGGCGGAAGCCTAAAGTGTTTTCGTTCAACGACAGGAATCCCCGCGCTGGGATGCTTGTTCCGTCCGGTATCCGGTACTTGTTGGTGGTGGCATCGTCGGTGACGTAGCTTCCACTCATGTCTACTGAGGCGTTGCTGTGGTTATACAACTCGATGAAGTCGACCTCTGGAAGGTCGGTGTGCGCGAGGAATTCGTTGATCACTATGTTGCGCTGGGGATTGGCTTTCAACACTTCAAGAGTGCCAGGTGATCCTCCGATGGATTCACTAAGACCCCACGCACGGGCATCATTTTCGCCGTAACTCGGACGCAATAGGGCCAAGGAATGACCAGTACCATCCGCTGCGACCGGCCATGGATCCGTATTATTGTACGAAACATGAAGAAATTCACCGCCGCTCTCATCCGTGAGAATCAAGGAATCCCCCGAGTTGTTCAGTGATCCTTGATAAGGTCCGAGCACATTCTGAATGTTGTAGGAGAATTTTAGAGAAGCTGGGTCAGCCGCGATAACAATTGCCTCACCAACGGCAAGCCTGAAACTGGCAGGAAAAGTGAAGTTGATGCCACCTCTGAGTTTCCACCCTCCGAGTTCCTGAAAAATCGAGTCGGCGTTATAGATTTCAACATATTCGAGATTGTTAGTCGTACCGGGCAATAGTTTCGGATGGTACATGATTTCCGAGAAGACCAATCCGGTGCGGCGGCTGCTCGGGGCCATTGGCTCGCGGTCCCATTTGAACGAAGTGGTCGCGGTTGAGGCCGTCGGACCATAATCGCGGAACTGCGCGGTGGATTGGGTTAAAGAGTTGCCGGAAGAAAGAGCGAGGCCAACATAGATCTGGACGGGTAGACTGAGCGTGGCACTGCCCAATTGAGTCCAATTGACTCCATCCAAGCTGGCAAAACCCGTAAAAACATTACTGACGCGCTTAAGTCGCAGCCATGTCTGCGGGTAATTGACTGGGTATCCGCCTGTAATCGTGACTGTTGACGCTTTTGCTGCTTTGCTGGCGCGGGATTCAAAGAAACTGCCCGCCTGGGGCGAGCTTGCGAAAATGGCGGCGAACGCAGAATTCGTGGCAAGACTCTCGCGAGCCATCAAACCTGCATGAAGCAGGGGGTCGGTCATTTGTACGCTTGCCACGCGGACTTGCAGGTCAAAATTTCCGGTCAATTTCTGCCAAGCCAGGAGTAGTTGGTCGCTGACATCACCCACATCCGCACCTGCTGCGGTAAGGTCATAGGCCGATGGACT
The DNA here is from genome assembly GCA_025359965.1 of Pedosphaera sp. Lineage (GTDB taxonomy): Bacteria > Verrucomicrobiota > Verrucomicrobiia > Limisphaerales > SXQI01 > SXQI01. Next base: position 22,072 of record JANYDC010000123.1, read on the forward strand.
GTTTCGGCTGATTGATCCACCTTGGGTTCCGATTTCGCCGGAAACGAATTCCAGAGCCAGCCAGGAAATTGAACTCTCCGGCAGGATGGAGTTTCCTGTTTTGGCGCGATCCATCACATTGCTTACCTTTATAGTGTATTGAAGGCCAAAGGTAAGTGGAGTGACGGTTAGAGTAACACTCCTTGCGTCGGATCCCAAAACGGCTGCGGAAACGATTAATCCTTCGGAAACCTGATAATTCGTCGCTTGATTGGCTGTTATGGCATCGAGATTCTCGCTAAAGGTAATTAGGACAGTGGTTGCACTCAGGTTGATAACGCTGAGAATGGACGGAGGAGTGACATCCGGGGTCACATGAAGGGTCGCCACAGTGGTATTGGTGGAACCCAGTTTGTTGGTTAGTGAGGCGCTAAACCCTGTGCCGTCATCGCTTAGAGCCACCGGTCCGAAGGAGTAATCAGGGGTATTACCGCCCGGAATGTTGGTGCCGTTCCGTTTCCATTGATAGGTAGCAAGACTGATTCCTTTGGTTTTTACAGAGAAGCTAACCATCTGACCCTCGACCACTGTGGTGTTGGTCGGTTGCTCGGATATTTGGGGGGCAGTGAAAAGAGTGCCGAAGGGCAAAAGGTAATCGGCCGGGATGGGCGCCTCGTCAACATTGTCAGGGCGGAGCCATCGAACGGCCAAGTTGTCGCCGCCGCCTCCTTCCTTCTGTAAAGCTGAGATGTAGTATGATCTTCCGGCTACGAGCGAAATCGGTTGAGACTGTTGCGTCGGAAATTTGCCCCATTCTCTGATCCCAGCCCATTCGGCGATAGAAGCAATCTGGGTCACATGAGCAGGGTCCTCATCCGTGCTGAGGAACAGAGCACCCCCATCATCTGTAGCCAGCCAGAAAGTGTAGGGTCCGGTCACCGGAGGAGTGATGTATCCGTGCATGCGCTGGCCGTAATTTTCATCAAAATTTGAAGGAGACTCAAAAAAATCAGTAACGAAATTGGTTTGTGTCGGATGATCCGGATAGATTGATGCGTTGGTCAAATCGGCTATTGTACCGCCGCCAATGCCTTGATAAACCTCTCGTAGGATGGAACCCGCTTGTGTGCTGGTCAAACTGAGCAAAAGCAGGATTGTAATTACTAGGATTTGAAGGCCATCAGGGTTGACCCAGAACTTTGCTACTTCGGGAAAAGTTGCCTTGGGGCCGGAAGAATGAGATGTACGGAGACTCAAATTGTCGAACCTGTTGGTAAACATGCGTATTCCGCTATAGTAGCATAACCCATGCCCTTTCAAGATTGGTTTTTGTGTTGAGGCCATGGATATGGGTGTCGCGCCGAATCTGGATATGTCCTTCGGCGTTCTTTACTCCATCGGATAAAGTATGGCGCGCTTGACCAATTTTTCAGGACGACTGACAGCCTGGCTTTTTAAGGCGCTTGCCAAAGGTTTGTTCGTTTAGGAGGGTGTGACATGGAAATGGTGCGAAAAAAGATCGTAGTTCTCGGAGCCGGCTTCGCCGGGCTTACGTTTTGTCAGGAGTTCCATCACCCCAACGCTGATGTGGTGTTGATTGATCGACAGAACCATCATTTGTTCCAACCACTGTTGTACCAAGTTGCAACAGCAGGCCTCTCCGCCACTGATATCGCCCAGCCCATCCGCAGTATTCTGTCCGCTTATCCACAGGTGACAGTTCTGATGGATGAGGTGGAAAAAATTAACCTGAGTGCCCGCCACGTCCAACTGAGTGGGCAGGTGATTGAGTATGATTATCTGGTGATGTCGCTGGGAGGGGTCACAAGCTATTTTGGGCACCCCGAATGGGAGGCATTCGCTCCGGGACTTAAATCTCTAGATGATGCGTTACAGATACGGCGCAGGATTTTGTATGCGTTTGAGCGAGCAGAGGCCTCCGAGAGCGAAGAAGAGCGCAAGCGGTTGACTACGATTGTAGTGGTAGGTGGCGGGCCTACGGGAGTGGAGTTGTCGGGTGCGTTCGCAGAGCTGGCTAGGACGGTCTTGAACAAGGACTTTCGACACATTGACCCGTCGAAGGCGAGGGTGGTGCTCATTGAGGCTAGTCCCCATGTCTTGGCGCATTTTCCTGACGATCTCAGGCAGAATGCGCAAGAGCAATTGGTAAAGCTCGGTGTTGAGGTCCACACTGGAACAAAGGTTCTTGATCTGAAACAAGGCTTGGTCGAAACGAGTATTGGACCAATCCCTGCGGAAAACGTTATCTGGGCGGCCGGCGTGGGAGCCAGTCCGCTAACCAGCCAGTTGGGAGCGGAGTTGGACCGGGCTGGGCGGGTGAGGATATCGCCTGATTGCAGCGTGCCTGGGCATCCCGAGGTTTTTGCACTGGGGGATATGGCGGGCCTTACCGATGCAGCTGGAGTTGTTGTACCTGGTATCTCGCCTGCGGCCATTCAGATGGCGCAGCATACGGCAAGCATCATCAGCGACGAGCTTAACGGTGTGGCGACTGTTCAGGAAAGGAAGCCATTTGTTTATTGGGACAAAGGTAGCATGGCGACGATAGGGCGGTCGGCTGCAGTAGCGGAAATGGGGAATTTTCATTTCACCGGGTTCACGGCATGGTTGGCCTGGCTGGGGGTACACCTTCTTTTTCTGGTAGGTTTTCGCAACAAGCTTGCTGTCTTCATTCAGTGGACATACTCATATTTTACTTACAAGAGGGGATCCCGGATTATCACAGGGCTTGGGGCGGTTAAGCCCTTGGGTAAACAATGAGCGACTGCGGATTTGCAGTTAGAATGCCGATAAGCTTCGGAGCCACTTCATAGAAGAATTTTCTCACTGGAGCGTGCCTCTGTTAGTCGCCTATGGGTTTAACTTCGGTAAAACTGGTGTGATTGCTGCGTTTTGTGCAGTAGGTTTTTCTCTCCAATACTGTGGCAGATCGGTTTTGGTGTCCCTTAGGATTTCAAGAATTGTTTGGCGTGACTCTGGGGAGACAGATGAATACGTCGGGCTCTGGTTTTGTCCGGTAAGAATTTGCCAGAGGAGTGAATACACGAGATCCTTGATGGGTGCAGGCAGGGTATCGAAGGCATCTGTGTATATCAGGTAGCTGCAGGGGTTTTTGAAGAGGCGCTTTTGTAGATCAAATTCACGCAGGGAACGGCCCCGTTTGTCGCGCGGGCCCGTTGATGTAAAATCACGGACAAATTCTGGGCTGCCGCTGACTGCATTGGTAAGGGGGGCTTCCTCAGCGAAGAGCAGGTACTTAATGAACGAGTCTGCCGTATTGGTGAGGTAGCGCACATGGCCGTAGCGCTGAAACTGAAGAGAGGCTTCATAATTGAGGCGTGTGATAAAATTCTGCATGTGGGTCTGATGTTCAAGGACCATCAGTGCAACGATATCACTTTGATTTTTGACGTAACGGGAGACGTCAAAATAGGAGTTGAGGTTGGTCACGTTGCCATCCCTGTTGGGTGTTTTAACCTGTCGCTCGAAAGCCTTTTTCCCGACGAGGTTTCCGCGATGCGTTTGGTGGCCGTGGGTGCCCGTCACGTACCAACCACCCCAACGTTCGTCGAGTGGCGTGCGATGGTTTACCAGCGAGGTCCCGCTGGCCAGGTCAACGATTCCCTTCTCGTCAGTTTCATAAGAGCGAACGATGTGACCCGGCACGCCCATGGTTTTTGATGAGGCATGGCATTCCAAACATTGGTTGTTCCGCTGGAATTTGGGAGGCTCTGTTTTTGATTGGCTGAGGGTGTAAAAAACTGCCCCAATTTTTGGATCGGCCATCGATACTTCCAGCAAAGGTGCGCCCGGTATGAAACCGATGTAAACGCTGTCATTGAAAAAAAGGGACCGCGGAGTTTCAGGCGAGATGCGTTCACGCTGAAGCGAGGTTTTCGAAAAGACCAGCATTTGGGAGGATTGAGGCACCTTCAGTTGCTCAAGCACAGACAGCAGGTAGCCATAGGAATCATCGTATCTCAGCTTTATCGTGCCGGCGTCGAGTTGCTTTTGCAATTGAGCTACCGCACCAGTCGCAACGCTGTTGTTGTAACCGATGGAATTCTCTTCGAAGGCAACCATGTGTGTAGCCCCTTGGAAGTCATCGCCGCTGACGCGGATTAAGGCAGGGTTGAAGAGGATGCACAAAATTAAGCAACCACTCATCCGGAGCATGATCCATCGCGATTGTTTCACACAAAGCATCGTAGTGATTTTAATTATCGCAGGCTTTACCGATTTTGGCAAAGACAGGCCCCCCCAAATTTGAGGGGTGAAAATTAATGGCAGTGTATATCCGCGCCTGCCGTATTGGATAACTTAGGGCTTAAGAAAGGGATGCCGAGTCCGAGCCCGCGAAGGATCAGTAGGAAGGACATCATAAGCACGGCGGTTCGAGTTACGCTGCGAATGGGGAATCCAGGAGGAATGGCAAGTCGTTGACCAGCGATGTGGATGCCCAACATCATGGGGAAAGTGCCGAGACCGAAAAAGATCATGAAAATTGCACCACTTGCTGGGTGTCCAGTTGCGGCGGCACCCACTGCTGCCACATAGACAAGGCCGCAGGGAAGCAAGCCGTTCAGCGCGCCCAAGGCTGCCTGAGCTGAAAGGGAATTTCGTTGTAACATCGTCCCCATGAAATTCCTCAATAATCCAACCCATCTTGTGACCGGCATCGAGAGTGAGACCCTGCTGGCTGCTAACAGGCTCAGAAGTAAACCGAGTCCTAGTGTGATGGAGAGCCAGCGTTGAAAACCGGCCGGTACAGCCAAATCCCCCACAAGTCCGAGGATTAGCCCCAGCAATCCGTAGCAGGAGATTCGCGCGAAGTGATAAATGACCCGACCAGTCGAATCGCTCAGAGTACGCCGCCGCGACTTGGAGAGTGCCACAAGTAGCGGGCCGCACATGGCTGCACAGTGCAGGCTGCCAGCAAAGCCAAGCAGAAAGGCGGTCCAAACTTGCATCTCAAAGGGTGGTGGCTGCCTTGGGCGAGTCATCGACAACAATCACTTGCTCAACGAAGTACTCCTCACCCGCGCCTGTCCATCGAAGTCTGACATTCCAAAGTCCGCCTTGCAGGGTATCTAAGCCAAGGTGTTGAACCCCTTTTGGGTCGGTGGCAAGCGGTACTTTGAGATCGAGCGAGGCGTTGGAGGGACGGTAGAAATAGATCTGGCCGGTTGGCTTTGGAGTCAGGTGGCTGGCCGGGAGTTGGATGAGGATTTCCCGGTATTTTGTATCGTAACTGAAGTTCATTTGATTGCGGATCGCAGCCGTTCGGTTGAGCCGTTCTACCTGACCTTGGAAACGGACCTCCTCCTCATAGTAATCTTTGCTTACGAGATCCGTTTTGAGCTTAACGGTGACACTCACCCAGGCAACCAAAGAGGCAGCGAAGATAATGAACCAAGTGATAATGGCGTAAGGCCACAGGTTAAGGGAAGATTTGGTGTCTAGGGTGTTCATGGCGATCATCTCCGTGGTCCGACAAAGCCGGTGGTCACGGTTTCAAGAAGTTTGTTGTTGGAATAGACTCCGACTTTGAGCTTTGTGCTGTTGGCTTTGATGTCCGCCGGGTCAATTTCTATTAGGACCGAAGTTTGGCTGATTTTTTCCTTGGCTACGCTAAAGGTACCGTTGCCCATCACTCGAATAGTGCCTGGGATATTCTCCAACCTCAGTTCCACTGGCAGCTCACGCGAAGTCTTATTGATGATCTTCATTGTGTAGAGGTTTTGGATTTTTCCTCCTGCTGTTTGCTGGAAAAGAGAGCCGGGCGCCCTGAGGAACGTGGTGCCAATCTCAGCCCTGGTAAAGACCAGGAAAAGAAACAGCGAAATGAGGGCCGCCAACACGCTCAAGTAGAGCTTCATACGTGCGGTGAATCGCTGTGGTTCGCCTCGCTCGATGTTGTTTTGAGAGGCGAAACGGATAAGTCCCCGTAGACGCCCGACTTTGTCCATAACGGAATCACAGGCGTCAATGCACGCGGTGCAGTTGACGCATTCCATTTGCGTGCCGTTTCGAATATCAATGCCTGTAGGACAGACTGCAACGCATTGACGGCATGCCACACAATCCCCTTCACCCGCAGCAGTCCGCTGCTCCTGGGATTGGTCGCGATGCAGGGGGGTGCGCTTTTCACCACGCTTATAGTCGTAGGCCACCACCATGGAATTTTCGTCGAGCACTGCGGACTGAAAGCGCCCGTAGGGACAGATGAATGTGCAAGCCTGTTCCCGGAATCGGGCAAAGATCGCGTAAAACAGGAGGGTGAACAAAATCATCAACCACAGGCTCGATAAGTGGTTGCGCGGGTCATCAAGCTGGATGGTGAGTAATTGTTCACTGCCGATGATGTAGGCTAGCAGGGTGTTCGCTACAATGAACGATAATCCAAAGAAAACGACCTGTTTGAATACCTTTTTGAACACTTTCGCTGCGTTCCAAGGAGCGGCATTGAGAGCCCGCTGGTCGTGAGAATCACCTTCGATGAGGTACTCAATCTTACGGAAGACCATTTCCATCATCACGGTTTGGGGGCAGGCCCAACCGCACCAGAGACGCCCAAACGCGGTGGTAAAGATGATGATACCGGTGATAAAAACAAGCATGGCCACGGCGAAGATGACCAAATCCTGAGGCCAGAAGATTTGGCCTAAAATCGAGAACCGACGCTCAAGGATGTTAATCAGCAACAGCGGGTTGCCATGGATCCGCACCCAGGGGCCGACGAACATGATGATGATGAGCAGTGAGGCAAACCACGCCCGACGATTGTGCCAGCGACCAGCGGGCTTTTTGGGATAAAGCCAGCGGCGGTTGCCCTGTTGATCAGCTGTGGCAAGGTGGTCGCGAAAATCCTCCCAGTCGATTTTCTGCGCGACCCCGCGCTTGTCTTCATCCGGGGTTTTGCAGGGCTCAGTCATTTTTGTTGCCGCATAGGTCCAATCAGACTCATGCGGCCTATTGGTTCAACCTATTCAAACTCGCTTGGCTTCTCTGGGACTATTTGATCCTCCCGAGGCTTGGGATTGGGCGGGGACGTGCCTCTCAACGTGTAGATGTAGCTTGCGACTGCCTGGATTTCGCTCGGTTTGAGCACTCCACGCCACGTCAGCATTCCCTTCTCAGGAACCCCGTTAATTATGGTTTTCACGCTGTCCAAATAATTGGTGCCATGAATCCAGTAGTCATCGCACAAGTTGGGACCGACAAGGCCACCGCCATCGGGGCGATGACATGGTGCGCAAAGGGTCATGAATGTCTGCTGACCTTGCGATAGGGTTGCAGGATCTTTGGATGGGGTTAACGCGGCAAGATTGGCCTCGAATTTTCCGATGGCCTCACTTTTGATTTTATCGCCAGCAGCGCTTTCCTTCTCGTACTCTGCGATTTGGAGGTCACCCGCCTTGAGAACGTGGTAAAAGACCATGTAAAACACGGCATAGGCAATGCAAATGTAGAACAGCCAGACCCACCAGCGTGGTAGATTATTGTCCAATTCTTTGATGCCATCCGTGTCATGATCCATTAACAGCGGGTCGCGTGGTTCGTCATTCATGTGGGTGTGCTCCTTTCGAGGATGAAAGGGGCGGTTGTCCATCATCCAAAGGCAGTGCGCTCATTGAGGTTAGGAAGGATTGTTTTAGGAGGCAGGCGCGAACAACCGCCGTGCTAAAGACCAGGAAAAACAGGCATACTGAGATGACTCCGTATAATCCGATACCGCCAATTTCTTGAAGTACGTTTTGAATCATAGATCGCCTTGTTGTTTGGATTTAGAAGTTGGTCCCGCCGATGCTGACTTCGGAGCAGGGGCGGGAGCCACTGCTTTGATATCGGTTCCCAGACGTTGAAGATAGGAAATGAGGGCGATGATTTCGGTGTCCGAAGGTGCATTTGTAATCGAGCCCTGTTTTAGGTTCGTTACGATTTGGCGGGCTTGAGCCGCAAGGTTTTTCTGGGCATCACCATTCTCAAAACCCACTGGATAAGGAACACCCACTTTGCGCAAGGCAGCGAGACGTGATGGCAGGCAGTTAGTGTCGAGTTTTTGAGTCAGCAACCAGAGATAGCGCGGCATAATTGAACCTGGGGAAGTCAGGCTCGGGTCGTCCATGTGGTTGTAGTGCCACGCATCGGGATATTTCCCGCCGACGCGGTGCAGATCCGGTCCGGTGCGTTTCGAACCCCAGAGGAATGGATGATCATAAACAAACTCACCAGCTTTGGAGTATTCCCCGTAGCGCTCTGTCTCACTGCGGAATGGGCGAATCATCTGCGAGTGGCAGCCAACGCAGCCCTCGCGAATGTAAATGTCGCGGCCAAGGACTTCGAGTGGAGTGTACGGTTTTACGCTGGCGATCACCGGAACGTTATCTTTGATGAGATACATGGGGATGATCTCGACGGCTCCGCCGATCAGGATGGCCAGTAAAGTCAATGCGCTGAAAAGCAGGGGCTTGGCTTCGAGCCAGCGGTGGCCCCAAGGAGCCTTGCCGTGCGGCTTTTCAACTTGTTGAGAAAGCGGTGCAGCCTGAACTTCTTCTTCCGGTACAAATTTGCCGCTTTTGGCCGTCTTCCACAAATTGAAAGCCATCAAAACGGCTCCAACAATGTAGAGTGATCCTCCGATGGCTCTGAGGCGGTACATCGGGATCAGTTGCAGCACTGTCTCAAGAAAATTGGGATACTGCATAAATCCCTCGGGCGTGAATTGCTTCCACATCAGCCCCTGAGTAATACCGCTCCAGTACATGGGCACGACGTAGAACATCATCCCTAACAGCGCGACCCAGAAGTGCCAGTTCGCGAGTTTTACGGACCAGAGTTTCGTATTATAGAGGCGCGGGAACAGCCAATAAAGCACACTGAAAGTGAGGAATCCGTTCCACCCGAGTGCTCCGGTGTGAACATGGGCGATAGTCCAATCCGTGTAATGTGAGAGCGCATTGACGGATTTGATGGCGAGCATTGGGCCTTCCAGAGTGGCCATGCCGTAAGCTGTAAGCGCGACAACCATGAACTTAAGCATGGGATCCTGCCTCACCTTATCCCAAGCGCCGCGCAGAGTGAGCAGCCCGTTGAGCATGCCCCCCCAACTTGGTGCGACCAGCATCACGCTAAACACCATGCCCAGCGATTGTGCCCAGTCGGGTAGGGCGGTGTAGAGCAAGTGGTGTGGCCCTGCCCAGATGTAAATAAAGATTAACCCCCAAAAATGAATGATCGAGAGACGATAACTGAAGACAGGACGGTTTGCGGCTTTGGGCAGGAAGTAATACATCATGCCCAAATAGGGTGTGGTTAGGAAGAAAGCCACCGCGTTGTGGCCGTACCACCACTGCATGAGCGCATCCTGAACACCGGAGTAGATCGAGTAACTCTTGAAGGCTCCTGCCGGCACAGCCAGAGAGTTGCCGATATGCAACACGGCAACTGTTATAGCTGTGGCGATGTAGAACCAGATCGCGACGTAAATGTGCTTCTCTCGTCGTTTGACGATTGTTCCGAGAAGGTTGATGGTAAAGGCCACCCACACAATGGTGATGGCAATATCAATGGGCCATTCAAGTTCAGCGTATTCTTTACTAGAGGTTAAGCCCAAAGGAAGTGTTATCGCCGCGCTTACAATGATGCATTGCCACCCCCAGAAGTTGAGCCAGCTCAGGAAGTCCGAGAACATCCTGGCTTTGCAGAGTCTCTGTAGCGAGTAATAGATCCCCATGAACATGCCGTTGCCCACGAACGCGAAGATGACAGCGTTTGTGTGCAACGGGCGAAGCCTTCCGAAAGTGGTGTACTGAAGGTTTAGGTTCAGCCCTGGCCAGAAAAGCTGGCAGGCGATGAGCAGGCCCGCACTGAATCCAACCAACCCCCATATGACGGTGGCGATGGCGAATGCGCGGACAATGCGATTGTCGTATCGGAAGGTTTCGACTTTCATGTTTAAATTCTGCGTTGGATTAGAACCTCACTACGAAGTCCACGGTGAACCGATCGTCAAAGATGCCTTTGGGTGTGGAGATGCCTTTTTCATAGGCGAAACCGACGTCTGCGCGTTTGCATAGACGCGAGCGGAAACCGCCACCGACCGCGACTTGCGTGAAGCCCTCAGCGTTCGACGCCCCGAAATTAATCAGATCAAAACCCTCGACCTTGAAGGGCAATGCCCTGGCCTCACTCAAAACTGTTTGGCCATTCATCACTGCAAATGGGATGAACCATTGGCAGGTGTAATAGTCGAGCTGGAGGCTGTAGTGCAGTGAGGAGGTTTCCTTGTCGAAATAAATGGGGATGCGCCCTCCTACGCTGGCCGTGGCATGGAACTTATCCCAGCCTTTCATGGCCGAAACGAAGAGGTCAAACTCGCCGCTTCCGTTGCCTTGGAACACGTCGTTCTCACCCGATGGCGCCTCGAATTTGAGGCCGGGAGTAAGAATGAAATTGTTCTCCTTGTCATCAACCAGCGCATATTTAAGACCCGCGCCGATATCAGCCCAACCGTCCGCGCGACCGGCTGCTTTGGACCGGAGTTGAATATATCCATCCTTGGTTGCGATGGCGGCCAAACGGTCGGTGATTGCATACCTTACTTGGAGGGCGTAGACACGGGTAAAGCCTCCAACAAAATCATCACTGATGTTGTGGTACAAAAAGATGGGACGCGCTTCATTCTCGATGAGTGGGGATTCAAAGAACAGAGGATTTGCGACTGGTGAAATGGCTTGATCCTTCCAATTCTCTGTGGTTTCGCTGGTTGCTGCAGATGAAACTCCGGGTGCTATAAGGAGTGCAGTAGCGGCGATCCATGGCTTAATCCAGTTGTGAGCTTGATTTGTTTTCATGCGGTTTGATTGTCGATCGTAGAGACTGTGGTGACTACACGGCTATTGGCTGGAACTGGCTCAATTTTGGCGGAGGAATCAGGAAGTTGGATGGAATTGCTGGTTGGTGGTTTTTCAACGATGGTGGCTCGAAATACAGGCTTTTCGTTGTCCTGTTCCGCATCATCCATGAGTAAACGCATTGAGGGAGTGGACGTATCCTCGAATTGGCCAGACCTTACGGCCCAGATGAATCCCAAAAGGAAAAAGGTGGCAATTGCCAGGCTTGCGAAAATGAGTAGCCCCAGAATATTCATGTGCGACCCTCATTTGAGGCAATGGCCGATAAGTGGTGTGCTGGGTTGAGCTCAGGAGAAACGCTCTTTTTGTGCTTCAGAATTGATTGATTGAATGTTCGTTGAGCCATCCACTGGGTCATGCCGATGGAATAAAGAACAATCGTGGCCGAACTGAGCGGCATCAGGATGGCGCAGACCAAAGGTGATAACAGGCCTGCCGCTGCGATCGACATGCCTACCAAGTTATAGAGTCCGGAAACCATGAACCCGGTCCGCACCACTCCGGCGGCACGCTTGGAAAAAGCAAGTGATTCCGCGAGTTGGGGCAATCGTGAAGCGTCGAGAATGATGTCGCTGGCGGGCGAAAACACGCCTATTTTTTCCACAACAGCCACGCCGACATGCGCCTGCTTAAGAGCTCCGGCGTCATTTAAACCATCACCCACCATCATCACCGTGCGACCTGAGGCTTGGAGTTCTTGAATTACTTTAAGCTTATCAAATGGACTTTTGCCGAACTCAACTCGGGCGTCTTTTCCCAATAATTCCTGAAACCTCCCCGCGTCCCGCGTATTATCACCGCTAAGAAGTACAAGTTGGTATTTTCCTTGGAGAGATCGGATTAGTCCGTCCACTTCGGGTCGCAACAAGTTTTCCAAAGTGAAAAAGCCTCGATGACAACCGTCGATTGCCACATTGATGGTACTACCGGTTTCAATCGGCAGTGGCCCTGGAAGTAGGGCGTCGAAGGGTACCCTGCGACTTTTTAACCATGCAGCCGACCCCATCCAAATGTCCTTACCTCCCACGCGCCCTTCCATACCGCTGCCCGGAGCCTCATTAAATGAAATTACATCCACCAGCCGATCCGGATTGGTTGTGCCAAGTAGCTGACGCGCCAAGGGATGGGCTGAATGACGGGCCATTGATTGGAGCCACCGCACTTCAGCTTCATTCAACGGTGAGCCATGCCATACGGGAAATCCTTCTCCCGGACAGGTTAGAGTTCCGGTTTTATCGAAAACGATGGTATCTAGTGAAGCCATGTTCTCAACGACTTGCGCGTTGCGGAGGAAAACATTTTCACCCGCAAGCCATCTTTGGGCGGTGCCTAGTGTCAGTGGCGCCGCAAGAGCCAGCGCACATGGGCAGGCCACAATAAGCACGGATGTGAATGCTTTCAATGCTACGGTGGGATCCACAAACATCCAGAATAGCGAGGAGGAGACGGAAATGATCGCAATAGCCGCGGTAAACCTGTGGCTGTATCGATTGGTTAGGGAATTAAAATCGTTTCCTGGCTGTTTTTGGAATACTTCGTTGTTCCAAAGAGATGTCAGGTAGCTTTCTGAGACCGGTTTCAAGGTTTCCACTTCGATAGTCCCACCCACCTGGCGACCACCAGCAAACAGGGCTTCCCCGATTTTTCGGGCCACTGGCTCCGATTCCCCGGTCACGAAGCTATAATCGATGCGAGCCGCTCCTGTTATGAGGCGGGCATCAGCTGGAACTAGTTCGCCATTACGAATGAGAAGGCGGTTTCCCAAGGCTAGTTGGGAGATGGCCACAGTTTCTTCGCCGTCTGGGGTCTTGCGGAGCACGGAGAGGGGGAAAAAGCCTTTGTAATCGCGATCAAACGCCAGCCTATCAAATGATACACGTTGGAAAATGCGTCCGCACAGCAGGAAGAAAATCAATCCAGTAAGCGAGTCGCTATACCCCGCACCACGACCCGAGGCCACTTCAAAAATACTTTGGCCATAAATAGCGGCCAATCCGAGAGCGATGGGGACATCCATGGTCAGCACTCTTTGCTTGAAGCTGCGCCATGCTGCCTTCCAGAAGTCAGCAGCGCTATATGCCACCACGGGTAAAGCAAGAGCCAATCCGAGCCAGCCGGCAAGTCTTCCGAACCATGGCCCGCTTAGGCTGTCCAAGCCAAGATACACTGGAAGTGAAAGCAGCATGACGTTGCCAAATCCGAACCCTGCAACGCCAACCTGAAGCCATTGCCGCTTGTGCCATGGAGCGGTTTTTTTCTTTGCGGTCGAATCGATCTCGCCAAGGGTTAGCAGCGGTTCATATCCCAGCGAGGCCAACAAGGCGGTTATCTCGCTCAGCTTGATTCCCGCGCGGTCATAAGTGAGGCTTACCTCGCGCCGTGAGAAATTGACACGGGACTCGCCAATGGCGGGTTGCAGACGGAACAGATTTTCCAACAGCCAGACGCATGCGATGCAGTGAATGGTTGGCAAGTGCAAAGTGATTTTGGCTCTGCGCTCATCGGCAAAGTCGAAAAGTTGCTGTTGCACCAATTCATCGTCCAAATACACCCATTGCTGCGGCGCGATTGTCATGCCAACGCGTTTGCCCGGAGTGGAAGCCAATCGGTAAAATTGAACGAGACCGCCGTCCGTAAGGAGCGTGTAGACAGTCTGGCATCCCAGACAGCAAAAATTCCTTGCCCTATCCGAAGTCTTGCTGACCTGGCACGGTTCCCCGCAGTGGGTGCATTTGGGCACACTTGCGGATTGCTCTGCCTCAATCGGCACTTTGCACTCAGTTGTCTTAGTTGCTGGTATATCCGTTTGATCCACCGCCGTTAGTTTTGCGAAGACTGCCGCAGCATGCTTCCCGGTTTTTGGTATGGGCTAACCGTTTCTTGCTCACCACAGGCCAAGGGGCGTTTACCGTAAACGGCTGCTTTGGTCCCCGTGCGCGGAGCCAATATCTTCCATTTCCCTCCTGAAATCTCGGCAATCCACAATTTGAAAGCCTTGCGCGACAGGAGTTGAACACTCTGGGCACCTTGGATATTCTCTACACATGAAATCACTTGTTTGTCTGGGGTTTACCCTTGTGCTCATTGCAATTGTTGGTTGCGGAAAGAGGGTGGAAGACAAGGCTTATACCATCGCCGTCATCCCCAAAGGCACTACGCATGAATTCTGGAAATCGATTCACGCGGGCGCTTTGAAGGCCAAGGAGGAGCTGGCCGGCAAGGGTGTTCCGGTGGAGGTGATTTGGAAGGGACCTTTGCGCGAGGATGATCGTGATCAACAAATCCAAGTTGTAGAGAACTTCACAAGTCGCAAGGTTAGCGGCATCATTCTGGCTCCGCTGGATTCTCAGGCTCTTGTAAACCCTGTCGTCAGCGCCACGCAGGCTGGTATTCCGGTTATCGTTATGGATTCCGGTTTGAAATCGGACAAATATGTCAGTTTTGTCGCCACTGATAATTTTAAAGGTGGAAGGCTAGCGGGCGAGTTTCTGGCTAAATTACTAAATGAAAAGGGCAATGTGATCCTGCTTCGTTACGCAGTTGGATCGGCCAGCACGGAGGAACGGGAAAAAGGATTCGTGGAGGCGGTAAGCAAGTTTCCAGGTCTTAAACTGATTTCATCCGATCAATATGCAGGTGCCACAAGAGAAACAGCCTATCAGGCCTCTCAAAACCTTCTCAACAGGCTTGGAAACGAAGTGAATGGCATATTTTGTGTCAACGAACCTTCAACCATAGGCATGACCAAAGCGCTTCGCGATATCGGCAAGGCCGGAGGGAAGGTCAAAATGGTTGGTTTTGATGCTGGTTCTCAATCGGTTTTGGATATGCAGAATGGGGATGTTCAAGGGTTGGCCGTGCAAAACCCTGTTTTGATGGGGTATCTCTCCGTCATCTCCATGGTAAAACATCTGCAGGGCGAGAAGGTCGAGAACCGGCTCGACACAGGTGTGGTTTTGGTCTCAGCCGAGAACATGAAACAACCAGAGATAAACGACCTGCTTCACCCGCCGCTCGACAAGTATTTTAAGTAAGGACAGGGGACACCGATTGAAATCAAGCAAAGGTGGGATGCTGGAAGTTGGCCTTTCTTTCACAGTGGGGAGTTTGTACTTTCATCATCAATGAACCCCCGTCTGCGCATTATCAATGTGCGAAAATCGTTTGGAGCCACCTGTGCTCTCAAGAACGTTTCGTTCGAAGTCGCCCCAGGGGAGGTTCACGCGTTAATCGGCGAGAATGGCGCAGGAAAGAGCACGCTGATGAAGATCCTCAGCGGAGCGCATTTGCCGGATTCCGGGCAGATTGAACTAAACGGGCAAGCGTTTATTCCTTTGAATCCTCTACACGCCAAGCGCAGTGGAGTGGCAATGATTTATCAGGAATTGATGCTCGCACCGCACCTGAGCGTTGAGGAAAATATCCTGCTGGGTGAGGAGCCTGCTACTCTGGGGTGGGTTAATCGCGTGCGTCGGCGTGATCTTGCCTGGCAGGCCCTTGCCGAATTGCAGCATGAGACGATTCCTTTGGATGTCCCCGTCAACACTCTCACTATTGCCGAGCAGCAGATCGTGGAGATCGCCCGTTCGCTCATTGGTGAGCCTAAGGTGCTCATCATGGACGAACCCACCAGCAGCCTTACCAAGGTGGACACTGAGAACCTCTTTGGAGTCATTGATCGCCTGCGGCGACGTGGTGTTAGCGTTATTTATATCAGTCATTTTTTGGAGGAGTGCCAAAGGATTGCGGATCGTTTCACTGTCCTGCGCGATGGCGAAAGCGTGGCCACGGGCAGCATGGCCGCGACGAATCTCCACGAGATCATCACACTAATGGTGGGTCGTGAATTGAGCGAAATTTATCCCCGCACACCTCATAAGATCGGGGAAGCGGTGCTGGAATTAAGGGAGCTCGCAGGACAAACAAAACCCCAGGCTGTCAATCTCAAGCTGCGCGCGGGTGAAATTCTCGGGATTGCCGGGCTTGTCGGCGCTGGGCGTACTGAAACTTTGCGCGGCAGCTTCGGGTTGGATCGTCTCAAGAGTGGCGCAGTATTGGTTCGATCAGTGGAGGCAACGAATGCCACTCCATCAGCGCGTTGGAGAGGTGGCATAGGCATTTTGAGCGAGGATCGCAAAGAGGAGGGATTAATGTTGAACCGTAGTATTGCAGACAACCTCACCTTGACGCGGTACGGGCCGTTAACAAGATGGGGATTTATTCAGCGGTCAAGGCAATGGCACGCCGCTCAAGATTGGATGACCCTTCTCGAAGTGCGCGCACAGGGGCCGGGCCAAACTGTCGGCGAACTGTCTGGTGGCAATCAGCAGAAAATTGCGATGGGAAGACTTTTGCATCACGAGGCAACTGTTCTTCTTCTGGACGAACCAACTCGCGGAATCGATGTCGGCAGCAAAGCGCAAATTTACCGATTGATCGGCCAATTGGCCTCACAAGGCAAGGCCATCCTTTTCGTAAGCTCGTATTTGCCGGAATTAATGGGAATGTGCGACTCAATTGGCGTGATGTGTCGTGGAGTGTTATCCGAGGTGCGACCTGTTGAAGAATGGACCGAAAGCGGAATTATTGCGGCAGCTATCGGCCAGTCTTCCTCCACCTCCTCCTGAATTTTTGATGAATCCAACCAAGTCGCTCCTATTCTCCAGGCTATTGCGTGCGATCAACGTCGTTGGTCCTTTCTTTGGTTTATTGCTGGTCCTCGGATTGTTTTCGTTGAGTGCGGAGGTCCGCCCGTATCTTTTCACGGGTGGAAATTTTAAGATTATTCTGATTCAGACAGTGATCGTGGCTATCGGTGCGCTGGGGATGACGATAATTATCGTGAGCGGCGGCATTGATCTTAGCGTGGGATCGGCGGTGGCCATGTCCAGTGTTCTTGGAGCCACTTTGCTTGTGGAAGGCTATTCAACTACTGTCACGATATTGTTCACCGTGCTGGCGGGTGGATTGATTGGCCTACTCAATGGACTGATGATAGCGGGTTTTCGCATGATGCCATTTATCGTCACGCTAGGGACCATGGGGATAGTCAGGGGAGGGGCGAAGTGGCTGTCTGGCAATCAAACGGTAAACAACCCTCCCGGCACTCCGCTTAACGGCATCATGGCCAGGCTCCGTCCCACCGAATTATTTCCGTTGCCGCTTGGAGTGTGGATTGCCCTAGCACTGGCAATCATCCTTGCCGTGGTTATGCGGCGAACCGTCTTTGGCCGCCACGTTTTTGCCATCGGCTCAAACGAGGCGACCGCTCGACTATGTGGCATCCGTGTGCCCATGCAAAAAGTGTTGATTTATACTTTGGCTGGTCTGTTTTTTGGGCTTGCCGGGCTTATGCAGCTGTCGAGACTCACTCAAGGCGACCCGACCGTGGCGGTCGGCTTGGAACTGGATATTATTGCCGCTGTGGTGATTGGGGGAGCGAGTTTAAGCGGTGGAACAGGCAGCGTGCTTGGCTCCATGATCGGGGCGTTGATTATGGCCGTTCTGCGCAACGGATCAAATCAGATGGGCTGGCAGAATTTCACCCAGGAAATTATCATCGGCATCGTCATCATTATGGCGGTTGGTCTGGATATGCTGCGGCAGGGCAGGACAAAGCGATAATTCACTGGCGATGCAGGCCGTTTTCGGCTATTGAGAAATCTGTTCTATCAAGCGAAAATATGAAAACGCCCGAAATCCAAGCCACCAGTCATTCACCCCTCGCCAATATGGAAGAGTGGGAGGATTTCCTGACGACGCGTTATCCCGATCCTGGCGCCAACTCTGCCAAGCCGTTTGTGGCTACTGATCCTGAGAAGAAAAAAGAGCAGTTCCGTAACTACGAAGCGGACGCGCGGCCGACCGTTCGGGAATTCTATCGACAGAACCATTTGCACCAGACCTATGAATTTGCGCTGGCCAAACGTAAGGAATTTCTCACCCTGAACCGTCGGCAGATGGGTATTTGGGAGGCTTTGGAATATCTGAACACTCTGGTGGATGACAGTGACCCGGACACCGACCTGTCTCAACTGGAGCACTTATTGCAGACTGCGGAGCACATCCGCCAGGATGGACATCCGCGCTGGTTTATTCTTTCCGGGCTGATCCACGATATCGGCAAGATTCTCTGCCTTTGGGGCGAACCGCAATGGGCGGTGGTGGGCGACACGTTCCCTACTGGGTGCCGTTACTCAGATAAGATTGTATTTCCGCAGTATTTTGCGGCCAATCCTGACAGTCAAAACCCACGGTTCCAGACTCCTTTGGGTGTTTATGAGGAGGGCTGCGGATTGCATCAGGTTCAACTTTCTTGGGGCCATGACGAGTACATCTATAACGTGGCCAAAGATTTCCTGCCGGATGAGGCTCTCTACATGCTCCGCTACCACTCATTCTATGCATGGCATCGGGAGGGAGAGTACCAGCAACTCACCAATGCCCGGGATCGCGAGATGCTTCCATGGGTGCAGAAATTTAATCCCTATGACCTTTACACAAAAAACCACGCCAAGCCGGATGTGAAGGCGTTGCGCCCGTTTTACGATGATTTGATCGCTGAATATTTCCCTGCTAAGTTGAATTGGTAGCGGAGGGGGGTGGTTTTATCGCCGCCGACTTGGTTCGCCAAGTCGATTCACCCTTCAATTCTACTACTGTGAGGACATGGGCTTCCTGCTTTTTAGAAAAGCTTTCCTGACCACACTCGCTCCTTCAGGAAATTGACTTCTTTCAGCCTCCTTCATTGTTGGTCCATAAGCGCAATTTGCGACTAGCTTCAGCCAAGCCACAGGTAGGCAACGGTGGAGAATGCTCTCAAGGTAAGTCTGCATGATTAAACAAGTCACCGGCGATATTCTACTCAGCGACGCTCAGGCCATCGCACACGGCATCGCTCCCAACGATCACTTTGATTCCGGTCTGGCGCTGAGCCTTCGGCAGGACTGGCCTGCTCTTTCCAAGGATTTTCGCCACTATCTCCATACGTCCCACCCCAAGCCGGGTGGCCTATGGGTCTGGACACGAGCGGACGGTCGACGCATCGTGAATCTATTCACTCAAGAGCCGGCCCCAAGCGAACACGCCCACCCTGGCAAGGCAAACTACCAAAACGTCAATCATTGCCTGCGCGAGTTGCACAAATGGGTCGAAGCCGAGAAGGTTAGCAGTTTGGCGCTGCCACGTCTTGCCACGGGCTTGGGCGGGTTGGAATGGGATCAAGTTGAACCACTTATTCGCCAACATCTGGGTTCGTTGCAGATTCCGATTTATGTTTACATAACGTACCAAAAAGGCGTGAAGGCAATGGAGAAAGCTAGCTAGCGCACTGAAGCGAATTCGCGGCCACCAATACTCAGCCTATTGTTTGCCGATCTGAATGGAGTTTGAGCGCGCCTCGCTATTGCACTGGGCACGATCATGAAGCGCGCGCTGCGCTTGGGTGATGTTTGATGAATTGCCATCCCAAGACTTGAGGGCTGAATCCTGGAGTGCCCTACCAAAGGAAAAACTCAATTCCCACGGTGCTGTGTGACGCTGGTTCATGGTTTTGAGATGGGCGGTGGCGTCAACGTCGCGCTGGCCGCCAGAGAGGAACACCAGACCCGGCACCGCTGCGGGAACTGTTCTTCTCATGCAACGCAAGGTTTCATCGGCGACTTCCGCTGCGTCGGCCTGATGCGGGCACTCCTTTCCGGCGAGCACCATCTTGGGTTTGAGCAGCATTCCTTCGAGCCGGACTCGGTGTTCGACCAGTGCCTCGAAGACGAATCGCAGCGCCTTCTGCGTTATTACAGCGTGGCGTTGTATGGTGTGGGTCCCATCCATCAGGACCTCGGGTTCTACGATTGGAACCAATCCTGCCTCCTGGCTTAACGCTGCGAAACGCGCCAAAGAGTGAGCGTTGGCGCGGAGGCAGCAATCGGATGGAGTGTCGGAGCCGATGGCAATGACGGCTCGCCACTTCGTAAACCGCGCGCCAAGTTCGCGGTATTCCGCAAGTCGTTCGCGCAGGTCATCAAGTCCGACGGTCACTTTGTCACCGGGAAACCCGGCCATATCCGCCGTCCCCTTGTCCACTTTAATCCCAGGGATGATTCCTTGCTGCTTCAGCACGTTGACCAGCGGAGTGCCATCGGAAGATAAATGCCGAATGGATTCGTCATATAAGATGATCCCACTGATGAACTGATGGAGACCCGGAGTGGTGAAAAGCAGCTCGCGATAAGCACGACGGTTTTCTTCGTTCGCCTCTACGCCTATATTCATGAAGCGTTTACTGATGGTGCTGGTGCTCTCATCCGCGGCGAGAATGCCCTTTCCCGGGGCGATCAGTGCACGGGCTGTTGATTCTAATTGGAGATCAAACATAACTCATATTTTGCGGCCTCCGATGGACGAAGTGATCCATCCCAAATCACGTATGCACCGAGCCACGATTATTCCGCCCGGGGCTTGTTGCCCGACGTCGCAGGAAGCTCCTTATTTATTTTTCCAAAACGAGACTAACGGAGTAAGGAAAGCCATGGTCTTGGCAATCCGTGAAATGAATCCGGGCGATTCTGTTTTAGGGCCTCGAAAGGAAGCCAGCAGAGTCGCCACCATTCCCCATCCTGCCATCATTTTTTTCGCAACGTTGAATCCAAGGTCCGCCCATTCAAAAGCATTCTTGAGATTTTGTGCCTCTGCCACGAGGGAACGTCGCAATTGATCGCTTTGCTTGAGGAGGACGGCTTTGCGTTGCTGGTAATCTGCTATTTGCCCGTTCGTAAACATGCCTGATCCTTTCTCAATTCCTCCAAGGTGTCAGCAAAAGCGGCTCCGCTATTTAAACGAGTCCGCATGGCGCGCCATGCGAGAATTGCGCCGACGAGATAAAATCCTGTCAGAACACAAAGAGAAGTCAGTCGGTAACTATCCCAGAACAGGATCACTATGGTTAATGTAATGAGCATCAACGTCATCATGCTTAATGCTACAAGCGCTGCGAGGCAGATGAGTATTTCAACGAATCGACATTTTTCCTCCTGCAGTTCGACAACAAATAATTCGATACGGTTCTGCGCCCCAGCCAATAAGGTGGCAAGAATCCGTCTGAGAGAGGCGAGGATTCCCGGGTTCTTGTCGGAGGCTTCGTTCATGCTCTATTATTTTCTGGTGACGAGCACGCCGATCAGTAGCCCAACCCCGAAAGCTACTCCAATGGACTGATAGGGGTGGTCGCGGATGGTTTTATCCGCGGCTTTGGCACCTTCAACTGTTTTTGTTTCCAGATGCTGACAAGTGAGTTTGGCTGATTCTAGCATGGATTTGAGCCGATCCCGAACTTCATGAGCTTTGTCACCGACCGCATCCTTCGTTGCATGAAGTAATTCCTCGGAATCGATTGCGAGGCGTTTGAGGTCGGCAACCAAGTTGTCAGTGCTTAGGTCGTTTGCTTTCATAATCAGTTCCTTTGTATTGGTTCTATATGAGTCTGAGTGCTAGACCCGATGCGCTCGGATCATTTTCAAGTTACCTTGCGCCAAATAATGAATTTTGTCCACGTGGTTGATGGTCTTTTTATCACCCATCTTTGGCGTTACTGAAGTGTTCCTTCCAAGGAAATCCAGCCCGAATGACCGCAAAAGCGGAATTGCCGACATCGTTCACATGGTTCACCCGGCAAAATATGTCTAGTTTTAACCAAGACTGGCGTAGGCACTTCAACAAAGTGGGACAATGATGGGTCATGAGTTACAATCATAGTGCGGGTGACGAACAGCGCACTGCACTTGACGCGATTAATTTTGGAGAACTGTCCGCAGCAGTTGCGGCTCATCCTTTCCTTCAGCCTTTCTCAACTGAACAATTGGATGAATTGGCAAAGTGCGCGCAGCTCCGAGACTTTGAGTCAGGAACGCTCATTTTCAAGCAGGGGGATGCAGCCGCCAATTTTTATCTGATTGCGTGGGGCGCGGTCTCCTTGTCACTTGCCGGTCTCAAGGGGAATGTACCTGTTCAATGTCTTGGCAGCGGGGAGGCATTGGGATGGTCGTGGCTGTTTCCTCCATTTGCGTGGCACTTCAACGCCATGATCATGGAGCCCTCACGACTCATCGAATTTGACGGGGAAAGCGTTCATGAACTCTGCCGGCAGCATCCCGAGTTTGGTTATTTATTCATGAGCAGGATCGCACACGTTGTGATCAACCGCCTCCAAAACACCCGACAAAAACTCTTCCGGCTGACGGGTGGGAAGATCACCCAAAAATCGCAATGAATGCCTCAACTCATCAGCATGTTTCCGAACACCAACAAAGTTCGGCCCCCAGGCCAAGTGTCCATTCATCTTTGAAATTGACGCGAATTCTGGTTCCAGTTGATTTTTCTGAATGTTCGAGGAAGGCGCTTCAATATGCCATCCCGCTGGCGCGGCAACATCAGGCAGTTTTGATCCTGCTCAATGTTGTTGAGGCGGCCTATGCTGGAGGAGAAATAGCCGCTGTGGATTATATTCAGTTGGAGGCTGCAATGAAGGAGGGCGCTGAAAAAAAGCTTTCTGAGTTTGTTGTGCACGAGATTCCATCGGATATCTCCACCCAGAGCATCGTCCGAACGGGCCTTCCCTCTCGGGAGATTACCGAGCTGGCCAAAACCTTGGGCATTGATCTGATCGTGATTTCCACGCACGGTCGCACAGGGTTGAAGCATGTATTCCTGGGCAGTGTGACGGAGCATGTGGTCCAACGTGCTCCATGCCCTGTCTTTGTGGTGCGCGAACGTGAACATGAAATCATTGCATCTTGAATAAAGGAAATAAAACGAAACCCCGATGATTACACCAACCCAAACTAAAGGTCCGGATTGCGGTGACAAATCATCAGGAACAGCTTTTGGGTGCCCTCGTGATTTCCTGGGCAACCGGTTTGTCTACGCCACTCTTTCCCCTCGCGCACGAGGCCTTTCTTTGGGTGTCAATCTGAACCCGGATAAACATTGTAACTTTGATTGCGTGTACTGCGAAGTCAATCGGGCGGAAGCTGGAATTGAGTCACGATTGGATATTCCGGTGATGATGGATGAGTTGGAACGCTCTTTGGTTATGGTCCTCTCCGGACGGATCCATGAACAGCCAAGTTATCGGAGCGCTCCGCCTGAATTACTGAAGTTGCGCCACGTCACTTTGAGCGGAGATGGAGAGCCGACACTTTGCGGTGATTTTTTTGAAGCCGTTGAATCAGTAGTTCATTTGCGCTCGGGGGGGCGGTTTCCTTTCTTTAAATTGGTGCTGATCACCAATTGCAGTGGATTGGATCACCCAGATGTGGCTGAAGGAATAAGCCTGTTCTCGCCCCGTGATGAAATTTGGTTGAAATTGGACGCTGGCACGCAGGAGCATATGAATCGGGTGAACCGCCCCGACTATTCTTTGGATAAAATTCTTTCAAATATTCTGAGCGTTGCCCGGGTGCGTCCTGTGATTATTCAAAGTCTTTTTGTTTCCATTCAGGGAGTGGTGCCCTCGGCTCCAGAGATCGAAGCCTACCTTCAACGACTTCGCGAGTTAAAGGAGGGCGGTGCACAAGTTTCCCTGGTTCAGATTTATTCAGCGACCCGTCCCACGGCCCGTTCCGAGTGCGGACACCTCCCGTTGCGCATGCTCTCCGGCATTGCCCAGCGAGTGCGGGAAGCCACGGGTTGGAAGTCTGAAATGTTTTGAGGCGCCGCCGCCGTCCTAGCCAAGTCTTTTCCTATCCGCTCAGTTTTCTGAGTCTGGCCTCATGACTCGCGGAAGCACGCAGACCGCCCATATCATTGCTCCAGCCAGCCAGGACACCGCGCCATACAAGTAATGGGCTGATTGGAGCTGTGGGGCAAAATCTCCTGTGATGCGGGAGACAAGTCCGACCAACATTAATGCGGCGGAAGCGGTTAACCAAGCTTGGAATTTCTCCAGTCTATTGCGCGCTCCGCTGTGGCCGAAGACTACTCGTGTTGCGGTCCCTGTCGTTATTAACGCAAAACCACCGATCAGCTCGACGTGCAACATAGAAACCCGCACGTAGGAAAACCAACCTGCGGCCATGATGCCTGCTGGTATGCAGACAAGACCAACTATTAGCTGCCATTGAGTCCCGCGCCAATTCCATCGCAGCCGTTCAAGGGGCACCTCGTAGCAGAGGTACGCGATTAGTGCGCCCGCGCGGATGGTGCCGGTGAACCTGTTCCAACCCATGGATTCCAAAGCATACGTTGAGAGAATCATCCCGCCGGCGGTTTTGGCTATTAACGCTGAGCGTTTCCATTCTGGAGACGGCATTTCTGAGGCGGGATACGTCCGACGGAGTCCAAGCCCTAGGAACCTGGGTAGGAGAAACCCTCCCGCGCCAAGGATGCATAAGAGCACAAAAGCATGGTAACCCAGCAGGCGAGCGAGCATTTCAAGTGAGTCACTCAGTTCCCAGACCCGCCCTGCCAGATGCAGCACAGTTCCGGCAATCGCGCTCGCGAAAGAAAGCCCAACCAGTGCGAAACTGGGCGGAGGACGCCCATTCCCAGTGTGACAACGGTTTCTCAACATCCCAAACCACAGCGTGATTTCCCCCACGAAAAATAAATCCGCCGTGGTATTCATGCCGATGGTGTTGGCCGCCACGTTTCCCAGCAGGAGTACTAGCAGTGAAAAGGCCTCACGCGCAGAGAGCGGTCTTGCTCCCACCAGCCGGGGCATGGCTGTGCCCATAAAGCCAAATATGAATCCGCCGAAAAATCCCTGCACCATCAGTCGGGCATGGCTTGGCCCCGGATAATTTGAAGTCCATCCCAGCAGCATGATGGGCCAAAGCGCCACGCCTATGAGACCCGCCATTAGCGCAGTGGGAAAGAAGAGACGGAACGGTTCTCGATGCAAATCACTAAATGAGACCCACCTTCGAGCGGGGAGTAGCGCGTCCTCGCTTCGTTTCTTTGCTATACTGGGGCAGCGTGCAGGCGGGAGAGGTACGATGATCTGAGTCGCTGAGGTTGGATTTGATTGATCAGGTTTGTTCATTTCGAGGCCGATTGCAGTTGGCGATTCGCCAATGATGCCAGGTGCTGCAACTGAAGCTTTGTGCCTAGAGCGATCAATTGCGAATGTTCTTCAATAACCATTGCACCAAGAGGTCGACAGCTCCATTTTCCGTTAGAAGTTTTGCACGCCAGCACGGTTAAATCAAAATGGTGCTGCGTTTGCGCCTCTGCCAGTGTTTGACCCACAATGGCGGATCCCTGCGCGATTTGAATTTGTTCGAGAAGGAGTTCCATGCCGCTGGCATGTGACACTTCGTCAAGAAAATCTGCGACATCCGGACGCACAAGCATTGTGACAAGTCTGCGGCCCGCAATGTGGTAGGGCGGAATAACATGATTAGCCTCCGCCCGGATCAATTTTGGCTCCGATTCCTCCACATCAGCACGAGCCACGATGGACAGCCCATGGTTAAGGCTGCGTGCAGTAAGGACTATGAACACGTTTTCCGCATCAGATTTTGAGGCGGCCACGAGGCCTCGCGCGCGGGCAATTCCGGCTTCCTTAAGTTTTTCTTCATGTGCGGCATCACCTATCACAGCCAGAGCCCCCGTTTCCTTTGCGCGAGCGATCTTCTCGAGGCTGAGGTCAATTACGACAAAAGGCAGGCCCTCGGCCTTGAGTTCCTCAACGACATTCCGACCCACTCGACCGTACCCGCAAACGATGATATGGTTGGCAATCTTAGTCAACATGCTCGTGCGTCTTCGATTTTCCCAATGCCGACGCCAATCTCCGGAGAACACCAGCTGGCCAAGTTGCGTTAATGCGTAAGCCGCCATTACCCCACCAGCTAAAATCAGCACTATCGTAAAAATCCGTCCCGGAGTGGAGAGCGGATGAATTTCTCCGTACCCCACCGTTGCCAACGTGGTGACGGTCATGAAGAGCGCGTCTACAACCGCCTGCGCTCCCACAGCGCCATTAACTTCCTTTCCCCCGTTGATTTCGAAACTCTAAACAACTAACCATAATCCCTTCCCGATTTACTGTCCGTCAATTCGAAGCAACCCCACGGGCTATGGCTTCAAGGATAGATTCCTGGTGTTCCCAAGGGATGAACTGGTTTTAGCTCGGCTAAACCATCTTCGAGAAAAAGTTGACTTTGCCGAGCCCGGAAAGGTTACGCTCAAGGACCTCAATATTGGCCACGGGCACGATCCGGTCTTTTGCGCCATGGACCTTCACGACCGGAATTTCCAGTCGTGAGAGCTCCTGATGGAGGGCGGCCATGTCTGTTTTCAGCGCGGGCAACTCACGGTTGCAACTGTTGAGCGCACGAGGGAGAAATGCACGAATCAGCCGCCAGTTGGCGATGCGCTGGCTCCATATCGGTTTCTCCTGCCCTGGATCAATGCTGCCGCCTATCACCACAATACCAGGGACGAATTCAGGGGATCGAGCGCGGCTTTAAATTCGATAGCCGCTCCGTACGATTGCCGGATCAGGATGCATTTTGTGGGCTTTATGGTGTTGAGAACCAAGCCAAGGGCTGCAATTTGCTCCTTAAGGTTAAAGGGGAATGGGGCTGCGAATCGCGAGTGGAAAGCCGCTGCCTTTGCAGGACTGCATGAATGAAGACTAACTTGGTGTCGGCACCAAGTGTGTCTCGCCCATAAAAATGCTGAGGCCGTCCATTTTCTTGTGTAATGGTGGCTGCGCGCGCGCTTTGGAGCTTCGGTTCCATAAGGTGGGCACAGAGGACAACAGATGAAGAATAAAAACGGGGCAGCAACAACCATACCGGTGCCACCAAGACCACCTTCCTCCCGTTCTCCATGTTGAAGTATCCGAGCGGCATGAGAGTCAAAAGTTGAGTTTAAGGCTCATGGCGGGCATTGAGGCCGTGCGGCAGGGTGCGCTGGGTGTGTATCTCATGGTAGCCGTATGGCGCGAAACCATAATTTCAGTATAGCTCACCGTTGCGGCGTCGGCGCGGTGCATGCAGGTGGAGTACGGGCCGCTCTCAGGGCCGTGAGAGCGTTGCAGTCGGCGAAGCCATGCCGCTGTTCCCACGGAACTTTGGCGGAGAGCCTCGCCGAAGGCCTTGGCACGTGATTGTTGCGCGCCAGCTTCGTCGAAACCTGAGGAAATCCAAGTGTTGGTTCCCCAACCATGCTGAAGACGTTCCAGTCGTTTTAAATTCCAACGCCACTCGATTATGGTTCTGTCAGTGGAGAAAACACCAATCAGGCGGAATGGATTCACCCGGGCCAGCGACATATCGGCAAGCACCTCACCGACAAGGACGGATGAGTCGGAGGAGAGAGCGGATTTCACGACTTCGCCGCGACTGATTGTTTGACCAGAAACCCGATTGAGAACCGAATACCAGTTGATGAGCGCGAGTGTCGCGCCGCCATCGTTCACGCCGATCCATGTGCCTCCGCCCGGTTCCGAGGGAAAGAGCGTCTGACGGTCTCCCAGACGATGGAGCGCAGGCGGAAGGCCCGTCACGCGAGCCAGTTTTTCATCGCGGTTCATGCCGAGTACATAGCCTTTTTGCCGCGCGATGAGAGTAATGGTACACATATGGATCAGTCTGCGGGCGGATAGGTGGCGATTAGCGCCGTGGTTTCACGCCATTTGCGCCAGAGCACCGCAGGCGCGGTGGGTGGACAGCCACGCTGGCGGTTCGCCGCGCCGATGGCGAATACCAGCGCCCACTGGCGGAACAGGGTTCGATAAGCGGCTAAGAGCGAGTTGCGCGAGTCATAGATGCTCGTGGCTTCGGAAGCGGCGCCATTTAGCTCGATGATTTGGAACCCGTGGCCTGCCCGCAAGTCATCCGTGGTCGCAAACCGAATGTCGTAGCGACCAATGAAGAAGCCGTTGATGCGCTGGGAAATATCGTCAATCCGCCGCTCAAGTTCTTCAGACCACAAATGTGCACCGTCACGGAAAATGCAGCCTTGGGCGTGGTTGCCAGCTTCCACTAGCTTTAGCGTTTTTCCAACGGGAAGCACCTCCGAACGTCGCTCTTCAAGCCTGCCCAAATATTTTGAGGCGACAAAGCGGGCACGCTCATCGAGCCAGACCAGCTCTTCGATTGTGCGCTGTCCGTCCCCGGTGATTGTCGGAAAGATCTTCTCCGTAATGGCAAAGATGTGTCCACGAGCCTCATGTGGAAACCGGTAATAGAACACGCCGATTTCCTGGGGGCCGGGAGCATAACGCTGCAAAACAAGCGGAGTGGTAGTCTCTTGTAAATAGACGGCAGCTTGTTCAGGGGATCTGATCAGTTTCACGCCTACACCGCGCTGGCCCACATCTGGTTTAAGGATGTATGGATAATCAAGCTGGTGCTGCTGGCGCAGGCTTTCGAGGGAAAGGAGGCGTTGGGAAGGCGTTACTCCTGCGAGCAAGCAAGCCTCGGCTGTAAACTCAGGGCTGGTCGAATGAAGGTCGCGCAGCGTGGCAATTTTCGATTCGCCGACAAAACCGCCGGAGAAAATGCCGGGGTTTGCTGCGGTCGGGAGAGTGATGCAGCGGTAACGAATAGCGAGACGGACGTAATTAAGCGCGACCGGAAGGTAGAACAGCCACGACGGCCAAAACTCCCAGCGAGTGCAGCGGCCGAATGCTGAGCGGAAGCGCCGGCGAACGTTCACCTGGCTGAGCTTGCCCAGAAGCCGAATCGTGAACACGAGCACGGTGACGAGCAGCAAGATGGCTAAACCGCCAGAGTCCCAGCGTTTAAGCCAGTGCAACAACTCAGACCCAAACGCCCGTGCGAACAGGAATATGGTGACGGTCCAGACCGCCACCGCTATTCCCGTTGTCCATAGAAATCTGCCGAATGGAAGGCGCAGAAACCCAGCAGCGAGATAAGTCGGGAGCCGAGTGCCGGGAACGAAGCGACTGCTAAGCAGAAGCCAAGTGCCTCTGACGGCGAACCATTGCTCGCTTTTTGCCACTGTTAAGGGATCGAAAAACCGCTTCGCCCATGAGTGTTGCAACAACGGCCTTCCGAAGCCGCGCGCGAGCAGATACAACAGCGCGTCTCCAAGCCAGATACCGAGGAACACTCCCAGAAAACTGGCCTGCCAGCTCAGGTGGCCTGCGGCCGCCAAAAGCGCCGCGCTAACTGTCGGCAAATCTTCCTGAACGAAGGTGAGCAGGCCGAGGGTCAGGGCTTGAGTGACTGGCATCCATTCAAGGAAGCCCAGAGGAAGCCAGCCCGGCGATAGATTTGTCATGGGGTTTGGTTGGTTGCCAAGCTCACTTCAGCTCGGTGGCCTTCTGATGCGCAACAGTGGAGGGAGCGACACCAAAATGTTCGGGCAGCCTGGCGTCCAGCAGTCGCGCCATCACCGAGATCAGCGCATAGTGGTGGATGGTGTGCGCGATGGAATAAACCATTTCTCGCCCAAAAGTAGAACCGGTAACGGGTGAATCGCCGTGCGCGTAACTGACTTCGCAGCGTGCCCGAACCCGAGTGTGAAGAGCCTCCGGGGGCAGCCGTCCGATTTGGGCGCGAATCTGACGGGTAAGCTTGAGTGCAAAGTCCGGCTGCGACTCGATGCGGACGTCGCGTTCGCGATGGTCATAATCTACCTCGTACTCGTCAAGGCTCCGCAGCAGACTGGTGAAATGGTCGAGGCAATGCCGGTAATGGCCGCCTATGCTCACGTTGAAGGCCATTGGAACCCGACAGGTGTAGCTTTCTGGAGAAAGTGTGCGAAGCAAATCCTCCCCTTGCGCTAGGATTGCAACGGCGGCGATCACGATGCGGCGCCCATCATCAAAATCGTCCGCCACACCAACCGACGACCGGAGGACGCTGGGCAGCCAATTGGTGTTCCGAGGCGGGCCCGGATTTATGGCGTTGCCCTTTTTGATCGTCGTCTCGTCGGGAATAGGGGTTGGATTAGTCTGGGTCATATGGAAATTGAGTTGTGGTTTTAGTGCCCGCAACCCTTGGTCGCGCAGCTCAATTCATGCATGGGGACGAAGAGGTGGCCGAGCAAAGGAATTTGACTGCGACGTATGACGAGGATGGCCGCGCTGCATCCGAAAACGGTCACCGCCAACGCGAATAACAAACCGCCATCTTCCTGTACCACTAGGCCGAGCTTGGCCAGATGGCTCCCGATTGCTCCGGTCATCAGGCCCAGAGAAAGCAATGCCCCAAGCATAACGGTTCGCGGCGCCAGCAGGAACAGCACCGCAACAAGCTCGGCGCAACCCACTGCGACTCGGCCCCACGGTTCCACGCCGAGCATCGTGAAGATGTATTTGGATTCCTCCGCACCACTGAACTTGAAGAATAATGTCTGCGCGAGAATCACGGCGGCAACAAGCTGAAGGGTCCAACTTGCGATATTTTTGGTTTTGCACATATTCATAGGTTCTTGGCTTAAGCGTCTACTCACCGGAGATTTTTCGCCAGTTGGCGTCCGCTTTCGCGGTGGAATTGGCCTCATCCTTGGTCCAATCTTTGATGGCGTTGGCGTAAAAGGCCTTGAAGAACAAAAAGAGCCGTCCGTTGGTCACTTTGAAGTTTGTCGGGTCAATCTCGATTTTTTCGCCTTTGGCCATTGCGGTGGCGCACCAGCCGCCGTAGGTGGGTAGATATTTTTCTGGAGACGCGGTGAAAAGCCTCTTGTTCTCAACCGTCGCGAAATGGTAGGTGACGCCGAGATGCTGTGCACTGATTTCAGGCTGGCCCTTAAGGGCCTTATTTTGAGTGAGGTAACCCACGGGATCGTAACCCTTGATAGCTATTTTGTCGGAGCCAAGGTTGTACTGCTGGATGGCCGCTGGCCTCCCGATAAACTCGGAAAGCTTCGCGGCGAACTGTTCATACGAAAACCGGTCGGCGTTGCTCTTGCCCACGTACCGAAAGACTTCGTGTCCGGCCGGATTGATCAGCACCAATGCGGGGTAGTGAACTGTCTGCCCGTGAAACTCGTAACCCCCGGGAATACCGAAAGCGTCCGCCAGTTTTGCATCAACGTCTCGGTAGATGGTGACGTGGGTAAAATCGCCACCCCCATTTGCGCGCGCATCCCATGACTTGATTTCCTCAGCGCTGTCAGGTTTGAGGAAGACATGCAGCACCTCGGGAGCTGCCCCAGACTTTTTGGCATAGTCGCGGGTGTGCTTGAGGCAGAAGGGGCACTCTGTTTTGAGGAGGAAATGCAAGGCGACGTATTTGCCCCTTGCTTCGGAGAGCTTGAAGGTTTTGCCATCCACAGGAGATTCAACCGTGAAGTTGGCGGGTGCCGAGCGCAAATTGAGTGAAATTGCCATGAGCACAAAAAGAGTGCCCAGCAGCTGAAAGTCTCGGATCATGGACCGGCTGAGCGGCGGGTTGAGTTTCATCCGTACGTTTTCGTCTTTCACAAGGGTTCTTTTCTTTTCGCCGATCTGAGGTGAGCCTGTGTGGCCCGCTACTTGTCGGCTGTGGGTTGGTCGGAACAGAAAACCAAACCTTACGGAAAATTTTCGCGCGGAATAAAGGTTGATTGCTGCGCTGAAACTAAATGAACAAATGAAGCTATTCGCGAGTTGGGC
>JANYDC010000125.1 GCA_025359965.1 Pedosphaera sp.
CAATCAACCACGAACCGCCTGACCACCACCAAACAATACGATAACCTGAATCGTCTCAGTTCCATTGGCTCGGTGCCATCGGCGGATAGCCCGCTGGTCTACGGCTATCAATACAATGACGCCAATCAACGGATCAGGGTCAATCTGGCCGATGGAGCCTACTGGTTGTACCGATATGATTCCCTCGGTCAGGTCATCAGCGGGAAGAAGTATTTCGCAGACAACACTCCTGTCCCTGGCCAGCAGTTTGAGTACGGTTTCGATGACATCGGCAACCGGCTGTCCACCAAGGGGGGCGGGGATCAGAATGGTGTCAATCTGCGCAGTGCCAGTTACACTCCCAACCTGCTCAACCAGATCACCACCCGTGGCGTTCCGGGAGGCTTTGATGTGGTCGGGCTGGCTCCGGTGGCGGCCAGTGTCACCGTCAACAGTTCCGCCGCCGACTACCGGCGTGGCGAGTATTATCAGGAACTGCTCAACCCGGTGAATACCTCGGTGCCAGTCTGGCAAAGCGTGGCTGTGGCCACCTCCGGCGGGGGATCCGCCAGTGGCAATGTGTTTGTGCCTAAAACCCCTGAGGTTTACAGCTATGATCTGGACGGCAACCAGACGGTGGACGGACGCTGGAACTACACTTGGGATGCTGAAAACAGGCTCGTCCGCATGGTGGCCAACACAGCGGTCGGACCCCAGCAGCGGATTGATTATGGCTACGACGCAAAGGGACGCCGCATCAGTAAAAAAGTATGGGGTAACACGGCTGGTACTGGCAGCCCGGCCACCTACAACCGCTTCATCTACGACGGCTGGAACCTGCTGGCTGAGCTTGACGGCAACAACACCAACGCCATCGTGCGCAGTTACATCTGGGGCAGTGATCTGAGCGGTTCAATGCAGGGGGCAGGGGGAGTCGGCGGACTGCTCATGATCAACGACCCGACCACCGTCGCCACCCATTTCGTGGCCTACGACGGCAATGGCAATGTCGCCGCCACCGTCAGCGGCAGTGCCGGAACCACCACCGCCGCTTACGAGTACGGTCCCTTCGGCGAAGTCATCCGCTCCAGCGGCACGATCTCTAAAACCAACCCCTACCGCTTCTCCACCAAATACCAGGACAGTGAGACGGATCTGCTTTACTACGGGTACCGGTACTACAACCAGTCCAATGGAAGGTTGCTGAGCAGGGACCCGATTGAAGAGGCGGGCGGCAAGAATCTTCACGGGTTTGTGAACAACGATCCCGCGAACAAATTTGATATTGATGGGCGGTTTTTCTGGTTCTCTGGATGTTCCAAGCCCCCCTGTATGATTACATGGTTGTGCACCACTACTGGCCCGGTTGCGAAGAAAGCACTCCCTGGTGGATTGACGATCTGGGGATGTATTTATGCCTGTACAGTAGTAGCCCGGTCTGGAACTTGTACTGGCAATAATAACCTCGCTATTGGCGGAACTGGCTGGCCGGATGGATCCGATACTATGGAGCTCCTCCCTCGATTCGGAGCTCCACCCGCAGGCCTCTGTCCTCTTACGAAAACAATTAATGAAAGCAGGTAAATGAGGCGCCTTGTTTCCATCAAGATGGCAGTGTTTGTAGCTATCTTTTTAGGTGGACTGTTCACTGTAACGTTTCGGGCGTTATCACGCAAAGTGGTGCTGATTGTAGAAAGTCTAGAACATGACAAGGAAGGGAATCTCTCTGTAAGCTTGGTTCTCTCAAACGCTCAATCGTCAAGCATTAAACTGGCAACTGATTCAACGGGCCAGCCTTTCGTAGCAATCCTGAAGGATTACGGCGCAGGGATGACGAATATCTCAAAACGGACGGCATCCGCGCTCAGCATATTGCCAGGGCGTAATTCTATTCGATTCAAATGTAACTTGCCCTGCGACGGTGAAGCCACCTATTTGGGAGTTAGTACATACACTGTTGATCCTTCCCGGGCTGCGTGGAATACGATTGTTGCACGGGTAATGGGATCGTCTTCTGAAGAGTCGCGTGACATCATGGTTGAAATAAATCCATGTAATCGGGGTAGTGTGGATTCAAATGGTCGATGATGTGACCTGAACCAGCCACGCCGGGGAGCGGTGACGGGTCGTGTTGGTTTTCGCGAGTGGCTGATTCCCGTCCCGTTACGGATGGGCGATAGCCCCCGAAAACGCCCTGCCAACCGAGTGAGGGGCGCGACTCCTTCCGGCTATTTTGAAGCACGGTCTTCCATGGAAGTCTGAAAATGCCAATATCAGCAGCGTTGCCAATTCGCCTTTGGTAGGCCAGATTGCCTTCAAACAATCAACCACGAACCGCCTGACCACCGCCAAACAGTACGATAACCTGAACCGGCTCAGTTCCATTGGCTCGGTGCCAGCTGCGGATAGTGCTTTGGTCTATGCCTATCAGTACAACGAGGCCAATCAACGGATCAGGGTCAATCTCGCGGATGGGGCCTACTGGCTGTACCGGTATGATTCCCTCGGTCAGGTCATCAGTGGGAAGAAGTATTTCGCGGACAACACCCCCGTGCCCGGCCAGCAGTTCGAGTACGGCTTTGACGACATCGGTAACCGCCTTTCCACCAAAGCGGGCGGGGATCAGAACGGGGCCAACTTGCGCAGTGCCAGTTACACTCCCAACCTGCTGAACCAAATCGCCACCCGAGGGGTGCCGGGAGGGTTTGATGTGGTAGGGCTGGCTCCGGTGGCCGCCAGTGCCACCGTCAATAGTTCCTCCGTCGATTACCGGCGTGGGGAGTATTATCAGGAACTGCTCAGCCCTGTGAATACCTCGGTGTCTGTCTGGCAGAGCGTGGCCGTGACTACCTCCGGCGGGGGCTCCACCAGCGGTAATGTCTATGTGCCCAAAACCCCGGAGAACTTCAGCTACGACACCGATGGCAACCAGACCGTCGACGGACGCTGGAACTACACATGGGACGCTGAGAACCGGCTCATCCGTATGGTGGCCAACACCGCTGTGGGACCGCAGCAGCGCATTGATTACGGCTATGATGCCAAGGGACGCCGCATCAGTAAGAAGGTTTGGAGCAACACGGCGGGCACGGGCAGTCCGGCCACCTATAATCGCTTCATCTACGACGGATGGAATTTGCTGGCTGAATTGGACGGCAACAACACCAACGCCGTCGTGCGCAGCTACATCTGGGGCAGTGACTTGAGCGGTTCCATGCAGGGGGCCGGGGGCGTGGGCGGACTGCTCATGATCAACGACCCGACCACCGTCGCCACCCATTTCGTGGCCTACGACGGCAATGGCAATGTCGTTGCCACCGTCAGCGGCAGTGCCGGAACCACCACCGCCACCTACGAATACGGACCATTTGGAGAAGTCATCCGCTCCAGCGGCACCATCTCCAAGACCAACCCCTACCGCTTCTCCACCAAATATCAAGATAATGAGACGGATCTACTTTATTACGGATACCGTTACTACAGTCAGTCTTCAGGCAGGTGGATTTCCAGAGACCCAATGGCAGAATTGGGCGGTCTAAATTTATACGCTTTTGTCTTGAACAGGCCCACTATTGGCTTCGACCCCGACGGGCGAGTTGCGGTTGTTGACGATGCTGTGATTATTGCTGCAATAGGCACTGCTGTTGCGTGTTCAGCTGCTACCGCTTGGCTGACATCTCCAGAGGGTCAAAAGGCTATACATGACATTGCAGAAACAGCCATTTCAGCCGCTGATGCTATATGGGACGCTATCTCTGCCGCCGCTGGTAAATGCAAAGACTTCATTTGCTCACGGAAAAAAGCCAATTGTGATCCAATTGAAGGTCTCAGCGTAGCGCAGGATGAAAGTAAGTATGGCAAGTCAAAGTGCCCCCCCCCGGTTGCCTGGCAAGCCCAAGGCTCCGGAGGTGGACATGGACAGGGAGGATCGACTCATTGGCATTGGATTGCATGGGATCCCGCACCGTGCGGACTATGCATCCCGACTCGACGCAGTGGGCCAAATCCGCCAGCAAATGCAGTAATTTTGCCCGGAGTTTATAAATAACACGTTATGGAAGATCTAACTTCATCCAATATTTTGGATTACATTGTAGACGTGCACAAAGTGTTGGATTATGTTGATCATTGGCCGGATTTTCATGATGCGGAAATCATCAGCATTAAGCTGAATCGCCAACAAACGATAACTGAAATTGGACCAACACTAATTTTGGATATTGCAACGATGCACAAAAGCACTTGGGTACGAATCGAGTTGCATTTTGGGAGAGTCGAAAGATTGGTTCTGGCAGAGTTCAATTACCAAAACGCGATCAACGGATTGTTTATTTCATTTGTTTCAGCTGCGAAGCATTCAAAATCCCGGCTTAAAGTAGAGCTAATTGAAGCTTTTGGGGTTAGTGGGTCTTTTCAGTGTGAGAAAATAAAAGTAGGATGTATATCACCATATGATTATCCAAAGTCTTTTTGGTAGGCTCGATCGTTGAATTAACGAGTTCAAGTACCCCAGCATGGGCGATTCAACAATGCTATCCGCCCCAAGGGGGGGAGATTACCCAAGTACCCTCGAGATCGTTGCCTAGTTAACATACCTCCCAACGCGATAGCGGCTCACTAACTCCGACTCAATACTCCACCTTAAACGTCGGCGAATCCTCCGGCCTACTCAACCGCGCATCGTAGAGCCTGGTCGTCGAAATATTCGCGTGTCCCAGCCACTCCTGCACCTTGGCAATGTCGGCATTGTGCTCCAGGGCGTTGGTGGCCGCTGTTTTCCTTAGCGCGTGCGGACCAAATCCCTCCACTGAAATACCCACTTCCTTGGCGTACTTCATTACCACGTTGCGATACACCGAGCTGCTCGTCAGTCCCGTTTCCATTTTTCCGTCCGGACGTTTGAAGAGCGTGACCAACGGTCTTTTCACTGCCAATTATGCTTATCTGGCTAATTCCGACCTCCTGAGCACCACCACCTTCGCCAGCAACACCACCACACGGGTGACGAGTACGCGGCAGTGGGATTTTGGGTATCGATTGAGGGGAATCAACCATGCAGTGGGTGGAGTGGGAGTGGCAGGGCACAATTACGGTTATGACCTCGCGGAACGAAGAACGCGGGCGTGGTTGGAGGATGGTTCTTACTGGGCTTATGGTTATGACGACCGTGATGAAGTGACCTCGGGCAAACGGTATTGGGTGGGATCATTCGTCGGTGCCGGGCGAGCAGTACCAATACGCCTACGACGGGTTGGGCAACCGGACCAACTCGGCGGCGGGCGGGGACAGCTCTGGACAAAACCTGCGCTCGACTGGCTACGCGGTCAACAACCTGAACCAGTACACAAGCGTCACCAACTCCGGGTATGTGGAGATCATCGGCTCGGCCTCGGGTCCGGCCAGCGTGGCGGTCAATACCTTGGCCGCCTACGAGCGAGGGGAGTTCTTTCACAAGGAACTGGCTGGTAACACCACCACCAATCCCATGGCCCTGTCCGTTTCGGCCATCGCCAACATAAGCGGCACCACCGCGACTAATTCGATCTCGCTCCTGTTGCCACCACAGAACCAAGCCTTGACCAATGACCTCGACGGCAACCTGACCAGCGACGGGCTGTGGGTGTACGTGTGGGACGCCGAGAACCGGCTGACCAGTATGTACAGCGCTACCAATGTTCCGACGGCCAGCAGGCGGTTGTTGGAGTTTGGGTATGATTACGAGGGCAAACGGATTTCCAAGAAGGTGTCCACCTGGGTCTCCGGAAATTGGTCGCAGCAAAGCCATACGGTTTTTCTGTACGATGGCTGGCGTCCGCTGGTTGAGATGGATGGAACCACCGTGGCCAATCTCGTGCCGACTCTGCTACTGACTTACACTTGGGGTCAGGATCTGAGCAGATCGCTGGACGACGCCGGAGGCATCGGAGGTTTGGTGGCCTATCAGGAAATCCAAGGGGCCAACACTTGGACGCATTTCCCGATCTACGACGGCAACGGCAACGTGACCGGCCTGTACAGCGGAGCCGGAGAACGCACCGCCAAGTACGAGTACTCTCCCTTCGGCGAAGTCATTACCAAATTTGAAGCCCCCAGCGTGAAGTACCCGTTCCGTTTCTCCACCAAGCATCAGGACTTAGAGACTGGGCTTGTGTACTACGGGTACCGCTACTTCGCAGCGTCACTCGGTAGGTGGATCAACAGGGATCCAAAAGCAGTAGAGGGCGGGATCAATCTCTTGGCATTTTTAAAGAACGGATCACTGAATCAGTTTGACCCTTTTGGTCTGACTGCAGGAAGCATGGGCGATACCGGAGCCGCCATGTCGATAGATGAGGGTGGGGTAGGAGAGGGGGCTAGTACTGCGTCAAAAGCAAAAAACATATTTGAAGAAGTTGTCGATGAAATTAATGATACCGAACAATTTGTTGCTGCACTTGCCGATGGTCCTGAAGATGCTCTTATCGTTGGACTTCAACTTGTTGGTGAGCGCATTGTTAGCAAGTTCGGCGGGCGACACGGACATCATTCCGATCCGCAATGGGCTGGTGGTGCTAAAAAACAAAAGCTCACAGACATGTGGCAGGGTGGCCACGAACAATTACATAATGACATGAATGTGTTTCTCGATGAGTTTGGTATGAGGCCCCAAAAGGGGAATTCTGGACAGATTATAAAAGCCAAGTTTGGTAGGAATGGCATTTTGGATAAAGTGGCTGCATTTTATCAGAAAAACAGTTCCAAATAAAGTGAAGCAGCAAAAGATTTTTTAATCAAAACCCAAGATTAAAATGAACGGTGCTAAGTTGTTTTTCATTGTTGATCCAGAAAATGGTGCACACATGTTGCCCGACGATGATACAGGGTTAGTGTGTCCAGAATGCACCAGATTGCTGAATTGTAATTATATTAATCCAAAATTTAAAGTTCCAAAAAAGTGTCCTGATATATCTCACACTTATGATGGATTCCAAGTGGTTTCTCAAAAATTTCGAGAGATAATTGAAACGGAAGGGTATCAAGGTGTCGAATTTATTTCGATACCTGCATGTCCATTTTTTTTAATGCGTGTAACGAATGTTCTTGAGTTTAGTAGACCTTCGGAACTCAAGTTCGAAGATCTTTGCCATTCCTGTGGAAGATACGCATCTGTTTGGGGCCTTCTTCACGTAAAGGTAATCGTGCCTTTTTCGGGTGTGTGTGAGGGATTATATCGGAGCGATATCGAGATGGGTTACCGACAATCAATAGCCCCTATATTAATCGTCCCAGAAGCAACGAAATTAACGCTTAAAAAAAATAAATTAACAGGCGTGGAGGCGATGCCTGCTCCTGTCTGAACTTAACACACTGAGCTAGGGGGTGGCGAGTTGACCAACTCCTGTTACAAGGGGTTCTTGAACTTGGAAAGCCAACCATCGCACGCCAAGTTTCAAAAAAATCGGCGTTTGGGCGAGTGGGTTGCCCCAAGTATTGTTGTTCGTTTCGCGAAATGTGGTCTCGGTTAGGGCTGATTCTGTAGAACGCAAAGCTCATCCCGCAGTCGCTGGGTTAACCAGGGAAGTACATTGGAGATTGTTTCACTCTGTTCCCTCCGTCTCGTCTTCGGTAAAGGATCCGGCTTAGTGCGAGCGGCGGGCCAGTACTAGGTATTGCGCGCCTAGGGGTAAGCGGCAGACGGCTGGTTCTGTGATGCGCATGAAGGAGAGGGAGCGCGGGAAGATGAATTGGAAGGTGGTTTCGAGGATTTCAAAGTTGCCTTGACGCAAAAGGCGTTTGGCCTCCCGGGGCATCAGGGTGATGGCATCGCGGTCGAAGGGGATTTTGCTCATGACGTAGCGTGTGCCAGGGTTGAGGGGGTTGTTTTCCCAGAAGGCAAAGATGCCGCCGGGTTGGAGGTTGGCGTGGATTTGGCGGATGCACTCGGGTCGTTCCGCTGGGGGGATGTGGTGGAATACGCCGTTGCAGAAGGCCAGGTTGTAGGGGCCGTGTTGGGCGATGCCGGAATTGGTTATGAAATGGGCCGGGAAGTTTTTGGAGAACTCGCGGCGGGCGACTTCCAAGGAGGCCTCGGAGGGATCGCAACCGACCAGAATTTCTGGGTTGAGGGTGGAGCAGAGGTAGGGGGTCGCGCTGCCGGTGCCGCAGCCAAAATCGAGGATGCGCCGAATGCTGCCGCCGTGTCGGTTGAGGCGTTGGTGGAGCCATTTCACCCTGTGGGAGGCGAAGAAATCCTTGCTCTCGCCGGAGACGGAAATCCCTTTGGCCAAGGCCTCCTCGTAGTTTTCGGAGTATTCGTCGAACTCGGATTTGGGTTGCATGGCGGAGGCTTATTTCCGGGCGATGGTCAGGATGCTGAGAAGGAAGCTGGAGAGCATGCCTTGAACGCCGAGGGAGGTGAGGGTTGCGCCGGGGATGACGATGCGCATGGTATGGGCGTAGTCCAAGCGGCCGAAGCCGGTGGCTTTCCAAGTAAGGACGGCCCACGCCAGCAGGGAAAGGCCGACGGCCAAGACCACGGCGCTAATGATCAGACCGCGTTCGAGAGAGAAGAAATTGATGACGGCTTTTGAGGTGGGGTCGGGCGGGTGAAAGCCTTCGCTCATGGCGAAAGCCTTGGCGAAGGTAGCAAAAAACAAGGCCTGACATCCGCACAGAATGGCGAGGCTGGCAAAGAGCAGGGTGTGTGCGTCGAAAGTTACGCCGCTGATGGATATGCCGGGAAGAGCCAGGGAACAGCCGAGAAAGCCGATGGCGATGAGGAGGGTTCCCGGGAAGATGAACAGCCACTTCGGGGTGAAGAGCAGGTAAAACCGTAGGGTTCGCCAACCGTCCCTGAAGGTCTTGAGGTGAGGGGGATGGGATTTGCGGCCGTCCGGGTGGAGGGTGATGGGCACTTCCTCAATCTTGGCCTTGAAGAGGGTGGCCTTGATGATCATTTCGGTGGCGAATTCCATTCCTGTGCAGCGCTGGTCCAGGCGGTGGAACAGATCCTTGCGAAAGCCGCGCATGCCGCAGTAGACGTCGTTGATCTTGGACCCGAACCATAGTTTGGCCAGAAAGGTGAACATGGGGTTGCCAATCCAGCGATGGCTGGTGGGCATGGCTCCGGGAAGGACGGTGCCGCCGCCGCCGGGGAGCCGGCAGCCTTGGACCAGATCGGCTCCGGCGACGAGTTTTTGGTAAAATTTGCCCAGCTCCAGGAAATTATAACTGTCGTCGCAATCGCCCATGAGCACGAATTCGCTGCGCGCGTGGTTTATGCCGCCCATGAGGGCATTGCCGTAACCCTTGGCCTGGACGTGAACGACGCGAGCGCCCAGACTTTCGGCGATCTGGACGGAGCTATCGGTGCTGCCGTTGTCGGCGATGACGACTTCGCCGTCGATGCCGTTTTCCATGAAGGCCCGCAAGGCTTTGCCGATGCAGACCGCGATGGTATCAGCCTCATTAAGACAGGGCATGACCACGCTTAGCTGAGGCTTGGGGCCTTCGCTATGGGGCGTATTGGGAGCAGGCTGTGCGGTTCTGCTAATCGTGTTCATTTAAGATAACTTCGCATCATTATGCATCGGACGGGCAGTTTGAGAAGCATTCTCAGGCGGGGGGAAAGATGGCCGGTGCCCAAGGGTAGGCGAACGGAAGCGGTAGATGCGGGTGGGGTGGTTGGTCCATGTGGGATCGGTGAAGGGTAAAGAACTTCAACTGAGATGGGGACTGGGTTCGTCAATGTTTTGGAGGGTTTATGCGCGGGATTTCGGTAAGTGATGGTAGCGGTGCGATGACGGCGATTTCGGCTGGCACCGTTGTATGGCTAACCTAGGAGAGAAGTGGGGTTCAACATACAAGGGGTTGAAGGCAATTGTGGGGCTGCCACCCAGGGTAGTCCCGCACTGGTGGAACAACCGCTTAATTGAACTTCAGATCAGGAGGGCCGCTTTGCGGTCTGGGCTGATTGAGGTAAATCCCTTCAGGATTATCCGAAAGGGGGCGAGGTGCCGCATGGGCAGATCGTGACACAAGAATGGAACTTGCGAGGAGGGCGGGATTTTGGTTCATTCAATTCATATTAGCCGAATCGCACAGTTTGTGCGTTTGCCTCGCCGCCATAGCGTGCCGGCGGGTAGGGAGAGTTTTTTGATCCATGTCCGAAATCCAGTCCAAGACCAGACTTGAGATGGTCGCAGCGACCGGGCGGTTATTCCAACTGCTCGGGCTGCCGCGTTCTACGGGGCAGGTTTATGGCCTGCTGTATCTGTCGGATATCCCCCTGTCGCTTAACGTCATGGCGCAGAAAATCGGGCTGAGCAAGGGGAGTGTCAGCATTGCCACCAGGCATTTGGTTTCTTGGGGTGCAGCGCGGACGGTGTGGGTGCAGGGATCTCGGCAGGATCATTTTGAGGCGGTGGGGGAGCTTCGTGCGGTGCTGGAGCAGGTTTATCGCGAAAAGGTGAGGGTCCGTATGAAATCCTCGAGCCAAAAGGTGGGAGCCATACTAAAACTGGTGGAAGAGGATGAGGCCGGCGGCCAACTGGACAAGAGTGAGGCGGCCTTTTGTCGCAAGCGGGTCAAAACACTGGAATCCATGCATCGTGAGATCAGTGGATTGACCCCCTTTATCGAGGCATTTTTGAGTTTGAGTCCATCGGAGGTGGAGGTATGAGCTTCACGAAACCCGGGCGTGATCCCAAAGTCTGCATTCTGGGCAGTTCGGTGGGGTTCAAAATGCGGCCTGCGCGGACGTGCGCTGAGGAGCTGACCTATGGGGAAATTTTGGAACAGAGGGGATGTAATGTTAAAAACGTTTCGCGTGCGGCAGCGATGCTCAGCGAGCAATTTGGTCTGCTGGACGATGATGTGATCACCTTTTTCCCCAGCCATGTCATAGTCCACTGCGGAGTGGTGGAAATCTGTCCACGTAGGGTGTGGCGGCGGCCTAATAACGCTACCGTCTTAAACTATTACGGCAACGCGTTTTTTGATGAGCCTTATGTGTTCAGCAACTGGAAATCCAAAAGCCGCGTTTTTGGGCTGCGAGTTTTCAATGGTCTGACGCGGCGTTTGATGAAATTGCTGCATAAGGATTGGCCTTGGATGGATTCAGACCGGTTTCTGACGGTGGTGGATGCGGTCATCAGCCGTGTGCTGAAGGAAACGGGAGCGCAAGTGGTGGTGTGTGGCATCACGCCATGCAACGAGCGGGTAGAAAAATCGCTGCCCGGCGCGGGCGCGGCCATTAATTCCGCCAACCTAATGCTGGCGAAACTAAGCGAAAACAAGGGAAGCCGGATTAAATACTTGGATGTGGAGAGGCTTTTTAAGAATCGAGACATCAATATGCTGGCTCCCGATGGAATTCATTTTTCCGCAGCCGGGCATGCGTTGATGGCGGAGCATCTGGCGGAAATGATCATTGGACCCAAGCCGTTGGCGTAAAAAATCATGGCTCTACCCAAGAAGGAAATTGCGGCGAATATCGGTGGCCAACTGGCCAGCGTGCTCGTGAATTTTTTGACGGTGCCCTTCATCATCCGCTATCTGGGCCCGGAGGCTTACGGATTGGTGGGGTTTTTCATGTCGCTTCAAGCGGTGACGGCCATTTTCGATTTCGGCTTGAGCACGGCGGCCAACCGCGAGATTAGTC
Source organism: Pedosphaera sp. (assembly GCA_025359965.1). Classification (GTDB taxonomy): domain Bacteria; phylum Verrucomicrobiota; class Verrucomicrobiia; order Limisphaerales; family SXQI01; genus SXQI01. The sequence goes on from JANYDC010000125.1 coordinate 11,621, forward strand.
GTACGCTGGCGTCGTCGAGCGATAAACAAAAGACCTGGGCGATGATCCGCACCATGGAGCTGTTCTACGTGGCTGGAGGGGCGATCCTGTTTTGCATTCTTTGGTCCATATGCGACTGGATGGCCAGGGAATGGCTTCGTGCGGACAAGCTTTCTCCCACTGATATCAGGTTTTGCCTGATCGCGGCGGCTGGGACTTTGGGGCTAAGGTGGCCTATTTCGCTTTATGGCGGGGTTTTGCGAGGGCTTGAGGCGCAGGTGCAGTTAAACACGTGGTTTGTCTTCTTTGTGGTGGCCAGAGGCGTTGGGTCGGTGCTGGTTATGGCTTTCATTTCCACGGATGTGAGGGCTTACTTTCTGTATCAACTTCTTTTGGGCGGACTGGAAACCCTTGTGATGTCCTGGGTGAGTTGGGGCCGGGTGGGAAGGGATGGACTGTGGAAGAGCCGATTTGAATGGAATGTTTTGCGAGGCGTTTGGAAGTATGCCTTTAACATTGGGTGGGTATCGCTGTTTGCGGTGGCATTGAAGCAGGTGGATAAAATGGTGGTTTCCAAATTACTGCCGCTGGATCAGCTGGGTGTTTACACTACGGCGACGGTGGCGAGCATGGGTCTGGCGAAGATCGGCACGCCGATCCAATCGGCGGTTTTCCCGCGGCTGACCCGTTTGTTTACTGTGGCGGACTGGCCGGGGCTCTCGAAAACATTTCATGAATCCGTGCAGCTGATTTCCTTCCTGAGCTGCCCGCTTTGTTGCATCATGATCTTCTTTGCCCCGGAGGTTTTGCTGGCTTGGACGCACAATGAAGCGATGGCGCGAAATGGTGCGGCCACGATGGCGTTGATGTCGGTTGCTATGTTTTTTAATTTGACCATGAGTATTCCTTTTGTGTTGCAGCTGGCTGCAGGGTTGACCTGGCTGCCGCTTTATACAAACGCCATCGGTGCGATCGCACTGGTGCCGCTCACGTACTACATGGTGGCGAAGTTTGGGGTGGTGGGGGGGGCGTCAGCCTGGCTGGTGTTTAATGTGTGCTATTTCCTGCTGGTTCCCCAAGTGCTTTTCCGTCACATCCTGAAGGGAGAAACTAAGGCTTTCTATCTTCGAGACACGCTGCCGTTCATGGCTCTTTCGGCGTTGATTTTTGTGGTGGCCAGATATTTTGCACCAGAGCAGAAGGGTTTTATGCCGGCCCTCATTTACGCCGCGCTGGGAGGGGTGGTGTATGGGGTGCTGGCCTTTAAAGTCTCACCCTCGCTCCGTGAAGTTTTGAAAACCCTGCCCGGCCCCTGGTCCGCGCGCCAGCGGGCGTCCCGCGTCAAGCCCACCATTCCTGGAACACTCTAACCAAGACCGCCAACTCAATTCTCATATGAATCGACAACTGACCATTAATAATCAAGTCATCAACGACGACAGCGACTGCTATGTGATTGCCGAAATCGGGCACAACCACATGGGCAAGCTCGACGTGTGTAAAGAGCTGTTCCGTGTGGCCAAGACTTGTGGTGTTGACGCCGTGAAGCTGCAAAAGCGCGACAACAAATCGCTCTATACCAAGGGGCTGTACAATCAGGTTTACGACAACCCAAACAGCTATGGGGACACTTACGGCGCGCATCGCGAGGCGCTGGAGTTTGGCAGGGCGGAATACCTGGAGCTGGCGGCCTATGCCAAGGAGCTGGGAGTGACCTTCTTCTCCACGGCGTTTGATTTCAAGAGCGCTGATTTCCTTTCCGAGCTGGAGATGCCGTTGTACAAGATTGCCTCGGGCGATCTGAAAAATGTGCCATTGTTGCGCTATGTGGCCAAGTTCAAAAAGCCCATGATCATCAGTACCGGCGGGGCTTCGTTGGAGGATGTGAAGCGTGCGTACCATGAAATCATGGCCATCAATCCGCAGTTGGCCATTTTACAATGCACCGCAGCTTATCCCTGTGAATTCAATGAGTTGAATCTGCGGGTCATGTCCACTTATCGCGAGCAGTTCCCCGACGCCACCATCGGTTTGTCAGACCACGACAACGGCATCGCCATGTCGGTCGCAGCGTATGTGCTGGGATGCCGTGTGATCGAGAAACATTTCACCCTCAACCGAGCTAATCGCGGCACAGACCATGCCTTCTCCCTGGAACCCGAGGGCATGCGGAAAATGGTGCGCGATCTTCGCCGCACGCGGGTGGCTCTTGGCGACGGGGTCAAGCGGACCTTCCCCAACGAGGTCAAGCCACTGTCCAAGATGGCAAAGTCCGTCCGGGCGGTCCGCGATCTGCCCGCCGGCCAGGTGCTTTCGTGGAACGATATCGCGCTCAAATCGCCGGGCGACGGCCTGCCACCTTACGAGGTGGACCGCATGCTGGGCAAAAAGCTGGTCAAACCGATGGCGGAGGATGATCTCATCCAGTTTGATAACCTCGCCTGAGCCCGGGAATATGGCTAAATTCCTTCCTTATCCTGAGGTCATTCCACAGGTGCGCCTGCTGGTCTTGGATTTCGACGGCGTGTTGACCGACAACGCCGTCTATGTTTCACAGGATGGTGTTGAGATGGTCCGCTGCTGGCGGAGCGACGGGCTTGGGCTCGCCCAACTGCCGGGCATTGGCATTGATGTGCTGGTCGTTTCGACCGAGGTAAACCCAGTGGTCAGCGTGCGCTGCCGCAAGCTGAAACTGACCTGTGTGCAGGGGGTGGAGGACAAGGTTGCGAAGTTGGGCCAGATACTGATCGAACGCGGTCTTGAGTGGCGAGACGTGGCCTACATGGGCAACGATATCAACGACGAAGGCTGTCTCAAACTGGCATCTTTGCCCATTGTTCCCCAAGATGCGCATCGGGCGGTTGTGCCTCTGGCGTTATGGAGGACCGAGGCGCGGGGTGGGTATGGAGCAGTGCGCGAGGTCTGCGACGAAATGATCAGAGTGAGGAGCAAGCAGAGATGAGCGACACGTTGTTCTCGGTGGAAGGAAAAGTGGCGGTGGTGACCGGCGGGCTTGGCCAGCTGGGCCGGCAGTTCTGCCTGTCACTCGTCGCACGCAAGGCGCGCGTGGTCTGCATGGACCGGAGAACTCCGGCCGAGCTGGTGGAAATGAAGTTCGGTGCGCTGGCTGAGAAGATGATGTTTATCGAGGCCGACGTCACCAAACGTGAATCATTGGAGGACGCGCTCAAGGCCATCGAGGCGAAGTTCGGCACTCCTGAAATTCTCGTCAACAATGCCGGGCTGGATTCCCCGCCGGGAGCTCCTGCCTCGGAGACGGGGCCTTTTGAGGAATATCCTGAGTCCTCATGGGACAAGGTGATGGAGGTTAATCTGAAGGGAGTATTTCTCTGCTGCCAGGTTTTCGGTGGTGCGATGGCGAAGGCCAGCCGCGGCTCGATCATTAACATCAGCTCAATTTACGGTGTGGTCTCGCCGGATCAACGAATTTACGAGTTCCGCCGCAAGGAAGGGGTGGCCTTCAACAAACCGGTGGCGTACTCGGCCTCCAAATCGGGCATTTTAAACCTGACCCGTTATCTGGCCACGTATTGGGCACCCAAGGGCGTGCGGGTGAACACACTGACCTTTGCCGGAGTGGCCAACAACCAGCCAGCGGAGTTTTTGGCTGGCTACGAGCCTAAGGTGCCGCTGGGCCGCATGGCGCGAGAGGATGAATACAACGGGGCCATTATTTTTCTTTCCTCGGATGCGTCGTCGTATATGACGGGTTCGAACATGATTTTGGATGGCGGGTTCACCGCCTGGTAATTTTTGATATGCCAACGCTCCCTTCGCTTCTGCCCAACTGGATTGGCGGCCAACAAACCTTGGCAGCCAGCAATGAGTCTTTCGACAAGCTCAAACCGCACGACGGCACTTCATATTGCCGCGTCACGCGCTCGGGCCAACCGGAGATTGATGCCGCTGTAGCGGCCGCGCGTGCTGCGCAAGTGGCGTGGGCGGATACGCCGGCGGTGAAGCGCGGTGAGATCCTGCACGAGATTGTGCTGCGGATGAAGGCGGCGACCGATGAAATAGCCCGGGTCGTGGCCGATGAGACCGGCAAATCATTTAAGGACGCCAAGGGGGAAACGGGCGGCGCAATTCAGTTGGGCTTGTTCTATGCCAGCGAAGGTCAGCGGCTTTACGGTCGCACCACCACGAGTGGGACGCCTTATAAATACGCCATGACCGTGCGGCAGCCTATCGGAGTGGCCGGATTGATAATCGCGGCGAACACGCCGATCGCGAATGTGGCGTGGAAGGTTTTTCCGGCGCTGATATGCGGCAATGCCGTCGTTCTCAAAGCAGCAGAGGATACCCCGGCCACCTCGTGGCTCTTCGCCAAACTTGCGCATGAGGCTGGATTGCCGGCGGGGGTTCTGAATGTGGTGCAGGGTCTTGGTTCGGAGGCGGGAGCCGCATTGGTGGCGCATCCGCAGGTTGGGGTGGTGAGTTTCACTGGTTCGACCGCGGTAGGTAAACTGATCCATCAACAGGTGGGCGCTCGTTTGGCACGTCTTTCGCTTGAGTTGGGCGGCAAAAACGCCTTGGTTGTTTGTGACGATGCCGATTTGGATCGTGCGGTCACGTGGTCTCTTCTCTCCGCTTTCAGCAATGCCGGCCAACGTTGCGCGGCAGGCAGCCGGTTCATTATTTTTGAAAGTGTGTACGACCGCTTTAAGGAACTGCTTTTGAAGCGGACGGCTCAACTGAAAGTGGGTCCGGCCGACACGGATGATCTCGGGCCGGTGATTAACGAACGCCAGCTTAACAACATGGTTCGCAGCGTTAGTCAGGCTGTGGAAGGAGGCGGATGCCTGCTTTCCGGAGGGGGACGTTTGAACGACGAAGCCCATGCCAAGGGCTTTTACATGAGTCCCACTTTGCTGGAAGGGATTGATCCCCAAGCTGAGATTTCGTGCCGAGAGTTGTTTGGGCCTGTCGCTATTCTCTACAAAGTACGGGATTTTGATGAGGCTCTGGCTCTGACCAACAATTCGCCTTACGGCCTGACTGCCTGCATTCACACCAAGAATTTTCACCGGGCCACCAGATTCTGCGAAAAAGTGCAGACTGGTGTTGCTGTCGTAAACGCGGGAACGTTTGGCAGCGAGCCGCACATGCCTTTTGGCGGTACCAAGCTCTCCGGCAATGGCTCACGCGAGCCGGGCACCGAGGCTCTTAACATCTATTCAGAGCTTAAGGATATTTACCTCAACATCGACCCCGCCCAACTTTGAAGCCAGACATCATTGCCCTCATTCCAGCGCGCGCCGGTTCCAAGCGGGTTCCGGGAAAGAACGTGCGCGTTCTCGGCGGGCATCCGTTGATAGCATACACTATTTGTGCCGCCCTGGATTCGGGCATTTTTTCGCGAGTGATTGTGTCCACGGATTCGGAGGATGTGGCGCAGCTCTGCCGTGGTTACGGGGCGGAAATTCCATTTCTGCGGCCTGCCGAATTCTCGGGCGACACTTCGCCGGACATCGAGTGGCTGCATTACACTTTGGGCCGCCTTAAAGAGGAGGGTCGTCTTCCTGAGGCTTTTTCGCTGCTCCGGCCGACCAGCCCCTTCCGTCTGCCTGCCACCATCCAGCGTGCCTGGGCTCAGTTTCAATCAATCGAAGCTGATTCATTGCGGGCGGTGGAGCTCTGCCGACAGCACCCGGGTAAAATGTGGGTCATGGAAGGCGCCTTGATGAAACCCCTCATGAACGATGGCGGCAAGAATCCGCCGTGGCATAGTACGCCTTATCAGGCACTGCCGGTGGTTTACGCCCAGAACGCGAGCTTGGAAATCGCCTGGAGCAAGGTGGTTTTGGAAGGCGGCACCATTGCGGGAAAGCGTGTCATCCCATTCATCACCCACGAAACCGAGGGATTCGATATCAACAAGCAGGACGACTGGATGCTTGCTGAGGTTTTACTTGAACGTGGCATGGCCACCCTTCCCGCTGTACGCACTATTTAACCCATCAGGGACACACATCTCATGCCAGACCTTCAATTCATTCCCACCAGCGAGTTTGACCGTGTTCGCGCACAAGTGACCGATCGTTTTCAGCGCCTTCATTTGGTCGCAGAAATGGCGCGTCTGAACACGCTCGTTGAAATCAAGAAGGCGGGTTCCGGCCATTTGGGATCAAGCCTCAGCGCCATGGATCTCGTGACCTATCTTTACCTTGAGGGCATGAACACCCTTCAGGTGGGTTGGGCCAGCCCGCAACGAGATATTTTTTTCTCCTCCAAAGGTCATGACGTGCCCGGACTATATGCGCTGCTTTTCGGTCTGGGTGCGGTGGCCGAGGAAAAATTTCTTAAACTACGGCGCTTGAATGGTCTGGATGGCCATCCCGATGTGCATGTCCCGGGAATGGAAGCCAACACCGGCTCATTGGGCATGGGCATTTCCAAAGCCCGAGGAATGTCATGGGCGAAAGCCCATCGGGGTGATGGCGGGCGGGTTTACGTGATGACGGGCGACGGTGAGTTGCAGGAGGGGCAGATTTGGGAGTCTATGCAGACCGCCTCTCATCACCGCTCTGATGTCACGGTGATCGTGGATCACAACAAACTACAGACAGACCTGCCTGTTGAGGAAATTATTTCCCTGGGTCAGATTGAAGCCAAGATGCGTTCATTCGGCTGGGAAGTGGCCCGTTGCGACGGCCACGATTTCATGGCCATTGACGCGGTGCTGGCCCGATTTGCCACAATGAGCGGGCCCAAGGTTCTGATTGCCGACACCATCAAGGGCCGCGGCATTTCGTTCATGGAGAAGATCTCTGAGTGCGCCAACCTGCAGGGAAAGTATCTTTGGCACTCAGGCGCTCCTGCCGACGAGCCATTCACGCTGGGTTTTGAGGAGATTCTGGCCCGCATCAACCGTCTGCTCGCGGGTCATGGTTTTACGCCCGTCACCCTCAAGGCTGTGCCCGCGGAGAACCTGCCGAAGCTGGGCGTGAGCAAACAATACATTGCGGCTGCTTACGGCGAGGAATTGGTGGCTCTTGCGGCTGAGGTTCCTCAACTGGTGGTCTTGGATGGCGATCTTTCCGCTGACTGCAAGGTGCGTGGCTTCCATCTGAAGTATCCGGAGCGGTTTATCGAGAATGGCATTGCTGAGCAGGACATGGTTTCCGTGGCCGGCGGCATGGCACGGCAGGGATATTTGCCGGTCTGCAATTCCTTCGCCACGTTTCTGACGGCGCGGGCCAATGAGCAGATTTACAATAATGCCTGCGAGGGGACCAAGATCATTTATGCCACACACTTCGCCGGATTTATTCCCGCTGGCCCCGGCAAAAGCCACCAGAGCGTGCGTGATATTTCCCTGATGGCGTCTGTGCCTGGAATGACCGTGTTCCAGCCCTGTTCCGCTGATGAAGCCAGATTGGCTACGCGCCACGCCGTGCTGGAAGCGACGGGCAATTTCGCCTTGCGGCTGAATATCGGGCCCAGCCCGCGCGAAATCGCGCTTCCTGCCGATTACCATCTCCAACCGGGCCGTGGGGCGATTCTCCGCGAGGGCAAGAATGTCGCGCTGATTGCCTATGGACCGGTTATGTTGCACGAGGCTCTGAACTGCGCCGAAATGGCGGTTGGCTCTTCGCTCAACCTCGCGGTCATCAACCAGCCTTGGCTGAATGTTTTTGATTTGGACTGGGTGATGTCGATTTTGGAAAAATACCACACGCTTTACCTGATTGATGATCACCTGCTCACTGGTGGCATGGGAGAGCGTTTTCTGGCCTTTGCTGCTGAACACGATTTGTTGGCGGGATCGCGCCTGCGCAGAATCGGTCTCGACCGTCTCCCGGCCTGTGGTACTCCGTACGAAGTGCTGAGGGAGCATCGCATGGATGGAGCATCCCTATTGCACAGGATCAGGGAGGACCTTGAGCTCGAACAGGAGGCTGCGGCTGGCGGCGGTGATCAGGCCGTGTTCAACACTCTCGAGGCAGCGCAGTAGGCATGATGAATAAACCCGTCATCATCGTTTCCGTCTCGCTCAGCATGGTAGTGAGAAATTTTTTCTCCACCAGCGTCATGACCCGGATGCGCGAATCCTTTGATGTGGTGGTGCTCTCAACGCCGAAAGTCGCGGAAACCATCCGTCGCCTGGGCTATGACCAGGGCATCACGCTGGAAGTCATCGATGTTGGGCCGGAGCCGCGGTTCTGGAAGGCGCTGAGGCATTTCAAAAAGAAGGTCCACATGGAAAGCCGCCAGAGTGCCACCGAGGCCATTTGGGAGAAATACCACAAGCGCCCTTTGTACCAGCGCGTTGGCGGCAAAGTGATCAAGCGGCTGATCCATTTGGTAAATCCGTTAAAGCTTCAAGGCCTGATTGAGAATGTCGAAACGGCTGTGACTCGGGACCGCTCGCTCAGTGCGATGTTCGAGAAATATAAGCCCACGATGGCCTTGCTGTGCATCACATCCGCGCAGCATGACGAAATTTTTGTGCGCAATTGCCGCGCATTCAATGTGCCGGTTGCCTACATGGTGATGAGCTGGGACCACCTTTCAGCCAAAGTGGTGCTGCATCTGGATTTTAAACTGATTTTGGTCTGGAACGAGCACACCCGTCAGGAAACCCTGCGCACTTATCCCTGGTTCACGGCCTCCCAAGTTAAAGTGGTTGGCATCCCGCATTTTGATTCCTATGCCGTAAAACCCGAGCTGACGCGGGAAAAATGGTGCCAGCGTTTCGGGCTTGATCCCTCCCGTCGTACGCTTTTGTTCAGCACCATGCCGCAGGTGCGGCATGATCAACAACACGTGGTGATCAAAACGCTTCTGGACGAAATCAGACCCGGAGGACGCCTGCCGGCCGACCTCCAAATTCTGATCAAGTGCCATCCATTTGACAATTTCACCGGGTACGCCGATGTGATCTCTGGCAAACCGGCTGGACTGCTCGGCACCACTTTCAAAGGCAAGGGGCAGACTGAAAACTGGGAACCTTCCGACAGCGAGCTGACCGACTCCCGCAACGCCCTTTATTTTTGCGACGTTAACATTAATATTTTCAGCACGGTCACGATTGAGGCCGCCTTTTTTAACAAGCCGATCATCAGTCTGGCCTTCGATCCCCTGCCTATTGCGGCGGGACGCGTCCCCTGCCGCCAGTACTATAATTGGGATCACTTCAAACACATTGTGGATAAAAACGCCACGATCATGGCGGAGAGCTACGACCAGCTCTTCGACGCCATCAACACCAGCCTCACCAACCCTGCTTACAAATCCGCCGAGCGTCAGGTGCTGGTGGATACTTATATGGGATGCACGGTTGGCACCGGCAGCCGGCACATGGTTGAAGAACTCGTGACTTTCGCCCGGCAAATAAATGGGTAGGATGAAATCAACTTTGAATGCCGAGAGTAAAATGAGTGCCGCGTCAGGGCGGCGGGAGGAAACGGCATGAGCAAAGCCTATTGGCTGATCATTTACGTTTGTATTCTCCATTTCGGTCCTTTGCTGAACATTTTCGGGATGCTTCCGGGCGGCCGGGTGTATGCCGTCACCACGGTTGCCAATCTGATCGCCGCCTATTTTACCTTGGATTACTTGGGGACAGCCTCCAAAGCCCGTGGTAAGAGTTTGACGCCTTTGGACATGCTGGTGACCGGGTATCTCGTGTGGTCTGCCCTCTCAATCATACTCTACTTTCAGGCAAATAATCCTACGGCACTGGAGGGTTACTGGTACGGCACCCACACTTTCACCCTGCCCATTTGCGCCTATTTCATCGCCAAACATCTCACCTCGGCGCAATTGATGAAGGTGTTGCGTTTTGTGGTTTACACCAACGCGTTCGCGATGCTCATTGGCATCTACCTTTTCTCCGCGAGACCGGACTATTACACCGAATTTATGCGCGATGCCACGAACCGCATGGGCGACCTGGAGGATTGGCAGATATACAACCGCATGCAGTCCTATTTAGGCTCCACTGCGGTCGGAATCGTAAGCGCCCTCAGCATCGTTTTGATCCGGATAACCAATCCTTCGGTGATTTTTGCGTTTTCAGGGGTGGCGCTTTTTGCCTCCTCAGTCCTGCTTTCGCGCCAACGCGGCGGCATGGTCGGCGCCGCCGTTGCCCTGATCTATTTTCTGGTTTTTCACAAAGGCCGCCGTCTGATGGGCATCGTTGTTATTGGATTGGGTTCGCTGCTTGCCGCTTTGATGCTTACCACTGTGGACAATCAGCACGAAGGCGTGGTTGATAATATCTTCAGTAGGTTCACTGAGGTTACGTATGTTTTTGACGAACATCGCTCCGGTTACACAGTCGTTTGGGATTATATCACAGATTTTCCTTTTGGTGTGGGCGTGGGTGCCACGGGTGCCAGCTCTGATGGCCTTCAAGATCGCGGTAAAGTGGTGGATGCGAACTTCATGCGCATTCTGGCAGACTTGGGGATTCAAGGTCTGGCTCTTTTCATTGTTGTGATCGTGGCAGCGGGTCTGAGTGCCCTCAAACGCAAGGACCGGCTTGGATGGATATCAGTTCTTGTCATTTACGTCGTAGTCGCCTTGGGCACCAACACCTTGGACAGCCACTATGTCTCCCAGCTCTTTTGGATATTCTTGGCAACGATGGATACCCCTGAGGTGCAGCCTGAAGCCGTGCAGATCACTGTACTGGCCGATGAGCCGCTCAGCGGTGAGCCCGCTCCCTCTTCAGCCTAAGCCCGATCTTGCCTTGGATTGACGGGCGATCAGGGAGTGGATAAGGTCCATTGCATAACGAGGTTGCAATTCCCGGTGTGTGATTGTGCATAGCCGGGGTTGCGTCCTAATTCTGCCGCCATGCCCAAAACCAAATCACCTGCCAAGAAAAGCGCCCCTAAATATCGCCGCATCCTTCTCAAGCTAAGCGGTGAGGCGCTCGGAGGTGAAACCGGCGCCGGCATCAGCCCTGAAGCAGTCCATGAAATGGCGAGGCAGGTGCGCGAGGTGCGTGATTTGGGCATTGAGGTTGTGATAGTGGTCGGCGGAGGCAATATTTTCCGCGGTATTCAGGGAAGCGAGCGGGGGATTGATCGCGTCACGGGTGATCACATGGGCATGCTTGCCACGGTGATCAATGCTCTTGCCCTGCAGGATGCGCTCGAAAAACAGGATGTTGAAACCCGCGTTCAGACGGCCGTGACCATGGCCCAGGTTGCCGAGCCTTACATCCGCCGCCGTGCCATGAGGCACTTACAAAAAGGCCGCGTGGTCATTTTTGGGGGTGGCACGGGCAATCCATTTTTTTCAACAGACACCACGGCCGCGTTGCGCGCGGCCGAAATGCAGGTCGATGTCATTCTCAAAGCCACCAAGGTGGATGGAATTTATGATTCCGACCCGAAGAAGAACCCCGGTGCCAAGCGTTTCGACACGATCACTTACCTCAATGCGCTTCAAAGGCAGCTGAAGGTGATGGATTCCACCGCTTTTTCCCTATGTATGGACACCAAGATGCCCATCATTGTTTTTGATTTCCATCGCCCAGGCAATCTCGTCCGCGTTGTCCGTGGTGAGCGGGTCGGCACTCTCGTCAGTGCTTGACCGCGCGTGGATCAAACTTAATTTATAGCCATGAACATTGATGAGATTCTTCTCGAGTCCGAAGACAAAATGGCCAAGACCGAGCTGGTCGTTCAGCAGGAATTTTCCGGTGTCCGAACCGGAAAAGCCTCAGCCGGACTGGTTGAGAACGTGATGGTTGAGGTTTACGGTTCTCACATGCGCATCCGCGAGCTGGCCGGCATCACCACTCCGGAAAATCGCGTCATTTTGATTCAACCCTGGGACGCCACCACGGTTCATGCCATCGAGAAGGGTATTCAGAAGGCTAATCTGGGCCTGAACCCCACCATTGACAAGAAGGCCATCCGCATTGTGCTGCCAGAGCTAAGCACGGAACGGCGCCTTGAGTTCTCCAAAATTGTCAAAAAAATGTCGGAAGACGGACGGGTGGCCATCCGCCATGTTCGCCGCGACGGTCTGGAAGCCTTGAAAAAAGCATCGAAGGAAGGTGGCATGACCGAGGACGAAGTTGAGCAGGCCGAGGAGGAAATGCAACGGCTGACAAACGAGTACATCAGAAAGATTGATGCGCATCTCGCCTTCAAGGAGGCCGAGATCATGAAGGTCTGAGCCATCAACCCCTTAATCATCCCTCTTTTCATCGGGCATGCTTCGGCCTATGTTGAAGCATGGTCCGTTATCGATTGATCGCCCTGCTGTTTTCGTTGATGTTCACTGCTGCCTACGCTCAGGAAGCCAATGCCATTCTGCTTTGGCCGGAGGGCGCGCCGAGTGCCGTGGGGCAGGAGGATCAGGATAAGCCCACACTCTCGATCCATCTCCCTTCCAAGGAAAATAATACGCGCACCGCAGTGCTAGTCTGTCCTGGAGGCGGCTACGGAGGCTTGGCCATGGATCACGAGGGCAAACAGATTGTGGCGTGGCTAAACAAGAACGGCATGGCCGGGTTTATTCTCAAATATCGCCTTGGGCCCCGTTATCATCATCCCGCGCCTCATCAGGATGCGACGCGTGCCCTGCAATACATCCGTGCACACGCTGGAGAATTTGACTTTGATGCCAGCCGTCTGGGCATTATCGGCTTTTCGGCTGGAGGCCACTTGGTTTCTTCCATCGTCACCCACAACCAGCCGGGCGATGCCTCGGCCAAAGATCCCCTGTTAAAACAATCGTCGCGCCCCGATTTCGCCATACTGTGCTATCCCGTCATCACCATGACCGAGTCATGGGGCCATGGCGGCTCAAAGCGGAATTTATTGGGCGAGAATCCGGATCCGAAGCTGGCCGAGTTCCTTTCCAGCGAGAAACAGGTCAGCACCAATACACCACCCTGTTTCCTTTGGCACACCACCGAAGACACGGCAGTGCCCGTCGAGAACTCATTGGCGTTTTATCGGGCCTGTGTCGCAAATAAGGTTCCCGTTGAGATGCATATTTTTCAATATGGCGCTCATGGGCTGGGGCTGGGCCCGATTGGCTCGACCGTGACACCCTGGCCCGACCTTTTGCTGACTTGGATGCGCAAAAGCGGTTTTCTGGCTGCACCCTCGGCACCCGCGAAATAATTACCCCTTTCATGCAACTTTCCACCAAACAAACCAGCCACCTTCGCAGCCTTGCCCAGACGCGCGATGCCATGCTTCTCATGGGCAAACAGGGGCTTACCGACGGATTTATCAAGATGGTTGATCAGGCCCTGACTGACCACGAACTGGTCAAAATCCGTCTGTCCGGCCTCAAGGACCAGCGCAAAACTCTCGCTCCGCAAATGGCCGAGCGCACCCAGAGCAACCTGATCACCCTGGTGGGTCATGTCGTTGTGCTCTACCGCCAACTGCCTGATCCCGCCAAACGCAAAGTGACGTTGCCGGCCGCGAATGCTGAAGCCGCCGGCACGATTGATCCTTTGGCGGAATAGGACCGCGCCGCAATGGTTGCATGATCCTGGCCTTTCATAAACCCTACGGCGTTCTCTCCCAATTTACGCCGGACGGTTCGTCCAACCGCACCCTTGCTGAGTTCAACTTCCCGAAAGCGGTGTATCCCATCGGCCGCCTTGACGCGGATTCCGAGGGTTTGCTCCTGTTGAGCGATGAAGCGCGCTGGAACGAGCGCCTGCTCCATCCCACACAAGGTCACGAACGCATCTACCATGCCCAAGTCGAACGCATTCCCACTGCCAATTCGCTGTCTCAATTGGCGCGCGGCGTGGTCATCCAAGGCCATTCCACGCTTCCGTGCCGTGCCAGAATACTTAATCCCCAGCCCATCGTGGCGGAGCGAATCCCACCGATCCGCGTCCGTAAAAACATCCCTGACTGCTGGATCGAACTCGCGCTGGTCGAAGGTAAAAACCGCCAAGTCCGCCGCATGACGGCAACCATTGGCCACCCGACTCTCCGGCTCGTACGCGTGCAGATGGGCCGCTTCCCTCTGGGTGCTCTGGTGTCCGGCCAATGGGTCAGGCTGGATGCCGCGCAGGAAATTCTGCTTGAGCAAAGTCCATTGCAATGTTGAGGTGTTCTGGTGAGCGATCCGAATTCGGCTGAAGCAGTCATTCAGCGCCAGCTTGAGGCCTATAACGCGCGCGATATTGAGGCTTTACTGGCGACTTATGCTGAAAATGCCAAGCAGTTTGAGCATCCTGCCAAGCTTTTGGCCGAGGGCCACAGCCAAATCGGGGAGAGGTTTGCCATTCGATTCCAAGAGCCCAACCTTCACGCCAAATTATTGAGGCGCGCGATCATGGGAAATGTGGTCGTGGATCACGAGGAGATTTTTCGGACTTTTCCCGAAGGGACCGGACGAATCGAAGTCGTGGCAATTTATGAAGTGCAGGCAGGGCTGATCCGAACGGCTTCATTCATTTTTGGAAGTAAACAATTGGATTGAGAAGCACGTTTGCAGTAAAAAAAAGACCCGCTGCCTAGGCAGCGGGTCTTTCCGAGCAAAGGGAAATCAACTCGCGGCCGGCACAACGGATGTACCCGCTGGCACTTCCTCAATTTGTGCGTTGGCTTCGATGAAGGCGATGACCTTTTCGAACAGGATTTGTTCGTGGATCTGGTCGAGACCGTTGCGTTTTTGCAGGTCTTTGACGAATTTGCCGGGCTCAACTTGATTTTGAGCGGCCATGGCCAGAACGCGCTGCCCCAACTCTTCACGAGTGGTGGTGATGTTTTCCTTCTCAGCAATTTTGCCAAGGGCGAAGGAGATCTTAACGCGATCTCGGGCGCTGTTGTTGGCGAAGGCAAAGATTTCGTTCTTCTGCTGATCGATAATCTCCTTGGAGAGGCCGCGCTGTTGGTTCTCGCGGATCACTTCATACACCACGTTGCGGGTTTCGATGTTGACCATTGACTCAGGGAGTTCGCTGGTGACGGCATCTTGAAGTTGCTTGAGCAATTGACCGCGCACATCCTGTTGACGGCGGGAGTTCATCTCGTTCTGAAGGTCGGCGGCCACGCCTTCACGGAGTTTCGCAAGGTTCTCAGCGCCCCAAGTAACAGCGAACGCATCGTTTACTTCCGGGAGATCACGTTCTTTGACGGAGGTGATTTCGACTTCGTACACGCCTTTGAGGTTTTGCAGAGGGGCAGAAACAAAATCAGCGGGGAAATCAACGTTGACGGTCCGTTTGTCGCCCTTGGACGCACCGACAAGTTGCTCGGTGAAACCGGGGATAAAGGCACCCTCCTTAATTTCCATCCAGAAGTCCTTCTTCTCGGTAAGGCCTCGGGCGGTGGGGGCGATATCGGTGAGGGGTTTGCCGTCGGTGGTGGCGGTATAGTTGACGATAACAATGTCGCCCGTTTTAACGGGGGTCCCGACATCGCGGAATTCAGCTCGTTGTTGGCGCAGGGACTCGATGGCCTTGTCGATATCGGCATCGGTGACTGAACCGACTTCCTTGCGGACTTTGAGGCCTTTGTACTCGGGGAGCTCAAATTCAGGAGCGGTCTCAATGGTGGCGGCGTACTGCATGGATTTGCCGCGGCCAAACTGAATTTCCTCAGTGTCGGGACCGGCCACTACGTGCAGCTTATGCTCGTTGACCGCTTTTTTGTAGGAATCGTTGAAAAGTTTGCGCCGCACCTCGTCGGCAATGGACTTGGCGTGTTGGCGCGCGACCATGGCGCGGGGGGCCTTGCCGGGACGGAATCCCTGCATTGAGGCCTGTTTGGCCACTTCAGTGGTCATTTCTTCGAAAGCAGCATCAACGGTTTGCGCATCAATCTCGAAGCGCAGCAGCTTCCGGCAGGGGGCTAAATTCTCAATCGTAACGCTCACAAATCAACCTTTCACCAGGCCATCAAACATTTATGGGAGGGCAAACCGCAGGCTTACCCTGTCAACAAAGGAACGGGTACCCTAGAGGGGACGAGGACAGACTGTCAAACGGGAAAAAATTCTTGGGAGGCGAAAAAAGGATTCCCGCGAGGAGTTGGATGCACAAGGAAGTCGTACACCATCAAATGTGGGCTTTTGCATCCAGACGGAGATTCAACCGCTTTCAGGGTTGAAGGAATTGTGGATCAACTGCCCAGGGCAGGCCCGCTAAGTGCGTTCCGACCCTGAGCTGAGTGACGGATTCCCTTTGGGAATCAATGATCTTGATCGGCACGAAGCCTAGTCGAAAGCGTGGCCGGAGCTGCAAAGGACGTTTTTCACCTTGTGGCGAACGAGGTCTTTGACCTTGTTGCGGGCGGCAGTGTTGTACTTGCGGGGATCGAATTCTTTGGGGTTTTCGGACAACACTTTGCGCACGCCGGCGGTGTAGGCCAGACGCAGGTCGGTGTCGATGTTGACTTTGGTGCAACCGATGCGTCGGGCGACTTCGATGTCGGCCTCAGGCACGCCAGCGGTGTCGTTACCAAGGTTACCGCCGTATTTGTTAATCTCAGCAACGAGATCGGCAGGAACTGAGGAGGCACCGTGCAGGACGAGGGGATAATCTCCCAGACCAGCTTCGCTCAAAGCCTGCTTAATGGATTTGAGACGTTCCAAGTCGAGGTGCTGTTCGCCTTTGAACTTGTAGGCGCCGTGGGAGTTGCCAATGGCGATGGCCAAGGAATCGATGCCGGTGAGTTGGACGAATTTGACGGCTTCCTCAGGGTGGGTGTAGTGGCCGCCTTCGGAGTAACCGCCGCCTTCTTCACCTTCATCAAACTGAGCGCCAACGAGTTCGCCGAGTTCGCCTTCAACCACGCAGTTGTGTTTGTGGGCGTATTCGACGACTTTTTTGCAGATTTCGACGTTCTTCTCGAAAGCGAGGTGGGAACCATCGATCATGACGGAGGTGAACCCCTCGTCGATGCACTCTTTGCAGAGCTCGAAAGTGTCGCCATGGTCCAGATGGACGGCAATGGGGATGGTGGAGAGGGAAACGGCGGCCTCAATGAGTTTCTTGAGATAAACAGGGTTGGCGTACGAGCGGGCACCCTTGGAAATTTGGAGCATGACAGGAGCTTTTTCCTCTTCGCAGGCCTCGATGATGGCCTGGAGAAGCTCCATGTTGTTGACGTTGAACGCGCCGAGCGCGTATTTGCCTTTAAGCGCTTTGGCAAACAAATCTTTGGTGTGTGTCAGTGGCATAATTCAAAAAAAAGGCGCGGGGTCACGCCGAGGGTCGATTGTTAGGCCGAAGTTTAGGAAAAGGAAGGAGAAAAACCGAGCGAGGGGGGGATCGGGCTTTGGCCTCTCGCAATGCTGGGCAAGAGAGCGAAAAACTGCAATATTCATATTGTATTCCCATACGAGAGGGGATATGGTCTCCTCCATGAGCAGCAAAGCTGACGTTTGGCAGGGGACTTTGGCCCTGATGGTTTTGAAGACGCTGGAACGCGCTGGTTCGTTGCACGGCTACGGAATCGCACGCCGAATTGAGGAAACGAGCGCAAAACTTTTGTCAGTCAATTACGGCACGCTTTATCCAGCACTTTTGAAGCTTGAACAGGAAGGTTACATCTCATCGGAATGGGGTCTCTCCGACAACAATCGAAAGGCAAAATTTTATCAACTCACGCGGGCGGGCTGCAAACAAATCGAGAAGGAAACCGAGGATTGGGAGCAAATGACGGCGATTCTGGCTCGGTTTCTAAACCCCAAGATCGCATGAGAATCATTTTTTTGAATTGTTGGCGGGGTGCCAGTTGGGTGCACCCGGCTTCCAAGGAGTTGGTAACGATCTCGAAGTTGGGCTATTTTAAATTTAATCCTATGGGTTACCCATATCAAATCAATTTTCAAATACAGGCGGAAGGATTGGCATGAGGATGCTTCGTGGATGGCTGGTGAGGTTGGGCAGCCTGTCCAACAAGCAGCGCAAGGACAAGGAATTCGATGAGGAGATCGAGAGCCATGTCCAAATGCACATCGATGACAATGTTGGGTTGGGTATGACACTTGAAGAGGCGCGACGACAGGCGATGATCAAGTTTGGCGGTGTAGAATCAACGAAGGAGGCGTACCGAGATCAAAGGGGGTTGCCGTGGCTGGAAATGCTTTGGAAGGACATCCGCTATGGAGCGCGGCAGTTGCGCAAAAACCCAGGTTTCACCGCTGTGGCAGTGCTCACGCTGGCGTTGGGCATTGGTGCGAACACAGCCATTTTCAGTGTTGTGGATGCGGTGCTATTACGTCCGCTGCCTTATGCCGACTCCGGCCAATTGGTTTCGTTGAGCGAGCGGGGACCCGATTGGTCGGGCGGATCGCTTTCGTATCCCAATTTCATCGACTGGAAGAATCAGCAATCGGTTTTTGAGAGGTTTGGCGCGTACAGTGGGAACAATTTAACACTCACCGGCGCTGGCGAGCCCGTCCGGCTAGGAGCGGCTTTGATGTCAGCGGAGGTTTTCGCGGCTTTGCGCGCGCAACCGGAAATCGGGAGGGTTTTCGGCGAAGGCGAAGACAAGCCGAGTGCCCCACCGGTGGCCGTGATCAGCCATGCACTTTGGCAGAATCGATTGGGTGGTCAGCCCGGAATTGTCGATAAAACGATCAGCCTCAATGGGAAAGCTTATACGATTTTGGGAGTCATGCCGGAAGGGTTTGATTTTCCCTACAAAGTTGACCTCTGGCTGCCGGTGGGGCCTTCTTCCGCGGATTCCAATTGGCAGAAGCGAAACAATCATCCCGGGCTGTACGGAGTGGCGCGTCTCAAACCGGGAGTTACTCTCGAAAAGGCGCGAGCCGATTTGGATGTCATCGCTGCTCGCCTGGAACAACAATACCCGGAATCCAACAAAACCCGGGGTGTCCAGATCGACCGATTATTGGACAACAAAGTTGGAAACGTGCGCCGTTCACTTTGGATTCTCCTCGGGGCAGTCAGTTTTGTGTTGGTTATTGCCTGCGCCAATGTCGCCAACCTTTTGCTGGCGCGTGCTGCGGCCCGCGAGAAGGAAATGGCCCTGCGTGCGGCGCTGGGAGCAGGCCGATGGAGAATCACTCGACAATTGCTCACGGAAAGCGGCTTGCTCGCGTTGCTGGGCGCGGGGGTGGGCCTGCTTTTCGCCAAAGGCGTCCTTCGTCTCGTGACAGTTCTTGCCGGCGAGAGTATCCCGCGCGCGGCTGAAATCAGCCTGGACCCGCACGTGCTTCTCTTCTCAGGGCTGGTGGCAGTGCTCACAGGCACTTTATTCGGCCTGGCTCCCGCTTGGCACGCGAGCCGTGTCAATTTGCAGGGAACATTAAAAGAAGCGGGGCGTGGAGCGACATCCAGCCGCACGGGAATACGGCAAGGGCTTGTCATTGCGGAAGTCGCGCTGACGTTCGTGCTTCTAGTCGGCGCCGGCCTGCTCCTCCTCAGCTTTCATCGATTGTTGCAGGTCAATCCCGGCTTTGCGGTTGACCGCGTTTTGACGTTTCGAATCAATCCGCCTGAAGATAAGTATCAAACAGATACGCAGGAGATTCTTTTTTGCCAGGCTCTGCGCGAAAAATTGCGCGCGCTACCCGGTGTGCAAGCCGCCAGCCTTTGCTCACAGACTCCCCTGCATGAAGGCGGTTGGGACATGCTCTTCCTTATTGAAGGGAGACCCGAACCCCCGCCACATCTTCAACCCTCGTTGCAGGTTCATCTCATTGCGCCCGATTACTTTCAGGCCATGGGCATACCACTTCTTCAAGGACGTGATTTCACAGAACAGGACAACCGAGAGCACCTGAAGGGCGCTTTAGCCGCTAATGCTTGGGGAGCCGGACTCAACTCGATCATCATCGACGAAGAATTCGCCAAGCACTATTGGCCTGACCAGAATCCAATCGGCCAGCGCGTCCGGATTCCTTTTGGGGAACGCGGGGAACAACCAGTCGTCACCGTAGTGGGTGTGGTCGGACGAATTAAAGAGAATCGTTTAAGCGATCGCGGCGGAATGGAGCAGGCTTATTTTCCCATGTATCAGCAACCGCTTCGGAATTTGGTTGTCGTCGTCAAAACAACCGCTGAACCTGGCGCCATGGCAACTGCGGTGCGACAGCAGGTTTCTCAAATCGATCCGGTCATGCCCGTTTTCGGAATCCACACTATGAGGGAAATCCGAAACAATAGCGTTGCGCCGGAGCGACTTAATCTCGGTTTGCTTGGAGGGTTCGCCGCCCTCGCCTTGGTCCTAGCCATCATCGGCCTATATGGCCTGCTCGCCTTTACCGTTACCCAGCGGCAAAGGGAGATCGGCATACGCATGGCTCTCGGCGCCCAACGAATCGATGTTCTTAATTTAGTGGTTGGACAAGGAATGCGGTTGATCCTCGTGGGCGTGGTCATCGGACTTTTAGGATCGCTCGCTTTGACGCGGGTCTTAGCCAGCGTGCTTTTCAAGGTCGAGCCCACCGATCCGCTCACTTTTGTCACCGTGACAGTCCTACTTTGCGTCGTTGCCTTGCTGGCCTGCTATATCCCGGCACGTCGCGCAACAAGGGCCGATCCGATGGCGGCACTTCGTTGTGAATAAGGAATACCCATGATAAAACTTCGCGAATTTGTGATGAGGATTGGCGGCTTGTTCAGCAAGCAGCGCAAGGACCGGGAACTCGATGATGAGATCGAGAGCCATCTTCAAATGCACATTGAGGACAATCTGCGGTCGGGCATGGCTGCTGAGGAAGCTCGAAGACAGGCAATGATCAAGCTGGGGGGGATCGAAAGCACAAAGGAGGCCTGCCGTGACCAACGTGGCCTCCCGTGGTTGGAGATGATCTGGCAGGATGTTCGTTACGGTGCGCGGATGTTGCGCAAGAATCCCGGCTTCACTGCGGTGTCCGTGCTCACGCTCGCGCTGGGTGTGGGGGCAAACACGGCGGTCTTTCAACTGCTTGACGCGGTGAGGATGCGCAGCCTGCCGGTGGCGAAGCCACAGGAGCTGGCCGAGGTGCGCGTTAACGGGGGATCCAAGGGATTCGGCGTCAGCAGCGGCCCAAGCTGCCAAATAACCCATCCGCTTTGGGAGTTGCTGCGCGCGAACGCTGATCCTTTCAGCGGAATATTTGCCTGGGGAAATGACTTTGGATTTGTCATTGGCCAAGGTGTCGGCAGACATGGGGTGGGCGGGCTTTGGGTGAGCGGCGATTTTTTTACGGTACTCGGATTGACCCCCACACGGGGCCGACTTTTCACCGCGAATGATGACCGGCGCGGGATGGGACCGGAAGGGGTCGTGATCAGTCATGCATTTTGGCAGAGGGAATTCGGCTGCGCGGAAGATGCCGTCGGAAAACCGCTGACGATCAACGACAAGGTTTTCACGATCATCGGAGTGACTCCACCAGAGTTCTTCGGTTTGGAAATCGGCCGGAATTTCAGTGTGGCTCTTCCGGTATCAGCGCGCGGAATCTGGGCGCCAGGGGTGCTGGACCGAAGAAACGCCTGGTGGCTTACTGTGATGGGAAGGTTGAAGCCGGGTTGGGACGTCAAACGCGCCGCGCAATATTTTGATAGCATCAGCCCGGGATTGTTTGAGGCGACAGCACCGAGCGGATATTCCCAGTCCATGGTGGATACCTACATGAAATTTCACCTGACGGCTCTCCCTGCCGCCAAAGGAGTCAGCCGTTTGCGAACGGATTACGAAGAACCGCTTTGGCTGCTTTTCGGCATCACCGGTCTTGTTCTTCTGATCGCGTGCACCAATCTGGCCAATCTCGTCCTCGCACGGGCGAGCGCCCGCGAGGGTGAGGCTGCGATACGACTGGCCATAGGAGCCTCACGCAGAAGGTTGCTGGGCCAATCGCTGTGCGAGAGTTTGCTTCTGGCCAGCGCAGGCGCATTGCTGGGTGCAATTTTTGCGGGAGTACTGAGCCAGATACTTATTTGGTTTCTCAGCACTGATGGCAATCCGTTGACCATCGTAATCAAGACCGACTGGAAGCTCTTTGCATTTACCGGAATTGTGGCGGTCCTGGCTTGCGTGATTTTTGGACTGGTGCCGGCGTGGCGCGGCTGCATGGTTGAGCCGCTTGCCGCGCTCAAGGGCGGCGGACGCGGATTGATCGGGCGGCGCGACGGCATGGTTATCCAACGCGCTCTAGTTGTTTCGCAAACGGCTGTTTCCCTCGTTTTGCTTGCAGGCGCCCTGCTTCTCATTCGCAGTTTTTGGAATCTCACCCGAATTGATCCGGGCTTCCGCAAAAGCGGTTTGATTTTTGCAAGTGTCGATTTTTCCCGGCTGAATCTGCCGCTGGATGGAATCGAATCGGTCAAAAAGGAGTTTATGGAAAAGATCAGATCGATCCCCAATGTTCGGTCAGTCGCCAGCACCACCCATAAACCCTTGTCGCAGCAAAGTTGGACCATGGCGGTCACGTTCAATGGCGAGGAGGAACGAAAAAGCAGTGCGAAAATTACCTGGATCAGTCCAGACTATTTTCGGACGATCGAAATCCCCATTCAAGCGGGTCGCGATATTAACGAGACGGACCGCGCGGGTTCGTCAAAGGTTGCCCTGGTGAATCAGGCATTTGTTCAACGCTTTTGCGGGTCCACCAATCCGATTGGCCTCCGCCTGCGAACGACACAGGAACCCGGCTATCCTCAAGCAGACTATGAGATTGTCGGGGTGGTGGCCGACACAAAGTATTCCAGCGTGCGCCAGGAAATCTGGCCGATTGTTTATGCTCCCGCCACGCAGGATCCGAATACCGGCACGTGGATGCAGCTCGCCATCCGTTCTTCCACTGACGCAAACGCGCTCCTTCCGGTCCTGCAAAAGAAAATTCAGGCCATCGACCCGCAGATAGGCCTTGGGTTGAGTGTGCTGGAAACGGAGGTTCGCGATGGTATGGTACGGGAACGTTTGATGGCGTGGCTTTCCGGATTTTTCGGAGTACTGGCGATGCTGCTTGTGACCATCGGGCTGTACGGAGTGATTTCGTACATGACGGTGCGTCGTCGGAACGAACTCGGCATTCGGCTCGCTCTGGGCGCACAAAGGCACGATGTCTTCGGCTTGGTGTTGCGGCAGGGAATGACGTTGGCCGCAACCGGAATCGTGGTAGGGATCGCTGCGGCTCTTGGGATTACACGAGCATTGGGCAGCTTACTCTTCCTCGTCAAACCAAACGATCCATTGGTGTTCGCGGGGACTTCATTGTTGCTCCTGACCGTTGCTTTCCTCGCGTGCTGGCTTCCCGCCCGTCGCGCGGCGCGGGTGGACCCGATGATAGCGCTTCGTCATGAATAAGTCGGGGACGTCGGGTCGGGGACCACAGGAGAACTATTTTTTATTCGAGTTCCTGGCGGAGGAAGGTGAATTCCAGGGCTGACATGAAGGCGTGTTGTTTGTCGTCGGCGGCGCCGGCGTGGCCTCCTTCGGTGTTCTCGTAGTAGAGCAGCCCGGGGTGGCCTTGGGCTGACATTTTAGCCATCATTTTGCGGGCGTGACCCGGATGGACGCGATCGTCGCGGGTGGAAGTCGTGAAGAGGATGTGGGGGTAAGTCCGACCCGGCTGCACATTCTGGTAGGGAGAGTATTTGCTGAGGAAAGCCCATTCCTCGGATTTGGTGGGATCGCCGTATTCTCCCATCCAACTGGCTCCGGCGAGGAGGGTGTGGTAGCGGCTCATATCGAGAAGAGGAACGGAACAGACCACCGCGCGGTAAAGCTCTGGATGCTGGGTAAATGCGACGCCTACGAGCAATCCTCCATTTGAACCGCCCATGATGCCCAGATGACGGGGGCTGGTCACTTTGCGCCGATGCAGATCCTCGGCCACGGCGGCAAAGTCGTCGTAAGCGTTTTGACGATTTTGCTTCACAGCCGCCTGATGCCACGGGGGGCCGAACTCGCCCCCGCCTCGAATATTAGCTACGACATACACATTTCCGGCCTCCAACCAGGCGGCACCCACGTCGGAGTTGTAGTAGGGAGTGATAGACACCTCGAAACCACCGTAGGCGGTTAGCAAGGTGGGAGTTGGGCCGCTTCGAGCGGCATGGGTTCGGCTGACTTGGAAGTAGGGAATCCGCGTGCCGTCTTTGGAGGTGGCCTCATGCTGGCTGACTTCGAGTCCGTTGGCCTCAAAAAATGCCGGAGAGCTTTTTAGCTGCTGAAGTTCAGGCTTACCTATGACTCCCATTTTCAGTGAGGATGGAGTAAGGAAATCGGTTGCACCCAGAAAAAACTCGTCGGACTCCTCCTCCACCACCGCATTAATCCAAAGACTGCCAAACTCGGGTGCAGGGATCGCTTGGCGCGACCATTGATGGTTTTCCCATTTTAAGGAGTATAGGCGGCTTTTGACGTTATCGAGTTCGTTAATCAACAGGTAATTCTTGGTGCGCCCATAGTTATCCAGTGATTTGCGTGGCCCGGGTTCGAAGACAACGGCCAGATCGCGCTTTCCTTGCAAATAATCTTGGAGCGGTGCTGATAACAATGCTCCTGCCGGATAGGTTTTGCCGTCTATCGGCCAATCGGTTCGAAGCCGAATGAGCAGTTGATCGCCAAACGTGCCCAATTCGGCATCGGCAGGTTTCTCGATTTTTACCCATTGGTCTCCTTGGCGGAGGAAGCTTTCGTTGCTGAAAAAAGTGATGGCACGGCTGATCCATTCGTAGGTGTGGCCGTGGTCGTGATCCACCGCTGCCCCAACGGCGACGTCACCGGGTTGACCTTCGAAAAGGGCCTTGGCTGAGGAAAGGGGCGTGCCACGTTTCCATTCTTTGATAACGCGCGCATAACCTGATGTCGTGAGCGAGCCGGGGCCGAAATCCGTTCCCACGTAAACGGTATCGATGTCGCGCCAAGTGACATCGCTCTTGGCCTCCGGCAAGATAAAGCCGTCTTGGACAAACTGTTTCCCGACTACGTCATACTCGCGGGTGACGGTGGCATCCGCGCCTCCTCTTGAAAGAGAAATTAAGGCGCGCTCGTATTTCGGAAAAAGCATACTGGAGCCTTTCCAAACCCAATTCTCTTTTTCCGTGGCAGAGAGAGCATCGAGATCCAAAACGGTTTCCCATGAGGGCTTGTCTTTTCGATACTCCTCGGGGGAAGTGCGACGCCAGATACCTCGCACATGCACATCATCGCGCCAGAAATTGTAATAGTAGGATGCACGTTTGTACGGCAGAGCGAGTTTCTCCTTCGAATCGTAGATGGCCAACAAGCGTTTTCTGAGCGGATCAAACCCGCCGTCCTTGGTCAGGCGATTAGTGCTGACGCGGTTTTGGTCGGCGACCCACGCTAGGGAACGCTCGCCGGTCACTTCTTCGAGCCAAAGGTAGGGATCCTCCGGCTGGGGATGAGAAAGAGTGGACGAGGCAGATGGGGGCGAGATTGATTTATCTTGATGCATACATCCTGCAAGAACCACGAACAGCAGAAAGGCAAGATTGATGGTTTTCATGCGAGTCCAATCAAGCACGAGCGAGCGGAAATGGACAAGAGGAAAACTGGTTTAGACAACACATTCGACTGGAATGGGCTTAAATAGGAAAGGTCTCGATCTTCTTTAAAATATCGTATTAGTATAAACGATAGAAATTGTTCAAAAATATGCCTGACTCACCTTCACGTCGCATCGTTGCATGGTTCAAAACGCTCGTTCGACCGGTTTTCCAAAAGACTGAGAAAGCACCTGTGCTTGAGGAATTAGATAAGCTGGCTGCACAGGTGGAGCAACTTGAAAAAACCAAAGGAGACGCATTTCCAATCTGCTTGCTGGGACAGGCAGGCGTGGGTAAGAGCACACTCATCAATACTCTTATAGCAGATACCGCCATTGTAGTTCCCTCCGGCGGCGGGACGGGGCCGCTCACTGCCAACGCGCTAAGTGTTACCTACGGGGACCACCCTTCGTTTGTAGTTAAATATCACTCAAGGAAGCAAGTCGACCAAACTCGATTCATCCTCGAAGGAGAAATCCATCGGCAAAACAAAAGCAATTTCGCGGAGGTCTCAGCAGAAGCTCTCGAAAATGCGGAATTCGCAGACATTGAGTTAGACGGCGAAGAGCAGAAGAAAACCCGTACTGAAGAGGCGATTGGTCGGGCTTCCCTACTCGTAGCAGGAGCACAAACGGCCCCGCGTGACCTGACTTATCTAGCGGATTCATTACGGTGGGTTCTGGGGCAATCGCGAAAATTTCAGACACAACTTCTTGAAGAGGACAAGGAACGATTACGTCAGGTAGCAGAGGCTTTAAATCATGGAGTCACTGAAGCAGGCAGGCATTTCGATAGCACAAAAACTCCGGATTTTGGTCATCGGCTACGGGACCACGCGTGTGGTTTCATGGCTCCTCTCATTATGGAAATGGCCATTCAGTGGCCTTCGCCGGTGCTGCAAGGTTCATTGGAAATAATCGATCTGCCGGGGATTGGAATTCTGAGCGACGCATACGCCTCAGTCACGTCAAACTACCTCCGTAATAAAGCAAAAGCGGTGATGCTTGTCGCTGACTCTCGTGGTATTCGCCGGGAGGATGCTGAACTCCTGCGGAGCAGTGGTTTCTTGAACCGTCTGTTGCATTCAAGCGACGACCTGACGGCGGATCCGGTTGCGCTGATTGTAGTCGTTGTTAAAATTGACGATGTCGCCGTGGAGAACTGGAGAAATGATAAGGCAATAAACGGTGTGGCCTTACAAACCAAAGCCGAACATTTTGCTGCTCAGGTGGAACGCTGCCGCGCTGATGTTGCACAGCGTCTGCAAAACTTCCTGCGTGAGGTCTGGGAGGATGATACGGAGGGCAAACGGATTGTGATCAAATCAATCCTTGATAATTTGAAGATTTTTCCGGTCTCCGCACCACAATTCCGCCTGCACTGCGCGACAGATCCTGACGATGATAAACCGTTCCTTCCGGACGCCGAGACGACGAATATCATTGCTCTGCGTAGCGCCATCTCCAACGTTGCACGAGCCTGCATGGCCGAACGAAAGCATCGACGAGAGGAGATCCTACAGCGTTTTTTTGGGCAACTGCGCGCTCGGCTGGAGCTTCTGAGCGCGCAGAGAAACGAAGAGCGTCAAGCAGAAGAAAAGATTAGTAACTTTAAGCAGGCTCTGGACTGCTTTAGGGCACCGCTCCAGCGTGAGTTTGATACCCGTCGAGGAGGTTTCCGCAACTTCTTGCGTCAAACGATTCCCACTCAAATCGAGGCTAGGGTGCAAAAAGCGTCGGATAAGGCCCGGAAAGACATTCAAAGTGACCTCAAGAAATTACGAGGTGCGCATTGGAAAACGCTCCAAGCGGCGGTGCGCAAAGAAGGTACTTTTTACGGGAGTCGCCACATCAACCTTCCCCATGATTTTGCCCTTCGTTTTGAGGAGCCCGTAGCTGAGGTTTGGAGTCGCGAAATCTTGGTGGACGTCCGCCGCGAAACCCGGGAATTCGCCGCTTATCAATCCAGAGTAGTAACTCAAGTTCTTGAGTGGGCTAAACCACAAGGGATAAACGTCTCGACACGGTTACTGGAGGCCTTAGTTGAATCAGTAAGTCAGCATCAGCAGCAGGTAAACGCTGTGGGCAAGGAAGCGGTCGATGACCTCCGTGACAAGGTTCGCTCTGAGCTTATCAAAAAAATTGAAGTCCACATAAGGACCAGATGTAAGAGATTCGTTGCCGATCAGAAGGATTTTAGGACAGGGGTTCGAAGTCGAATTCTCGAACTGTTCGAGGAGCTGGGCGACGAAGTGGTCGCCGCGGCCTTAATCCCTGCTGTTTGCTTGCTTACTGAAAAATTTAAGGAGGTAGACAAAGAAATTTTGGCGGCATTTCGCGAGCACAGCGATCCCTTGGACGAGGCAGCCGATGCCCTAGTTCAGCGTCAGGAAAAAAGCCTTCAACACGAAGCGGCCAAGGACGGAAAACTTCTAATCGCTATTGATGCAGCGTTGAGGGCCACCCCCGAACAACATGCTGACATGAGCGCAGTTCTCATATGAATGGTCCTCTTGTCAGCTTTAAGCACATTCCGCACGTTGTAATTCGTGAGACTGACGACTGGGGTATTCGTGTTCTTGATTTGGCTGCACCGCCCAGGCGGCTCTGGGGTAGTCAACCAGCAATCCCAGCCCCTCTCCGCACCAATATCGATCCATATCTAACACAGCCCTATCCGCTGCCTGGAGAATTACTCACCGCAGCACTTGCAGAGAGCGATACCTGGAGCGCAATGACTAAGAGAAGCCTAGCTCGTTTTGAGGCCTTTTTTCTCACGTGTGAAGACCCTCAGCGGCGTCTTGATGCGAGAGAAGTTGTCACGCTGGCCCATCAAGTTAGCTTGGTTCGCCATATTCTAGATACCCCTGGAAGACGACGTGTTCTTATTGGGGACGAGGTCGGACTTGGAAAAACCGTCGTTGCTGGCCTCATCATCCAAGAGTTGCTGGCGGCGAACCCCGGCTTACGGGTGCTTTATCTTGCTCCCGCAAGGCTGGTCTCCAACGTCGGTCGAGAGTTCAATCGTCTGTCTTTGTGCTTTCGTGAGTGGAAAGCTCAAGACGGAGACGCTCGTCTCGATACTGATCATCGGATTATTGCCAGCATTCACCGCGCGGTTCATCCCCACCATCTTGACCGGTTGCTCCGACTGCGTCCTTGGGACATTATCGTTGTTGACGAGTGTCATCACTTGAGTGATTGGAGTGAGGGTGGTGGAGATCCTGTAATGAAGTATCGGCTGGTTCGCGAGTTGGTCGCAAAGCAATCCCCGGAGAGCTGCCTTCTGCTATTGTCTGGCACACCTCATCAGGCCCATGCTGCTCGTTTCGACAATCTCTTAAGGTTGCTCCAAGCCCAGGGCGAATCACCAGCTCAGACGGCAGGCCGCGTTATTTATCGCACAAAAGAGGATGTGCGCGATTGGGACGGCAACCCTCTCTTCCCGCAGAGACAGGTGAATCCACCGATCATTGTCAATCTTGATCCTGATCATAAAGCTTGGTTGACGGCTATCCACAGTTTTTTTAAGCCTGCCGAAGGTCACGTAGATCAAGCGCTTCAACGCGCTGCTGGGTGGAAGTGTGCCCAAGCCCTGCAATGGGCGACTTCCAGCCCCAACGCAGGGCTTGGTTACCTTGTCCGTCAGGCGCTGCGCGCAGGCTGGACATTGGCTGAAGAGCCACTGGAGGAAGCCATAGCCGCCCTGCGGCCTTACCGATCAGGCTCTCCGAAGGAACCTGTCGAGGCCGTCTATCGCCGCTTGCTGGTAGAAATTCGCCGTCAAAATGATGAGGAAGATGTTGAGGATATAGAGGAGACGATCCATGACAACAATAACAACGTCCACCACGCCGCCTTAGCCTCTCTGATTGCCCAAGGGATTAAACTAGTACTGGCTCCTCGCCAGCTAAAGTGGGAAGTTCTTTGGCGCGAGGTTATTCAGGTTTCAGGCATGGACAAAATCGTTCTCTTTGCACAACCCATCGAAACCGTATTGGCATTGGCAACTTGGTTGGAGAAAAAGACAGGCCAGTGCCCTGCAATTATAATTGGTGGACAGTCCGACGCAGAGCGGGATCAGCAAGTGGCGCGGTTCAAGGACGTTCAAGGGCCTCAGTTTCTTATCTCATCTAGAGCGGGTGGGGAGGGCATCAACCTGCAGTTCTCTCGCAGATTGGTTCATCTCGACGTCCCTTGGAACCCAATGGAGATGGAACAGCGGGTTGGACGAGTGCACCGCTTTGGCTCTCGGGAAACGATCCTGGTTGATACGATAGTAGTTCGGGATAGCCGTGAAGCCCAAGCTTGGAGTGTTGCGCGCACTCGACTTGAGTCCATTGCGCATACTCTTGTTGCCGCTGATCGTTTTGAGACCGTTTTCTCACGCGTTATGTGCCTCATTCCGCCGGAGGAATTGCAAACCGTACTCATCAATAGCCCTGCCTCGCCGATGGCGCAAACCGATGTTGAGCGTTTGTCCGCACTCGTTGATTCTGGTTTTCGGGACTGGCAAAATTTCCACAACCGGTATGCAGCAAATCAACAGAAAATCCGCGAGCAGCCAGGCGGAATCGCCAAATGGAGTCATCTTCGGGATTTCCTTATTCGCTATGGCGGGGCTCAACTTGCCACAGGCATAGCTCGAACTCGGTTCCTCCAACGCAATGGACAAGTGGAAACCGTGGATGAGTCAGCCGAGGTGCTAAAAATCAGCGATGGCTCACTCCGCTTTGTGGGCGATTTCGATGGAGGGCTTTTTAACGGCCAAGTGACTGGTTCGGTCGATCCACTTGGTTTAAATATTCCAGATGTTGCCGATTTATTGAGCAACTGTGCCAGTCCAGTTCAAGTAGCAGGCGCTGCTCATCTTCGTTGGGGCGACAACCAAAAAGATCTCCGCGCTAGACTAGGCAATGAAGTCGTAGTGCTTGCTTTCGCTCGCCAGAGCTTTCGCCTAGATTCCGTCGGTGGCCACAATGAGGTTGGCACCGATTTGACAGCGTACGTGGTGCGCACTGAAACGACTGACGAACTCTCGGATGAAGATCGAGGCGCTCTATTTGACTTAAGCCACTTGGGGACCATTCGTGTGCGTCCGGTTGATTCTAAATTGCATGCACGCGCTGCCACGGAAGAACGAAAGATTATCAACGAATTGCGCCGTCCTTCTGAAGAAGCGATCCGACAAGGTGTGCGTTACGCTGTTTGGCCTATTCTCGCGCTTCATTTGAGCCCTTAGAAAGGACTGGAGATTACCTGTTAGAGCATTCCTGTGAATCATGTAGCGACTTTATGGACGAAACCTCAATTGTTACGAACGAATCCGAGAATTTGAGGGAACACATCGCAACATCATTTGTGAGAACTCTTTAACCCGCCGACTGCTGCAATTGCAGAGCTATCCGGTCGAGGGTCAATATGTTGAAGGATCAGGGGGCTTGGAGCCAGCGGAGGAGGTCGGATAGGTCTTGGGGTTTTAGGGCGGATTCGAAGCCGGCGGGCATTAGGGAGAGTTTGGATGGGGTCATCGATGCGATGTCGGTGCGGAGGATGGCGTGGTCGATGCCGCCGGGGAGGCGGAGGACGAGGTTGTTGGCGGTTTCAGCGGAAACGAGGCCGTCGAGAGTTTCGCCGGATTTGAGGGTGATGGTCCAGGCGCGATAGCGGGCTTCGATGGCTTGGCTGGGGTCGAGGATGGCGGTGATGAGCCAGTCAACGGGTTTGGAGCCCACCATGCCGAGATCTGGGCCGACTTCGTTGCCTTCGTCGCGCAGGCGATGACAGGGAAGACATAGGGTTTGGAATTGGTGGTGGCCTCGTGCGGAGTCACCGGTGAGTTTTTCAACGCCAGCGTAGTTGGAGATGACTTGGGCGCGGTCGGAGGAGGATGGGCTGAGAACCACGGGGGGGATGGAGGGTTTGGGAACGGCGGTGTTGGCTTTCAGCTGCGCGAAGAGGGTGCTATCTGGCGGAAGGGAGGACATGACGGCGATGCGGAGGGATTCATCAGCATCATCGCGCGCCGCGAGTTGGCGGAGAGTGGATTCAGTCTTATCAAAGGGCCATGCACCGAGAGTGAAGGCGGTTTGCAAGCGAACGGAGGCGTCACTGTCCGTGGCGAGTGCCGTCACCGCCGCGAAGAAAGGCTCGTTTTTTCCAGCCAAAACTTCGCTTTGGCGGAGTGCTTCGCAGCGGACGGCAAAGTGGGGATCGGCCAGGGCGGCGATGAGGAGCTCTGGAGTAAGCGCGTTCAGCACGCCGAGAGTTGCGAGGGCTTGGATGCGGACTTGTGGGGCGTGTGCCGCAGTGAGCAATTGTTGGAGAGGTTCACGGGCGGCGGCATCGGCGCGATCAGTCAGCAAACGCTGGGCGGTGTCGCGCTGCCAACCGTTGACGCTGTCCATGGCGGCGACGAGATCGCGGGTGTTTTTTGCGGCCAGATTGGGGATGGATCGGCGCGGCTTGCCTTTGGGCGCGACGCGGTAGATGCGGCCCTTGTCGGAGCCCGCCCGCAAATCGACGCGCGCCTGCATTTCCGGTGAAATCCACTCGGGATGTTCGAGGATGAAGCGATACATGTCGGCGACGTAAAGCGCACCGTCAGGTCCGATGCGAGTGGTGGTGGGACGAAACCAGTTGTCGGTGCTTGCGAGGAATTCGCTTTGTTCCTCACCGGCGGCGCGATGGCTGGTGAAACCGTCGCCGCTGCGTTCCAGCACTTCGCGGTGCACGACGTTGTGTACAGGTTCGCTGGCGAAAACGCTCGTGGTGAACTCGGGTCCGAACCAGTCGTCGCGATAGGGAGTGGGGCTGCAACCGCTGGTGACGTGGTTGAGCGACCAGGGTTGGTTGGGTCGCACCATCGAGGTGCTGGCGGGGAAGACGCGGGTGGAATCGTCGTAGTTGGCCAGCTCATGCTTCACGCTTTTTACGGCGAGATTGGAGTTCCGGCGCAAATAGTGTTCGGGCAGGGTGACGTGCCAGAGCCAGGTGGGATTGTTGTTGCCAAACCAGTTGCCCCAGTCGTCGCGACGGCGACCATATTGGGTGGAGGCAGAGACGGTCTCCATCTGCCCCGTGTCGGGCCGGAAACGGATATCGCGACCGCTTATCGACATGGTTTTACCAGTGGCGAGGGATTTCACGGTGCCGCCGCTATCGCCGTTGGCGGCGTAGATCCAGCCGTCGAGACCAAGCTCAAAGCCGTTGAAACGGTGTTGTTGATTACCCGGAGTGAAACCGGTGAAGAGCACTTTTTGCACGTCGGCCCGGCCGTCGCCATCGGTGTCCTCAGCGTAGATCAGATTGGGCGCCGAGGCGATGAGCACACCCTTGCGCCACGGCATGACGCTGGAGGGGAATGGAATGTTTTCGAGGAAAGGTATGGCCTTGTCGTAGCGGCTGTCACCATCGGTATCCTCCAGTACTTTGACCACGCCACCGGGTTTGCCTTTGCCATCCATGCCTAAAGGGTAATCGCGCATTTCCACGACCCAGAAGCGGCCATCTGCGCCCCAAGCAAAGGCGATGGGGTCGATGACGACAGGTTCGGCAGCCACGAGCTCGACCGCAAAACCAGGGCGGACGCGGAAACTGGCGAGGGCTTCTTCGGGCGATTTCGGTGGTGGCATGTCAAAGGCAATCAATTCCTTGAGGGATCGGCGTTCCACGGCGGCGGGTGTTCCGTCCTGAGCCGGTCGGCTGATGATGAGATAACCTTCCTCGATCCTGACGTCTGCGCCCACTAAAGAGGGTGGCTCAGTGCTGGCACCGGCGCGTGCGGCGGAGCGGACGAATTGAGACCAGCCGCGAGTCCAGCCGAGATCGGTTCGCACGTTTTTGGTCCAGAGATGGATGGCAAATCGTTGGGGGTTTGAAAAAAGAATATCATCGAAGCCGTCACCGTTCAGGTCCACAAAACGGAGACCTGCGTCAAGGCCGGCGGTATCCACTAGGGTAACGCCTTCGGGCAGACCGTAATTAGTTTTCGTCCATTGTGCGGATGCGTCATTCCACTGCTGGATTTCGTTGGTGCCGGGGCGGCTGGTCAATTTTTCCTTGGTGCCATCATGATCAAAATCATGGAACAAAGTGCCGGGCGGGACCACATTGGGAATGGGTTGAGCAAAAGTGAGGATTGGAGCGGCCAGTGCCCACGCGAGCCAGACGCAAAGGGAACGGCGCGCCTGGTTGGAACTGTTGATGGCTGGGCTTGGCATGTGGTTGGGGTTTAATGAGTTTATGGGATGACGGGCAGGCCGCTCGGAACACTGGTGGGGGAGGTGTGATCGTAATCGTTGCTGCTGAGGACATCGAGGAATGCTTCGAGCGCGGGGAAATCGTCGAGGTTAAGATTTAGGTGCTTGAGCAGAGGATCCAATCGAAGGGATGCGGCTTTATCTCCGCCGTCAAGGGTTTCGCTGATGCTTTCGGCGAGTTCGTCGTAGAAGACCAGTACTTCACGCAGGGTGCGGAGGCGACCATTGTGCATGTATGGGGCGGTGTGGCGGAGGTTGCGCAGGGTGGGGGTGCGGAACTCGCGATTTCCGCCGGGGGTGTTGTCGGGCCCGCCGATGAAATGGAGTTTGAAATCGGAGAACATGGGCCCGCCGTGGCATTGGATGCAGCCGGCGTCCTGAAAGACCCGCAGGCCGCGCAGTTGCTCTGCGTTCAAGGCGTTCGCATCCCCTTCAACAAGCCGGTCAAAAGCAGTGCGTGGTGTGATGAGGGAACGTTCGAAAGCGGCGATGGATTGGGCGAGATGAAGCGGAGTGACAACCTTTCGTGCAGGCTCGCTGAAAGCTTCCTGGAAGCGTAGGCCATACTCGGGAATGGATTGAACCCGCTGAATGGCGTGGGTCACCGCTTCGGTTTCTGTACACGGATCCGCGCACATTTCACCGCGGGATTTGAGCGGGATTAAGGCCTGCTGTTCCAGACTGTGGGTGCGCGAATCCCAGAACATGGGGGCAGTATGGGGATCGGCATTTGCGCCTGCTACAAGGCCATTGAAACCCACATTCAGAAGGGATGGCACATTGCGTTCTAGCCCGGGAAGTGTTGTGGGAGCTGGGAAGATTCTGGCCTGACCGAGACCTGTTCCACCCACCCCGATGGGCGTGGCCCGGCCATCGGTCCAACCGAAGCGCGGGTTGTGGCAGGTTGCGCAGGAAACATTTTTGGTGGAGGACAGAATGGGATCAAAAAATAGGGCTCGACCCAAGGCGATTTTGGCGGTGGTGCTTGGGTTTTCGTTGGGATCGGGCGAGTGCAAGGGCAGTGCTTGCAAGCGCATCTCGAGTGGTATGGCTTGAGCTGCGGCAGTTATGGCCAGGCCGAGGAGGGCGAGTTGGAGCACATGGCTCATTTAGACAACCGTTCGAGAATGTTTCTTGTGATGCGATCCACGGCGGGGTCTCCCCCTCTGAGACCGTGGGCCCAATCGGTGCTGCCGCAGGTGAAGACCGTGCCGCCGCGCGTGTAAACGCCCATCACGGCGTTGCCTTTGCGTCCATTTTCCCACTGGTCGTACCACTGGCAGTCATCGGGATGCCATTGGGCGGGGGCGGTGCCGAGCGCTTCAAAGGTGGTGGGTGTGCCATCGCGGTAGGTGGGCGAGGGCAGACCGTCCTTCCATGATAATTCGCAGCCGTCGCATTCATAGCCCACGATGGTGTCCTTTCCGCCGAAAGCATCGTCGCGCTTAAGGTTGGTACCGGCGAAAATCCAATGCTCAGGGTGGTGGACTGTAAACGCGCCGCTGCCATCCATAAGTTGGCCGTGGCTTTTATGGTAGCCGCCCCTAAGAAAGCCGACGCCGGTCAATTGATTCTCGGGTCGTTTCACCAGGTAATGGCTCCAGAGGGAAGAAAGGGTGGCGTAGCTTTCGCGGGCGGCGTAAACGGGGTCTGAGTGGAAATTTTGCTTCCAGCAGGTGAGAGCCTGGCCGGAGTCCTCGCTGCGCACCTGCCAGCAGCAGGTATTGCCGCTGAAAAAAGCCACATTGCCACCGTCGCCTATGAATTTCTCAAGGTTATCGCGCATGGACGCAGACCAATATTCGTCATGCCCAACGCTGAGGACGAGACGGTAGGCTTTCAGAATCTCGGGATGGGATTCCAGATCGCCGTTGGCTGCATAGTCAAAAGCGTAGCCATTGCGCTCAGCCCACTGGACGAAGGGCTGCTCCCAAGTGCCGAACTGGCTTTGGGGAGGTCTTTCGAATGAGACGCGGTGGCCTTGATTACTGTCTCGACCATTGTAGCCATACAGGCTGAAGCCGCCCCAGTTGTTGTAAGCGTTGTAGGTGTGCGTGGAGAGTTGGAGGAGGATTTTGGAGGCTTTTCCCGGCTTGGAGGGTCTGAGGACGAAGTAGCAATTGCCCTCAGCGGTGCGGGTGTTGCGCTGGGTGAATTTGCCACCGCCATCATGCGCCCGAAGGGTCACTTGATAATAGCCGCTGCGCCATTCGGCGGGAATCTTTAAGGTTGTTGCCACCGGCCAGCGGCAGCCATGGGATGAGGCATCCTCCGGGACGGGATGCTCACGTCCGACCACCGCGGCAGACGACCAAACGGATTCGGACTTCTCTCCCAATCGAACAATTTCAATGGAAAACGTTGGAGCGCTGCTGGATACGTGCAGAGTCAGTTCGTCGCCTGGCACATAGCTGACATGGCCGACATAGCCTTCGACAAAGAGCGCGCGAGGCTCGTCGGCGGCTGAAAGGGCTCCAGCGGCAGCGAGCCAGATCAGACTTGCGACAAACGCTCCCATCCTGAGTGTTTTGCGGAAGGGATTCATAGGGTGAAGTTGGGACGAGGCCAATGGTGAAGTCAAGAGTCTTCCCGTTGAATGGCTCTTGTGGACAAAAACGGTTCAGGAACGATTGTGCAAGGCGGAGTTAAATTTATAGTTGACCGAACGGTAAACTATTAATAAGATAATCAGGTTGACGGTTCCAAATCGTGACGAAGCATTTTTGCTGGCAGTTAAGACTTGTGAACAAAACAGGTCGATAGACCAAGTGGTCAAGTAAGCTGTGAGCACCACAAAACGTGGACAATTTTTGAAGTATGATTAAACAAATTCAAGCAATAGTGGTTTTATCTTTGTTGGCATGCCTGACATTGACGGGTTGCGGCAAACATGAGGGCGCAGCACACGGTGGGCAGGCAGGCGGGCCTATTCCCACGGTTACAGTAATTAAAGTGAAACCCGGAGAAACGGTGGAGGAGGAGGAACTGACCGGGCGCGTAGAAGCGATCGAATCGGTCGAAATTCGGCCGCGAGTGAGCGGTTACCTCACGGAGATCCGCTTCCAATCCGGCCAACTCGTTAAGAAAGGCGATGTGCTTTTCGTGATTGACCAGCGTCCATTCAAAGCGGCTTTGCAACGTGCGGAAGGTGAGGCGGATGCGGCAAAAGCACGGTTTGAATGGGCAGAGAGGGAAGCAAAACGTGGAGAAGGTTTGCTGGCATCAAGAGCCCTTTCACAGGAAGAATCCCAAACACGTGGAACTAAACTGAGCGAAAACCGTGCCGCACAAACGGTGGCTGAGGGAGCACTGACCACAGCACGCCTCAACATGGATTTCACGGAGGTGAAATCGCCCATTGACGGAAGGGTCAGCCGGGCGCTTGTCACGGTGGGGAACAATGTCAGCGGTGTCGACGGAGCCACGACGCTGCTGACAACGGTTGTCTCGATTGATCCTATTTATGTCTACGCGGATGTAAACGAAGCAGCCACACTCAAAATTCGCGGACTGCTGAAATCGGGAAAGTTGGGGTCGAATGGCAAGGTCAAGGTAAACATGGCGCTTGCGGACGAGGAGGGCTTTCCGCATGAAGGGGAGATCGAATCGTGGGATAACCGGCTGGATCCTGGAACAGGCAGCATGGTATTGCGCACCATTTATTCCAACCCGGACGGCAGGCTGGTGCCTGGGTTATTCGCGCGTTTGCGCCTTCCCAGTGGGGAAAAGAAATCCGGCCTTTTCATTCCGGAGGGCTCTGTGGGCACGGATCTCAGCCAGAAATTTGTGTTGGTGGTGAATGCGACCAATGGGGTGGATTACCGTCCCATCAAACTGGGAGGAGGGCTTTCCGGTTTGAGAGAAGTCAAGGAGGGGCTCACCGCTGAGGACCGAGTGGTGGTCAATTTGCTGATGGCGAAAGTGCGCCCTGGAATGACGGTTAAACCGGAGGAAGCAGCTGTTCCTGTTGCCGACGCCAAACATTAAGCAACCCTCGATTAATCAAGAGGGCAACCGTATGAATTTTTCCCATTTCTTTATTCGACGTCCGATTTTCGCGGGAGTGCTGTCCATCCTGATCTTCCTATTGGGAATGATCGCGATGAACAAGCTGCCCATCAGCGAATATCCCGAGGTGGTGCCGCCGCAGATTGTGGTGCGCGCGGTGTATCCGGGAGCGAACCCAAAAACGATCTCGGAGACCGTGGCGGTTCCGCTGGAATTGCAGATCAACGGCGTGGAGAACGCGCTGTATATCTCATCGCAATCGACCAGTGATGGCGTGATGACCTTAACGGTCACTTTCAAACTGGGTACGGACATCGACAAAGCCCAGGTGCTGGTGCAGAACCGCGTTTCGCAGGCTTTGCCAAAGTTGCCGGAGGAAGTGCGGCGCCTGGGTGTCCTGACGATCAAATCCTCGCCGGATCTTACGATGGTGGTCCATTTAATTTCGAAGGATGGCAGATACGACGATATTTATGTGCGCAACTACGCAACCCTCCAGGTAAAAGATGTGCTGGCACGTATCAAAGGCGTGGGCCAAGTGTCTGTGTTTGGTTCGGGTGACTACGCCATGCGTGTTTGGTTGGACCCGCAAAAGGTGGCCGCAAAAAGCATGACGGCCAAGGAGGTGGTGGATTCGATTCGTGAGCAGAATGTCCAAGTCGCTGCGGGCGCGGTGGGACAGCAGCCGGTGAGTGAGCCGGTGCCGTTCGAGTTGCAGATCAACACCAAGGGGCGGCTCGTCACAGAGGAAGAGTTCGAGGGGATTGTGCTCAAGACCGGACCCAACGGGGAGAAGGTGCTGTTGAAGGATGTTGCCCGAATTGAGCTGGGCGCCGGGGAGTATGCGCTGCGTTCGCTGCTGAACAACAAGTCAGCGGTGGCGTTGCCCATCTTCCAGCAGCCGGGCAGCAATGCGCTGGAGCTCTCGGCCAACGTGCGCAAGACTATGGCGGAGCTTAAGGGCAGTTTCCCCGACGGGCTGGATTACAATATTGTTTATGACCCCACGGTGTTCGTGCGCAAATCCATCGACGCCGTGGTTCACACGCTGTTTGAAGCCGTGCT
Source organism: Pedosphaera sp. (assembly GCA_025359965.1). GTDB lineage: Bacteria > Verrucomicrobiota > Verrucomicrobiia > Limisphaerales > SXQI01 > SXQI01. Next base: position 50,371 of record JANYDC010000125.1, read on the forward strand.
ATTGGTCGTGCTGGTGGTGATTCTCTTCCTTCAGACATGGAGGGCTTCCATTATCCCGCTGGCGGCGGTGCCAGTATCTCTGGTGGGAACCTTCGCGGTCATGAGTGCGCTGGGATTTTCAATCAACGCGCTTTCACTCTTCGGTCTAGTGCTGGCCATCGGCATTGTGGTTGATGACGCCATCGTGGTGGTTGAGAATGTGGAGCGTAATATTCGCCTCGGTAGATCGGCGGTGGAAGCAACGGAACAGGCCATGCGCGAAGTGACAGGCCCCATTGTGGCGACGGCTTTGGTGCTGTGTGCAGTGTTTGTGCCGACCGCATTCATTAGTGGATTAACCGGCCAGTTCTACAAGCAGTTCGCAATTACGATCGCCATTTCGACGGTAATTTCAGCCTTCAATTCACTGACGCTTTCGCCGGCGCTTTGTGCGCTTCTGCTAAAAGACCATCATGCGCCCAAGGATCGTCTGACACGCATCATGGATGGCGGTTTGGGTTGGATTTTCCGGCCATTCAACCGCTTCTTCGAGTGGGCCTCGGCTCGTTATGCTCACGGAGTGGCGCGAGTGATCCGGGCCAGTGTGGTGGCTCTCATCGTTTATTTGGGGCTGGTGGTGCTTACGGGCTGGAGCTTCCAAAAGGTTCCTGTGGGTTTCGTGCCTGTGCAGGACAAGCAGTACCTGATCGCTTTTGCGCAGCTGCCCGACGCGGCTTCGCTCGACCGTAGCGATGCGGTCATTCGCAAGATGTCGGACATGGCCAAGTCGGTCCCGGGTGTGGCCAATTCCATTGCGTTCCCGGGCTTGAGCATCAATGGCTTTAGCGTGAGCCCGAACAGCGGGATTGTGTTTGTTGGATTGGACGATTTTGAGAATCGGACAACGCCGGACAAATCAGGCCTTGCTATTGCGGCCAAGTTGAACGGGATGTTTTCCCAGATTCAAGAAGCCCTTGTTTTGGTGGTGCCGCCGCCGCCGGTGAATGGTCTGGGAACGAGCGGAGGATTCCGTATGCAGGTTGAGGATCGCTCGGGAGTTGGTTATGAGCAGCTGTACGCATACACCCAGCAAATCATCGGCCGGGCCTACGCCACAAATGCTCTTTCGACGGTTTATTCGACCTTCCAAGTGAGCGTGCCACAGCTGGATGCGGATGTGGATAGGGTCAAGGCCAAGATTCAAGGTGTCTCGCTAACGGAATTGTTCGACACGATGCAGATTTATCTGGGCTCACTTTATGTCAATGACTTCAACCGTTTCGGGCGCACTTATCAGGTGATTGCGCAGGCGGAAGCATCTCATAGGGACCGAATGGAGAAAGTCAAACAACTCAAAGTGCGCAACAGCAAAGGGCAAATGGTGCCGATTGGCTCGCTGGTGAGGGTTGAAGAGGGGCACGGACCCGATCGCGTTATGCGCTACAACGGTTACCCCACAGCGGAGATCAATGGAAACCCCGGGCCCGGATTTAGCTCGGGTCAGGCGGAGTCAGCCATTGAGGATATCGCCGCACAGGTATTGCCCAAGGGAATGACTTACGAGTGGACCGACCTGACCTACCAGCAGCGTTCCGCCGGCAACACAGCGATCTATATCTATCCGCTCTGTTTGCTGCTGGTGTTTCTGGTGCTGGCAGCTCAGTACGAAAGCCTGAGCCTGCCGCTGGCGATTATCCTGATCGTTCCCATGTGCCTGTTGAGTGCCCTGACAGGTTTGCTGATCAAAGGTGCTGAGAATAATGTATTCACCCAAATCGGTTTGATTGTGCTGGTGGGACTGGCCTGTAAAAACGCGATTTTGATCGTTGAGTTTGCCAAGGCCAAGCACGACGAGGGGATGAGCACGGTTGATTCGGCCCTGGAGGCCTGCCGTCTTCGTTTGAGGCCGATTCTGATGACAAGTATCGCGTTCATCGCGGGCGTCTATCCACTGGTGGCGTCCCACGGTGCCGGAGCAGAAATGCGTCAGGCGATGGGTGTGGCAGTGTTTTCCGGCATGATCGGCGTGACCGTGTTCGGCTTGTTTCTCACGCCGGTGTTTTTCGTGGTAATCATGAATGTGGCCGCCTACTTCAAGCGTAAACCAGCCGTATCGACTAACCTCAAGACTGGCGGCGGACATGCGCCCGTCGCGGGAGCCGCTGTCGGCCTAATGTTGCTGGTGGGTTCGGTGACTGCGATGGCCGGACCGCTCACTGTTGGGCCTGACTATAAAAAACCAGTGATCGAAACCGCGCCCGTCTTTAGGGATGCCGCAACCAACGAGTGGAAGGTGGCGCAACCATCCGATGAGCAGTCGCGCGGACAATGGTGGCTGGCTTTCAACGATCCGGTTCTCAACGAACTGGCCCAGGCAGCGACCACCAATGGGTTTACCTTGCGGGCGGCGCTGGCCCGTGTGGAGCAGGCTCGCGCCAGCGCACGAATTACTCGCGGAAGTTTTTATCCCAATCTGAGTTTTGATCCGAGCTTTTCACGCGATAAATATTCACCGAATCAGATCCCAAACTTCGGTTCGGTGACGGCAAACACGTGGAAAATGCCCTTGGATCTCAGCTACGAAATTGACTTGTGGGGGCGGGTGCGACGCGCTTCGGAATCGGCTCGGAGCGAGGCGGAATCCAGTCTGGCCAATTTCTATGCCGCTCAACTGTCGATCCAGGCCGAGGTGGCTCAAAATTATTTCACGCTGCGCAGTACGGACAACCAACGTGAGATCGTGGAGGAAACCAGGAAGGGACGCGCGGAGGCCTATGAAATCATCAAAGCCCGCGTGGATGCAGGTTCCGCGACTGATCTGGATTTGGCGCGCGCCGAAACCGAATTGGCGACCGTTGAGTCGGAATACGCCAGCTTGGAACGGTCTCGGGCATCGCTTGAGGCTTCGTTGGCAGTGCTGACCGGCCGTGATCCTTTGACTTTCCGAATTGCTGACACGGGACATTACGGCCCGCCCGTGCCCGTGATCCCGGCGGGATTGCCGGTGGCTTTGCTGGAACGCCGCCCGGATATCGCGGCGGCAGAGCGGAAGATGGCTTCGGCCAATGCTCAAATTGGCGTGGCAAAGGGAGCGTTTTTCCCGGTGTTTCGCCTGACTGGCAGTGGAGGATTCATCAGTGCCGATTTTGACCAACTGTTCAAGTGGGACAGTCGTGTCTGGTCCATCGGACCGAGTTTGTCCCTTCCCATCTTCGCGGGCGGACGCAATAAAGCCGGTTTGGCCCGGGCGAAACAGATCCATGATGAAGCAAGCTACAACTACCGGCAACAGGTGTTGGTGGCGCTTAGTGAGGTGCAAGAGACCCTGACCGGGCTGAAGTATTTTATGGCCCAGGTTGAGGCGTCAGACCGCGCTGCACAGTCTGCTCTTAAAGCCTCAGCTATCGCGCGCTTGCGTTATGATGGCGGGATCTCCAGCTATCTCGAAGTGGTGGACGCCGAGCGATCCGCTTTGCAAATTCGGCGCGAGGCTGCCCGCTCGCATGGGCAGCAGCGCATTGCCACAGTCCAACTCATCAAAGCCTTGGGTGGAAGTTGGGACGATACCATCAAATAATAAACGGTTGCCCCCATCTTATTGTTGGAGAAGAACTTGACGTAACGGAGCCATTCCACGATTGATAGGATTGTGAAATGGGCTTTAGGGACAATATTCTCGCCGGGCACCACTTGGCTGCGGATTGCCGAGATGGCGCCTTCGGTTTGGTTTGCCGCCTTGGTCGATTGGCTTCCATGGCTGCTGCTCGGATTGGGTACCGAGTATTACGGTCTCACGCACTGGGGCGGATCGCTTTCCGAGATTCAGGCATTTCAGACGTATAGCGCTGATCAAGCTTTGCGATATGTGGGCATTTACGGCGGATTGTTTGTGCTTGTGTTACTGGTCAGCTCGCTCTGGTTAAAATCCGTTGCCGAAAGTTTCGGTACCCGAGTGACGTTCAGCCAAACGCTATTGATGCTGGGTTATGGCACGATCCCAATTTCTCTGAGCCGATTCGCCGATGCCTTACCTCAGTTGCCCACCTGGGCGTGTTGGGGCGCGGGCATGGTGCTGGTGGCGCGCGGGCTGTACCACGGCGTGGCTCTTCTTCTTAAGCCGGAACAAACCAAAGGTTTCGGCATCTACCTGTTCTCGATGGTCGTGGTGGGCTGTCTGAGTGGCATTGCACATCTCCTCAGCATCATCGTTCTGCGAGGCAGGATCTGAATAATGAGTCGTGCTAGCGAAGCACCGGGACGAAGGCATTGGTCCGGACGGGAGCTGTTTCAAAGTAAAAAACCGTTTCACCCGTGCGGGAAAGGCCCAGCTTGCTGCGGGCCATGCGTTCAATGGTGCGCGGGTCATTCTTGAGATCGTTGACGTATTTCTCGCGTTCACGCACGGAATCCTCAAGTTTCTGAACCTCCAGTTTGAGGCGGTAGTTGTCCTCGCGCAGCCGCTGATTTTGCTGGCGGAGAGGCACGTACCAGTAGCCCACTCCAACCACTAAAGCCACGACAATACCCCCGATGATTAACCGGGTAAGCTGCTGCCAAATGCCGAGGTTTACTTTCATCGATTCAGACAGGGCGGGCATCGTCCAGAAATCGGGCTATGGGCATGTTTTCTGGCCAACGCATGTTGATGAACTTAAACAAACCACCCTCGCCGCGCAATTCTCCCTTTAGAAATCACTTTGGCTGATAGGGAAAAGACTTTGCAAAGAACTCGGCGTCCATGGCCTCCGCCCACAACCTGGCCGCTTGCTCCAAGCCGCTTAGGCTTAGGTGAACATGGTCATACCGGTCCTCCGGAGCCAACCGATCGTAGTCAGGACCTGCGAAGCAATTGCGCACCTCGCGAATCATCCGCTCCTGCGCCTGCCGGAAAACGGCGCGTGGCATCAGGTAGGGCGTTTGACGGTTGACCACCACGGCCAGTTGCGGGTAACTCAAATCCTTACGGGCTTGGTCAACCCAAGCGAGATAGTTGTTGAAAACGATGCTGGTCTCCGGCTCATTCGAATCATTCTGTCCTTGATCAGCAAGAACGGCACGCACTCCGGTGACGGAGACGTATCGCTGCCAAGTGTTGCGCACATTGATATACGGCATGCGAAGAGGAGATTTCACGAAGGAGTGCTCAAAGGCTTCGCCGCGTGCGGATTTGGCCCAATGCTCAAGACTGGTGCCGCCGAAGCCGGCATTGAAAATCATGACTGGCACATTTTCTTTTCTCGCCACGAGTTCGCCAAAGCGCGCCCAGAAATACGTTCCATGACCGAAGGGCGCGGGCTGGACTTTGCTGGCAAATGGCACGCCCACCAGTTCGGGTAGATATTTCGTGTCCGCAGTTCGTTCGTAATCGCGTTGGGTCTCGGGATGATCCAAATCCAAAGCCACAGTATTGACGCGGTCATCAGTGCTGCCAGGCAGGTTGATGTCCCCGCCTTGCGCCACGGAATGGCCAACCACCACGAACACCTCGCCCACTCCCACGCGTTCAAGCCTGGCGTGAGCGGGTTCGCTCGTTATCTGCTTAATACGCAATTCCATTCGATACCAACCTGCTGGTGCGTCCAATCGTCCACTGAAGCTGCCGTCATCTCTTACGACAGCAACCTTTCTCCACTCATTGGTCAGCACGGGATGGCCTAAGGAGACCAGAAAGGCTTCCACGGTGGAACCAATCAGCGAAGATTTGCCTGCGATGGGGATGGAAGCTCTGCCCGAGTGGTCACGCTGGAAAACCAACCGATTTGCGGGGGATGTAATCTTAAGCCTGCTTTCGTCCGGCGCATGGGCTGGGCGAAGTTGGAGCAGAGCCACGCTCGGCTTGGCGAGTCGGAGCGAAAAGCTCGGCCTTTGTTCCTGCACCGTTTCCATTCGCGCGACATCCAAGTCGTGCTCTGCGTCCAGAATACGAATCTCGGCAAATGTGTCTGTTTTCCAAGGCAGGTGGCTGAGATCAACACGAAGATCCGCATGTTCCTCGGCAAAATTGCTAATAAGCACGGTGGCCTGCGAGTCCTCTCCATTTAGTCCAGCTGCAATGGCGAGCTTTCCGGGCACACTTCCTTTGGCTTCAGCACGCTTTGGTGTGGCAACGAGTTCGCGAAAGGACCGCACCGCGAAATAGTTCTTTTGCGGCACACCGAATTCGTTGAACAGACCGAATGCGCCTGCCTCACCGTGAAATAGATTGGCCACATCGATCGGAGCATCCTGCAACTCAATCAGCGCACTCACTATAAATGATGCACCCGGCGCGCCTGCCATGTCCTCGTAGTACTGTTGACGGGCTGGCGCCGGACTGTTGCGCGCCAGGGGCGCCCATGAATTGCCGGGTAAATAGTTCCATTCGTTAAGATGGCTCTCGGTTTTTGTGAAGGCGTTTTCATCCAACAATTGACGAATGGCTTTTGCGCGCAGGACCAATTCATGAGGATTGGCAGTGTAGCAGTGCCAGGAGAAGAAATCCAAAGGCACAGGATTCGTACGACAGAGATTGAGGAAATCTACCACGAAATCGGTGGGTTTGAATACGCCTGCTACGAACCGGCCGCTTGCGCCCACGGCAGGGCCACCGACTTTCACATTAGGGAAAGTATGTTTGATCGCCGTCGCCGCCACGCGGTACAGGCGGAGATAGTCTTCGTCGTTGCCGCTCCACATCGCGGGCCTGTTTTCGGGTTCATTCCAAATCTCCCAATATTGAATGTCATGATGAAACCCTTTGGCCCAACCCTCATTGTAGTGCCGGATGATGCCGAGACAGATATTCGCCCACTGGTTGTAGTCTGCCGGAGGGTGCGCGAAGCGTTTCACACTGGTGTGCTCGATGCTCTCGCCGAGTCGATAGACAATACCTGCTCCTGTGGCGCGAACGGCTGTAATGTATTCGTCAGTCAGCCGAAAATCGAAGCTCTCTGCTAGGCTTGGATCGGCTTTGAAATCAGGGAAGACCGCGTGGATATCCACCACATAAGGATTTGGAAAATAACAATCATGCAAACGCGTGAGTGGAATACCCAGTGCCTGATGTTCCGCCGTAAGATCCAGTAGCCCTCCCGGTCCAAGAGGTCCTTTGTTCACCCCGTGCAGCGCCCGGATCAATCCGTTGGTTTTTGCGAAATCAATTTGCAAGGCCAATGGTTCGGCAGCAAGAGAAAGCAGCGTCACTCCAAAGAGCAAACCAAGACAACCCAACCACCTTGAAGAAAATATGCTCATTCGGATGCTCCCATGTTGCTGAATTGTATCGTCAGCGACAAGAAATGACCCGGAAAAATGAAGCTTTTTTGCTTCTCCGAGACTCGCCAAACCTCTCCTAGTAGGGTATGTCTTCTATCAGAGTGAGAATTTTTCTGCCATGTTCCTTGGGACTCTTCTTATTGAGCGCCGGAGGGATTCTTAACCAGTGTATCAATGCAACTACCCCACTCGACGCTATTGCTATCAGCCGCGACGGGCCCAAAGTCAGCATCTCCTTTAACGGCACATTGCAGTGGACTGACGCGGTCACGGGGCCGTGGAAGGATGCCGTGAATAAAACCAGTCCGTTTACGGAAGAATCTACCGACTCTCAAAGATTCTACCGCTCTCTCGACACGGGCAGCATTTTCTCTTCCGCCTCGGTGGTGGAACTGACGTTGACGGCCCCTTTCCAAAGGAATTTCAATCTTGCGTTTGCCGGCAGTCCGGATGGGATTTTTCCTCCCGTTCGCGTAAAGCCTTACTTCGATGGCATACTCTCTCTAGGCACCAATGAACTGCCCGTGAGTCTGCGTGTGCGCGGCAATTCTAGTTTGCAGGAATGCCCTTTCCCCAAGCTTAAATTCAAGGTGGCCAAGGAACGTCGCCTGGGCACGTCTTTTTTTGATGCTAGCGAGATCAAAATCGGCACGCATTGCGCCGAGGGCGGCCGTGGAAACATTGGGCGTCTGCGCGAAGAGGCTGCCACCTACCGGGAAGCTCTCGCTTACGAAGTGATGGAACTGCTTGGCTTCGTAGGGCCACGGGTCCGCCGAGCCCGCATCGAATATCACGATACCACCCCGATCGATTTTACCAGTGAGGTGGGTTGGCGACTCACACGCAGCGCCATGCTTATTGATGACGTTGATGTTCTCGCTGAGCGCCTTGGGGGGCACGCCCTCACCGATGCGGAACTCGCCGCATTGACCGATCCAAAGTTTGATCCTCAACTCGCGTCCGATCTTCAATTTTTGCATGCCTTGTTGGGAAACTGGGACTACGGCATCAACGTGGAGAATCGTGGCGTCTGGAATACGGACGTCATTTCGTTTCAGGACGGGGTCCTTCTGCCGGTGGCAGGTGATTTTGATCTTTCTTCCTGGGTCACGGCGGTCGTCCGTATTTCAGCTCCTCGCGATTACTTGCCCGAGTTGCCCGAGGTCGACCGGCAGGTGCGCTATGAACTCGAACTAATCAAAAAACGAGTCAGTGATATCCAGTTTGCGGCTTCCCGCACTCGGTTTATTTCCAAGCAGGCCGCGCTCCAGTCACAGATCAACACCTCCTTCGTGGACGCGGAAGGCCGCACCAACGCCTTGCTTCACACGACGGCTTTTTTTGAGGCCCTGGCGTTGATCAGCCGCTAGGGTAGTGGTACGAAATCTGCGCCAAGAGGTTCGCAATTATTATTTGTCGGATTTTCCCATCCGGCGGCGATAACCTTGTGACCATGAGCGACACCGATCTTCAATTGCTTGAACGCTACACTCGGGACCGTGCCGAGGACGCTTTCGCTGAGATTGTCCGTCGTCATATTGGGCTCGTCTATTCCGCCGCGCTCCGGCAAATCCGGATGCCCCAGTTGGCCGAGGAAGTCGCCCAGTCCACCTTCACCGATCTGGCCCGGCAGGCGGAGCATTTGGAGCCGGATACAATCCTCACTGGCTGGCTCTATCAAGTCACACGCCGCACTGCGATTGATGTTGTCCGTCGGGAAGCCCGCCGTCAGTTGCGCGAGCAAATAGCCACTGAAATCAATGCCATGAACGCCGCCGACACCGATTGGGTGCACATCGAGCCTATGCTCGACGAGGCCATGAGTACGCTTGATGAAACCGATCGTGTCGCCATCCTGCTTCGTTACTTCGAGAACCAATCCCTTCGCGAAGTTGGCGAAACGCTGGGTACCTCTGACGATGCCGCGCAAAAACGGGTGGCCCGAGCCGTGGAACGCTTGCGTGATTTTTTCACCAAACATGGAGTAAGGGCAGGCGCGAGCGGACTTGCCGCCGTGATCTCTGCCAATTCGGTCCAGGCCGCGCCCGTTGGGTTGGCCGTTACGATTTCCACCGCCGCCACCCTTGGCAAAGTAGGCCTTACTGCCACTGCCGCCAAAACCATCGCCATGACCACATTGCAAAAAACCATTGTCACAGTAGCTTTATCCATCGCGGTTGGCACAGCACTCTACGAAATGCGTCAGGCTTCAATCCTGAGCCAACGAGTTCAAACCCTCGAGCAACAGCCTGGAATTGACGGCGAACATGACCGACTAACGCGTGAGCGGGATGAAGCCACGCGTAAAATCGCAACTTTAATTGCTGAAAATGAGCGATTGAACCGCAATGCCGGTGAACTTCTCGGACTGAGAGGCGAGGTGACTCGCTTGCGCGAGGAAGCGCGGGAGATGGCGACCACCTCCCCCACAATGAAGGCTTTGCTGAAGAGGGTGAATTTGCTCAAAGAGAAACTCGATCAAATGCCGGACAAAAAGATTCCGGAGCTTCAGTTCCTCACGGAGAAGGATTGGGCCGACGCCGCCTGGGATGCGGATTTGGATACGGATGACGGGGTTCGCCTGGCTTTGAGCAGCCTGCGCAACATCGCGACGAATACTTTTTTGCAGCTAATACGGTCGGCCCTTAAAAAATACATTTTTGACAACGACTACAATTTACCTTCCAACATTGTTGAATTGAAGTCCTATTTTGATATCTCCGTTGAAGACGCTATGATCCAGCGTTACAGACTCGTGCAAAGCGGCCAATTAAACAAAAATTTAGACGCTTCATTGGTTGAAAAATCCGTGATTGTCGATCCCGACTACGAATCGACCCAATCAATCTCCATGAACGGAGGAAGCACAAGAGGCATAAATAAGATAGAAGAGGCGGTTCAGAAGGCAGTAAAAGCATTTGCCAATGACAATCATTACCAATTACCGAGCGAATCATCGCAGTTAACCGAGTACCTAACGAAACCAATTGAGGCGGCATCAGTTCAGAAGTACCTAAAGAAATTTACGTCATATTACCCGACACCCGAGGAGGCACTACTAATGCCGGTGTTGGATGCTTATGCAGCAGTGCATGACGGACGTGGCCCTGAAAATATCTCCGACCTGCAGCCGTTCCTTACGACTACGGAACAGCAAGAAGCGGCTCGTAAGCTCGAAAAGAGACGCCAGTTTAAGCCGGAGGAGTGACCAAGGTGCTGAAACCGGTTGCTTTTATTTCGCGTCTTTCTCGGTGGGGCTGGGGGCGATGGATTTGGTCATGGTTTCGTGGGTGTTCCGGTAAAGTCGGCCTTCCCACCAAGCGTCACTGGGTTTTAAGCCGCGCCGGACGGTCCAGAGTTCCTGCACGGTTTTTTCGCGGTTGGCCATGGCGTAGAAGGGGACTGCGACGATTGGCTTGCCATCGACATCCTGACCCGTGATCACACGAATGCCGCCTAGAAGATCGGGGCGGGCTTCCACTTTGAATTGGGGATCATCTCCCAGTTCCAAGGCGGCTTTGCCCTGATTGTCCACGCCTTCAAATCCGTAGACGAGCGGGCCGCGTTGGATGGCTACTTTGCCCACGCAATCCTTAATCAGCGGATGGGCCTCCATGAGGTGGACGGGCATTTCCATGTTAAGCTCAATGACATCATTTTCCTTCCACTCGCGCTCGAGGCGGATGTAACCGCGATCAGTTTTGCGGAGCGGATTCATTGCCTCGCCGTTGATGGTGAGCGTTGCGGTTTCACACCAGCCCGGCCAACGGAGGTTCACGGCGAATCGCTTGGTCTTGCCGGGAGTAACGCCGATTTTGACGCTTCCTTCGTACGGATACTCAGTTTCGACTTTTAATCCCACCAATCCACCCTTGAGCGGTGCCTGCACCGACCCGGCCACATACAAGTTGAAGTAAACATCTTCCTCACCCGAGGCATAGGCGTATCGCCCCACTTGGAAGACGGTGCGGGAAAGATTGGGCGGGCAGCAGACCCATGAATTGTATCTCGGTTTATTGGTGTCGCTGAGCGGGTTTTGATAGTAGGAGTTGGTTCCGTCCAGTGAAATGCCGTGCATGACCGCGTTGTAAAGCACGCGCTCGAGCACATCGCCGGAGTCGGACCCGCCTTCCAGCAGGAACATTCTTTGGGCGAAATCCAGAAGGCCGCAGGCTGCGCAGGACTCGTAGTAACCGTTGTTGGGCAGTTCGTAATCTTCCCCAAAGGCCTCATGTTCCTGGCGGGGGCCGGTGCTGCCTGTGATGGTCATGCGACGATGGGTGACGCTGTCCCAGAAACGATTGGCCGCGAGTCGATAGTCTGATTCGCCGGTGGCCAGGGCAAGATCAGCCACTCCGGTGGCGAAAAAGGTGGCTCTGACCGCGTGGCCATCGAGGTTCATTTGTTGGCGTAAAGGGACGGCATCCTGGAAATAAGCACGGGGTGTTGCGCCATAGGGCTTCACCATTCCGCGACCGCGCCACTCAACGAATGCCCGGGCCAGCTCGATATACTTGGTGCGGCCGGTGGCTCGGGATAATTCAACCAAAGCCATCTCTAATTCAGCATGCCCACAAAAGCCGGGCACTCCTTTAGGCCCCAGAAAGTGCTCATAAGCTTCGTCCGCAGCCTTGCAGGCGATATCGATCAAGGCTCCTTTACCCGTGTTGGCTTGGTATTCGATTGCAGCTTCGATCAAATGCCCCAAAACATAGCCGTCATGCGAACCATCGAGAAAATCGGGATCCCAGTCCGGTTTGTGTTCGTTGATGATAAACACGTGAGCGTAGCCGTTGGCGCGTTGTGCCCGGCCGATCAAATCCACGATTTCGTCCACTTGCCGCTCCAACGCAGCGTCAGGAAACATCCCGAGCGAATGGGCGATGGTTTCGAGAAACTTGTAAAGGTTGGCTTCGCCCCAAGTGTTGTTGAAAGGCCCGTCGGTCTTCTCTCCTGCCGCTTTGCGCAGCGACCGGATATCATACCCCATATATCTCCACGAATGCGGAATGGTACGATCCTTGTAAACTCGCATTTTGGGGCCCCAGAAGCCGCCTTCCAAATGCACGTTTTTGACCGGCACTGGAAGGATTTGCCCTTCCCGTCCTGACCACTTCCCCACGTTTTCGGGAACACCGGGCACCATTGCAGCGGAAGTCTTCAAACCGCCTCCGCTCCAAACCAAAAGGAATAAAACAATACTCTTCCACATACGCATGACTGAATGGTATGCCCCGAAGCTTAAGTCACAAGCCCGAGTCGTTCACTCTTTGAACTTTCCAGCGCCTTTGAGATCAAATTTTTTGGCGGAGTCGAAGGACAATGGGGAGATCGCGTTTGATTCTTGCCGGAGTGGAGGCAAGGTCTTTGTATGGTTCCCATGCTGGAACACAAGACTGAAGCTCTGCTACCCTGGTCCAAATTTTTTGGGCGGGTGGGAAAGTCCATCGCAATGGCGCAAATCGTAGTCGCCGTGGCGTTGGGGATTGGTGTGCTGGGATATCACTTCATAGCAGGGTTTGAATGGATCGACGCTTTGCTGAATGCCTGCATGATTCTGGCAGGGATGGGTCCAATGGGCGAGTTGCACTCCACCGCGGGGAAGCTATTCGCCTCGGGCTACGCTCTTTTCTCCGGGCTTGTTTTTATCGTGGTGATGGGTGTGGTGCTCACTCCGCTGCTGCACCGCATTTTGCACGCTTTCCATCTCGAACAGCGAGACGAGAATGAGGAAGATGGTAAGAATTGAGGGCGAATGTCAGGCTGCACTGGTTATTGCAGTTCCAACAATAGCTCCTGGGCTTTTTTGAAACGCGGGGCTTCCTCCAATGCCTCAAGAACCTGCTGGCGGGCGGCGGAACGATCCCCTGAGGCAAGAAGCATTCGTGCCCAATCATAGCGGGCGGCCACCACGTTGGGCGGATGCAAAGCGACGACGCGCGACCAGGATTGAGCCGCCTCGGCCGGTAGTTTTAACTGTTCCCCAGCGCGAGCGAGTTGGTCGTGAGATTCCCAAAGCAGCGGATTAACGCCAATGACGCGTAGCGCCTGTTTTCGCACTTCGGCCCAATCCTCACGGGCCATGGCGAGCGTGATCAAGCGATCAAACGCTTCCACAGCTTCTGAATCTCGCTCAGCCCAATCAGTGAGCAGTTTGGTCTCTTCCTCCACGTGGCCCAACTGGCGTTCGACGCGGGCCAGCCATGCCCAGGGGTGTTCCAGGCCCTCTGGACCGGGGTGCAAGTCCAGCCAGCGTTGCAGGATTTTTTCGGCACCAGCCCAATCTTTTTTATCCATTGCAGCAGCCGCGGCATTGCGCAAAACGATATTGTTGTTCGAGTGTTCCCAACCCACTTTTAACAACTCAGGTTTGTCGGCGGGTTCAGTGTCCTTCCAATCCAATTTTGCCCCATATTGATTGGCCTTGTTGAGGATGTAATCCGTAAAAGCCTTCTCCAACTCCGGCAGTGGGGCGGTTGATTGAGCCAAGGCGGGGTTGATCTCCACTCCTTCGCCCAGGGCTCTGAGAATGGAGAGCAGGGCTGGAGTGCCGTATTTTTCCACGATGTATTGAACGACCAGCGAGGATTGGAAATAGGCAAACTGCAAGTGGGCCGGGGTGGGTGGGGCCATGAACGCTGAGCTGAGCTCGCCAATTTTCTTCAAATCACCCTTAAGAATCATTTTTCGGTAGGCGGGCGTCATGTGCTCGCCCCACGAAGGGTTGGCCAGTCTTTCCTCATACACGCTGATGCCCTCGCTGATCCAGCGCGGCATTTTGTTGTGCGTTAATCCCAGTGTGACGGTGTGGGTGAACTCATGCCAGAGCATGGCCTCCCAGCTCGACCCCCGTCCAACACTGCCCCCCGGGCTGTTGGCTGTGATGACCGGGCCGAAGCATACGCCAAGGTATCCATCGCCGCCAGGCAGGCCAAAGGTGCGAATGGCAAAGTCCTTTTGCTCAGGGAAGATTTCGACATGTACCGGGACCGGCAGGGTCACCCCGTATTTTGCGATGAGGTTGGTCCGCGCTCGCTCCATCAAGGCGATCACCAAATCCCCGTAAATGGGGGCTTCATTGGTGGACATGCGCACCTGAAAGGCCTCGTTCGTGACGAGGGTCATCTGGTCCACTGTGGTTTTGAGCGTTGCCAGATTGTAGGCTGTGACGTCGTAGGCGTCGGCATCCGCTGCGGCGAGGACTAATTTCCAGCCTTCCTCATCCTCCCCCAAACGGAGCAGGTCATCCCCCAACTGCATCTTGGCTGGAAGGTAATCGGCATCAAACTCGAGTGCCTGACGCTGGCTCCTGGCTCCGTCGGAAAAACGGTATTTATGCGACAGTTTTTTGCCGAACAAATGGGGGACCACCGGGTTGTTCGTGGCGTACAACAAGGCCTCCTTCAGGGCTGACTGTTCCGAAGTGGAATCTGATCTCAGGCGAGCCAATACCGCTTTCAAGGTCCAAGCCTCGGGATGATGGGGGTTGACCTTGAGCAACTTATCCAAAGCCTCATCTGCGCCGGCGTAATCCTCGGAATCAATTCTGTGCTCGGCTACAAGCTGCCACGCTGGGTAGTAGCGATCATTCGCCTGAAGCGCGGCCTCGAGATTGGCCAGCATCTCCCCGCGCTCGCCGCTCTCGAACGCGGCAGCCAGCCCGGTTAATAGCTCCGCGTCTTTCGGAGCCACGGTCAAACCCTCTTGAAACCACTGTGCGGCCAAGGCAAAATCACCCTTGCCTAAGGCGAGTTCGCCGCCAGCCAGATAAGCATCCCGATTTTTGGGCTCTGCCTTTTTGATTGGAATAAAAAATTGATCCAGCACCGCCTTGGGATCAGCTCCCAGCAATAGAGCCGCGCGGCCCAGGGTCAGAGCGTTGGCAGTATCGCGGTAGGCGTATCGCCTGCTGGACGCCATTTGATTGATCTCCTCCAGTAGTTTGGTGGCAATTGCGCGGCGTCCGGTGGCCAAGGCGGCCTCTCGTCCCACCAGGCGTAATCGAATACTGCCGGGATGCCGTTTGATGGAACCGCTGACGGCCTCCCATGCTTCGGGGTACTTGCCGAGGGTTAACAGCGCATCAGCCTGAATCAGCCGCCACTCCTCTGAATATTCGCGCTCTTTGAGTTGAGCTTCCGCCGCTGCGAGCACGCTTTCATATTTGCCCACCCGCATCTGCGTCCAAGCCTCGTCGATCTCCATTGCCATCGACCTCACCATGCCGATACAAAGTAAAGCCACGCACCCCAAGGTTATGCGTCCCCGGCGTCCAACCAAATTTTTGGGATGGCTCATGCCTTGCATCTTTCCACCACCTTTGACCCACGGCAAGATAAGGACCATTACTTTTGGGGTGGGAGCCTGCATCAGCGTCGTATTGGGGGTGGCACCGAGAATGGCCATATTCACTGACAGGCTCCTCGTAAACGGTGCGCAAGGAAAAATTCGAAAATTGGGCCTTGCCATGTCTTGCCCCTGATGGCATCTTCCCTAACCTTTGTATGAAAGCTGAGACCCATCCGAATTACAACGAAGCAGAGATTCGTTGCGCCTGTAGTAACATTATTAAGACCCGTTCCACACGGAAGACGGTTTTGATCAGTATCTGCAACGTGTGCCACCCGTTCTACACGGGAATGCAGAAATTTGTCGACACGGCTGGACGCGTGGACAAATTCCAGCAACGTATGGCCAAGACTCAGGCTGCCCAGGCCGCCGCCGCCGTTGTTGCGGCCAAGTCCAAGAAGAAGTAGTTTCCTTTTACTGATCGCCCGCCGAATGCCTTCATTCAGCGGGCGATCTTTTTTTACCCATGGCCTCCCTAGACCTTCGGCCCCACATAGACCGCTTTATTCGGCGTTTTGCCGAAGTGGAGAGTTCATTGAACGATCCCAAAGTGTTCGACAACCCCTCGCGTGCGCAGGAGTTGTCCAGGGAGTACGCGCGACTTAAGGACCTGACCACGTTTGGCCGGGCCTATCTCAAGGCTGTCGCTGAACTGGCCGAAAATACTGAATTGGCCTCTCAAGAGCTTTCCGACACCGAGATGGGGCAGATGGCTCGCGAAGAAATCACCCGCCTGCAGGCTGATGTGGCCCGTTTGGGCTATGAGTTGCAAAAGGGCATCATTCCTCCCAATCCAACTGATTCGCGTAATACCATCGTGGAAATCCGCGCCGGGGCAGGAGGATCGGAATCGGCTCTTTTTGCGGCCGACCTTTACCGGATGTATACTCGTTACGCCGAAGGCCGTGGGTGGAAGGTGGAAACGTTGGATTCCAGCCCTTCTGATCTGGGTGGATTTCGAGAAGTGATATTTAACGTTACCGGCGACAACGTTTACAAGCGGTTGAAGTACGAGAGTGGTGTTCATCGTGTGCAGCGGGTGCCGGCCACTGAAGCGCAGGGACGCATCCATACCAGCACTGCAACAGTCGCAGTTTTGCCTGAGGCGGAGGAGGTTGATGTGGTGATTAATCCGGCGGACTTGGAAATCACCTGCTGCCGGGCCTCCGGTCCGGGTGGTCAAGGAGTCAACACGACGGATTCAGCGGTGCAAATTCAGCACAAGCCCAGCGGTTTGATCGTGCGATGCGCTGACCAGCGTTCGCAGCAGAAAAACAAGCTGCGCGCGATGACGGTCCTGCGCTCTCGGTTATTAGAGAAGAAAGTCTCCGATGAGGAGGCCAAATACGCCGCCGAACGCAAAGCCCAAGTCGGCACCGGCGAGCGCAATGAACGCATCCGCACCTACAATTTCCCCCAAAACCGTGTCACTGATCACCGGATTGAGGTGACCCTTTACAACCTGCCCACCTTTATCGACGGCGAGATTGACTCGCTGATCGATCCTCTGATGTCCAATGAAATGGACGAGAAACTAAAAGCCCTGCAACTGTGAGAGAAATAAAAGGAATTGTTTTCGACTGCGACGGAACTTTGGCCGATACCATGCCGCTGCACTGGATTGCTTGGAGCCGCGTGACGGCCAGGCACGGCATTCATTTCCCTGAGGACCGCTTTTACTCCCTCGGCGGAGTGCCTTCGCGCGACATCCTCCAGATGCTTAGCCGGGAACAGAATATTCCGCTCGATCCAATCGCCGTCTCCCATGAAAAAGAGATGGAATACCTTCCAATGCTGCCACAGGTAAAAGCCATCGATCAGGTGATGAACATCGCCCACGAGTTTTACGGTAAGTTACCCATGGCCGTGGCGTCAGGCGGACAAAAAGCCATCATTGAGCAGGTGCTGCGCCATCTGGGCGTTCACCATTATTTCAAAGCCATCGTGACGAGTGAGGATGTCACCAGACAGAAGCCGTCACCTGATATTTTTCTGGAAGCGGCGCGAAGGATTGGGGTGTTGCCCATCAATTGCCGTGCTTACGAGGACACCGACTTGGGCATGCGCGCCATTTTGGATGCCGGCATGGAAGCCGTTGATGTCCGGGTGATGCTTGGCATGGTTCAGAACAACTCTTAAGACTGTTGCGCCGGGTTGTTGCGCCAGATGTAGCGGAACATCAGTACTCGCATTGCAGCCGTCAAAGGGATGGCGAGGATGCCTCCTAGAATACCGCCTAGCAAGGTTGTGCCGACCATCACTGCGATGATGATGGTCAGAGGGTGCAATCCCACCCGGTCGCCCATAATTTTTGGCGAGATCACGTAGCCTTCAAGCAGTTGCACCACCACGAAGATGCCCGCCACCAACAGCGGGTGCAGCCAATCGCCAAATTGCACCGCTGCCAGCAGCACTGTGGGAATGAGGCTCATGGTGATGCCGAGATAGGGGATGATGCTCAGCAACCCGGCCACCATTCCAAACAACAACGAGTAACTCAGCCCGATCGAGGCGAAACCAATGGTCAGCAAAATGCCGTCGCAGATGGCCACCAGAATTTGCGCCCGAAAAAATAGGATCAAATATTCATTGATGGCGTTGATGACAAACACGAACTCCTCCTTCAATCGTGATTCCTTAAAGGGAAGGTAATCTGTCCAGTTCTCGGAAATGCCTTTCTTCTCGGAGAGAAAATAAAACGCGTAAACCGGCACCAGACTCAGTCCGATCAAAAGCCCGAACCATGAAAACGCCTGGCTAAGCCGCGCGATAAACCAGTTCGAAACCGACGGAAGAATTTTTTGCATTATGCCCTGCAAATCACTGGCCAGCTCGGCACTCCAAGCCTGCTTGGCCTTTACTCCGATTGTGCTGTTCTGGAGCCATTTTTGGACGCTGGCCCAGGCTTGTTCGCTTAAAGTTGGAATGCGCGTCACCAGATCCTGCGCCTCCACGATGAGGCGAGGAAGCACCGTGCCAACCATCAGCAGCACTATTGCCGCCGCCACAAGAAACACCAATCCTATGGCGCGAGGTCTTGGAATCTTGCGGTTCTGAAGGAAGTCCACCACTGGATCAAGCAGATAGGCAATGACTCCGGCGATGGCCAAAGGGATCAGCACCGCCGAAAGCCGCCCCACCACCCAGCCCAAAACCCAGACCAGCAGACAGACCAGAGCCAGCATGACCGCAAGGGCCAGCCCGGTAACGGACAGCCAGAAGATGCGGGCCTGCTGGGGGGATGGCGAAGGCAGTGGCATGGGATCGGTTATGATTGGCCGAGTTTTTTTGATTTTTCTGCCGCCGCCCGAACGGCATTCATCAGAACCCCACGGAGTCCGCCCTTTTCCAATTCGTGCAGACCCTCGATGGTCGTGCCGCCAGGGCTGGTTACCGCGTCCTTGAGCGCGCCGGGGTGCTGGTTCGTTTCGAGAACCATTTTGGCCGCACCAAGCAAAGTTTGAGCCGCGAGCCGGGTTGAAGTATCGCGCGGCAGCCCGGCAGCCACGCCTCCATCGCTGAGCGCCTCAATGATTAGATACGCATAGGCCGGTCCGCTCCCACTGAGTCCAGTGACGGCATCCAGCAGGTACTCCGGGACTTGGGAAGCGATTCCGACAGCAGCCAGGAGTTCCTGCACCAGTTGTGCATCTTCTTGGGTGGCGCTGGCATTCAAGGCAAAAGCCGAGGCAGAAGCCCCAACCAATGCCGGGGTGTTGGGCATGACCCGGACGACTCTGGTTGGCTTCTCCAGCAGCGCATCCATTTTTGCGAGTGTTACACCCGCTGCGATTGAAATCAGTAAATGCTCAGGCCGCAAGAGCGGCCCTACCTCCCTCAACAGCTCAGCCACTTGATTGGGTTTAACCGCAATAAAAAGCACCCGGCAAGCCTCCACCACTTCAATGTTTGAGGCGGTAACTCGCCCGCCGGTGGTTGTGGCGAATGATTCCCGGGACGATACAAACGGATCACTGGCCACTATTGAACCGGCCGAGGCAAGACCCGCCCTCAAAAAACCGCCCGCCAGCGCAGAGGCCATTTTGCCCGCGCCCAAAAAACCAATGAAATGTTGCACCCCCATAGTGTTTTTGTATCGTGCCTCCGCCTTCGACGAAAGAATAAACACCGCACCACCTCCCCTCGACCTGTGTGTGGGCTGGTTTTCCCTTCACTCATTTGAGGAATGTCCTAATCCTTCTGTTTGCCACGTGTGGACAGCATTCCGCCCCGGATTACATCCGTTTCGCCCCATGATCTTTCCTGTTCAATCAATTTTTGGGTTTTATCCACGAGTACCCAATCCAAACCAACAACATTGATATGCTTACCACCCCATTCATCGGTCCCCGCCGGAATGCCAAACAACTTTTGCCGGCGCTGCTTCCGCTTTGCGCCCTTTTGGTGATGCCTGCGACCACGCACGGCCAAGGATGCGTCCAATCCCGTGGTGCCAGCGTTGGTGCGCTGGTTCAAGGGGAAGACGCTTACCTTTCAGGAGGTGAGTGGCAGGCTTCGGTGGGTTATAGATGGCTGTATTCCGACCGCCATTACGTGGGCGACAGGGAACAATATCAGCGCAAGGAACAGGGGTCGGACGTTCGCAATGATTCCCATTTCGTGGACTTGGGTATCACTTATGCCATCACAAAACGCGTTAGCGTTGGGGTTACTTTACCTTTCGTTTATTCCGTCAGAAGCAGCCTGTACGAACACGACGGCAAAAATCGCCATGAAATGACTGCTTCAGGTCTGGCCGACGTGCGCCTTATTAGCACGGTCTGGATATTAGACCCGAATACGCACCACGAAGGAAACTTCTCGCTGGGATTGGGAGTCAAGGCACCCACTGGCGATGCAGAGGTGAAAGACACTTCGTATACTGCCAAAGGTGAGGTACAGCGGTACGTCGACCAGTCCATTCAGCCCGGCGATGGCGGTTGGGGAATTATTATTGAAGCGCAAGGGTTCCAAAAGGTCGTTGGCAATCTCTATGGCTACGCACAAGCCTCCTATCTGATCAGTCCTCAGGAAAAAAATGAGGCGACCGGATATTCCACGCCTGATACTTACCTGCTTCGCGGCGGTCTGAGTTATGCTGTCTGGCCCTCACATGGCCTTGCTCTAAGCTTGGGCTGGCGTATGGAAGGAGTCATGGTCCGCGACTGGTTTGGCGGCAGTGAGGGATCACGCCGGCCTGGCTATTCCATGTCGATTGAGCCTGGAATCACCTGGGTCCACAAGAAGCTGGCGATGACGGTTACCGCGCCGGTCGCTGTCGAACGTAATCGCCAATGGAGTGTGCAAGACATGAGGAGGGGCAGGCAGGGTGATGCCGCTTTCGCTGACTTCATTATCACCAGCAGCATTGCCTATCGGTTCTAATTGAGGGAAACCGAAAGGATCAAGGCCCAGGTGCTGTGTGTTGCGCCTGGGCTTTTTTTTGTCCCTTGGTAGGCCACCCGCATCTTGCGCGATATTGGCGTTGCACATTCGGCAGGTCTTGGTTTGATGGGTGCATGAAATCCAACCGCAGAACTTTTTTAGCTGCAACTTTGATGGCCACAACACTGACCGCCGGTTTTGCCGCAAGCGCGGCGGAGACACTCGTTTACATTGGCACCTACACCGGCCAGGGCAGCAAGGGCATCTATCTTTCCAAGCTGGACACGGACACCGGCAAACTTTCGGCCCCGACGCTGGTTTCCGAAACGCCCAACCCGACTTTTCTGGCCGTCCATCCCTCGGGAAAATATCTTTACGCCGCCAACGAGGTCGCCGATTTCCAAGGCAAGCCGGGCGGCGGCGTCAGCAGCTATAAAATCAACGGGTCCAGCGGCGCGCTTGAGCTGATCAATTCGCAGTCCACCTCAGGGGGTGGAAATTGCCACGTCTCCACTGATAAAACGGGGACCACCCTGTTTGCCGCAAACTACGGCGGCGGCAGTGCCGCTGGTTTTGCGTTGCGGGCCGATGGCGGCATCGAACCCTCCACCACCTTCGTGCAACTCAAAGTGGATAAAGTGGTCAGCCCCCGTCAAAACGCTTCTCATGCACACTCCTTCAACGTCCATCCCGGCAATCAGTGGGGGCTGCTGGCAGATTTGGGAGCCGACCGGGTGGAAGTCGCCACACTGGGACCCAAGCCCGGTGAATTTCACATCCTCAAAGATTCCGCCCTCACGCTCAAGCCCGGCTCAGGCCCGCGTCACACCACGTTTTCTGCCGATGGCCACAACGCCTATGTGATCAACGAGCTGAATTCGACTCTCAGCGTGTTTGATGTGGCAGCAAAGGTTGGGACTTTCAGCGAGATTCAGAGTCTTAGCACTTTGCCAGCGGATTTTACCGGCAACAACAGCACGGCCGAGGTGGTGATCCACCCCAATCAGAAATTTGTCTACGGCTCCAATCGCGGCCATCACAGCATCGCAATTTTTGCGAGAGACACCAAGACAGGCAAGCTCACCGTGGTCGGCCACGAGTTGACACAGGGCAAGACCCCCCGCAATTTCAACATCGACCCAAGCGGCAAATTCCTGCTCGCAGCCAATCAAGACTCGGCCAACATCGTGGTCTTCAAAATTGACCAGTCCACCGGGAAGCTGACCCCCACAGGCAACAGCATCCAAGTCGACAAGCCGGTCTGCCTGAAATTTATTTCGGCGAAGTAGCCTTCGCGCGCGCGCGGCGGGATGGGGGCAGCTGTCCGGCTGCCAACACCAGCTTGCGGCGGATCAATCCATTGGTGGCGATCATGCGATAGGCGTGGTCGCCGCCGAGGCTCTCGTGCCAAAACTCGCCACCGGCACATTCCAAAATCAAACCGCCCGCCGCGATGTCCCACAATCGAATGGTCCCCTCCCAATAGGCCTCGAACCGTCCGGTCGCCACATAGGTCATGGCCAGAGCGGCCGCGCCCATGATGCGAACTTTGCGCACGCGGCGGATCAGATTGTTGAAACGGGGCAGCATCTCCTCCAGCGTGTCTGAATTCTTGGAGAAGCCCATTGAGATGATGGCTTCATCCAACTTTGCGCGGGTGCTTACCTTGATTTTTTTGCCGTTCAAATAAGCGGGGCCGCCGAGCATGGCTGTCCATAGCTCGTTGCTGAACGGATCGTATACCACGCCGACCACCGTTTCGTAAGCCTCGTCCGAGACGTCGGTGGGTGAGGCTTTGGCGCGGCGTTGTTGCAGGGCGATCGAGATGCAGGCGTGCGGGATGCTGTAGGTGTAATTAACCGTGCCATCAATCGGATCAATCACCCAGCGCCACTCTGCGGTGGGGCTGCCGGCCACGCCCTCCTCGCCCAGCACTGCTGCTTCAGGCCAATGACGCGCCAGAATCCGCTCGATCATCTGCTGGGATTTTACATCCAGCTCCAGCTTGATGTCATGCTGTTCCACATGATCCATCTTCTTGGGCTTGTGCAGATGGTCGCGCATCAAAAAACCCACCGCACCTGCGGCCTCGACAGCGGCGATCAATCCGCGTTGACGATCAGACTTGGCACTCATGATTTTATGGGGACGGAAAGTTTAGCACTTGCGCGAAGCACCACGGGACACAGGCGGTTTGGAGGTTCCACCACGAAGATGATCTATGATACCGGGCAGGTGTTGCACGGTGAAGTCCACATCCGCATCTGTATTGTAAATGCCCAGACTCAAACGAACCGCGCTCTGGGCCAGCTTCGGCTTCAGGCCCATCGCGGTCAGAACATGGGAAGGTTTCATGGAGCCGGTCGTGCAGGCCGATCCGCCGGAAGCGCAAATGCCCAGACGATCCAGCATCAGCAACACCGCCTCGGACTCGACGCCTGAGAAGGAAAGATTGGCCGTATTGGGCAGACGCGGCTCGCGGGAACCATTGCGCACCGTGTTGGGAATGGCGCTGAGCAGCGCATCCTCCAAACGATCCCGCAGTTTGCGTACACGCGTGTTTTCATCGTCCAAACTTTCCATGGCCAGTTGCGCAGCGCGCCCAAAACCAATGATGTACGGCACATTTTCCGTCCCGCCACGCCGACCGCGCTCCTGCTGACCGCCGATCATGTAAGGGGTGAACTTGGCGTGCTTGTGCACGTAGAGCAGGCCGATGCCTTTGGGCGCGTGCAGTTTGTGCGCGGAAAGGGAGAGAAACGCCGGTTTCATGGAGCGCACATCAATGGGCAGTTTGCCCGGAACCTGCACCGCATCCGTATGAAAAAGCACTTCCTGCGAACGACAGATGGCCGCGATTTCATCGACCGGAAAGAGCACGCCGGTTTCGTTGTTGGCCCACATCACGGAGACGATGGCCGTGTCCGTGCGAATCGATTTCGCCAGCAAATGTAAATCCAACGAACCATCCGGCTCCACCGGCAGGAATGTCACAGAGTACCCCCGGCTGGCCAAGGTCTTGCAGAAATTGAGCGTGGCGGAATGTTCCACCGCCGTGGTGATTATGTGCCGTTTGCGCGGCTGCGAAATCAGGGCGCTGTTGATCGCCGCATTGGTGCTTTCCGTGCCGCAACTGGTGAAAACGATGTCGCGCGGATCAGCATTGATCAACGCCGCCACCTGTTCGCGTGCGGTCTCGACATGCCGCGCCACCTGGTTTCCGAAGCTGTAGGCGCTCGAGGCATTACCCCAATACTTCTCCAAAAATGGGAGCATGTCCGCTATCACCTCAGGGGCGACCCGGGTGGTGGCATTATTATCCAAATAACAAATCTCGCGCGTATCCATGGGCAAAGGGCCAAGTGCGGCCCGTCCCGTATCCTAGCAGGAAACGCCCCAGCCTGCGCAACGTGATTTGCTGGAATCGGCGATGAGGCGATACCGAATCACACCAACCGTGCCAAAGGGTTACTTGGCGCGAGCTTCCGACAGGCGAAAGAACTCATTTTCCGCACCCCGCACGTCGTACCATACTGCTACGACGTCATTGGATTCCTGGCGAACCTGATAGTTTCCCGGGGAGTCTTCCTCATGCCACGGCAGGCTTGTTATGGAATTGGTTTGCCATTTCGGGCCCAGTTCTTGCCGCGCAGCCGAGCCCTCCTTCAATTGTTCGCGCAACCACAAGGTTTCAAAATCCAAGGTTGGATTGGGCTGATTGGTGGCGGCCTCGAAACGCTTATCGATTCGGTCCCAGAGAATGAGTTCCATATTGAGGAATTTATTTTTCAGCGTTAAACGCGGAAGCACTGTCACGGTCACAGCGATTTTTGGGAGAGCCAAGTAGAAGACAGCACAACACAATAAAATGGACGCGGCAGTGATTCCGGCATTGCGTAGCCCTCTTCCCGACATGCCATCCTTGCCCGAGGCTACCCAATACACTACTAGCAAGAGAATCACCAGGGGGACGCTGGCATAGTTCGTGACCGTAGTCAGTGCCCCGGATGCGCTATAAAGGACTTGGCGTTCATGCTGGTAAGGCCCCCACTCAAGATATGCATCCTCCTTCATATCCTTGCTGGTCAGTTCCGCAGTCAGCTTGGTTGCCACAGGGCTTCGGTTGACCCATTGGGTCAGGGCGGGATGTCCAATCACGAAGCCAGACGGGCCATGATATGTTTCAACGGTCTCGTACTTCGGCTGCTCGCTTTGCGCCACTTTGAAATGCGATGACGCCGCCTGATTGGTACCAAACACGTAGAGGTCGATTTTACATGTATTATTGTCAACGCCCGTCAGTCGCAGCGGGTAAACAGGTCGGTCCGTCTTAAACGTGAAGGAAAGGGGGTGCGCCTTGAGTGGCTCACTGCTGTTGGTTTCCAGGTGGAGCTTACTCGCGACAAAAAACCAACCTTCCCTCGCGTAATCCTGGATGACTGGCAGCGAATTTGTCGGGACCGTAAAACCGTTCGTAGCAAGCCATGACAGAAGAGTCGACCCATTAGTGGACGAGAGCGTGACTGTATCATAAACGCCGACCTTTTCTCTTTGCAGCACCTTCAAGCCAGCTATTTGAGCGTCGCCCCCTTTTGCTGAGGCCAAAGCAGGCAGGAGCATCCCTGCAAACACCCAAATGAAGAACCAAACAACCAGAATTTCCCATACAGACTTATTCTGGCGTTTTGCTCTCAATACAGTGAACAACACGAAGCCCAATCCTAATGAAGCCCAGAACCATTTGGGGGCATCGTGGATGACGACAGGTTGAAAAAGAAATTGCAGGGTGGGAAAGAAACCTGCGGTGACAGGCTCAATTTTTGGCACGGAGGGCAGCGGTACCACCCATGCGAAATTCGTGCCGAAACCTTTGAAAGAAGTGTCAATCACCAGCCTTTCAACGCCATTCTCATAGTGGATCAAAGCGCGCTGATCGGGGATCTGTGGATCAGCAAGTGCAACCTTGCTAAACACCTTTCCATCCGCTCGCAAGCTCACGGAACCCACCCCTGTTGCGAAAAACAGGGCTATTAGCAGCAGCTGGCCCCACGAGGCCAACCTTACCAATCGGCTGCCTCCAGCAAAAATAGTTCCTTTAAAGATGGCTTGTGCTGAAACCCACTCGGATTCCGATGACTCCGAAAAGCCCGGCGGAACCGCTCTTGGATTTACTCTTGCGAACATATCATTGGTCAAGGGGTGGAAGGGAGGATTTCGCACGGGCTTCGGACAAGCGAAAAAATTCCCGTTCTTCACCGTAGGAACCGTACCAAACAGCAACGACATCATTGGATTCCTGGCGGATGGTGTAATTCCCTGGGGAATCCTCCTCATGCCAGGGCATGTTTGTGAACGTATTGGTTTGCCATCTCGGTTTAAGCTCTTGGCGTGCTTCTGATGCCTCTTTCAATTGTTCCCGAAGCCACAAGGTTTCATACTCCAAAGTTGGGTGGGGCTTATTTGTGGCGGCCTTGTCACGCTCCTCGATTCGGTCCAGTAGGATGGATTTCATGATGGAGAAGGTTGATAGGTGCTGCAAACGCGGAAACTTCGATACTGTTACAGGAATCATCGGGAGTGCCGAACTGATGCCTAACCAGCAGATGAAGCAGGTTGTGATGACTGAGCTGGGCTTACATAACCAGTTGTGCGGTAAACTCGATTTGTTTCTGGTTCTCCAGTAATGTACGAGCAGCAGAATAACAAATGGGACGCTAACATAGTTGGCTGCGGTGATAGTTGCACCTTCTCGGCTGTATCGCACTAAACGTTCATGGTGGTATGGGATCCAGCGAAGATAGGCATCTTCCTTCATATCGTTGCTGGTCAGCTCGCCCGAGAGTTTGGTTGCAACGGGGCTTTGACTCACCCACTTGGCTACTCCTGGATGCCCGATCGAGAAGCCGGAGCGTCGGAAGGATTGGTGCTTCTCGCCTGGGGTGTAATCCGGCTGTTCGCATTGCTCCACTTTGAAATATGATGCCGTCGCCTGGTCTGTGCCAAACACGTACAATTCTATTTTGCAGGATTTGTTGTCGATACCGGTCATGCGCAGCGGGTAAACAGGTCTGTCTGTCTTGAACGTAAAGGAAAGGGGATGTGCGGCGAGTGGTTTCCCTGAGTTCGCCTCCAAGTGAAGCTTGCTCGCCACAAAAATCCAACCTTCCTTCGTGTAGTCCTGAATGACCGGCAGTGAACTGGTCGGGAGGGCAAAACCATTGGTGGAAAGCCAGGCTAAAAGACTCGTTCCATTGGTTGAAGAGAGCGTCACGGTATCGTAAACGCCGATTCTTCCCCTTTGAAGCACCTCTAGTCCGTCTGCTGTACTCGCAGTGCCAGCGGTCTGCGAAGCAGGAAGCAACATACTTGATGCGAACACAAGGGTGCAGAGCAGTGCGAAAATTGCCAGACCATCTGTTTTCTTCTGCATGGCCCTCATAACGGTAAACACTCCATAACCAATGAAAAACACCATCAGAAAAATCATCGGCGGCTCGTGAATGATGGTGGGTTGGAAGAGGAATCGAAGGGTGGGAAAGAAGCCCGCGGTGACGGGTTCGATCTTCGGCACTGAAGGCAGGGGGACCACCCATGCGAAATTGGTGCCTGAACCTTTGAAAGAAGTGTCAATCACCAGCCTTTCAACGCCATTCTCGTAATGGATCAACGCACGTTGGTCCGGGATCTGTGGGTTGGCGAAGGCTGTCGTACTGCGATAAAATGCCCCATCCGCCCGCGCTTCAGCCGATCCCAAACCAACCATCAGGAGTAATGCGAAGAGGACCCGATGGCCGCATTTCGCAATTATTCTTAAGTTGCTGCCTCCAGCAATGACAGTTCCCTTAAACATGGCTTGAAAGGAAATCTAGCTGAGTTTCTGTTCTTTAGCCAAGCATTGTAGAAAAACCAATTGGTGGCGGCCACTGACAACCAAGCAAAACGTGTAATTGAGTCACTTGGCTCGGATTTCGGACAGGCGAAAGAACTCGTTTTCGGCACCCTGCGTGTCGTACCAGACAGCCACGACATCATTCGA
This sequence comes from Pedosphaera sp., assembly GCA_025359965.1. GTDB lineage: Bacteria > Verrucomicrobiota > Verrucomicrobiia > Limisphaerales > SXQI01 > SXQI01. The sequence goes on from JANYDC010000125.1 coordinate 78,374, forward strand.
TTCCTGACGGACAAGGTAGTTTCCTGGGGAGTCTTCCTCATGCCAAGGCCGGCTCGTTAAGGAATTGGTTTGCGAGCTTGAGCCCAGTTCTTTGCGCGCAGCTGAACCTCTAGTTTATGACAGTGGTCAGTGCCACGGGTGCGCTGTAGAAGACTGGCTGTTCATGTTGGTGGTGCGCCCACTGGAGTTAGGCATCCTCCTTCACATCCTTGCTGGACAGCTCCGCAGTCAACTTGGTTGCAACAGGGCATTGGTTGATCCATTTGATCAGGTCGGGGTGTTCAATTGGAAAGCCAGACTGACTTAAAAATGTTTTTTGTTGGCTGGCGCGTAATTTGGCTCTTCGAATATCCGCAAGCTCATTGCCGAAAGACACGCGCTGGACTAAGTGCATCCACCACGAGCATCCCATCAAACGCTCCCGGAGTCGCAGGAGCCTGACTCGCTCCGTTCTTCCGCAAATCAATGAGGAATGGGCGGGGCGCAGGTTCACCAGGCCCGGAAATTAATTCCGAAGCAGAAGCACTTTCATTCATTCCTATTACGAGAAGGTCTTTTCCCAGACTCGCACGAAGGTGCTGGCCCATGGCGGTCGGCATCCGCTCCAAGGCCCGCCATGGAGCAAACGTGGCGGGCGCGGATTGCACGTGAGCATTGTGGGCTACGACCAGCAGGCGTCCTCCTTGGCCCTGCTGGTTGAGCGCCCAAAGCACGTTTTCCGCCATCGCGGCATCCCGCACGTTTATCATTTTCCATGCGCTCGGCGGGACCTGATCGTAGGGTGGACCCACAGGGGCCACCCGGAACATGCGATCCGCCTGCCGCGCAACGATCGAGGCGCGAAGGGCACATTCATATTCTGCCGCCGGGGCGGCGGCAAGGAAGGTCACGCGCTCACGTTCAAGCAGCGCGATAAGATCGTCAGTGGCTGCCGTGAGCGCATCGTGTTCCGATTTTGTCATCGTAACCGCTGGATCACCGGAAAGGCGGGGCCACCACGGTTCAAAAAGACTTTCAAGAGAGCGTGCCGAGGCGGCATCAACCTTGCGCAGATAGGCCAAAGCTAATTTGATCGCCGCCGGAGTTGGACGCGATCCCCAAGGACCGGTGTAACTCAGGTCAATGGCATAGAAACGAACAGGGCGTTTTCGTCCTGGGCCTGCGTTATAGTCATGCATCCAGCGAATCAGATGCAGATTCTCCTGCAACGGTTCTGATGACCACGTCCGGTTCTCCGCAAGGGCTGCCTCGGCTGTTCCTGGTCCACCAGAAACATAATCGGATAAGGACCGTGACTCTGGAAAAGCGGACTCCACCGCAATGGCGGTAAATCCGAGTTCCTCGACCAGATACTCGAACAATCTGTTGCGAAAGGTGAGTGGTTGGTGGACACCATGGGCCGGCTCACCCAATGCCACCACCCGCGCATCACCGACCATGGCGCGAATCGGAGAAAGATCAGACCGGTCCCCTCCGGGGTCCAGTCCCCTAAGAGGTATGGCAGTCCTGGTCGCCGGGTGTTCCTCGATGACTTTGGCTGGTATGACAGCCTGGCCATCGGCTGCTGTCACATCCGATAAGCCGAAGAACGCAGACATGACCATAAGCGCGCCAATCCTACCGGAAAATAAGATGCTCCTCTTTTTCATTCGTATGGAACTCTATTTATCCATGTTTCAAAATTAAACAACCCCGCCCATGGCGGGATCGCTATAACTTTCCCGGCCGGTTTCGATATGTCCGGCGTGTCGCTGGTAGAATTCTTCGAATTGTTGGGCTTTGATTTGAAGATCGTACCAACCGTGGCTTGCCTCCAAGCTCAGGGCAATCTTGGATTCGGCGGCGGCTGAACCTGCGGCTCCCAAAACGACTGTCTGCAATTTTTGGCCATACGCAAGGTCACTCACCAAAACGGTCAGGCCTTGGGTGCCGCGATTTTTGAGTGTCAGCACGGTGTCCGATTTCTTGCCCTTGCCAAGGGAAGATTGATCCAAGCATGCCTCCAGTTGCGGATCGTGCGCATCGCCTTTGAATTCCCTCATGAAACCGTTGGGGCCGTGAACACAAAGGTGGTAGGCCGCATTTGCAAAATCTGACAGGGACCAATCACCGGTGATCCGATCTCCGGCCGTCACCGCGTAGGCCCATGTTCTCCCCTTCTCAAGGGCTGCCCCGCTTTTCTTAGAATCACCTGATTTTCCCGGGGCATAAATATGGAATGGCGCGCCTGCTGACTGTTTTCCGAAAAGGGCTTTGCCCGCTGCAAACTGGATGATGAAGGATTTACGGTCTTCACTGAGTGCTCCATCCACCGCAAGTTCGTAGGGCAGGGGGCATGCTGGGCGAGTGCCTTTCTCTTGGCGTGGCATGAACGGTGCGGAACCTGGATTTTGTCCGGCCTGAGCGCATTCTTCTGGGCTCAGTTTTTTAAAACCGCTGGGCAATTGTTTGAATTGCGCCTGATGGATCGAGCCTAGAAAGGCTTCACGTTCCACGGCCTTCGGCAGCTCCATCTTCTCACCTCGATAGGGCCGGAAGGCCGAACTCAAATCTCCACAGACGGTTCTTCGCCATGCGCTGATGTTGGTTTCGCGGATCTCCTTGCCTGTTTTGTGGGTCAGCCAGTTTTCGAGGAGCTGAAGCACCGAGGTGTGATCGAACACTTGAGAACAAACGTATCCACCGCGACTCCACGGCGAGGCAATCACCAACGGCACGCGAAAACCGAGGCCAATTGGGTCAGTAGGAGTAGACTCAGTGATTTTGGAATCACCCTCGGCTAGGCGATGAACCAGCTCGTTGGCGGTATCTAGATTGGCCGAGGCCTTTCCCGTCTCCGGATGCTGTGGATGAGGAGGAACAAATGGCGGCACATGATCGAAATAACCGTCGTTCTCGTCGTAACACAGAACGAAGATGGTCTTTTTCCAAACCTCAGGATTCTTGGTCAGGATATCCATCACTTCGCTGAGGTACCAAGCCCCATACCAGGGCGCACCAGGATGGTCGGAAAAATTCTCCGGGGCCACGATCCATGACACCGCAGGCAATTTGCCCGTGTGAACATCCTCGCGAAATTGATGCAGCACATCGCCCTTCGGGACCTGCATCCGTCTGTCGGTTTGACCCTCCTTGTAAGCCAGCTCGGTCATCTTGCGATAATCGGGATCGCCCTCATTGGTGGTGAACGCCTTGCGATGAAGATTTTTAGCACGCTCAGTAAGCTTGGCAAAATTCTCCTCAGTGTATGTCTTCAGATGATTGCGGACTTCCTGCAGTTCCGCGCGAGTGGAGTTCTGTTTCTTCTTCTGCGCTTCAGTGGTGAGGAGGCCGTTCTCCATCCCCGTCAGCTTGGCTGCCAACGCCTTTTCTCGCGCAGGTAATTGATGCCGGTAAGATGCGCTGAAACGGACATTATACTGGGCGAACCATTCGATGGGATTGTCCGTAAAATTCGCCAGCCACCGCTCTTCCTCGCTATTAAGCCCTGTTTCGAGGCTGAGTTCGTTTTGATAAATCCGCCAGGAAACACCCGCATCTTCCAGGCGTTCGGGAAAGGTCGTCCAGTGGGCTTCCGATCCATAATCCACGTCGGAATTCCAGACATTCGCCTTCGTTTCAATGGACGGTTTTGCCCGGATGGTGCCAGTCCAGAGATGCAACCGGTTCGGTGTGGTGCCTGTCAGTGACGAACAAAAATTCTGATCGCAAACCGTGAAGGCGTCGGCCAGAGCATAGTAGAAAGGAAGGTCATCGCGGTTGTAATAACCCATGGTCAGCGGCATCTGGGCGTACTCCTTGTGGCCCGACGGCTTGGCCGGAAGCCATTGGTCCAGTTTGCCACCATTGCGGGCGGCGGTCTGATCACCCCATGAGTGCGGCAGCGCACTCATCCAGGTGGATTTGGTATCCTTGATGTTCAACCGAAAGGGCGCATACGTTTCACCGTGAGCATTGGTTTGCAGCCAGACCGGATTACCATCGGGAAGCTTGACCGCGCGCGGATCATTAAAACCGCGCACGCCCCTCAAAGCGCCAAAGCAGTGGTCAAACGAGCGATTCTCCTGCATCAGAATCACCACATGCTCAGCGTCCAGGTAAGTGGTGCCGGGCGATGGATCAATGGCGAAGGCCCTTTCAACGGCCGCAGTATGAGCTGACGACAATCCTCCTCCCGCCGCGAGGAGAGCGGCTTTTTTCAGAAACTCACGACGCGATTCCATAGTTCGCAAGAAATTTAACGCGCACCCTTTCAATGACTAGCTCAAACACAGACGAAAGGGTGACATTTGTGCGACAACCATTCGAGATTCGACATGGAACAAACATGAGTACGCTCATAGTTGTTGACAGCAGAGGCTTCGCTGCATAAATAAATGAGCATACTCATTTTATGAAAACGACACGCGCCAAACCGAAAGATGAAAAAAAGCCCTCCGGCAAGCGGGATCGGAACAAGGAGAAAACGAAGCAACAAATTTTGGCGGCTGCACTGGAATTGTTTCGCAAGCATGGTCTTGAGGGGACCACCACCAAACAGATCTCCCAAAAGTCGAAAATCGCCGAGGGGACGCTGTTCAATTATTTTAAGACGAAAGAGGATTTGGCGCTGTATTTTTTTCAAAAAGAGACTTCCGACTTGATTAAATGGTTCGCCAAGGAGGAGCGGCTGCAAAAGGCGCCACTGCCGGAGAAGCTTTTCGCGATCATCCACCGCCAGCTTGAGTACATCACGCCGTATGAGGATTTTATCGGTGCGGTATTCTTTCGCTCGCTGCAAGCCCATTCCAAGCTGAGTCCGCTGAGTTTGGAGTCGCAGGAGTTAAGGTTGAAATACCTGCGCTTTGTGCGCGATGTATTGCAACAGGCCGAGGAAAACGAGGAAATACCGCGTGTGGGAGAAATGGGGGCGTATGCCGTTGGGCTGTTTTACGTGGGGATCGTCATGCACTGGCTGCATGATGGCTCGGAAGGGAAACAAAAAACGCTGGCACTGCTGGATCGATCGCTCAATCTTGCCACCAAAGTGCTGAAGAAAGGTGGGTGGGACTGGTGAGTGCGCAGCCAAAACCGATAAATCGCGCCGCACGCCTGGCAAAAATGGGTGCGGGCATCGCGGGCAATTACCTTGCCTACCAGATGCGGCGTCCGTTTGTGGCGGCCAAGAAGAACGAGGAGGAACGGGGCACTTTGCAGCGCAAGAACGCCAAGCAAATTCGTGAGGGTTTGCAGGAGCTCCGGGGGCCGGTCATGAAATTGGGCCAGGCTTTGAGCATGCAGACTCACATGCTGAATGCCGAAGCGATCGAGGAATTGGCGGGGCTGCAAATGCAGGCTCCCCCGATGCACCCGACACTCATGCGCGCGCAATTCAAAAGCGCCTTCGGAAAATATCCGGACGAAGTGTTCCGGTCGTTTGAGCTGGAGCCTTTCGCCGCCTCCTCCTTTGGCCAGGTGCATTGGGCCGTCACCAAGCGTGGCGAGGAAGTGGCCGTTAAAATCCAATACCCAGCCATTCGGGAAACGGTCAAAAAGGATTTCCAAATGCTGCGAACGGCCAGTTTCCTGGCCCGTGTGACTGGCCATTTGTCGGAACCGGTGGTAGCGGAGGTCCAAAGGGGGATTCTTGAGGAAACCGATTATCGGAAGGAAGCGCAGAACCTCGAATACTTTGGCAAACAGCTGAAACCGCTCGGCTTCGTCCATGTGCCCACGCCCTATTTTGAGCTAAGTTACGAAAACGTCGTGACCATGTCGCGCATGAAGGGTTTGCGGATGCAGGAATTTCTTCAAACCAACCCGTCGCCGGAACTACGCGATAAGATCGGCGTCAACCTCTCGAACCTGTTCTTTTATCAATTATTCAAGGTGGGGGCCTTGCACGCGGACCCCCATCCCGGTAATTATTTGTTCAATCAGGACGGCACCATCAGCCTGGTGGATTTTGGCTGTGTCAAATACCTGAAACCCGAGGTGGTGCGGTGCTACGCACAATTTTGGTCGCGCGAATGGGTCCATAACGCCCCGCTTTATGCCGAAATCACCAAAGTCATTTTCGGTCCCCAATTTTCCCCACGAGATACGAGGGTCCGTCGTTGTATGAATGATATTAGGACCTTTTACGACGAGTTCCATCCCCTAACCCGTACGACTGAGACTCTGGAGTTGGCAGATCCGAAATTTATGGCCGGACTGGACCGTCTGCTGAGAGCCCTGCCCAAAAACAAATTTATCTCGCCGGAGTTTGTCTTTCTTTCAAGAACCGAACTCGGCATGTGCAACCTGCTTCACACTCTGAAGGCTCGTGTCCCGATGACGCAAATAGTCCGCCAATGGATGCCACAAACATACGCTGACAAGGCTCAATCAAAAGTACTCTAACAGACTTGGGTGGATCAAAATAGAAACACCCAAGCGTCCTCATGTTCTGCGGACGGCTCGGAGAGCCATCCCCACCCGCCTGAGGCCCAAAGGGCGAATGGCGCTTACATAACGCCCAAAACCTTCTTGCCCAGCTTTTTACGACGCGGGGGATGCGGCACAGTCTCGAAGAGAACCTGCCGACTCAAGCGTTGCATCTCTTTAAGAATGGTCTGCGCTTCCCGCCACTGCTTAATGGCTGCTTCCAACCATTCGAACTGTTCCCTGGACAACGCAACGCTCACGGTTTTGCCTTTAACCTTACGCGTCCATTGATAGCACGGCCCGCCCGCTCCGGGACCGCGATTCTGCACGTAGCCTTC
>JANYDC010000133.1 GCA_025359965.1 Pedosphaera sp.
GTTGGCAACGAGAGGTTCTGGATGCACCACTCAACCTGCAACCGCTCCATTCAAACGGGCGGGCCAACAACCTATGCGGGTTCCAAATGTGCCTTTAGGATAGCCTGCTTTTAAAACATGCCATTTTTGGAAGTGCCCTTCAACCTGATCCTCATGAGTACCACTTCGTCATCCCCGGCAGCTTCCTCCCGCTCTGTCTGGGTGGATAACTTGCGCACCTTGGTCATCCTGCTCGTGGTCAACATGCATGCGTGCGTGACGTATAGTCACGTGGGCGATTGGTATGTCATGGAGTCCCCCGAGCCGGGCATGCCGGTCAAAGTCGCGTTCCTCTTTTGGCAGGGGCATCTTCAGGCGTTTTTCATGGGGCTCCTTTTCTTTTTGGCTGGTGTTTTTTCTCATCGTTCTTTGGAACGGCGTGGACCAGGGGCCTTCATGCGCGAGAGGCTCGTCCGCCTCGGTTTGCCTGCTCTGCTTTACATGTTGGTGATTCATCCGTTCATGGTCTATGTCCTACTCGGCCATCCCCATATTCCGGACCGACCGTCTCTGCCTGTGCTGTATGGGCGATATCTCACCTCCGAACGGGTGCTCAGCGGCAGTGGTCCTCTCTGGTTCGCTTTGGCTTTGCTGGTGTTTAGCGCGGCTCTCGCCGGATGCCGGACGCTCTCGAAACCGCGTGTCCAGGACGCACAAACTCCAGTCGTGGCTCCCAGCGTGGCTGGCCTTCTAAGTTTTGCCCTTGCCATAATCGTCGGCAGTTTTCTGGTCCGGCTCGTCCAGCCGATTGGCACCAATTTTCTCAATTTCCAACTCTGTTTTTTCTCGCAGTACATCGCCGCCTTCATTGCTGGCGTTGCTGCCGGACGGAACGGTTGGCTGACGTCATTGGCGTCCTCGCGTCGAGCACTCATTGCTGGCTGGATGGCTCTTTTCGGCGGGCCCCTTTTGCTGGCGGCTGTGATTGTAACGGGAGGGGCACCTCCAGAAAAAGGCCACAGTCAGTATGATGGCGGTTGGCAAGTAGCCGCGCTGGGTCTGGCCGTTTGGGAGCAACTCGCCGGCCTTGGGCTCAGCCTGGGATTACTCACTGTCTTTCAAAAATATTTTAACACTCCCAACCGCTTGGCCGCTTGGCTCTCTGATCGTGCCTTCGGCGTTTATGTCCTGCACGCGCCCGTCCTAGTGGCCCTCACCCTCGTTTTGCATCCCCTCGGCACCAGCCCTTTTCTGCGCATGTTGCTGCTCACCGTCACAGGCCTGATTTGTAGCTTCCTGGCCGCCGACCTCGCCAAGCGCATCCCTGGACTTCGCAAGATTCTTTGACGTTAACTAGTGTCACTGGAGAAAATAGTAACATAGATCCATGAGATTATTTTTCGAAGATATCGTAACGTATCCCTATACATGGGTTGCTTTTCATAAGCTCAAATCGTTCAAATTTAATGGAATTAGAGTGTTCGTTGACTCAATCATCCAACTGCGTGGCAAACGAGCATAGGCTTGTAAAGCTTTCCCAGTGAGAACAGCGAGACCTCCCGTTTTCATCCGTTATTGTTTCTGGAGAAAATCCAGCAGCATCTGGTTGGTCTCGTCTGGTTTTTCGAGGGTCACGCCGTGGGATGCGTCTTTGATTAGTTTGAAGCGGCTGCCGGGGATTAGGTCGGCCAGCATTTGGCCGAAACGCGGGAGGGCGATGGGGTCCTGATCTGCACTGGCGACGAGGGTGGGAATTGAGGCGAGTTCACCGAGTCTGGGCGAGGCATTGTGCCGACTCATGGCCATGACCTGTTTCATGAGGATGGAGGGTTGGTCGGCGAGATCGCGGCCGATGACTTGGCTGTAATCTGCTGCAAGGCTGTCCAAGTCCGCTGATTTGAGTCGATCCTTGGAGAGGAGCATTTCCAAAAAAGCGTGGCGTCGCATGCGTCGCGAGCCGACCCGGGTGCGCAGGGTCATCCAGAGCACCCACGGAGTTAGGCGGGCGGCATCTTTACCGCGCGCGAAGGTACACAGCAATGACAGGCTGCGCACCCGTTTGGGGGAATCCAGCGCCAATTGCTGGGCGATAATTCCGCCCATCGAGTGGCCCACCACATGGGCCGACGGCCATCCTGCTGCATCCATCAAAGCCGCCGCATCACCAGCCATGGCCTCAATGCTGATGGTGCCGCCACTCGGAATACTTCGGCCCACGCCGCGATTGTCGAAGATCAGAGTTTGAAATTGATTCTGCAGACCCCGCACCTGAGGCCGCCAAGTTTCACCTGCCGTTCCAACTCCCTGAATCATCAGCACCGGCGCGCCTTGGCCGGCAAGTTCGTAATAGAGGCTTGCTTCCCCACGCTTGAGAATGGCCATAAATGTTCATCGTGGTGCGCTAGGCGGGACGGCGGGTTTTTTGGCGGGAAGGAGGGCGAGGACAGCCTGTTGTTCCAGATACCAATCGCGCAGGGAACGGGAGAGCATGGATTCGCTGAACTCGCGGAAGTTCTGGATGTTCAGGGCGGCATCGACCTCATCGCGAAGTTGTTTGTTGAGCTCGCCTTTGGCGTCCGCCGACCAGCCTTTGAAACTGCCGATATCATCGCTTAGAGAGCGGGCGGCGGCGAGGCGGGTCTCTAGGTCGTAGCGGAAGTCTGCCACATCAACGGTGCTCTTATCAACCTTGCCCCGGCGTCGATCCTCCTCATTGCGGGACATAATCACAACCTTGGCGAGATCGATGGTCCGCTTTTCGAATTGGGCCACAATGTCATCCTCGCCCACCGAATCGTTGGCTTTGACACCGAGGTCGCGATTGGCTTTCTCCAAAGTTTGGGCCGCTTTTTTTACGACTTCTTTTTCAAATTCTGTGAACAGTTTACGGCCCCGGTTCAGGATGATTTCTTTTTCCTCCTTGGTAAACGTGTTGGTTTTGGAGTCGAGACCGATCCAGTTGGTGTAGACGGGGGATTCCAAAAGCTTGGCCAATTGCTCACTGAGTTTTTTGGCATCAATCTTTTCGGTAATGGCGACCTCCTTGGGTTCGCCTTTGAATTCCAGCTTCAAATCGACGGGAATGCTGGAGAAGATGGCGCGGTCGATTCCGCCCAGCCGTTCGGTCTGCTCGTTAAGGCGTTTCCAGTTGGCCTGGAGGATTTCCTTGTGATTCAAATCGCCCACATAATCAAAGGCGTTCTCGGTTTTCAGGGAGCGGGTGCCGGATTTGAACCATTGGAGAATTTGGGAAAACTCCGCCGCAAAGGAGTTGGCATAGGACATGTGACTCAGATTGACGTTTGCGAGGGGAACACGGTCGCGCGGATCACGGGGCGCCTTGGCGCGGATGAAGTATTCAATCACGCTCTGCGGCATGCCGCGTATCATTTCGCCGATGTTGGCGTAGGCGCCTACAACGGGGTCCGGACCGTAATCGAAAGTACGGACATCGCCGTAGACAGCGGTTTCCTGATCCGTGCAAAAAGGGTTTTTCTGTCCACGACTGCCAAATTATCGAGGTATCCCCACTGGATGGCGGCTTTGTCATAAGGCAGGGCCTCCTTGGTGGTGTGGATCAGGTTACCGATGAAAAGTCGTGACTTGAAAGGGGTGTAATCCATGACCGTCTCGGCCGTCAGATGGTTGGTGTAGCTGTTGGTGATGGAGTTGCTGAGGTATTGCCGAAACCAGTCGTCGAGTTCGCGATGGGTCAGCGTGCCGGTGAGGCTCGAAGCGAAATTGTGGCGGAGGCCGAGCACATGACCGATCTCGTGAGCAACCACCTTGCGCACGTAATCCCGCGAGAGTCGCAGCACGTCGGTGTCATCCAGATTATCGACCGTGAGCACGGCCTCCAACCCGCTGGCGAACTGCTGGGCAAACAAAATGGGATCGGAGTTGCAGAGGCTGGAGGAATGAAGGAATTCGATGCCGAGCTTGGCTGGGGGAGGCACCTCCTTGCCATCCTTGGCGTCCAGCGTGCTTCGCACCAGCCGGAGGAGTTCGCGCACCCGGGCCTTGCTGCTAAACGCGAATACGCTCGTGATATAGGCCTGCCCATGCTGAGTTTCGCCAGAGACCGGGTCCACCAGGGCGTCCGCATAGGCAAAGGTGGCACTATCCCACGGCACCCATTGCACCAAATTGTGCGCGGCGTCGGGGGCGGTGACTCCGGCGGGGGCTTTCTCCGCGGTCAGCACATCTTTGCCGAAAGCGCGGTTCCAATACAAAATACCTTCGCGCACAGCTTCTTCGTACTCAGGGGGTGTGTTGGCACTGTAGTAGAAATGGACGGGTTTTGAGATGTCAAAGCGGGAAATTTTGGTGGTGTGACGCCCGCTGACCGGCTCGATCTGGGGATCAATCTCAAAGAATCTCACATATCGGGCGTCACTGGGGCTGTGCTCCTTGTTAGGCGTGGAGGTTTGCACATAGGGGCTTATAAAATAGCGGATCTCGAAGCGTTCCTCCAAGTTGGGGTCATCCTGGCGGTCGCGGACCTGGACGCTCTGGCGAACCACCAGTCGGCTTCCGTCACGTTTCACTTCAAAAACACGGCTCTGGGAAACTTCGAGAGTGCGCGCGTGGGAGGCCGGGTCAAACCTTCCATTGCCAATCCAATCCGCCGTGAAGACCCGGTGCATGCCTTTGTTGAAATCAATGACGATGCGATCATCATTCTGTTCGACAATGGGAAAAGTAGTCAGCAACCGGCGGGCGGGAAGGTCTGAGGTGACCAGTTGGCCCTGGTTGGATTCATACATGTCCACGCCATCGTGGTACACCTCGAAACGGATGATCTTTCCCGCGAGTCCATGGCTGGTGGCGGTCAGAGCCTGCGGGATGCTGGAGGCGGAAAGCAGAAAGTCCCGGCCAAGAGCCGCTCGCGGGATGGCGATCCCGAGATTGCTCGCCGGACTTAATTCCGGAGCGGGAGTGGTGGCGGTTTCGGTTTTGTTGGTCGCCGGGGTTTGCGCTCCGGCCTGAAGAGTGAGAGCAAGGCAAAACAAACCGACCCAGTTGGCGAAATTCAAAGGCTTCACTGCGGTCATTTAACAGGTAAAAGGTCGCGGGCGCAAGGGGCCGCCGGTGGTGATCTAGACCGCCACAAAGTGGCCAGACCTTTTTTTCGTCCTCGCTCCTCTCCCGCAAAAAGCTCAGAGGGCTGGAGCACTCCAAAACCTGGCGGGTTTTTTAGGGGCGAGGGTTGTCGGGAAGCGTCTTGGACTGCGGCAGCCATCTGCCGCTTTTTCGACATGGCCAAGATACTGGCTAAGTGGATTATTCCCTTTGGCACCGCTCAACTTCCGTCAGAAAATGGAATGCGCCCAGACCTCAGCTCGCGACGTTTTCCGTCCGATCCTCAAGGCCGGTGATGTGGGGAATGAATCAGCGGACCATATGTTTGGCGAAACCGTTGGCGCCCAGATTGAGGCCAGCTTCAATCGTGTTCTTGGTGACCATTGGCGAATTCTGTTACATGACGTACTCCGATTCAACCCGTCTTGTGGCGAGTGCTCTCTTCACCCGTGAGGCATGAATTTGGCTGGCCACGCGACGCCTCCAGGCTATCTTGGCGCCGGCTTGCTGCATGCCGATGTTAAAACACGTTGACTCAATGAGGGGGGTTATATGAATGATAGGAAAGGACTTCTAGTTCGTGTTGCCGCTGACCAAACCGAGGGTGGCGGTTATTGGAACGGTCCGGCGGACTCCAAGACCCAACAGTTTGTTTACGTAGCGATTCCTGAGGGGGCGCCAATGCGTCCCGGGTTGGGCAAGCCCTACGCCGGTCTGGGTCCGCCGCTGGCGGGTCTGGGCGCAACGTTGCCGGGACATTTATCCTCAAGGAACATGCATCTTGACCCCGATTTTGACCATCTGACTTATGGCGACCGAGGAGAACGGGCGAAGCAGATCCGCGCGAAGCTCGGGCCGGGAGACTTGCTGGTTTTCTACGCCGGGATGCGCGACTTGCAGCCCCCTGAAGGACTCATCTATGCGCTTATAGGGCTGTACGTTGTGGAAGACATCGTCCCCGCGCTTACGGTGCCTGCCGAGCGGCGGCATGAGAACGCGCACACGCGCCGTTTTTTGTCCATGGATGCGAGTGACATCGTGGTGCGTGCCCGCCAGGAGGTTTCAGGACGGCTGGAGCGGTGCATCCCCATCGGCAATTACCGGGAGCGGGCCTATCGTGTCTGGCCGACGCTCTTGAAAGAGTGGGGAGGGCTAAGTGTGAGCAACGGTTACTTGCAACGCAGTGCGCGGCTGCCTGAGTTATTGCAGGTGGACCGGTTTTACCGTTGGTTTCGGGAACAGAATGTGGCATTGCTGCCCCGCAACAACTAAAAGAAATCATGTCGAAAATCTATTTCTACAAACTCACCGTTGACGACGGCGGTGCGCCCTGCGTGGAAAGAGGATTGCTTAGTCTTTCTATCTGCAAACCGATGATTCGCAGAACGGCCGAAAAGGAGGACATTGTAATTGGCTTTGCAGCGAATTCGCTCAGTGCGGACAATCGGCTCATCTACGTGGCTCGCGTAAATGAAAAGCTGGAGAAGGGTCAATACTACCGGTCGGGCAAACACAGCCGACGGGCGGATTGCATCTACGAATGGCGGGGCGGGCGGTTTGCGCAGCGCGAGGGTGCGGTTTACCACGGCTCAGCCGGGGATCTGGCGCATGATCTGGGCCGGCACCCTGATTATTCAAAGGCGAATACGCTGCTCTCCCATAAGTTTTGCTATTTTGGGGCCTCAGGGTCCGATGACTACAAAAAGTCTTTTCGCTTGGTCGCAGAAGCGGTGAAGGAACTTGGTCGCGGACACCGAGTGCATCACGATGAAAAGCTGCTTAACGAACTTGAGAAGCTCGCCCGGTGGAGTTGGGCCTTGGATGGAGCTTCCATTCAAGGCAAGCCGACGGGCGAACCGCGTTGTGGAGTGAGCCATCGTGGCGGCGGTTGCGGGGTGGCGGAGATGAGATGTTGAGACAATGAAAGGCGGACCAGTCGACCACAGGACGTAAGCGAGAAGACCGACACCGTCTCGGGTGTGTCGCCCTGTTAGGGCTTGTGACCGCTGGGGCAGTGGACCCAGGGCGACACTTGTCGGACTCGTTTGCCCTGGGCTAACTTAGTTCGCCCCGTTGGGGCTTGCGATGGCTGTCTTCATGCACAACTCGGTTGGTTAGCGGATTTGGGTTAGCTGTTGCGGAACCTCTCTAATACGCCAGGTAGAATTCGCTGCACAGACTTCACTTCGGCCTCGGTGGTTTCGCGGCCCAGGGAGAACCGAACGAAGGAGTTGGCCAGGTGGCGGGGGACGCCCATGGCGGTGAGGACGTGCGAGGGTTCGAGGGAGCCGGCAGAGCAGGCGGAACCGCTGGAGGCGCAGACTCCGTCGAGATCAAGCGCGGCCATAAGGGCGATGCTGTCGGCCCCTTGCACGGTGAAGGAGACGGTGTTGCTGAGGCGCGGTGCTGCTGAACCCCGGAGTTCCACCCCTTCGAGCCCTGCGATGAAAGAGGCCAGCTCTCCAGTCCATTGGCTGAGCCGCGCGTCGGGGAAGACGGGCTCTTTGATGAAGAGTTCAATAGCTTCGGTCATGCCTATGATAGCGGGCAGATTCTCGGTGCCGGCGCGGCGCTCGTTTTCGTGCCCGCCTCCGAAAAGGATCGGATGGATGAGCAGTGGAGAACGAATATAGAGAACGCCTGCTCCGCGAGGGCCGTGGAATTTATGGGCACACAAAGTCACGAGATCGGCGTTGAATTCGCCGATGTTTTGGAAGGGCATTTTACCAAACCACTGGGAGGCGTCAGTGTGAAAGATAATGCCGCGTGCCCGGCACAGCGCGCCGATCTCGGCTACGGGTTGAAGCACTCCAGTCTCGTTATTGGCGGCCATTAGGGAAACGAAAGTGGTTTCAGGGGTAAGCGCGGTTTTGACCGATTCGACATCAACCACTCCCTCAGAATCCACGGGGAGCCGCGTGACTTTGAAGCCCTCGTACCGCTCCAGATAATCGAAGCAATGCAGCACTGCGTGGTGCTCAACCGGCGAAGTGATGATGTGTTTTCCTTTGGGACGAAGCAGGCGTGCGGCGCCGAAAATGGCGAGGTTGTTGCTCTCAGTTCCGCCGGAGGTGAAGATGATTTCGCTGGGTTTGGCACGGAAGAAACTGGCAACGCGGTCCCGGGCTTCATCGAGGCAGGCTCTCGCGCGGCGGCCGATTTGGTGGACACTGGAGGGGTTCCCCCAGATTTCATTCCAGTAGGGTTGCATAGCCTTGCTCACCGCCGGATCAAGCGGGGTGGTGGCATTGTAATCAAAATAGATCGGTCCCACAGCCGCGGAGCGTATAGGTCTTGACCGCATCACGCCAGCCCTGCGCGACGGCGCAATCCCCACTCGATTCCCAGGAGCGTCAGAGCCGCGATCAGCAGGAGCGGCCTGTGCCACAGCATTCGTGTGACCGGTTCCATGAAGGGGGCAGGGCGCTGCCGGATCTTTTCTTCAAGTTTGCCAAGGTCGTTGAGTTCGATCATGGCGCCGCCAGTTTGTTGGGCGAGTTCGGCCAGCAAGGTGCGGTTCACATTAAGTGAGCGGAATTCTTCGCTCTCGGCATCGGAGGTGAACCCCGCCGTCGCACGTCCCGAGGCAAGGCCGCTGGGTTCCGTGGCTTGGACGTCAACGCGGTAGCCGCCTGCTTCGCGCGGGGAATAAGAGGTTTCATACACGCCCGGCTCATTTACGGCATCCGCTTCCAGATGCAGAGGGCCATTGGTGAGCCCGCCCATGGGCTGAACATCCAGCGTCACCGCAGCCTGATCAACCGGTTGAAAGGCTGCATCGCGAACCTGCACCCGCAGACGGCTGCGCGCTTCCCCATCGGCGGACTCGGGAATAACTTCGACAGAAACCCTTCCCGGCACATCCGCGACCAGCCATCGGGCCAACTGCCTCCAGAATCGTGCGAGGTCCTTTTGGCCTTCCTCGGTGCCAAGACCCGTGTGCCAGAGATCGCCTACGGTCAGCGCCGCAGTCCGTCCGCGACCGAATCGCTGGGTGATAAGCCCCGGATAGGTTGCGCCCTTGGCATCGACAAGCCTCATAACCGTGACCGCGCCCGGCTTGATCCCGCGCACTTCATTGATGATCTGCACATTGGCCAGTTTTTTGAGCCTGTCCAATTCCTCGCGCTCAGTGCCTCGCTGGCGCAACCAACTTTCAAGCATCCCCTCGCGGGTGACTTCCAGGCGGGCGGGGCCAATGACTTTGCTTTGGGCAGGTCCATCCAAATAAACCGGCAGCATTTCACCCACCGCAGTGCGGTGATACTGCCCGTGAGCCAGGGAATCCGCGCCGCCGAGCATCAAAAGTGCCCCACCCCGCTCGCTGACAAAGCGTTGCAACAGTTGCATTTGCCCGGAAGTGAAAAAGGCCGACTCCAGATCATCCAGCACCACGGCGTCAAAGGCATACAGGTCTTCCGCTTTGGTTGGGAAACCCTCTTTCAATTCAAGTTCATCACGCGTGTTCAGGCGGATAATGACCGGTTGATCGTAGCGCTCGGTCTCTTCATTAGTTCGATCGAATCCGCGAAAAAGGGGATTGGAACTCTCGCCGGAACGTCCACGAAAGGAGAATTTGGCCTCGCGACGAGCCACCCGGATCAACGCGGTGAGTTGCATTTCGGCGTCATCGCTGAGGGCGCGGTTGAGAAATTTAAATTCCCAGTTGGGATGGCCGCAAACATACAAAATGCGGTGAACCCGCGTGCCGCGATCAGCCACTACTGTGCGCCGATTATTGGCCAGCGTGGCTTCCAAGGTGGGCTTGCCGGGCTCAAACTGGCTCAATTCATCGCGGGCCGCCGCGCGCACTTGGTAGAATAACAGGCCTGAGCCATCGGGCTTGTTCTCGAAGCTGAAAACCAGACGGCTGTCGTTGGTTTCCGCTCGTTGCGAGCTTTCGGCGACCACTTTGGGTTGCGTGGAGAGGTTGGTCCGGCTGGGGATGGCAAGAAGTTGCGCCACCACTTCGCGGCCCTCGTAGCCTTTGGCCTGCACAATGGCTTCGATGCGGACGGGCGCATCCTCGAAAGGACTGACGCGGGAACGCGCTTCGGTGACGGCGACGTCATGGGCCGGGGCATCCGATCCGATGGGGATGGTGTAAATGGGCGGTAGTCCTGTGAGGTCCGCCTTGCCTGCATCGGGCCAATCGGTGGCGTTGCCATCGGTCATGACCACTATGCCAGCCAGCGATTGTCCGGCATGGCGGTTACGGACGTTTTCGAGCGCATTCCTTAGCGCGGTGGCTCGGCCTTGAAAATCGGGGATGTGCCCGGGATCAACGCCGTGAACGCGAGAATCGAACTCGTACTGGCGCATTTGAAAATGGGCGCTGAGGCCGGTGAGCCATTTGGCATCCGGGTTAATGGCCTCCATCAACCGGTCGGCACGACGCAACTTCTCGTTGCGGTCGCTTAATTGGAGGCTCTCGCTATTGTCGATCAGCAGCGCGATCTGGTTGGCCTGGCTCCGTGGCTCCATCAAGGTTCGCACGGGGTTGAGAATGGCCAGACCTATGAGGATTAGCGCAAGTGACCGGCAGGCCAGACCAACAAGGGAAGATGCTCCGTGCCATTGGCCGCGGCGGCTGTTCCACCACGCCAAGCCCAGGCTTGCTGCCACCAACGCCGCCACTGCCCAGAACCATTCTGGGGATCCAAAGTGCAGCGTGCCGGATGACATTCGCCTAACCTGCCATGTGCGAGGGGCCGCCGCCAGCCCGAGCTGTTATTTTACGAGGAGCAGGATGAGTGCCCCCACCACAATGCGATACCAGCCAAAAATAGCGAAAGTGCGGTGCTGCACGAAGCGGAGCAGCCATTTGACGGTCGCAAAAGCCACGATTGCCGCCACCACCGAACCCAACAGGACCATGGCCCAGTTGATTTCCATGCCCGGTTCGGGATGGCGGATGCCGTGGTAAGCTTCTAGCAAGCCCGCAGCCAAAAGTGTGGGAACACCCAGCAGGAACGAAAATTCAGCAGCGGCAGGACGGCTTAAACCGAGGGCCAAAGCCATCAAAATGGTGGTGCCGCTTCGGGAGGATCCGGGGAATACCACTGCCAACAATTGTCCGATTCCGACCGCGATGGCGATGGTCCAGGTCACATCGTTGCGAAGTGTTCGCCCTTTAAGTGCGGCCTCGGCTGCCAAAATCAACACGCCACCGATCAGGGTGGCCCAAGCGATTGGGCCGACGTCCTTGGGCAGTTTGAACCCGGCTTTCTTCAAAAGGAGCCCCCCCACTGCAGTCAGAACGAATGCCGCGCCGAGCTTCATCAGGTAATCTTTATTCTCAGGCTTGGTCCAATTTGTGAGGAGTTGAGTGACGCGTTCGCGAAAGACAGTGATCACCGCCAGCACCGCCCCAGTCTGAACCAGCGCCAGAAAAGCCTCCGATTGTTTATGTGGTAGAAAATGCTCCGCCAGCAGCATGTGACCGGTGGATGAAATCGGCAGGAACTCAGTAATTCCCTCAATCAACCCAAGAATAATAACGCACAACCATTCAGGCATCCGCCGTTTAGACGACAATCCGAGCCTTTTGACAATCTGAAAGAGTCAGCGATCCTCAAAACAATGCATCAAACAAGCGCAATCCCGGAGTTTGATCATAACAGGGCGACAAAACGATAACAGCCATTGCGCATCCATTGTTATTGGAGGTATTTTGAGCGTATGGAAAACCATTTGAAAACGAAGCCATGAACATATCTTTAGGAGACAAGTGGGAGCAGTTTATTGAACAGAAACTGAAAACGGGAGACTATCAGTCGGCCAGTGAGCTAGTGCGTGACGGGCTGCGACTTATTGAGCAGAGAGATATCTTCGCCCAACGCGGAGCGGTTTCAAGCTTTGAACAGCTTCAGGACGCATTGTTGGCGGGGGTCCGAAGCGGGCCAGCCACGCCGATGACCAAAAATGACTGGAAGGATCTGCAAGCAGAGGTACACGCAGTCACCAAGAAGAATCGACCATGAGCGGGCCACGGATCTTAAAATGTTCTCCTGCTTTGGACGACCTGCGTCGCCATGCCTTGTATTTGGCTGAAGTTACGGATGCAACCGTGGCCATTCGGTTCTTGGAATCAGCGGAAAAAGCATTCCTTGTTCTGGCCAAAATGCCGAGCATGGGCCGCGTTCGTCGATTCCCGCATTCCGAACTCGGAGAGCTGCGGTCCTGGGCGGTCCCGGGTTTCGAGAAATACCTGATCTTCTATCGAGATATTTCCAATGGAATTGAGGTTGTTCGAGTCATCCATGGTATGCGCGATTTGGACCGCATATTTGGTGGAGAAAGAGGCGGTAGTATTTAGCTCGAAACAAAAGGGGTTACCAAAATAATTCACGCACCAACTCAATTCTGACTCGAAGGGATCTCTTATCTGGATGCAACCTGCCACGCCGAGACCAATTCGGGGAAGGCACAGCGTTCGCAGAGGGCGTTGGAGTGATCGCAGAAATCACGGGTGATCTGCATGAGTCCCTGTTGTTCGGCGGCGGTTTTGAGGAACGTGGGTTTGCGGCCACGCAGGAGGCGGGTGCGGCCTTCTTTTAGGACTTGGTTGTCTTGTGAGGCGGGCCACTGGCTATAGCGTTGCCGGACGCGGGTGGCAAAGAGTTCGTTTTGGCTGGTCACGGCCCTGATCCAAAGCCACGGGAGGATGACATTGATCGCCAGGTCCGTGGCGCGGGCGTTTCCCAGCAAGGTTTGAGGCGTCACGGCGGGCGCGGCGCGAAAGTTCCAATGCGTTGCCCAAAAATCTCCCGCTTCGACTTCGAGAATTTTTTCCAAAGACTCTGCGGATGCGGAAGGGGACAGCCCGTCAGCCAGCCACGTTTCGAGACGGGCGATCATGCGGTGGTCGGATAGCCAGGCGGCCGCGAGGGCCAGACGCCGGGCGGGATGGTTGACGGGACGCATCCCGGCGGTTTGCCAGGTTTCGCGGGGTAATCTTTGATCAGCGAGAGCGTCTGCTTCGCGCCACCAATGATCCCAGAGAGTTCTGGCATGCGGCTGCATTGGTTGGGTTGAAGAGCTTCGCTCGTCCGGAAGCAAACGGCCCAGACCGAGCAGCCGGGCTTCCGTGGCATTTCTCGAAACGACCTCGCCCGGCCATGGGACCAGCTCAGCCAGACGGCGCATGGGCCAGACATTGTTGCGATAACCCAGGGCGGCTAGTAAAAATTCCCAAAGCGCCTGTTCCCAACCGGTGTCACGAGCCCGGGCCTGAATCAGGGCTGCTTTGCGTTCCACACGCACCCAGGCCGCCTGTTGCAATAATTCTCGCAAGGCTTCATCGCTCAGATTCGCCAGCGGAGCCGAGCATTGGCCAACGGCGGCGCTTGGACTTGGGAGGTTTTCGCCGCTGATCCACTCGATTAACTCAGGCAACGGGGCATCAAGCACGGGTTGCATGACCAAAGTGGGGATCGAACCGGCGGGTTGGGTACCCTGCCAGATGACGTGCAGCACCACATCAGTGTATCGGGGATTATTATGATGGGCGTGCCCGCGCCAAAAAACGGCTTCCAAATCAATTTCAATCGAACCAACTACCGGCGACTGGTGTCCTATCTGGACAATTGCGCGGGAAAAGTCGGGCCCGGGGCCGGAATTCCAGAAGCCAGGATGAAGGATTCGCAGAGGCCGCCCGTCAATTAATTGCAGAGAATCACGGCGAATGCGTTGATGAAGCCAGAGTTTTTGGAGGACCGCTTCAGGCGGGTGTCCGGCATTGGCGTCCGCCAAAACAGAGGGGTCAACCAGCCGGTTGGACCGCCAGCGACTATAAAAACTGGATAGTGGAGCACTCAAGCGTCCATTGCTTTTCGGACGACGGCGGAGCAAAGTCAAGGACTTGATCCGAAACTGATGAATTGTGGGGATATGAGCAGGGGTTGGAGAACCGGTGCGATGCTGGCAATCGCAGCGGCACTGTCATGCCTTGATTCGCTGGTCGCCGCCGGGCAAGGAGTGGATATCCGGCGCGATGCCACCGTCAACGCCGTCGAGGCTGTTTTGCCTAGCGTCGTTAACATCAGCACGAAGACGCAATCTCAGCGGACAGGCTATTCTTATGACTGGTTCCGCGATTTCTGGTCTCCCTTTGTGGAGCAGCTCCCTCCGCAAACGAGCGCTGGTTCGGGTGTGATCGTGGATGAGGAGGGTTATGTGCTCACCAATGTGCATGTGGTGGAGGGCGCAAACGAGATTTCCGTCAAGCTAAGTGACAACAGGGTGTTGGCGGCTCAGGTGGTGAGCGGTTTGAGGAGGAGTGACGTGGCTTTGCTTAAGCTTCAGGCCAAAGCCGGGGAGAAGTTTGTTCCCATCCGATTTGCGGCCGACGATGATTTATTGCTGGGCGAGACGGTTTTGGCGCTCGGGAATCCTTTTGGATTGGGGGCATCGGTCAGCAAGGGGATTTTGAGTGCCAAGACAAGGCGCGCCCCTAATGAACAGGGTTTTCTTGAGATGGAGGATTGGCTGCAAACGGATGCTTCGATCAATCCTGGCAATAGTGGAGGCCCACTGGTGAATCTTAAGGGCGAATTGATCGGTCTCAGCGTGGCGGTTTACAAGGAGGGACAGGGAATTGGTTTTGCCATTCCGGCCAAGAGGCTGAATGAGGCTCTGGGCGATATTTTCACCCCTGAAGACGTGCGCTCCCTTTGGTTCGGGGGGCATGCTCAAGCCGGCGCGGGCGGGTTGGTGCTGCAACGTGTGGAGGTGGGAAGCCCAGCCGACACCGCGGGTTTGCGCAAGGGGGACGTGGTGTTAAGGGTGAACAATCGTCAGGTGAAGAACCTGTTTTCGTTCAACCGCGAGCTGATCAATCTGGGGGACAGCCAGCAAATTCCCATTCAGGTGCAGCGAAGCGGCGAAAAAAAGACGTTTTCAGTGCAGATGGTGGCAGAGACCTCGTTCTTCAATGCTGAACTGATCCGCAAGAAGTTGGGTTGCACTGTTCAGGACATCACTCCGGAAATTGCCGCCCGGGCCGGTTTAAATGCCCCGGACGGCTTGATTGTAACCGCAGTGGAGAAGGGTGGGCCGGCGGCGGAGTCCGGGTTGGCGAGAGGGATGATTTGGCTGGGGATCAACAATCAAGCGATTGATGGGGTCACGACGGCGGCGAAATTTTTGCACGGATTAAAGCGCGGAGCGGCCTTCAATGCAAATATCGTGCTTACCAGACCGTTGAGACGCGGCGTTGTGGAACTCAGGGTGCGCCAGTAGAGTGGCGGGATTCGGAAGAGATATAATTTGCAAGCGGACACAGAACCAATGATTGAGGTGACCGACCTGACCAAGCGTTACGCGGGGCGGGTGGCGGTTTCTCATGTCTCGTTCCAAGTGGGCAAGGGGCAAATTGTGGGCTTGCTGGGGCCGAACGGTGCGGGCAAGAGCACCATCCTGAAGATACTTTCCTGCTTTTTGCCAGCCAGCGCCGGGACAGTGAAGGTCGCGGGGTTGGATGTGTTTCATGAGGCGGACGAGGTTCGGCGCAGGATTGGCTACATGCCGGAGCACAATCCATTGCCCCTGGATATGCGCGTGCGCGAGTATCTCAAATTTCGAGCGCGGCTGAAGGGTCTCTCACGATCCGCCTCGCGTGACCGGGTTGATGTGGTGCTGAATCAATGCAGCCTGCTTGACGTGCAGAAGAGGATTATTGGCCAGCTCTCAAAAGGGTTTCGGCAAAGAGTGGGCCTCGCTGACGCGCTGGTTCACGAGCCGGACTTGGTGATCCTCGACGAGCCGACTATTGGCCTGGATCCCAATCAGTTGCGGGCAGTGCGCCAACTGATTAAAGAACTAGGCAAACGCCACACCATTTTGCTCTCCACCCATATCTTGCCCGAAGTGGAAATGACCTGCAGTCACGTGCTGATGTTGGATCATGGCAGGATCGTAGCCAGCGACAGCACTGAGGATTTATTGAAAAGGGTATTCCATGGCGGGCCCGTCATAACGGAAGTGCTGGCGCCAAGGGAGGCGCTTCTGGAGCTGTTGAGCGATCGGAAGGAGATCGAATCCCTAGATGTTTCCCCCATGGACGGGGATTGGAACAGAGTGATAATCCAGCCGAGTAATGGACATGATTTGCGCGCGTGGCTGCATGGCGAGCTTGCCCACCCAGGTTGGCAGTTGCGGGAGCTATCGCGTGGGCGTCATACTTTGGAGGATGTGTTTGTGAAGCTCACACGGACGGAGAAGGAGGAATAAGGGAGATGCAGGTTTACCTCACATTGTTGCGCCGGGAGTTGGGGAGTCATTTTCTGTCAATGACGGGGTATGTCATCATCAGCACTGTGCTGGGTTTAGTGGGGTTTAGCATCATGGACATCCTGCCCAAGCTGAGTGGCACACCAATGGACACGCCCATCACGGAGATGTTTTACGTGACCCTTTATTTTTGGATCATTCTGCTTTTGACCACTCCTGTCATCACCATGAGAACCTTTGCGCAGGAAAAATTCTCAGGAACTTTTGAAACGCTCATGACCGCTCCGGTGAGCGATCTGCAAGTGGTGCTGGCCAAGTTTTCGGCGGGGCTGATGTTTTTTATGTCGGCTTGGGCCCCTGTGGCTGGATACATCGTTTTTTTGCATCGTTACACCAATCTCGGCGCAGTGGCCTTGCAGCCTGCGGTGATCGCCAGCACCTACCTCGGGCTGGCCCTTATTGGCGGATTGTTTATTTCCTTGGGCTGCTTTGCCTCGTCCCTCACCAAGAGCCAATTGATTGCCTCGGCGGTAAGCTGCGGGATTGGGGTGATGCTTTTTTTATTGAGCATGCGTTCCCTCGTCCCGATGCCGATGAGCAACTGGGAGGCCGATGTGTTCGCGCATTTGTCGATGACGGAGCATCTGGAGGATTTTGCCCGGGGAATTGTCAGCTTAAGCGCCGTGACGTATTACGTGACCGCAACCGGTTTCTTTCTTTATCTGACCCTCAAGGTGGTTGAATCAAGGCGCTGGAAATAACCCATGGATTCAGATTCACCAGAAAGCTTTTCGTCGGGTCGCAGGTGGGGCATTGCGTTCAACACCATTGTCTCGGTGATGTCAGTGCTGGCCATTGTGGTAATGCTGAATTACCTGGCGGCACGCCACCCTTGGAGATGGCATTTGAGATCGACGCGGCAGCCGGTTTTAACGCCTCTGACCCAGCGGGTGCTTTCCCAGCTGACAAACGACGTCAAGATCATTGTATTTTTCGATCGGACTGATGCGCTTTTTTCTCACGTTTCGGACATGGCCAAGGAATATCAGAGCCGCTCCCCGAGGATTAAACTCGAGTTTGTTGATTATCATTATCCCGGTCGTGCTGAGTTGGTGCGGGCGCAGTATCACCTGACTACGGCGACAGACTCGAGCAGGATCATCTTCGACAGCAACGGACGTTCCCGCATGGTGTTGGCGGCCGAACTTTCCGATTACGACCTGTCGAATCTTAAGGAGATTTTACGCACCGGATTCAAAGGTGAACAGATGTTCACCTCGGCGCTCGTGAGTGTGACCGAGGGGAGGCAATTGAAAGCCTATTTTAGCCAGGGACACGGCGAAATTGATCCCGCGAGTGACAGCGATCAGAGGGGGCTAAGCAGTTTCAGACGGTTGTTGCAGGAGAGTTATATTGACGTGGGAACAATCGCGGTCAGTGCTTTGGGAGAAATTCCGGCGGACTGCCAATTGCTCATCATCGCCGGAGCCGACAAGCCTTTTGCGCAGCCGGAATTGGAGCGTCTGCAAAAATATCTGCTTCAAGGCGGGAGAATGATGGTGCTATTCCCCATGGAATTGCGGCGCACCGGTCTGGAAAGACTGCTGGCGGAATGGAACGTGGAAGTGGGTTTTAACCAGGTCAGGGATACGGTCCAAGCCAAGGCGGGCGCCGAACATGAACTTTTGGTGAGTGATTTTGGCGGTCATCCCATCACCAAGCCGCTTTTGCGAAGCAGCCTGCATTTGGCTGTGCCTCGCAGCATCTCGCAAAAAGTGATCAATCGCGGCGCGGATGCCGCCAAAGTCGTGGAATTGGTTTTCACAAGCGGACAGGGAGAGGCGATAGGCCGATTTGATACGCAACAACGCGGCGAGGTTGAGCGCCAGGGCCGCATACCCTTGATGGTCGCCGTTGAGCGCGGAGGCATTCAGGGAATCGCGGCGGATCGCGGCACCACCCGCATGGTTGTGGCTGGCAATTCATTGTTTCTTTCAAATGTCCTTTTTGAGGACGCGGCGAATCGCGATTTTGCGCAACTCGCCGTGAACTGGCTGTTAAGCCGGGATGTCCTCCTCGGGGATATCCCGCCACGGGCGGTGACCGAATATAAGCTCAGCCTGACTGAGCATCAGATGAGTCGATTGCGGTGGATTTTTCTGGGAGCCGCTCCGGGCGGGGTGCTCCTGTTCGGGGGATTGGTTTGGCTGAGGCGTCGAGCCTGAACGTGAATTGATGCAGCCATGAATTCAAAAACTACTTTCCGATTGCTCGCCCTGGCCGTTGGGCTCTTTGCGTTCATCTGTCTGGTTGAGCGCAGGCTCGTCCATCGAACCACGGGGGCGGGTCCACTCAAGGTTTTTCCCAAGTTGAGGCCTGAAGCCGTGACTCTGGTGGAAATTGGCTCGACCAACCAAAGTGCGCGTGCGGAAAGAACCAACGGGCAATGGAGGCTGATCAGCCCGGCCTATCCCGCGCAAACCACCCCTGTTGAGACTTTGGTTAAGGCCATGGCCGAGATGAGGGAAATGGCGCGGCTCTCGGCTCGCGAAGTTTCCGAGAACAAGGGAGGACTCAAGGCGTTCGGATTGGAGCCGCCTGTTCTAACCGTTTCCCTTCAGCAACCGGACGGCAGGATGGATTTGCTGGTGGGTATTCGCACGCCGCTCGCCAACCAGTTTTACGCTCAGGTCCTGGGCGAGGCTGATGTCAGGGTGGTGGATGGGGCTTTTATCGCGGCGATTCCAAAATCCTCGCTGGATTGGCGCTCGACCACTCTAATCCAAACGGCTGGGCTGAATTACGACCGCATTCAAATCAAAACAGGCAGCCGCCTGATTGAAGTGGAGAAAACCAATGGATTGTGGAAGCTGATCAAGCCCCTTCCCGCAAGGGCGGACAACCAGAGGATTGAGCAATTGCTGCAAACTCTGGGGAGTGTGCAGGTTTCCCAGTTCGTGACAGATTCTCCCGCCGTTGATTTGGAACGTTTCGGCCTTCAGCAGCCGGATGTGGAATTTGGACTGTTTTCTGGGGCCAACCGGGTGGCTTCTCTTGAGTTTGGGGCCAGCCCGACGAATGAGCCGGGTCAGGTTTACGCCCGACGATTGGCCCATACGAACATCGTGTTGGTCCCCAAGGAGATAGCCCTCGCTTTGCGCCAGCCCTACAAGGCTTTTCATGATCCACGCCTCCTTACCTTCAACCCTGCTTCGGTGGACCGGGTGGTGGTGCAGGGCAAAGAGCGTTTTTCGTTGGACCGCACGAATGGGCAATGGAGGGTGAGCGAGCCGCTGGCCATGGATGCCGACCCGGTTTTGGTGGGGCTTTTCCTGACCAACCTCGCCTCGCTGGAGATTGTGGATTTCATTAAGGATGTGCCCTCTCAAATTGAGCTGAGGGATTACCAGCTCGAACCCTCATCGAATTCCTACGCTCTATTTGCCACCGTCACCAATGCGGATGGATTACGCACCAACATGGTGTTGAACCAGGTTGATTTTGGCACCAACCAAATTGACATTATTGCCGCAAGACGGCGCGATGAGACACCCATTTACGCAACGCGGTATGGTGATGTATTGGATCTTCCCAAGCAGGCGTTTGAGTTGCGCAACCGCCAGATTTGGTCGTTTGCCTCCTCCAATATTACGGCCATTACCTCCTCATTCAACGGACGCTCGGCCCGCGTGGCCCGTGATCAATCGCAGGTGTGGAGCCCCGATCCGGTCGTGAATGCCGAGCTCGAGGAGACACTTTACCGGCTGGGCCAGTTGCAGGCCGTGCAGTGGGTTTCGCGAGGGGATGCCAAATTTAAGAGCCTGGGATTCACCACCGTGTCTTTTGGGCTGCAGATCGAAGTGACTCAGGGCATCCAGCCCTCGGTCTACCACATCCTCTTTGGCAGGGCCACCCTGAAGAAAAATATCTACGCCAGCGTGGTCATGCCCGGCGAAAAGGAACCGGTGATTTTTGAATTTCCCGGTGGGTTGTATGCCGACATTCTGAGGACGCTGGGTCCACTGGTTCCCGCCAAGTGACCCGCACCCCATGACCTCCGCCACTTGGAGTAAAATTCGCCGCACCTTCCGATGGTGCAGAATCAGTTTTTTATTCTTGGTGCTGCTGGTGGCGGCGACTTTTGTTTGGCTCAACACCATGGGGCTTCCCTCCTTCGTGCAAGAACGGATGATGGAGGCCCTGGCCAGGCAAAATCTCCGCGTTGACGCAGGAAATATCCGCCTTGAGGGTTATCACCGTGTTTTGCTTGAGGATGTGCGACTGCGGACCACGGCCACCAACGCCCCGGAACTCCGCATTCGTTCGGCGGAAATTAAACTCAACCGCCGGGCGATGCGCCATTTGAGTGTCGAGGTGGACGGCCTAATCATACGCAACGGATCGCTGGCCATCCCTCTGTCATCCCAAGGGCAGATCAGGCCTCCGCTGGTCCTTACTAATTTAAGCGCTGAACTGACTTTCCATGAGGACGATCGCTGGGAACTCAGCACCTTTCAATCGATGTGGCGGGGGATGAAATTTGAGGCAAGCCTCATTCTGAGCAATGTCTCCGCTCTCGGGGACATGAGTCTCGCTCAGACTGGAGGTGGGGGTGCTGTTGTTGGCAATTGGCAGTCTTCTGTCCAGGAAGTCATTGAGGCCATGGAACAAGTTGAGTTTGAACAGCCGCCCAAGGTCAGAATCCAGATTTTTGCGGATGCCAAAAACCAAGCGGCTCAACGTGCAAGCATGCGGGTTGCCGGCGCCGACATGCACAGCACGTGGGGGACTCTCGGCAGGACGCTGGTGATCTTTCATTTTGAACCGACGATTCCGGCGACCAGCTACGTGGGCAGCGTCACTCTCAGGTCTGACCACCTGCACACACAGTGGGCGGAAGCTGATTATTTGGAGGCGACCGTCTCCGCTCATTATCCCATCCTGACCAATATCGCCTCCTTCCATACTGATTGGGATATCAAGGCGAAGGAAATCCGTAGTCGCGGCATTCAGGCCAGGCGCCCGGCCGGAAGCGTTCATATCATCCAAACGTCACCGAATGAGGCATCGTTCCAATCCACCTTTGATATTAGGGCCGCTTCCGTGGTCACTCCTTGGATCAATAGTGAAAACCCTTTCCTTGAGCTGGGGCTGACCCATTCGTATCCTTTGGCCAGGCTGACCAGTTTTCTGGCATCATCCCTCCCTTCCACCAACGCACCCAAGGTTGCCGTAAAAGGTTTTCACCTGCCCAATCCGCTCGAATTCTGGCTTTTGAGTGAGACTTGGAAGGGAACCTGGAAAGGCCGTCTTGGCCGGAGCGTCGCGGATTTTGGGAGCTTCGATTCGTTGCAATTGGGCGGAGAGATGCAGCCCTCAACCGAGGCCCGCCCGGTGGCCGAGCGAGGGAGCATGATGCAGTGGCTTGGTGAAATGGATATTCTCTCCAGTGGCAGATTGGTGCACTTCAATAAAGGCAATCTCAACCTGCCTGAAATGCTCGTTCGTTTTCATTGGAAGGCGCCGTGGCTGGACGTGGACCGGCTTGAGGCACGACTGGAACACGGTCTCTGGACCAATCAAGTGCGATTCAATCCTGATTCAAGAAAGCTTGAAGGATCAGGAAAACTGGTGGCTCCGCCCATTTGGCTGGCCGGACTTCTTACCACGAATCTGCCTCCGTGGGTGTCCCATGTGCAATTGGCGGATGATCCCGTGGTTAGTCTTCGACTCTCAGTGACTCTGCCCCCAAACGATGCGGCACCAGAGGTTTGGCGGGAAGTCATTCGCTCAAATCTGGTCTTGGAGGCGGAAACCACCCTAACCAACCTTGCCTTGGATGAGGTGAAGTTTCCTCAGGTGGAGCTAAAGGCCGGGTTAAGTGCGGGCGTAGTGCATTTGAGGAGGCTTGGCGTGCTTACGACTGAAGGTAGGCTCGACGCCAGCGGCTGGATTGATCCAGCCCGGGAATCCTTTCAGGCTGAAGTTGAGTCGCGATTCAATCCTCGTATTCTTCGCCCCATTTTCCCCTCGCTCGATGGGCTGTTTGAGTTTGTTAAACTTGAGGATCCTCCGCACTTAAACCTGAATGCGCATGGAGTTTACAGTGATTTGGACTCGGTGGAAGGCCATGGCACGGTCAAGCTGGGGGCACTCACTTTGAGGGGCGAAGGATTCAGCGATGTGGACACTGTTTTCGGTGTTACCAATCGGCTGGTTTATTTCACCAACGTTCTGGCTCACTATGTTCCGCCTGGCGGTTCAACGCAAATGTTGAAGTCCCCTTTTCTTTTGTTGGATCTGCCCAATATGTCGCTGTGGATCACCAACGGTTATTCGACATACGATCCCTATGCGTTCACTCGTATTATTGGACCCAGAACAGCTGCTGCCATCACGCCTTACCAGTTCTTTAAAACACCCACCGTATACCTCCACGGCAGGGCGCCCCTCGACGAAAAGGTGAAAGCCGACCTGTATTTCGATGTGACAGGCGGGCCGTTCCGCTATTGGCGGTTCAACGCGGATCAGGTTAAGGGACTCATGCACTGGGAGGGGGATCATCTGACCGTCACAAATCTCGTTGCCGATATGTATGGAGGAAGGCTCGATTGGTCTGGTGATTTCGATTTCCTGCCCGGCGGCGAGGCGGATTACAGTTTCAAATCGGAGGTCGGCAACATCAATCTCGGCCTCGCGTTGGGGGACGTTCTGCAAGGCACCAACCAGATCGAGGGTGTGCTGAATGGTGTCTATTACTTGAAATCCGCCAACTCCAGATCCATCGAGACTTGGAAGGGAGAGGGAGTGGTGGACATGCGTGACGGATATCTCTGGAGTATTCCTGTTTTTGGCGCGTTTTCCGGTTTTCTGGACTCCATCTCGCCCGGGGTTGGCAAGTCACGGCTGAAATCCGGCACGGCCAGTTTCAGCATCGACCAGGCGACAGTCAGCACGCGGGACATGGAATTGAGGGCACCCGCGTTTCGCCTGAAATACAACGGCAAGGTACACTTTGATTCTTCGCTTGATGCGCGGGCTGAGATGGAGTTTTTCCGCGACGCATGGCTGGTGGGCCGTTTGTTCAGCACCGCCTTGTGGCCCTTGAGCAAAGTGTTCGAGACCAAAGTGACCGGCACCTTGCAGGCCCCGGTGACCGAGGCCATGCACATCCCCAAGATCATCATGGCCCCGTTCCATCCGTTCCAAACTCTTAGAGACCTTTTTCCCAAGGCTTTCAACGAGGGCCCCACCAATTCCGTGCCGGAGGGCATTCAACAATAATTCGCATCCGACTCGACAGCCGTGTTCAACTTAAAGATAATTCGCCAGTTCATTTTTTCATGAAAAGATACATTCTAGCTCTATTATTGATGGGGTTCTTCCTGCTGCCCGTCAGTCTTGTCGCCCAAACTCATTTGGTTTATCCCGGCGGGAAGGGCCCGGGGCAGGGCAAACACATTGTTTTTATTGCGGGTGACGAAGAATACCGTTCCGAGGAGGGTCTGCCTCAAATGGCTAAAATTCTTTCACAACAGCACGGCTTCAAATGCACCGTGCTTTTTCCCGCTGAGGCCGATGGCACCATCAATCCCGACAACGGCCATTTGCTGCCCGGAGCGGAGGCTTTGGACACGGCGGATGTGATTTTCATGCTCAACCGTTTCCGCTCCTGGACTGACGAGGAGATGAAGCACTTTGTTGACGCGTATTTGGCTGGCAAATCGATCATCGCCCTGCGCACCAGCACCCACGCTTTTTCCTACCCGAAGGATTCCAAAAGCCCCTACGCCAAGTTCAGCTGGGACAATAAGGAGTGGGCGGGCGGTTTCGGCAGGCAGGTGCTGGGTGAAACCTGGGTGGCTCACCACGGCGCTCATAAAAGCGAGGCCACTCGCGGGATTATCGAACCATCGGCCAAAGACAGTCCTCTTTTGCACGGAGTGAAGGATGTTTTTGGCGATACCGATGTCTACACAGCAAATCCGCCCGCGGATGTGCAAATTATCCTGCGCGGTGCGGTTCTCAAAGGCATGAACCCCAATGATCCTCCGGTTGAGGGGCCGAAAAACACGCCGATGCAACCGGTTGCCTGGACCCGCCTCTACAAAAACGAAGCTGGCAAACAGAACAGGATTTTTTGTACGACGATGGGTGCGGCGACTGATTTGCTGAATGAGGACCTTCGACGTTTGCTGATCAACGCCACTTATTGGGGAGCGGGTCTTGAATCCAAAATCCCCGCCCGTGCCGAGGCCGCTCTCGTGGGTGATTATCAACCGAGTAAATATGGCTTCGGGGGCTACAAAAAGGGAGTAAAGGTTTCGGAGCATTCCTTGGTCAAAAAAACATCTTCGACCACACTGCCATTGGTGATTCATTCAAATGAACGCATCGCTTTCACCGGAGGCAGCCTGGCTGAACGCATGAGTATTTTCGGGCATTTCGAAAGCCTGTTGCACTCGCGTTTTCCTCAGGAGGAATTGGTGGTAAGAAATTTTGGCTGGCCTGCTGACGAAGTCGCCACCCAGCAGCGCCCTGCCGATTACACGAGGATCGATGATCCGTTCAAAATGTTTGGTCCCGACATGCTCCTTTGCTTCTTCGGATTCAACGAGTCCTACGCCGGTCCTGCGGGCGTGGATAAGTTTAAGTCTGATTACGAGGCGTATATGGACCGCATGAACGAGAAATACGCTTCCAAGAGCCTCAAGTTGCGCTTTGTCCTGGTTTCACCCATCGCGTTTGAAGTGACGACCAACAAATTTCAACCCGACGGAATCACAGAGAATCAGAATCTTAAAACATACACTGAGGCAGTTCGCGCGGTGGCGGAAAAAAGGGGATTAGCTTTTGTGGATTTGTACACCCCGACGCTGGCGGCTTTCGGCAAGGAAAAGGGAGCGCAATATACCATCAACGGCATCCACTTGAACGAGGCAGGAGATCGTTTCGTTGGCGAGATTCTGGACCGTGAACTGTTTCGTTCACCCAATCCTTTTGTCGCCGGCGCCAAGGGCAAGAAATTGCATGCTGCAGTCAACGACAAGTCATGGGTTCACTCCCAGGATTACCGCATGCTGAATGGTTGGTATGTCTATGGCTCACGCAGTTCCCCCTACGACACCGACACTTTTCCGGCTGAGTACAAGAAAGTTCGCCTGATGGCCGCCGTTCGCGATCGTTATGTTTGGGATATCGCCCAGGGAAAACAGGTTTCCGAAACTCCGGACGACTCCAAAACCGGCGAGCTGAAAGTGCCCAAGACGGCATTTGGAACCAAGACCTATTCGGAGCCCAAGGAATTAAAGTTTCTCTCGCCCGATGAATCAGTCAAGGCGATGAAAGTTGCGGATGGTTTTGATGTGTCCTTGTTTGCCTCAGAAGCGCAATTCCCGGAATTGGCCAAACCGGTGCAGTTGAGTTTTGATAACAAAGGCCGCCTCTGGGTCGCCTGCATGCCCACGTATCCCCAATGGAAACCGGGTGATGCGCGCCCCAACGATAAAATTTTGATTCTGGAAGACACCGATGGAGACGGCAAGGCCGACAAGTGCAAAGTGTTTTACGATAAGCTTCATTGCCCGGTGGGATTTGAGTTCTGGAATGGCGGAATTCTGGTGACGAGCCAGCCGCGCATGCTTTTTCTGAAGGATACGGACGGGGATGATGTGGCGGACCAGGTTGTGGAATTTTCCGACGGCTGGGCCACTGATGACACCCACCATGCCATCTCTGCATACGAGTACAACAACGGAGGCGTCCTGCATTTTCTGGAGGGTATCTCCATGTCGACCACGGTCGAAACGGTCTGGGGGCCTCTGCGCCGCCACAACGTGGGTGGCGCCTACCAGATGGATCTCATCTCGGGCCGCACCCGCGCCTTCATGCTGCCCGGCCAGTATAACATGTGGTGCTATGTGTTTGATCAATGGGGCCAGGGCATAGTGGGCGACGGCACCACAGCCCAACAGAACTGGGACTCACCCCTCTCCGGCAACCAGGTTGGCACACGCCGCAGCCTTCGCACGGTGTTTGACAACGGCGGCATGCGGCCCGCGCTCGGCTCGGAATTCCTGATGTCGCGCCATTTTCCCGACAGCGTTCAAGGTCAGTTCGTCTATGCCTGCGTTATTAACATGAACGGCATGCCGAGGTTTACGGTGGGCGATGACGGGGCCGGGTTTAGCGGCAAGAAAATCGAGGATTTCATATCCTCCACTGACCGCAATTTCCGCCCCGGCGATCCGCAGATCGGACCCGATGGCGCGCTTTGGTTTATCGACTGGCACAATCCGCTGGTGGGGCACATGCAATATTCGCAGCGCGATCCCAACCGCGATCATGTTCACGGCCGCGTCTATCGCATCACCGCCAAAGGGCGTCCGTTGTTGAAGCCAGTCACTCAATACGGCAAATCAATCGCCCAGTTGCTCGAACAACTCAAGGAGTACGAGCCACGCACCCGCTACCGCGCACGCATGGAATTGCGGGACCGCCCGACACCCGCCGTGGTAGCCGGAGTGAAAAAATGGGTTGCGGGACTTTCAGAAACCGATCCCAAGCACGATTTGCTGTTGTGCGAGGCGATGTGGGTTTTGCAGGGGCATCACGCCCTGGATAACGATTTGCTGACCAAAGTGCTGACTGCGAAAACCTTTCAAGCACGTGCAGCGGCCACTCATACCCTGTCGGAGGACTGGCCGTACATTACCGAACCCATGAAGTTGCTTGGCCCGCAGATCACTGATGCCCATCCCCGTGTGCGGCTTGAGGCGGTGCGCGCCCTTAGTTTTCAGCAAACTCCTGAATCGCTTGAACTAGCGTTGAAAGTCGCCAGCCAGCCCTTGGATTACTGGGTCGACTACACTTTGCAGCATACTCTCTCCGCGCTGGAAGTCGTTTGGAAACCGCTGTTGGCCAAAGAGGATTTCTCTAAAGACAACACCGTGGGTCGGGATTATTTGAGGGCGATGGCCTCAGGCCGGCCAGACTTGGGCATGGCCGCAATTTCCCTTAAGACACTGCTCAACGAAACCAACATCAAGCCCGAGGATCGCGCCAAATTGTATACCAGCGTCGGCTCAGCCAAGGGGAGGGTTGAAAACGGCAAGCAGATTTTTGAGCGCGTCTGCGTGGCGTGCCATAAGATCGGAGACAAGGGCGCGGATTTTGGTCCCGAACTGACCCACGTCGCCAGCAGACTTAAGAAAGTGGACGTCATCGAATCCGTTCTTTATCCCAACGAGAAGGTGGAAGCGAAATATCTCACAGTAAACATCACCACCAAAACCGGTGATGAAATTTCCGGGGTGATCGATTCCGAAACGGCTGACACCGTGGTCATGAAACTCGGCGCGGGCCAAATTCAGGCGGTGATGAAGAGCAACATTGCCAAGCGCGAGCAGATGAAGGTTTCCAGTATGCCCGAGGGTTTGGGCAATACCCTCGCACCCGAGGAGTTTGTGGATCTTATCGAGTACGTGGCAGGTCAAAAGTGAGGCCATTCATTGTTACTGGGACCGACACCGGGGTGGGCAAGACTTTGGTGTCGGCCCTGCTTCTGGCCCGACTTAAAGCGTCCCGGCGGGCGGTGCGCGGTTTCAAACCCATTGCTACGGGGAACCGGGAGGATGCCCGTTGGCTGCAACAGGCATTGGGCGTGGGCGCTGCAAGCCTCGACACCATTAATCCAGTATGGTACGAGGCCCCCGTCGCGCCCATGCTGGCAGCGCGCCTTTCGGGGCACCCGCTCTTTCTCGATGAGATGCTGGAAGAACTTTTGCCCCTAATTGATGAGCCTGTCGAATCAGTCACTGTGATCGAGGGGGCGGGGGGGTGGCTGTCGCCGTTAGGCGAAGATTTTAGCACCAGGGAGCTGGCCGAGGGGTTGGAAGGCAATTTGGTTGTGGTGGCCGCGAACCGGCTTGGTGTGATCAATTCCGCCCGGTTAACCATAGAATCCATTCTTGCATCCCACCTCACCTGCGCGGGAATTATTCTGAGCCATACAACTGCCGAGGAGGATGTTTCCGTTTCCGTCAACGCCAGCCTCCTTTGTTCTTTTTTCCCGACGCTGCCCATCTGGACTTTACCGTTCATGGGGACGCAGCTTCAGCCTGAAAAAGTGCATGAATTGGCGGCGCAGCACAGTGTTTTGCTGGACGATATAGTAAGAGGGCTGCTTGACCGGGCGGGGATCGGGAATAAAGTCATCGTTCAACGATGAGTTTTGTCAGCGAATTAAACCGGATACCGATGGGTGACCTGATCACCCGCTCCATTCATACCACCCGCGAGGAGGCCGCCCGCGCGGTGGCATTGGCGCATCCCACCCTGGCGGATTTTCCGGCCCTGATTTCTCCGGCGGCTTTGGAGTTTCTGGAGGCCATGAGCCTACGTTCCCAGCAGCTCACGCGACAAAGGTTCGGAAAGGTGGTGAGGTTTTTCGCGCCTCTCTACCTCTCCAACGAATGCATCAATAATTGCAAGTACTGCGGGTTCTCACGTGATAATGCCATACTTCGCGTCACCCTTTCGATGGATGAAATCGAAGCCGAGGCGCGCGAGCTGCATTCGCAGGGTTTTCGCAATATTCTGCTGGTGGCCGGCGAACACCCCAAATTTATTTCAAAGGATTACCTGCGGGACAGCGTAGCCCGCATTAAATCTTTTGTGCCGGGTATTTCACTGGAGATTGGGCCCATGGAGCAGGATGATTATGAGCCCATGGTCAAAGCCGGAGCCGAAGGGCTTGTGGTCTATCAGGAGACCTACGACCGGACCATCTACGACGTGATGCACACGGCGGGCCCCAAGAAAAACTTTGATTGGCGGCTTGAAACCCCAGAGCGGGCCTACGATGCGGGATTCAGAAGGATTGGCATTGGTGCGCTCTATGGCCTCAGTGACTGGCGTCTGGAAGCCATGTCTCTGGCTGCCCACACTCAGTATCTTTTGCGGCGTTGCTGGAAGGCTCAGTTGACCATCGCCCTGCCTCGTTTGCGTCCCAACGCCGGGGATTTTGAACCGCTGACGCATTTTCCCGACCGCGAGATGGTGCAGCTCCTTTGCGCGATGCGCATGATTTTTCCGGACATTGGCATCGTTCTTTCAACGCGCGAACCCGCCCGGCTGCGCGATGGTTTGATCCCGCTGGGAGTCACTCATCTTTCGGCGGGCAGCCACACCGAGCCGGGAGGTTACACCGGCGCGGGCCGCACCAATGTGCATCATACCGAAAAAGGAAGAATCATCGCCTTGGATGAGGGAACCTCCATGGAGCCAGCCGACGGCCGATCCACCACCGCCACCGGACAGTTTGACATCGCCGATGAGCGCACAGTCGGCGAGGTGGCCGGCCTGGTAAGTCGTCTGGGCTACGAACCTGTGTTCAAAGATTGGGACGCCGCATTGACCGCATGAGCGAAGCAACCGTCATTGCCAATGGCGCGCCTGTCTCAATGAGTCTGCCCTGCTCGTTGGAAGCATTTTTGCAGTCCCAAAACCTGCTTCCGCGCAGCGTAGTGGTGGAGTTGAACGGAGAGGCGGTGGCTCCTTCCGAATTCATGGCGCGGCAAGTGCAGGCCGGAGACCGGCTGGAAATTGTCCGTATTGTCGCAGGAGGCTAAAGATCCATGGCACTTGATACCCATGAACATGCGGTCAGCGAGACGGCGGCCATGGATGATTGCATCCGCATCATCGGCGCGCGCGAGCACAACCTCAAAAACATCTCCGTCGATATCCCTCGTGGAAAATTCGTGGTTATCACCGGAGTCAGCGGCTCGGGTAAAAGCACCCTCGCTTTTGACCTGATTTTTGCCGAGGGCCAGCGTCGTTTTCTCGATGCCATGAGCGCCTACGCCCGGCAGTTCGTGGAACAGTTGGCGCGGCCCGAGGTTGGCCTCATCACCGGACTCCCTCCAACAGTCAGCATCGAGCAGCGGAACAGTCGCGGCGGCGGTAAAAGCACCGTTGCGACCGTCACTGAAATTCACCATTTTCTCCGGCTGTTGTTCGCGAAGCTTGGGGTGCAGTTCTGCCCGAAATGCCAAGTAGCCGTGGAAGCGCAAACACGGGATGCACTTATTCGCAAGTTGATGGAGGAGATGACGGAGCGTGGAGATCTGCTGCTGCTTGCTCCCATGGTGCGCAACCGCAAAGGTTTTCACACTGATGTGGCCGAATGGGCGGCCAGCCATGGCTATAAGGAGATTCGCGCCGACGGCAAGATCTACGCCACGAACAAACTGTTTCGTCTGGATCGATTCAAGGAACACGATGTCGAAGTGGTCACTGGGGTCATTGAGATGAAACGCAAGGGCGCGAAACAGGATCGCACCGCTATTGCCAAACTGATTGATGAAACGCTGACCATCGGCAAGGGCACGCTTTTTGCACTGAGCAACGACCGTCAGACCACTGTTCACTCCACCTCACGGGCCTGCCCCAAGTGCGAGACATCCTATCCGGTGCTTGATCCGAAAATGTTCAGCTACAATTCCGTGCAGGGCTGGTGTACCGGCTGCCGTGGATTTGGCGAAACATTTTACCTGCCTGATGTCGAGCGGGGGGCGCGGGGTGATGCCATTGAGGAATCGTGGTTCGAGTGGCAGGAAGGCAAACGCGAGGTCTGCAAGGAATGCGGTGGAGCCCGGCTGAACCCTCAGGCCCGCGCGGTTCGTTTTCCGAATGGCACCGGCAGAAAGCGTCAACAGCAGGACAAATGGCCGACCATCGATTGGTTTGCCCGGATTTCGGTTGATGAGGCGCTGGCCTTTTTTAGTCGTCTTCAGGTGGAGGGGCGTGACGCTGAGATTGCCCGCGATATCCTGCCCGAGATTCGCGAGCGGCTGAAATTTTTGGGCGAAGTCGGGCTTAATTATCTGCAACTGGGCCGCAGCGTCACGACGCTCAGCGGGGGGGAGGCCCAGCGCATTCGTCTAGCCGCGCAACTAGGATCGAACCTCAGCGGGGTTTTGTATGTTTTGGATGAGCCGACGATTGGCCTGCATGCGCGGGACAATGAGCATCTGCTGCGTTCGCTGGCAATGTTGAAGGATCGCGGCAACTCCTTGATTGTGGTGGAGCACGATGAGGAAACCATGCGGCGTGCCGATTATGTGATTGATCTTGGCCCAGGCGCGGGCATTCACGGCGGGGAAATTGTGGCGACCGGAACGCTTGCTGAGCTTTTGGCCAATCCCGCTTCCCTAACCGGGCGGTTGCTGTCTGAAAAACGCGCTCATCCCGCCCGGGGGACGCGCAGGCAGGTGGTGGCCGCCAAACGCGGCAAGCCCGGCACTCCGATGCTGACCCTTCATCATGCCCAA
Organism: Pedosphaera sp.; assembly: GCA_025359965.1. Classification (GTDB taxonomy): domain Bacteria; phylum Verrucomicrobiota; class Verrucomicrobiia; order Limisphaerales; family SXQI01; genus SXQI01. The sequence goes on from JANYDC010000133.1 coordinate 31,629, forward strand.
GCCAACAATCTGAAGGATGTCACGGTCAGCCTGCCTTTGGAGAGGTTTGTGGTGGTCACTGGTGTCAGCGGCTCGGGGAAAAGCTCGCTCGTGCGCGAGTGTCTGCTCCATGCGGTTGAAGAAGTGCTCAAGACACGAAAAAGCCCCAAGGCGAAGCAAGGGGCCACTTATGTCACTGGTGCTGAATCGATCAAATCCGTGCTGGAGGTCGACCAATCGCCCATCGGACGCACCCTGCGTTCGACCCCCGCCACTTATGTTGGTTTTTTTGACGATATTCGCGCCCTTTACGCCCAAATGCCCGAGGCCCGCATGCGGGGCTATACGCACAGCCGTTTCTCCTTCAACAGCAAACAAGGACGATGCCCGGCCTGCGAAGGAGCCGGGACGATCAAGTTGGAGATGAATTTTTTGCCTCCGGCCTATATGCGCTGCGAAACCTGCCAAGGCAGCCGCTTCAACACTGAAACTCTTGACGTCGAGATGCACGGGAAGAACATCGCTCAAGTGATGGATCTCAGTGTTAGTGAAGCGATCGAGTTTTTCGGTGCGTTTGGAAAAGTCCGGCGTCCCCTGGAAGCCCTGCGCGATACCGGCCTTGATTACCTTAAGTTGGGCCAAACCAGCCCCACCCTGAGCGGCGGTGAGGCCCAGCGCATGAAATTGGTGACCCACCTGTTGAGTGGGTTGAGGGAAACGGTGGAAGGGGCAGTGGTGGCCACCCGCAAAAACCTTTTTATTCTGGAGGAACCCACCATCGGCCTGCACATGTCTGACGTGCGACGGTTGGTGGAAGTTCTGCAACGATTGGTTGATGCCGGTCACAGCGTGGTGGTCATTGAACACAATCTGGACCTGATTGCCGAAGCGGACTGGGTGATTGATATGGGCCCCGAAGGCGGCGATGGCGGCGGCACTGTGATGGCCGAAGGCACGCCCGAACAATTGGCTGCCCACGCCAAGTCTCACACGGGCAGGTACCTGCGTGAATTACTCTCTCAAGTCACCACGAAAGAGTGAACCGGGATCGCGAGGGGTTATGGGGTTGGGTGAGGGCGAGGAAGTGGAATGGGGGGAGGGGAGGGTTTCGAGGCTCTTTTCAGGAGCGGGGATTTTTAACCGCAGGTAGGACAGGATTTGAAGGGATAGGGCATGGGGAGGTTGGTTTCTGTGGGCAAGCGCCCAACCGCTACGTGAGGGATTCGCGTTGTGAATCGAGGGAATCCGATTCAATGCATGCGATTTATTGATTAACTGAGGATTTAGTAAGGTCCTTCGAAAAATGAGATGCGCGCTGGCCATCCGCCGCGCTCGTTGACGTTGTCAACTTTGGGCTTTATCGCTCAACGATCATCCGGCACTATCGCCGATCTCATGAAGCAGCTCAATGTGGGCCTGATTGGTGGCGGGACTGTGGGTGGCGGCGTTTATCTGGCGCTGCAACGCAATGGAACCCTTATGTCCTCACGGCTCGGCTCCAATCTGCGCATCGCGGCGGTGGCTGTTCGAGACCTTTCCCGCCCCCGTTCGGTTGACATTCCCGCATCCCTGCTGACCACTGATTGGCGCTCGGTGGTGGAGAATCCCGACATCCCCATTATCTGCGAGTTGATGGGGGGCACCACCACGGCCAAGACGGTCGTCACCACCGCGCTTCGTCTGGGCAAATCGGTCATTACGGCCAATAAAGCCCTCTTGAGCGCTCAGGGAGAGGAACTGTTTGCTCTGGCGGAAAAGCATGGCGCAAACCTTTACTACGAAGCCAGTGTCGCCGGCGGCGTGCCTATCATTAAAGTGCTGAGGGAAGGATTGATCGGCAATCGCATCACCCGCCTTTATGGAATCGTAAACGGCACGTGCAATTACATCCTGACGCGCATGAAGCTGGAAGGCGCGGATTTTGGGGAGGTGCTGGCCGATGCCCAACGCCTCGGCTACGCGGAGGCTGAACCGGGGTTGGATGTGGATGGACACGATGCCGCGCATAAGATCGGCATTCTCGCCTCGCTGGCCCATGGATTTTGGGTCGATCCGAAAGATATTTTTACGCAGGGCATCCGCGAGGTGAACCGCGTGGACATCCAATTTGCCGGCCAGCTGGGTTACACGATCAAACTGATCGGTTCGGTGAAGCGGTGTGACAAGGGGCGCGCGGGGTCTCCGGTGCGCGCCGAGGTTTGCGTGGCTCCCACTCTGGTGCCCAACTCGCACGTGCTCGCCAACGTGAACCATGTTTATAACGCTGTTCTGGTGCGTGGGGATGTGGTGGGTGACACTCTTTATTATGGACGCGGGGCAGGGCAGGACCCCACCGCAAGCGCCGTCCTCAGTGATCTGGCTGACGCTGCTCTCGATCTCAACTGTCACGATCACCTCCGTATTCCTCCCTTCGTGCCGCACGAACGCGGTGGGTCGGTGGTAAAGATGGGCGATACCATCTCGCGCTATTACCTGCGACTGAGCGTGGCGGACCGTCCCGGGACCCTGGCCCGTGTCGCCACTATTCTAGGCGAGGCGAAGATCGGCATCTCCTCGGTCATCCAGCCCGAGGGCCACGAAGGCGAAAGCGTCCCGCTCATTTTGATGATTCACGACGCCGCCTACTCTGACGTGCGCAAGGCTCTGACCATAATCGCGCGCCTCTCTGTCATCAAAGGCGCGCCCGTTTTGTTCCGCGTGGAGAACTTCGACTAATTTACTCATGAACCCTCCTGTCACGAACTCTGTTGTGGGCAATGCCTGGCCCGGAGTGATCCGCCGTTACGCCAAGTACCTCCCCGTCACCGCCCAGACCCCGGTCGTCACCCTCAACGAGGGCAACACTCCGCTCATCAAGGTTGATAATTTCGTCAAGGCAATCGGCGGTGAGTTTCATCTGTACCTTAAGTACGAGGGGCTTAACCCGACGTGCTCTTTCAAAGACCGGGGCATGACGATGGCGGTGACCAAAGCGCTTGAGCGGGGTGCCAAGGCCGTGATCTGCGCCAGCACTGGCAACACCTCCGCCGCCGCCGCCGCCTATGCCGCCCGTGCAGGGATGAAATGCATCGTCCTGCTCCCCAACGGCAAGATTGCCCTCGGCAAACTCGCGCAAGCGCTGATGTACGGCGCGACTACCATTTCCGTTGAGGGAAATTTTGACGAAGCCCTGCGCATTGTGCGCGAACTCGGCGACACGGGTCAGATCGAGGTGGTCAACAGCATCAATCCCACCCGCATCGAGGGCCAGAAAACTGCCGCTTTCGAGATCGTCGATCAACTGGGCCGCGTTCCTGATTTTCATTTCCTCCCCGTTGGCAATGCCGGAAACATCACGGCCTATTGGAAGGGTTATAAGGAGTACAAAGCGGCTGGGGTGAGCGCGCAACTGCCCCGCATGTTTGGCTTTCAAGCCGCTGGGGCCGCCCCCATTGTTGACGGCCACATCATCGCGGAGCCTAACACCGTCGCCACTGCCATCCGCATCGGCAATCCAGCCAGCTGGCAGGGAGCGACCGACGCCATCAAAGAATCCAGCGGTCACATTGGCAAAGTCACTGACGAGGAGATTCTCGCGGCTTACATGCTGATCGCCCGCAGCGAAGGTGTGTTTGTTGAACCTGCCTGCGCTGCACCGCTGGCTGGATTGATCAAGTGCGTCAAAGCGGGCCTCATCCCGATGGATAGCGTGATCACCGCCACCATGACCGGCCACGGTTTGAAAGACCCGGATACCGCGCTCAAAACGGCCGGATTCCAGCCGACTGTAGTCCCGGCCACCAAAGAGGCGGTCATGCGCGTCATCGGCCTCTAAGCCCCAACCGAAAAGAATTTAAGATGGCTCTGATCGTTCAAAAATATGGAGGCACCTCGGTGGGTAACACTGAGCGCATCAAGAATGTCGCCGCGCGCGTGGCCAAGTCGCGCGCCCAAGGTGACCAGGTGGTGGTCGTGGTCAGCGCCATGAGCGGCGTGACGGACAATCTTATTAAGATGGCGAAGGACATCATGCCTTTGCCGACTGAGCGCGAGATGGACATGCTGCTTGCCACAGGTGAGCAGACTACCATCGCCCTCACGGCCATGGCTTTGCATGCGATTGGGGTCGAGGCTGTCTCTTTCACGGGAGCCCAGGCCGGCATCGTGACCGATGGCGTTCACACCAAGGCCAAGATCCAGAACATCACCCCCAGCCAGGTCCACGGGATGCTTGATAGCGGCAAAGTGGTGATCGTGGCTGGTTTCCAAGGCCAGACCAAGGAAGGGCAGATCACGACTCTGGGTCGTGGTGGTTCCGATCTCACCGCCATCGCTCTCGCGGCCGCGCTTTCAGCCGATCTTTGTCAGATTTATACGGATGTCGACGGTGTCTACACTGCCGACCCCCGCATCGTCAAAACCGCCCGCAAACTCCCTGAAATCTCCTACGACGAGATGCTTGAACTGGCCAGCCTCGGCGCCAAGGTCATGCAATCGCGCTCAGTCGAATTCGCCAAAAAATTTGGCGTTGTTTTCGAGGTCCGCTCCAGTCTCAACGATAATCCCGGCACCATTGTGAAAGAAGAAACCGCCTCCATGGAAGACGTCGTGATCCGCGGCGTCTCGCTCGATAAAAATCAGGCTAAAGTAACCCTGCTCTCCGTGCCCGACCGCCCCGGTGTCGCCTCCCGCGTGTTCAAGGCCCTCGCCGACGCCACCATCAACGTCGACATGATTGTGCAGAACGTCAGCCATGGCAGCGGCGTTCCCACCACTGATTTATCGTTCACAGTCGACAAGCCCGAACTCCTCAAAGCCACCAAGGTCATCAACGGACTCAAGCAAGAGATCGGTTTTAGCGAATTCACGGCTGACGAAAAAATTGGCAAACTGTCCATCGTGGGCGTCGGCATGCGATCTCACTCCGGGGTGGCTGCGAAAATGTTCGACACCCTCGCGCAGAACGGCGTCAACATCGACATGATTTCCACCAGCGAAATCAAGATATCCGTCATCATCAACCTGGAAAAAGGCGAAGCCGCCATGCGCGCCGTGCATCAGGCGTTCATTGGCTAGGCAATCCCCCGGAGAGCGGTTTTGTTCCGCGCTAGGCCGAATCAGCCTAAGCGGAAGAATTGCAGCGGCAGCAGGCAAAAATCCCAATCCATCCCTGCTGACGCAGCTGCAGGTTTAAAATCTGGCCGTGAGCGAACAGGCTTTTGGGAGCGAGAAAAGTTGAAGGGGAATCGTGTTCGTGCTCGTGCGGCTGGCCAATTTCGTGCGCGTGGATATGCGCAGCTTCGGCAACTTCGTTCAGCCGCGCGGAATGCGTGTGCGCGGTGCCCCGCCCGCCGTGCTCAACCCACTGGTGCAAAATCGGGCTGATGCCGATGGCCCCTGCCGAGGCGAGGCACAGCACCAGATACCATGAGATTAAACGTTGACTGTTTTTCGACACAAGATTCCAACAAGTACTACGCGTCTGCGCGATCTTTGGATGCAAAAAATAAAATCATCTGAATTGTCACAGGCAACCCAATGCTCACTGGGACAAAGCCTTGTCGCGGGTGGCTTTATGACAGGAGGTGCAGGATTGCGCGATGGCATCCAGATTTTTGTCTAATTGGGAGCGAATCTCCGCTGATTTACCGGCTTTAAGTTGCCGAAACAAAGCCTCGGTATTGTGGGCGTTGGTTTCAGAGGTTCTTAGTTTCTCTACAAATTCCTCCCCACGTGTGATTGAGTCCTGCAAACGTTGTGCCTCCCGAAAGTGTTCCCAGAGAATGACCGCCTCGTTCGCGGGATCGATATCCTTGTTGTCTTTGGGGGCATCGTACCCTGCCTTCCGAATGGCCTTCAGGTTGTCCCAGCGCTCATCAATGGCCACCATTGAATCGACCAGACCGGAGGCCCTTACTGTTTCCGGAAAATCTGATGGAATTGCTTTAAGTTCGTCCGGTGAAGGAGGGCGAAACTGGCGCACGGTTTTAAAGAGGCCGAGGTAGTTTGTGGCTGTTCCCGCTGTGACGAGCCATGTCTCGGCCCTATCCGCGCTCCATCCTTCAGTTGCCATGCAGACAATGGCGGCAGCTGTGGGGCCGCGATGTTTGCCATGATGGCAGTGGATATATATCGGTCCCGGCAAAGATTCAGCCGCTTTGACCAACTGGGCCTCGGTGTTGGTGTTGATGCCATTGTATCCATGCGGCAGGTGGACATAGCGCATGCCGTATTTATGGGCGAGTTCAATATTAGGTGTCGAGCCGTCCACCGTAATCACAGTCTTAATCCCCAATTTCTGGAGGGCCACAAAGGCTGCGTCCCCCTCGGGTGCCGCGCCTGAATAGACACGCTCCGAAAGCTTGAAAAAATTCTCGATTCCCTCGGCTTTAAGCGGAACAGGGCTGTTCGTTTGAGCACCCGCCTGAAATGAAGCGGAAAGCGCCAGGGCAAGGCTAAGAAACAGGCGTTTCAACATGAGAAATGAATTCCAAAATCAAATGTGCTCATCAATGGTCTCATTTTTGGACCCAAAACAGTGGACTCCGTTAAGTTTAATTTTTAAAATTGTCAAAAAAGTTCGCCCTTGTCCGCATCGCCCATCATGGCGCGCCGCACCTGTGGAATCTGCGGGCCGCCGAACTTTAAAAACGCATCGTGGAATTGTTTCCACGCGGCACGACCTCCGCGAGTTGCCGTCCAATCAGCCCGTAGTTTGCGGATCATGAGTTTGCCCATGGTGTAGTTCACATAGGCCGGATCAAAAGTTCCGCGGCGCGCCTGTTGTTCTGCGGTCGCCATATCGGTGTGCCCTTGTTCCAAGAAAAGCTTGGCTGATTCGGCGACCGTCATGCCTTGGGTATGCAACCCTATTGAGGAAAGAAGCCGGGCGTCACGGAGTAGTGCTTCCAACAGTTGCCCGATGTGCATCTCGGGCGAACCTTCGCCCAAACCCGACTCCCACATCAATTCTTCCGTGTAGTGGGCCCAGCCTTCCGCAAAAGCGTAGCCCACGAAAACCTGGCCAAATTTTGACGGAGAGCGGTTGGCGTGGAGAAATTGGAGGAAATGTCCCGGCCAAACTTCGTGCGCGGAGGTAAACAAAAGGCTGCCCATGCCTGGCACATATTCATCCTGTTTTTCTTTGGACCAGCTTGGATCGGGCGGCGCGACGTAGTACGTCGAAGGCAAACCTTGTTCGTATGGGCCAGGGATGTTGATGTAAGCAAAATTCCAGCGTTTATAGGCTGGTGCTTCGGCGACGTTGGCCTTTTCGGCGCCGGGGATCGAAACCAAATCGTGATCCCGAATAAACTTCTCCAACCCGGCCAGTTGCCGTGTGGCAACCTCAACCACACTACCGTCAGGCTTGTGCGCGCTGGCAAGGGCGATGGCTTGGTCCATGGTTTTGCCTGGGGCAAATTTCTCGCACGCTGTCTTCAACTCGTCGAGATTGCGTTGCATATCCTTTCGACCGATGGCCTCCAATTCGCTCGCGGAGATTTTCACCCCTTCCGTTTCGCGGAGCATGGCTTCAAATATTTCTGTCCCCAGAGCAAAACTTCCCGTTGCTGTTTTTTCGCGTTCATCAAGCCAGGTTGTGAATTCCTTCACCGCTGCAATGGCGGCTGCATTGGCTTTGGCAAACTCCATCTGCAAGGAGGCGTCCCTTACCTCGGCGAACACCTTTGGAACATCCTGCGCGTAGAAATCCGCCAGCCCGCCAATGGTTATCTTGCCTATGGCCACATGCTCTTTCGCGAGGGGACCCTGCAGGCTGCTCTTTATCTGCTGTAATGCGATTGGCACCGCGCGCGCGTATTTTGTGTAGCTTTCAAGTCGTTTTGCCAGCGGAGCATATTCCCGCGATACATAGGGGTCCGGGTCAAGGGCATCGGCGTAAAAATACGGATTGCGGTGCGGCGCATCGGCTGTTTTCAGCCAGAACAAATCGCCGCGAATCTGCGCGACCAGATAATCGCGCTCGAAACGTTCGCTGGAATTTAAAGCCGGCTCAGCAAAAGCGAGTGCCGCGGTCCGTTGCCCTTCCAGCCATGTGATGTGTTTTTGCAGACCAGCCTCACTCCAATCGGGCAGCTTCCCGTCGAATTCGTGACGACCCTGCAGCACTGCAAAAGCAGGATTCTCCGCGAAGTAGCTGTCAAGGTAAGCGGTGACAAATGTTTGCCACGAGGATTTTGCCTGAGGTATGGAGACGTCGCGTGAAACTTTGCATGTGGAATGCTGACATCCTCCCAGAAAGACGGTAACTGCCAAACCACAGATTGCGATAGGCTGACTCAGGGTGAAGAATTTCATCTCGCGATCCACAATACCTACGTGAGTCTTCCCTTCAAGGTCATTCCGGCCGCAAACTCACTGGTGTTGTTTTGTTGGAGTCATCGGCTTAACCTCAGTTCGTAGTGGGGTCCATTCGTTTACGCATGAAGCTTCGTTTTATATTGAATGCTGGTATTCAGCTCATGGTGTTGAGCGTGGCGGGTTTTTCCCTGTCAGGTTTTGCCGCGCCACAGACGAATGCCGATTGGTCAGCGTATCTGGGTAATAAGGGGCGAAGTCTTTACTCGCCATTGCGGCAAATCACTCGCACCAATGTCACGCAACTGGCTGTCGCATGGACTTATGACACCGGAGATAAGGGTGAGTATCAGGCCAATAACCTGATCATTAATGGGGTGCTCTACACAGCCACTCCCAACCGCAAGGTCATTGCTTTAAACGCTGCGACGGGTCAGGAACTTTGGAAATGGAATCCTGCGGCTGAACGCTCAGGTTCTGGCGGCGGGCGTCAACGTGGCCTGGTCTACTGGCAGGCAGCATCAGGAGGCGAACAGTCTCTTTTTACTGCCGTCGGCAATTATCTCTTCGCGCTAAATCCCAAAACTGGTGATCCCATCCGCGCTTTTGGCGAGAATGGGTCCATTCATCTTGGCACTGGATTGGATGCGGAGACTCTTCTCAATGTGGGTTTGAACACACCCGGGGTCATTCACAAGGATCTATTGATTATCGGCGGATTGGGCGGGCCCGGAGCGGTTCGTGCGTTCGATGTTCGGACCGGTAAGCTTGGCTGGATTTTCCATCTGATTCCGCGACCTGGCGATGTGGGTTACGAGACATGGCCCAAGGATGCTTATAAAACTGCCACCGGTTTAATGCCGTGGTCCGGTCAGTCTCTCGATGAAAAACGCGGAATTGTTTACATCGCGACCAAGACGGCGGAACCCGATTTTTACGGCGGAGACCGTCACGGGATGAATCTGTTTGCCAACTGTCTGGTGGCTCTGGATGCAAATACTGGCAAACGGTTGTGGCACTACCAAATCGTCCACCACGATTTGCTGGATAAGGATCTCCCGTGTCCACCGGTTTTATTAACGGTCAAACACAACGGCAAAAAGGTGGATGCGGTGGCTCAAGGCACCAAGCACGGCATGATATTTGTGTTTGATCGTGTGACTGGGATCCCGCTTTGGCCGATTGAAGAGAAACCCGTTCCGCAATCAGATCTTCGCGGAGAAAAGGCCTGGCCCACCCAGCCTTTCCCCACCAAACCCGCGCCGCTCATGCGTCAAAGTTATGGCGAAGGAGATATTTCAATCACCTCGCCCGAAGCCAAAGCCATGACTCTGGACCGGTTGCGCGCCTCGCCCAACTTTGGACCCTTTCCAGCCCCTAGCCTTAACGAAACCATTATGCTTCCGGGATTTGACGGGGGCATGGAATGGGGCGGCGGCGCGGCTGATCCTGACGGAATGTATTACGTCAACGTGAACGAGATTCCATGGATCGTGCAGATGGTAGAAACACGTCACGCCGATGGCTCTGCTCTGGTGCGGGGCGAGCGCGAATACATGCTCTACTGCGCTCCTTGCCATGGACTGGATAAGACCGGCAACCTCGCCGGAGGGTTCCCTTCGCTCATCGATGTGATTAAGCGACGGCCGCGCGACCAGATTGCCCAACTCACCCGGCAGGGGGCCGGTCGCATGCCCGCGTTTGACCAGATCCCCGAAGCCCAGCGAGACGCGATTTTGGACTACGTTCTCGGTGATGCTCCGCCGTCTGCTTCGCGCCGCGAAGAAGGCCTGGGTGCGCCCTCGGCAGTTCCTGACAAACTCCCGCCCTACGCCTTCGGCGGTTTCCGCCGCTGGCTCGACTCGGAGGGTTACCCTGCGATCAAACCACCATGGGGCACCTTGAATGCGGTGGATCTAAACACCGGTGAGATCAAATGGAAGGTGCCACTCGGCGAATACGCCAAGCTGAAAGCCCTCGGCATGCCTGCCACCGGCACTGAGAATTACGGCGGCCCTGTAGTGACGGCAGGCGGACTCATTTTCATCGGTGCCACCGCTGACGAAACCATCCGCGCTTTTGACAAGGATACCGGGGCCATTCTATGGCAATCACCTCTACCCTTTGGTGGCAACGCCACTCCCAGCGTGTACATGGTCAACGGCCGCCAATACGTGGTCATCTCCGCCGGTGGCGGAAAATCAGGCCGTCCCGCCGGCGGAAAACTTGCGGCGTTTGCCCTGCCAATGCGTACGGCGATGCCATAGGACCGATAAAGGCCCAAGGAAGCGTGAGGTTCCTTGGGGGGCAACCTACTAGCCAAGATGTAGCGTTTTAAAAGAGCGCTTTGCCCTCCGGGGACGCGTTTTAGTAGGAGGGCGCCACTTGATGCCGATCCAACACAGACCTAATGCATTAACTAAGGAGCAGCTCTCATTTCTCAGGTCATGGGTTTGCGGTGATTGTTTCTTTTGGAGACGATTCTGGAATGGGCCAGATTTGCTCTTTACAAAATGAGCCTAGCCAAAGAGTCTTCCAGCGAAGCTACAAGGAATTCCAATAACTATTTTATGAAAATGGCAAAAATTGCAGCTCAAGACTTTTTGTTTTGTTGCCTCGGCATTCTGCGCACTCTCTCGTTGTTTGCTGTGTTGATCGGTCCAGCTACCGCGCACTCGGCAGGGGTGGTGGCGGAGTGCACCGAATTCTCTTTGCGCCAGGCGTTGGCGGGCGGAGGGGAAATCACCTTCTCTTGTGACGGCACTATTACGCTGACAAATTCGATCACTCTTGGTAGCGACACCTCCATTGACGGTAGTGGGCATCAAATCGCAATCAGCGGGGGTAATTTGGTGCGGCTTTTCTCGGTCAGTGCGGGCGCACATGCCGTTTTCAAGTTTTTACTTCTCACGGAAGGCGCTCATTTGGGAGCCAATGCAGGCAGCGGCCAAAACTTGACTCCAGGGGAAATGGGTATGGGAGGGGCGGTGTTCAATAATGGGGGCGACTTGGATTTTTTCTCGTGTGTTTTATCAAATAACATGGCGCGGGGGGGGCGTTCCCTTCCTTTGCTTTTCCCCTTGGAACCGGGAGAAGCTGCTGGCGGAGCTGTTTATAGCACGAACGGCCAGGTAAGATTCTACGACTCGGTCGTTACGCACAATCTCGCACTGGGCGGAGGCCATGGTCCGAGTTCTCCTCCAGTTTTAGCCACCGACTCGGGCGCAAGAGCCTCGGGAGGCGGGATTTATTTAACGGGTGGAACGTTGGTGCTGAGCAATAGTCAATTCGTGGCAAATCAAGCAATTGGCACCGATTCTGGCCCTACGGATGGGCCTTTCTTATCTGGTGGAGCGGCCTTAGGCGGGGGGATCTGCGTCATTAACGCTCAAGCGTCCATTCAGCGGTGTACCGTTGCAAGCAACGTCGCAACAGGCGGTGCTTCCTATGGAGGTTCAAGCGCTGCTGAGGGAGGCGGAGTTTTCAGTGATGCACACCTGAAGGTTGAAGACTCGCGTTTTGACCGAAACACAGCCATTAATAGGGGAGGTCCAGCGGCTGGGGGTGCTATTTATAGTGCGGATGCCTCTGCGGTGTCTCGCACCGCTTTCGTCTCCAACACCGTTGCTGGAGCGATAGGAACGACGTTTCGTGGAACCCTATTTCCGACGTACGCCTTCCCCTCGTACGGGGGTGCTGTTTACAGCAAAGCAATTTTTTCCGCGACCAATTGCACCTTCTTTGGGAATCTCGCGCAATCCATTTGGACTGCAAACGGGGAAGGGGGGGCGATTTATATTGAATCCGGCGATGTATCCATGAGGTACCTTACCATTGTCTCGAACTCGGCACAACGCGCGACTATTTCGTTCGATGGAGGGCACATTTCCGAGCTCACCAACAACTTTGCCGGTTCTGGTGGCATCAAAATCATATCCGCTGGGTCCGTAACCATTGCTAATTCGATTCTCTCGGGGAATCCACAAGGCAACGCGGTGGGCTTGCTTACGGATGGCGGCTATAATCTGAGTTCGGACGCCAGTGTTGTCCTTTCGGCAACCGGAAGTCTGACCAACCTAAATCCAAAGCTTGGTCCAATGGGAATGTTTGGAGGCTATTCCGAGGTCGTTCTGCTTTTGCCGGATAGTCCCGCCATTGATGCCATTCCTGCTGCGCTATCGGTAGCGACCGATCAGCGCGGTATCGCGCGCCCGTTCAACGGCAATGCAGATATTGGGGCTTTTGAGGCGGCGGAAGGGGACAACCTTATCAGCTTTTTGAGCGCATCATGGACAAGTGGCTCTCCTGTCGAAATTGCTTTCGCCGCCTATCCCGGACACGACGGAAGAACAGTTGTGTGCGACAGGACCTCGGACTTCAAGGTGTGGACACCCATCCTTACCAACAGTCTCGATAGCGACGCTCGCTTTACGATTCAGGTTCCATCGGGCGTAGAGGCCGGACCGGGATTTTATCGGGCCCGTATCACACCTTGATTCGAGCGGCGCATCCTAAGCTGGAAGACTAAGAATCGCTTTTCCGGTAGTTCAGGATTCCTTCGCCTGAGGCTCCTTGGTGGTCTTGAACGGATTCCTTTCGGGAGCTTCGGCGTGCGGAATAGCCCCGAATGCGCCTCGCAACATCCAGTTTAGAGCGGGCACGCGGTGTCGCAACCAGACAGACATGGGTTCGGGTTTTGCGCCGAGTGCCGCCTTGGGTTCGAGAGCGGTGCGTCCCAGCGAAAGACGTTTGCAACCCCAATTGATTGCGTCCGCCACGGTTGCGTGGAGAAGTCGAAGGTAGATGGGCAGTCCTTCCGCAGCGGCCGCACGATCAAAACCGATATAGTATGCAATAGCGGTGTCACCGTCGCGGAAAGTGGTCACGAATCCGCAAATCTCCGTCCCGCGTTTAACCACGGTGCAGCGAAAATCATCACCAGCCACGCGGGCCAACTCGGGGATATAGGATGCAGGGAGAGTGACAAGACGAACGGCTGCGTTGTTGTGGATGGCGAGATAAAGTTCGTGAAGGCGAGGCGCATGAGCGTCAAGATCGCGCAGCGGTTCCACTACACATCCTGCTGCGGCAAGCTTTTTGCCATGATCCTTCGCGTTGCGACGGTACTTGGCGTCCAAGGCAGCAAGATAATCCTCGTAGTTCCGCCAGGCGGGATCGATTTCTAACACCATGTTCGGTTCCGTCTCCATGGGGCGATAGCTGAAACGGTGCAATGCGTCGGCACCAGTCTGTTGGGCTGTCAGATCCTTCACCATCACCAGATTGGTTTCACCTGTCAGTCTCTCCGCCCGTCGGATTCGATAGAGGGCCTCGGCAACCCCCGGCCACAACAGCGCCGGATCTTCATCTGGAGCAAAGGCTATGCCGTGAAATCCCCACGCCAGCAGATTGCCCGCGATGAGCATTCGCTCGCTCAATCGAGCCTGCGTTTTTTTGGCGGCGGGAGCCAGGACCCGTCGAAGCATTTTTGCCGGGCCACCGGTTTCAGCATCCGTATGCTCTTTGCTCAACCGGTCTCCGGTCACAGTAACAATCTGCGCCGCCAGAGCTGCCACCGGTTTGTCATCCCGAAAAATCATGGCGTAACGCGGCTCGATATTTTCGGGCCCGTGATCCTCAATAACTTGGAGCACACCACGCCGCAAGAAAACGCTGTTGCCTGACGTAATGGAATCCCACCGACCGGCATCGAGGTATTTCACGCTGTCGGCAAAAGCGAAGCCAAAGCCGCTGGGCCGATGACGAAGCTGGTGGCGCTCGTGGAGATTGCCAAGAGATGAACGTAGCTTTTTGAAAGGATTTCTGGAGTTCTTGGTGTCTTGCATATCAGTCAGTCATTTACCTCATCTGTCGCCGGACGATGCCGAGAACCTCGGCAGGTTGGCCCAAGTTCATGAAGGAGGCAATGATGATGATTCTCCCGCATCCGAAAACGTTCCTGTTTTGCCGGGTCGTCAGTGCATTGAGTTGACTAGGAATTATTTGGCGTGTCATTGATATTGCCCCTGTGGTTGTGATGGATGATCTTTTTTATATTGAACATACCCACTGGGTCGCACATCAAAGTTGGGCAGCATTCCACCCTGTCAGAATTCGACACACTATGAAGAAAGTCCCAAATGGCCGTTTCTTGTTGGGCGCATTGGCGTTGTCCTTGGCGGCCTTGTTCACCGGTTGTGTAAGCAGGCCTATGCCAATCGCTGCCGAACTGCAACCTCTCCAGGGAAAATGGGAGGGAGCCATGGTCGGGGACAATCGGCACGAGATGATCACCGTTACCATCACCGGCAATTCGTTCCACTTTCACCGGGACACTAATTTTTGGTTTGATACGACCATTACACTGCCTCCAGGCACAGACCCGCAGCAATTGCACGCCACAATCAAAGACAGTGCGCCATCTCAAAGTAGTTCCAACGGCAAAGTGGTTGTCAGCATTTTCAAAATTGAGGGAGGAACACTGACTTTGGCCTATGGCGGCGAAGAAACACTGAAAAGCTTTGAAGCAAACGGGAATGCAGGGATGACTCGGTACGACCTTCGGAAGGTTCTACCTTAACAGAAGCGGGCCGAACTTCTCCCATTCAAATGAATCCGAAACGACGAGCCGTGCGCTTCATCAAAACGCCCTGTGTCTTTGAGAGGTTATTTTGTTACTTTGGAGTACTCGTCCAAGGATGGCTTCTCGTTGTCACGCTCCTTGTCGAGGTTTCCAGCCAAAATCAATTTGCCGTCTCGGAATGTGTATACGCTGACGCGGTCGTCGTTGGTATCGTTCAAGTCTGAGGCCGATCCACCTGCTTTAATGTTCATCAGTTTGGCGAGTTTGACGCCGCCCGCCTCCTTGAGTTCCAAGCTGCCTTCGGCAACCAAGATGGTGTTGCCCTCGCTGCTTACCAGCTTGAATTTGAATGCGTTCTTGGTGAATTCCAGAAACTGCGTGAACGTGCCTTGATCGCTGGTTTTCTTGACGCTCCATTTGCCTTGAAACTGGGCAAGGTCATCAGCGCTGGCGGAGAAGGTGGCACAAGCTAAAATTAGAATGAGGGCGGATAAAATTCGTTTCATTGGGATAATTGGTTCGTGATGTATGGGTAGCCCTGAGGCATCCTGTTGACAAGCCGAAACTGAGGATTCTTGGCAAAGGCTTTGAATTCAGATGTTGTCGTCGCGCAGTTGCTTTTCTCCGATTGGCCGATAGGTTTTGGGACTGATGAAACCAGCGGCTAAAACAGCCATTTTGCACTCGCCGGATTTCGCTTTGCACCTGACTGGGGTCGGGCACCCGGAGACGCCTCGCCGTGTTACGCGTGTGATCGAAGTGTTGAAGGCGTCTTCGTTCGTCGATCGCCTGGATTTGCTCTCACCGAGAGTGGCTACGCAGTCGGAATTGGCGAGGGTTCATTCAAAGGCCTATTTGGCAACGGCCAAGGCTGATGTGGAAAGCGGCGCTTCAGACCTTTCCACTGGAGACACTCAAATTTCTGCCGACTCGTGGAGGGTGGCGACGCTGGCGGCGGGAGCAGGCATGGAGGCAGTGGACCGGGTGGTGGCTGGCACGGCGCGCAATGCGTTTTGTGTGGTGCGTCCGCCAGGGCATCATGCGACGCCGGTGCGCGGAATGGGCTTTTGCTTGTTCAATAATATCGCTTTGGCGGCAAGGCATGCGCAACAAAAGCACGGGATCGGTAAAGTATTGATCGCGGATTGGGATGTCCACCATGGGAACGGAACACAGGATGTTTTTTATGAGGATGGTTCAGTGCTTTTTTTTGACACGCACCAGCATCCGCTTTATCCCGGCACGGGTGACGCCACTGAACAAGGCTCGGGCAAGGGGCTTGGGCTGATCATGAACAATCCTTTTCCATCGGGGTCAGGAAAGGAAATCGTGGCAGCCTTCCGCAACCGGTTGGTGGACGCAGCCAATCGATTCAAGCCTGATTTGGTGCTGGTTTCGGCTGGGTTTGATTCGCGGATGGGCGATCCACTGGGTGGCTTCAAACTGACGGATGAAGATTTTGCGGAGTTAACGCGAATTGTCATGGCGATTGCGGCGTCCCATTGTGGTGGGCGGTTGGTGTCGCTGTTGGAGGGGGGTTACAATATTGAGGGTCTCGCGTTGGCGGCGTCGGAGCATGTGCGGGTTTTGAGCGGGGATATCCCTTAGGTGGGGAAGGAATGTGTAATGGATAAAGATCAGGTGGCGGACATTTTGTTGGAGATTGGGGTGCTACTCGAACTGAAGGGCGAGAACCCTTTCAAGACGCGCGCGTATCAGAACGGAGCGCGCGCCCTCGAGGCCCTGAGCGAGCCGCTGGAAAAAATCGTGGCTGAGGATAGGCTCAAGGGCACTCCTGGCATTGGCGATGCGTTGCTGCAAAAGATCACAGAATTGGTAACGACCGGGCGATTGGCCTATTATGAGGAATTGAAGGCTTCTCTGCCAGCCGGGCTGATGGAAATGCTGGAGGTGCCTGGACTGGGACCAAAGAAGGCCAAAGTTCTCTTCGAAAAACTGAAAGTGGCGTCGATTGCCGAATTGAAAACGGCATGCGAGGCGGGGCTTGTTGCGGAACTGGCAGGATTTGGGGAAAAAACCCAGGCCAAGCTGCTTGAGGGGATCAAGTTCAAAGAACAGTACGCAACCCGCCATCATCTTGGCCGTGCCGTGATTGTGGCGGAGGGGATCATAGAAGCATTGCGTGAGCACCCATCAGTAACACGGTGCAGCACAGCCGGCAGCTTGCGCCGCTCCAAGGAAGTCATTGGAGATATTGATTTTGTGGTTTCAAGCAAGGAACCCGCTGAGGTCATCGAATACTTCGTCAGGCAGCCCTCCGTGCTCAACGTCATTGCCCAGGGCGGGACCAAAGCAAGCGTCATTGTGCAGGGCGGCATTCAGGCGGATCTACGCGTGGTGACCGACCAGGAATACCCTTTCGCCCTCGCCTATTTCACCGGCAGCAAAGAACACAACATCGTGATGCGCCAGCGAGCCATTGCGCGTGGACTGCGCCTCAACGAATACGGCCTTTTCCGGGCCAGCGAGGAAACACGCGACCCCACCCTGCGCGAGGCCTGTCAGGATGAGGCTGCCATCTACGAACGGCTCGGCCTCACTTACGTTCCGCCGGAATTGCGAGAGGACCACGGAGAGTTTGTCGCCGCCGAAAAAGGCGAATTGCCGCGCCTGCTGGAGTGGACCGATTTGAGAGGTTCTTTGCACAACCATTCCAATTGGAGTGATGGACGGCAGACTCTGGATGAGATTGCGGTTACGATGATGGATCTGGGATTGGATTATTGGGCGGTGACCGATCATTCCAAGTCCTCCTTTCAGGCCCATGGATTGTCACCCGAACGCGTGATCGAACAACTCGCCGCCGTGGCCGAGATTAATAAGCGTCTGGCCGGCGAAGGCGAGGAATTTCGCCTCCTGACTGGGAGTGAAGTGGACATCCTCACGGAGGGTGAATTGGATTTTGATGACGATTTGCTGGCCAAGCTTGATGTGGTGGTGGCGAGTATTCACCAAGGGTTCACAGCTTCTGAGGCCGAAACTACTCGACGGCTGATTCGTGCCGCGGAGAATCGATACGTCCACATGCTAGGGCACCTTACAGGTCGTCTTCTGTTGGAGCGCGAGCCATACAAGGTAAACCAGCACGCGGTGATAGATGCGTGCGCGGCCACAGGAACCTGGATTGAGCTGAATGCCAGCCCCTACCGTTTTGATATGGATTGGCGTTTATGGCAGTACGCCAAGGAAAAAGGCGTCAAATGCGTGGTCAATTGCGATGCGCACCGAGCCGAGCACGCCGGCTTTTTAAAGCTGGGTGCCGGGATTGCCCGCAAAGGCTGGCTCACGAAACAGGATGTGGTGAACACCATGGGTCTTCCCGCATTGCGCAAGGCCCTTGCGGCCAAGCGTTCGAACTAGGTTGCAACAGCTGGTTCTACCGGGCTTTTAAAACCATCTGGCGAAAGTCGCCAAGACCTTTGTACACGGCCACGGCCTCGGGCATGGTTCTTAACGCACGCTCGAATCGCCCTCGCAATTGGTTGTCTTCCATCAATCGGCTCAGTGGTTGATTGAGAATTCGGATGCCGAATAAAAGTCCCCCCGTTTCAGGCAGCGGTGTGAGCGATTGCATTTCCAACCGAAGGCAAATCTGGCCTTTGGGAGTGTCTGGAGTCAAGCGTTGAGGCTTCAAGTTGGGGTGCATGGAGAGCTGATCAGTTGCCGACAATCCCCAATTAAGCCTTTCCCAAGAATACCCCGGCTTGAGACCTGCGATGAATTTGTTGATGCGTTCGCCCAACGAGGAATTAAGCCCGGGCACTATGTCGTGGATTTCCTCCAGCCCTTTGCCGAGCTTTTCCGGCAGGCTCCAGCCACTGGGGAAGCAGACGACACCGGCGGAGACCAGCCACCTTCCTTCCTCTGGGCGCAGCATCACCAAATCAGCGTCCATGACGGTTCCCATTTGATGAAGCATTTCCTTTGCGGATGGATCTTCGGAGAGTGCCAGCCCTGTTGAAGTGAGCAGTGTACAGGCCTCCCTCAAAACAAGTGGGGACTGATCGTCGAAGGCCGCAATCCAATCCGGATGCTCGCGGAGCAGGGCCGCCCTGTGTTCCAGAACCTTGGGTTCCGCAGGACGTGCATAGAATGAGGCGAGCGATTCGCGTTTGAACTTGAAATGAAAGCCATAGTCCTCGTCCGGGAAAAGGTCATCCCAACTCCAAGGGGCGATCATGGCTGCAAACGCGTCACTGAAGTCGGAGGCAATTCCACGGTGTTTCCCGAGCCCGTCTCCCAAGTTTCACTGCGGTAGGCTTCAGGCGTGTTGGCCGCCCGCATGAAGGTTGCAGCTGACAGAATGCGACGGCGGTTCCAAACGAAATCCGTGGGCAGATTCACGATTAAGGTTTGGGCAGAGAAATTGGCCAGCCACAAAATAACCTTACCCTGATGGCGAACCGCGAGAACTTCGACGGTCAGAGGGCAATCGCTGCGCGCACTCAAATATTCGCCAGTGGTTACTTCACCCATATCTGCGAGGATATGGTACAGCGGAAACGCCATACCGGGAAAGCTGGGGAATTGAGCTGGGTTCTGTGATCCAGAAGTGCGCTCAATGACTCCAGACCAACCTGTGGTCTGATAGAAGGTTGCGGAGGACGTCCCGCTTTCGGCCAGGTATTTAATGCTCCCCAACGTCCAGCAGGCCCCGAAGAGGGAGAGTTGCCTGGCGTCTGCGGTGGCGGGCCATTCCCCGCGTTGGGAGGTCTCCGACGCGGTGGCGACAGGATTGAATCGGGGTTTGAACGTGATGGGCGAAATATGGATGCGCCCGCCGCCGGCGAATCCCCGTGCCGAATCAACCTGCTCCCGCTGGGCCTCCAGAGTTTCGATCAGTGACTGATTATCGAAGGCGTGAACCTGTGGGTTGATGCTGAAACAAAGCCCGTTCAGTCCTTCAATTGCCGGTCGGTTACGGTTCAGCTCGGCAAAGTTTGCGTTTGCGCCAGAGGCAAACTCCGCTTCGGGCGTGGCGATCGAAAGTATCTGCCGGGCCATGCGGAACCAGTTGGTGCCGGTACTTTTCTCATTGATATGGTAAACCAACCATCGTTTCACCGGGATTTTTCGATTTTTTACCAGATCAGAGAGGCTGTGCAACTCCGTCTCAGCCTGTGGCGAGAGATGAACGGCAACCTCCAGCCCGCAGCGTAAAGCATCCGCCTGGGTGGTGGCCATCTGCAACCTTCCCAGCCAACCTGCATCGTCAAAGCGCAGATCCAACCGCAGATGTGCCGGCTTGATTACGGAGAGCAGCTCAAGCTCCCGGATGGTGGTGGGTTCCTGGTGGGCGGCCATGCCGAGGCCGATTTGCGGCAGCGGCCGTGCGGATGAGGGATCGTAGATGATCTGGACTTGTTTTGCAGGCGAGGCGGTTGTCCGGCTGGAAAGAATCGGACGTCCTTGCGCATCCACCAGCCGCAGCTTAATTTCCTGAAAAAACTTGGTTCCCACCGGCACTTCAACAGGGAAGGGGAGTCGTAACGGAGTAGGAAAAGTCTTAAAGCTGGCATCGCTCCAGTTCCTTTGGTCCTCCATTTCAAAGGTCTCTCCGTCATACTCGATTTCAGCCCAGATCCCTGGCTCCACCTCGTGGCTGAAAGTCTGGATTTCCTTGAACGGGGCCGTGGGAAGAATTGTTGTTGGAAAGAATCCTTCGCTGACTGTGCCGAGCGCATGCTGAACTTTCGCAAGGGCTCCGGCGCATTCGTGCATTGGATGCAGGACGCACAAACCAATTCGGTTTCTCAGGAAAGTTGAGCGGGCTACTCCGCTGAAAGCAAATCGGATGCTGCCATCGGCGGCACCGGCAATATCCGCATGCCACAGAAAATCGATCTCTTTCTGCCGATGTTCCGAGGTGTACCGGATGCTGAACGAATCTGAGGATTCTTTGATGGCCAGATTGCTGAGCACGCCCGGCACGGTTCCCCAATTTCGATCCCGCACCGAGCCGTAAATGCGACGCACCACCTCACGTCCGCCCAGGCGAATGTACCGCAGATCACCACCGTCGAGGATTACTTCGAGTGGGCCGGCATGCAGCCGCCTTACTTCAGGCGGAGCGATGGGCACCCCATGCTGCAACAGCGGATGAAGTGGTGATGCGGTATTCAGCGGCTCTTCCATTCCGCTAGAATAGGCGGTGCCGCGAAAATGAAAAGGCTCTCGTCGCTTGCCGGGCGTTTTAAGCTAGCAAGTTGGCCAAGAATTCACCTTGGCCGAGGGGAATCTGAAGGTCGCATTATTTGTTGGGCATCTTCATAGTTAGCAGACGCATGCAATTGCTCAACCCTCAAGAAAAGTGAGCATGGGAGTAGTTGGGGGATAAAAAGGTGGGGTGGCCAACGGGACTCGAACCCGCAACAACAAGTACCACAAACTTGGACTCTACCATTGAGCTATGGCCACCATACCGAGCGGGAACATTACGCGGCGGTCGGTTCTGCGTCAAGTTGGTTCAAAAGCTGGTAGTGGGTCAGTCTGAAAAAAGTCTTCCACGTATTTGAAAGGGTCTGCTCCTTTCCGGGCGTCGATACTAATCTCTCGAACTTCCTTCCAAGTGCCTTCCTGTGAACCGAATTTTCCAAAGGACCCTTCGCTAATCGTCAGCACTTGATCTCTGTCATCCCACAAAAATTGGAATCTGTGTTCAAACGATCCTGCGACAACCTTCCACATTCCAAAAAAGTGAGGGTCGTATTCATGGCCACGAATATGGATTCCGCGAGCATCAAGGTGTTTGGCGAGCAGCAGCATTCGCTCAAAGTGCTTTACGTGATTCGTTCCCATTTCCTCTTTCTTCACGGCAGGAACATTCCCCTATCAACTCGACGATTTCTTCCAAGCTCCAAACGTGATCCGAAACCCCCGCTCCATCGCAGGCGTAACCCGCAATGTTTGATGGACGCCGGCAAAATTGTAGTAAGAAAAACGATTCCAATTTCAAACTGACTCACTACCAAAGCTGGTTTTGTCCCGGTTCGGCCGAGGGTAACGAACGTGGAATGTTGGGAATCTGCACCGCCTCGGCCTGCTTGAAATCAATTTTTTGGATGTCGATAAAACGGCGAAGAGAGGGCAGAACCCGGGCGTCGTAGGAGGCGAGGGCGTCGTTGTAGGCGGTCACTCCTCCAGTCAGGGCTTTGCCCACTTTGCCCCAATACTCCAAAAGTTTCTCCAGGCGTTTGGCCAGTTCGCGTCCCAGTTCGGCGATTTCTTTGGCGTTTTCCGCGAGGGATTCAGCGCGCCATCCGGCGGCGACGGATTTGAGCAGGGCGATGAGGGTGGTGGGGGTGGCGATGATGACGCGTTCCTGCATGCTGGCTTCCAGCAGGCTCGGGTCGGCCTGCAATGCGGCACTGTAAAAGCTTTCGCCCGGGAGGAAAAGGACGACGAATTCCGGGGAATTAGGGAGGTTGTCCCAATAAGCCTTGCGCGCCAGGGCGTTGAATTGGGTGCGGACGGCGGCGGCGTGTTCCAGTAGTTTGCGAGCTCGGGTTTCGTCGTCGTTGGATTCGATGGCGCTTAGATAAGCTTCAAGCGGCACTTTGGCATCGACCACCACGCATTTACCGCCGGGCAGTTTCACGACCAGATCAGGCCTAAGGCGACCTTCCTTATCGGCTCCGGGAAGGGTTTGCTGCTCAAAAAAATCACAGTACGAAAGCATCCCAGCCAGTTCCACCACGCGGCGCAACTGGAGTTCACCCCAGCGTCCGCGCACAGTCGGGGATCTTAGGGCGCGAGTGAGGGATGCCGTTTCGGACCGCAGGGTCACCTGGGCTTCGATCAGGGATTTGACATGGGTTTCGAGGGAGGCGTAAGCCCCGGCGCGGGTTTTCTCGATCTCCAGCATGCGGGCATCGACCTTGGCCAGAGATTCATGCACTGGCTTGACCACTTCGGCCACTTTTTGAGCGCGGAGGTCGAGTTCCTGCCGGGCTGCCTCCTGGTGTTTGGAGAGGGATTGCTGGGCCAGTTGAATGAATGAATCGTTGTTCTGGCGCAGACTGCGGGAGGCCAGTGCTTCAAATGTCTGGGCCAGACGGGTTTGTGCATCCTCGAGAAGGGCCAGTTTCTCGGCGGAGGTTTTGCGCTCCGCCTCAAGAGTGGCCGTAACTCCGGCTGCTAATTCGCGGGCAACTGCTGAGGAAGACTGCCATTCTGCGCGCTGGCTTTTGGCTTCCCCCAGTTGCTGCTCCAAAAATTGAGTGGACTGGCGTTGCGCCTCAATTTGCCCTTGAAGCGTGCCGGTGCGGGCTCTGGCCGCAAGCATCGCCATGATCCAGCCGATGATCAACCCGATCAGCGCGGCCACAATTGCCACCCAGTAAACCATGCTTCCATTTGGGACCATCCGGCTTTTAAATACCATCGAAAACGGAGCACAACTTCCGTTGGTTTAGCACGTTGAAAGCAGATCTCGGCTTTGGGCTCGCGCCAAGGCAAGGCATAAGGGTATCGTTTACTCAGCGTTTTACACCTTGTGCTCATTCCGACCAAATTGCGAGTGCCCTCGGCGCTGTTATTCGTTTGCCTTTCGGTGCTGTTGTTGTGTTTTAGTTTGGATTTGATTCCTCATTTGTCCACGACTCAGGCTCCGCTGCTCCCTGTTCGGCAGGAGGCCGATATTGAAGCGATTGAGGAATCCGCGAACAGGGGTGTCTGGCGGTTGGAAACTCTTTCGCACCAATATGGGCATGTAGTTGAGGCATTGTGGGACGAGATCAATCTTTCCACCAACAAGCTTGGCGTTCTGGCAAAGTTGGATTTCAGCGAGATACATCTGCCGGGGTGGAAAATGACATCCTCCCTACCGCATGACATTTCCTTTTTTGGCACCAACTCCATGGGTGAAACTCTGGACCACGCAGGTTGGGCGGCATTGCTTGGGAGGTACGCCGGAGGGGGATGGCGACTTTCCGAGACGGAGTTCCGGCACGTTGCATTCTCATACTCTGCCTCCGCTGGGCAGGCATTCAGCCGTTTCTATTTTTTGGCTCACCTGACAAATTCCCAGCTGATGGATCGCGCTCAAATCGAGGGCCATTTTTCCGTGACCTGGTCACCATCACAGGGCGAAAGCAACGAGGTGCGAATTCAGCGCATTGACACTTCCGAGTTAAGCCTCAAGACCAGGGCTGGTCCAGCACCCTTTGCCTTGGTTTATGAGCAGTCCATCGCACCCTTGCGAAATGCGCACTCCGTTGACCCTTTGCTCATGCACGACTTGGATGGCGACGGCCTTCCTGAAATCATTCTCGCAGGCAAGAATATGGTGCTCCATCGATTGGACGATGGCAGTTTTCGCGAGTCGCAATTGTGTGATCATCCGCCCGGCCCCATCTACAGCGCGGTGCTGGATGATTTTGATGGGGATGGGCTGGTGGACCTGCTTTGTTTGAAGGCGGAGGGCTTGGTCCTTTTTAAGGGTGCTCCCGGCGGCAAGTTTCCGAATCTTGAGCTGCTGGTGTGGCCGGCCCCGCCGGAGTTCGTCTATCCCATGGTGATGACCTCCGGGGACATTGATGGAGATGGGGACTCGGATCTGTTTATAGGTCAGTACAAACTTCCTTACGAGGATGGTTCAGTGCCGACGCCTTTCCATAATTCCAATGATGGCTACCCGTCGTTTCTTCTGGTGAATAACGGACATGCTGAATTCACCGATTCAACACATGCGTCCGGCCTGGAAGCCAAGCGGCATAGGAGGGTTTATAGCAGCTCTTTTGTGGATTGGGATGGGGACGGTCATTTGGACCTTGTGGTGGTGAGCGATTTTTGTGGCGTTGATCTTTTTCTTGGCAACGGTCGAGGTCAATTCACCGAGGTCACCGCTGATAAAATCGATGAGCCGCACGCCTTCGGTATGGCGCACTCGTTTTCTGATTTCAATAGTGACGGGATTTTGGATCTATTCGTCTCGGGCATGACTTCGCCTACGGTTGATCGGTTGGAGTCGGCCAGCCTGCATCGGTCCCACGGCGCTGGCGAAGAATTCCGAGCTGCAATGGCTGCCGGTAACCGGCTGTATTTGGGCCAGCCCGACCATTCCCTAAGGCAAAATCTCCTGAGCTCGTCGGCAGCTAGGACGGGATGGACTTGGGGTTGCGCGGCCTTTGACGTGGATAATGATGGATTTACTGATGTTTACGTAGCGAATGGCATGGAAACCAAAAGCAGGACCAAAGACTACGAGGGGGATTGGTGGCTGCATGACTTGTATGTTACTCCAAGCACCAATGACCAATCAGCTGATGAGTATTTCAAAAAGAAATTTCTGCGGAACCGTCAAACGGGCTGGTCCTACGGTGGGAACGAAAAGAACCGACTTTTGTTGAATCTCTTCGGCAGCAGCTTTACCGAGGTTGGCCACCTATTTGGGGTCGCACTTCCTGATGACTCGCGCAACGTGGCAGCCGAGGATTTGGATGGAGATGGCGCCGTGGACTTGATTGTGATTTCTGGCGCCCCACTTCCTAGCCCCAACCATATCCTGAGGATTTTTCGGAATCAGCTTTCCGGATCAATGAATTGGGTCGGAGTTCGACTTGGTCGTAGGGCCAATTCACAGATGATGGGAACCAAAATCACCTGCGTTGCGGGTAATTTGAAGCAGGTGAAAGTCTTAATCAACGGTGATGGGTATCGGACCCAGAATAGCTGCACCGTTCACTTTGGACTTGGGACTAACCGCGCGGATCAAATCGTTATTGAGTGGCCCAACGGAGATACCACCAAGATTGACCATCCGATCCCAAGAACCTACCAGAAAGTGAATGCCCCGACTACAGCTGCTAAGCGTTAGTCGAGGCATTACAAGGCCGTTGCGTTGCTCTAACGAATGTATTGAACTCGTTCGGTGTACCACTTAAGGTCGGCTTTGATTCCGGCGTCAACTCCGATTGAGCCAATGTTGAGACCTGTAGTAGTTACAGGGATCTTGGAGCGTGCTCCCTGCCATTTCTTGATTTCGGCGTGCCCGTCGGCAAAAGAAAAGCCGCACGCGCCGTTATGGAGCGATGAGGGATAATCATCCCAATGATCGGTGTTTCCAGAACCAACTACGAAAAAGGCGTCATTGCTGGAGTCGGGGTGCTCGTCAAGAGTAAGCCAAGTGCTTGCTGGACGAGGTACGTCCGATGTTTTCAAAAATTGGCGCCACGCCTGACCTTCAGCCCAACTCCTGCCCGATAGTGTTGCAGAGTTGTTATCTGAACGCCCAAAATAAGCATTCATGGAATTACTACGCATACGGCGGGTCCAGCCCTTCTTTCTTTGGGCTGCGCTTACTTTGTTGTCCGCCGGGCATTGATAGATGCCCACGGCACCAGCCGTGTAGGGGGCTAACACGCCATTTTTAACCCAAGCGATGTTCGTCACGCTGATTGATTGGGTGTCCGTGCCTGCATCCCAAGTCATTACGTTGTTGACCCAGTTATTAAATTTGCCTGAGGAGATGGCTAAAAGAGTATCGGGAATGGTGAAGTTGTTGGGAACCTTCTCGTTATAGTCACCGGTATACAGATGCCAGCCCAAGACCAATTGTTTGTTGTTGCCCATGCACAGAATTCCCTGTGACTTGGCTTTGGCCTTGGCAAGTGCGGGCAAGAGCATGCCTGCCAGAATCGCGATGATGGCAATGACCACGAGGAGTTCAATCAGTGTGAACCCACGTTGACGTGACCTGATCATGAGACGACCTCCTAGAAAGATGACGACGGAGAGACATACACGAATCACGGACAGCGAACCACCACAGTCCCGACACTTCTCCAAGAAGCGATTCCCGAAGAATTCAAGCGTATCTCAGACCCTCTGAAGGCGAGCCGCAACGAATAAGAAAACAATAGCGCAGACGCATCAGAGAAATCGGTTTAAGATCGTGCCTGCCTCATAATCGTTTTGCATCGGAACTGCATCAGTCAACTAATCGCAGATCTATTTCCAACGCGATTTGTGGTCGCAAAAGTCACGATGTGCGGCGAATGCTCATGTTGTGTGAAATCACA
>JANYDC010000068.1 GCA_025359965.1 Pedosphaera sp.
CTCAGTGGGTCATCGAATAGACGATGATGTTGATGCCAAGGGGGAAGGCTTTTTTCTCGGAGAACTCGCGGAAGAAATATTCATACTCCCCTTCCCTTTCCCAGCCGTCGCCCAAATCGGTGTTGTGGCAGATCATGACCATGATGCGGCCTTTGTCATCGAAGATGGCTTTGTATTCAGGAGTTTTGGCGTCGGGACGCTCCCAAGTGATGCCGCCATTGTACTGGCTCTGCATGCCGAGGTTCACGTTGGGCACCTGCGGCTTGGCCTTGAGATCAAAAACGCAGTGGAAGATGGGATGTTCGATGGGCAGCTCCACCGGCTCGCGCGTGGGGAAAACGCGTTTTAGCTGCTCGTGCAGGTTCTCGTATTCCGCCACGCCCCAAAAATCATCGCACATCAAAAACCCACCGTTCAGCAGGTAGCGACGAAGGATGACCACCTCCTGCTCAGAAAAAACCAGGTTGCCCGGCTCCACGATGTAGACCCAAGGATAGGAGAAGAACTCAGGATCAGTGATATCAATTACCCGCGCATCCGGATCAGTCGGAATCGAGGTCATCTGCTGGACACGGTAGGAGAGGTTCAGATCACTATCCGGGAAATCGGTTTTCCATTTGTCCCAACCGGAGTAGGAGTCATATCGGATTCGAGCGAAAGTCCAAACGTCTTTGGGGAATGCCGTGGCATTCGTCCAGAGAGGAGTGCCCGTGCTGTGCGACTCCTCCTGTCGCGCGTTGCGCAATTGGGCTGTGACCTCTTGGACAAAGGTCAAAGCCACCAACAAAAATAACACAGTTAGTCGCGCCATGGTTTCCCGGTCAATTTTCGACGCAGCATGTCGAGCGCCTGTTGCGAAGTATAATACTTAAAGGTCTCGCGGTCGAACGCGTTGAGAAACCTACGGACCTGTGTGCCACCCTCAGAGGCCATGGCCACATACACCATGCCCACCGGCTTTTCGGGCGTTCCACCGCCCGGACCCGCAATGCCTGTGATGGAAAGGGCGAAATCGGCCTTCAACTTTAAGCGGGCACCCTCGGCCATTTCCACGGCGGTCTCAGCACTCACAGCTCCATGGGTGGCCAAGGTCTCAGACTTCACGCCCAACATCTCGACCTTCGAATCATTACTGTATGAGACCACTCCCCCCCGAAAAACCAAAGAGGAGCCAGGGATGCCGGTAATCCGGTTGGCCACGTATCCTCCCGTGCAACTCTCCGCCAAAGCCATGGTCTTTTGCTGCGCGGTGAGGAGATCAACAATGACCCGATCCAAGCTCTCGTATCCTTCGGCAAAAAAATAATCGCCCAGCAGAGGCGCGGCAACCTGCACAGCCTGATCAACCAGAGTCGCCGCATTCGCCCCGCGAGCCGTGAAACGCAAATCCACCTCACCCGTGCGCGCGCAATAGCCAACCGACAGACCTTGGGCCAACAACGGTGCTATGTGGCTCGCAATTCGTTCCTCGACCAATGATTCACCCAAACCGGTTGTTTTGAGCACACGACAAACGAAGGGTTCACGGCTCGGGAACCATGCCTCCAAACGGGGGACCACCTGTTCGTTAAACATGGGGCGAAGCTCGCGTGGCGGACCGGGCAACATGATCAGCCAGCCCTTGGGCGTTGCAACAGCCAATCCTGGGGCGGTGCCGTAGGCATTATGCAAAACAGTTGCCCCTACCGGCACCATGGCTTGAATGCGGGTGCTGGAGGGAAGTTGGCGGTGGCGTGCTTTGAAGAAGCTGGCGATGTGCTCCACGATAACGGGATCCTCGACCAGTTTTAATCCAAGCAACTCGGCCACCAGATCGCGAGTGACATCATCCGAAGTCGGTCCCAACCCGCCGGTGCAGACAATCAATTCCGCGCGAGGCATAGCTTCTCGGACGGCGTTCTGGATGGCTAGCCCCTCGTCCGAAACGGTCACCTGTAGATTTACGGTAAAACCCAGATCCCGAAAACGCTCGCACAACCATTGTTGATGGGTGTTCAAGACCAAGCCCAGCATCAGCTCGCTTCCGGTGTTGATAATCTCTACAGATGGCACCCGGCTACCATCTCACCCCACTGGATGGCTGCAACTGAGAAAATTGAACAAAAACCAAGATGCAATCACTTTACCATTCGCAACCAATTATCTTTCAACGAGTTAAGAAATAAATTTAAAGCTTGAACATTTCAGCGTGCTGTCAGTCTAAATTGGTGTTGGTTGGTTTGTTTGTTTCGGGTTGGATGCGGGTTGTGCCCGCTTCTCATACTGTTCTCGCCAGCTGGTCTGGTGTGAAACGTTAGTTTGGTTGTTTGGGTGGGCGGATATCTGGAAGGATATCCGCCTTTTTTGTGCAATCCATTGGCCGCAGTCGACTCAGCGAGCGATAGGTATCTTGTAGAAGCATTGCCACGTGCCGCCAAAAGAACCCAAGGCGATCTTCTCCCGGCGGAACCATTCCACATGACTATCCTCAAAAGCAAAATTTCCTCCCGTCGGTTCGCCCTTGGCTCCCCGATGAACTGAGGTCGGGATGGATTTTCCGGCATCGATGGTGAACCAATCCAATTTTCCCGTAGCGGTCGCGGGATTCCAAGTGCCCAAACCCTGAAGGCGATCCATCATGAAAGGGGCCGCGCTATATTGCTGGCCCAGTTTTTTCCGGTAAGTCCATTCGCCAATCCCTTGCGAGCCATAATCCCAATCCCTCCCGGCTAACCGATGGGGCAGATAAAAAAATCCGCACAGAAGAGGATCATTGGGCCCTGCAGCCCAGAGATCAGCGTAACGATGCCATTCGTCAGTTGGACAAAAGAGGACGTTATTCAAGGCCTTGCGCGTATTATCCCGGCGCGAAGGGTTCAGGTAATTCTGCCAAAAGACCCTCATGGTCGGCCCCATCCAACTCAAAGCCATCCCATTTGTGTTGTTAGGGAAGTAGTTATCATAGTCCGAAGCGTACATATTGATCGCCGTACCCCATTGACGGAGGTTGTTGGTGCACATCGTTTTCAGCCCCTTGGCCTTGGCTTTGGCCAGCGCTGGCAGAAGCATCCCGGCCAGAATTGCGATAATCGCGATGACAACCAGCAGTTCAATCAGCGTGAAACCGCCGGATTTTCGGGAAGGGTTGATTTGAATCATGCGAGCAGCGGAGTTGAGGGTTGGCGGACCTAGATCATACCAGTAGTTTTGTGATCACCTCACCATGGACGTCGGTGAGCCGACGGTCGATACCATTATTTCGAAAAGTAAGTTTTTCATGGTCAATACCAAGAAGGTGCAGGATGGTGGCGTGAATGTCGTAGACCTCAGTTCCCTTGCTGCGATCCAGAGGTTTGTAACCCCACTGATCGCTTTCTCCGGTGACCACTCCCCCCTTAATCCCGCCTCCGCAAAGCCAGTTGGTAAAACAATAGGGGTTGTGATCCCTGCCCTTCCCTCCCTGCGTGCTCGGCATGCGTCCAAATTCAGTGGTCCATAGGATAATGGTATCATCCAGTAAACCACGCTGCTTGAGGTCGCGTATCAGCGCTGAGGCTCCCTTGGCAAACCCTCGAGCCAGGGGGCCGTGATCTCGTTCCACATCCTCATGTGAATCCCAGTTTCGGCGCGGGAAGCCATTGTCGTTGCCGCTCCAAACCTGCACAAAACGAACCCCACGTTCCAAAAGGCGGCGGGCAGCGAGGCATTTGCGCCCGAAGTAATCCATCTCCTCTGGAGCGTTGATTTCCTTTGGCCACGTTTTGATATCGTTCCGGATGCCGTACATCTCCAGCGTGGCTGCGCTTTCCTTCGAAATATCGAGCGCTTCGGGAGCAGCCAGTTGCATACGCGCTGCGAGTTCATAGCTCCTAATGCGTGAATCAAGGCGCTCATCACCCTGACGAGTGGTGGCATGCTCTCGATTCAAACTGCTGAGCAACGTGGCGGCTCCGGCATCACTTGCAGGGGTGATGTAAGAGCCACGCTTGTCCGGAAAAAGATCGGAGATGGGCGTCTCTGAACCAGGATAGATGACCGTCCCCTGATGCTGGGCGGCCAAGAACGCAGAATCCCAATTCTTGGTCCCGTTGGAAGCCAGCCCACGGTGGTCTGGCAGTACTACAAAAGTTGGAAGGTTATCATTAAGGGAACCCAAACCATAACTAACCCAGCTTCCCATACCGGGGAATCCTGGGCGGTTAAATCCTGTGGTTTGGAGCAGAGTGCCCTGCGAATGCACCCCTGTCTTACCCACCAGATTATGCACCCAAGCAATCTCATCCACCACACTCCCGATCTCCTCAACCACCTCGCCCAGCATCTTACCGGACTTGCCGTAAGGTTTGAAGGGCCAGACAGGCGCCTTCCAAGGACCGAGACCGTCTTGAAACGCTTCCACCGGTTCGCCAAACTCGGACTTCTCCCCGTGCCGCTTGATTAACTCGGGTTTGTAATCAAAGAGATCAATGTGACTTGCGGCACCGGCCATGAATAATTGAACCACTCGTTTGGCCCGGGCGGGATGATGCAGCCTGCCGGTCAGCATCCTCGGAGAAGTCGCAGCCAGCAGACTTTCCTGACCTAATATTGAAGCCAGCGCAATGCCTCCCAAGCCTCCACCGCTGGACCAAAGAAATTCTCTGCGCGAAACCGGGCGGGTGGCTGCAAATCGATTTTGAAATGAGTGATATTTGCTCATGCACATCAGTCGATGAAGGCAAATTCGTTCAGGTTCACGATAAGCCTGCAGGCGTTGGCCAGGCCATGAGTCTCAGCATAGCGAATCAATGGTTGAAGCTCAGACGCACGAGGAGCGCGCTGGAACGCCAGTTGAAAGGCCCGCTGGATTTGACGTTTCGGCTCCGAGCCGACATCTGCCGCCACCCTCTCCGAAAAGTGGGCCGCCATCACCACGCTCAGTTGGTTGTTCAATTGGGCGAGAGCCTGCAATGGGGTAAGGGTCTGGTTTCGCTTTTCCACCAGCATGGAAGGATCGGCGCAATCAAGAGCGGCCATCCAAGGCTGCTGCTGGCTGCGGACGATAAACCGATAAATGGACCGACGGTGCAAGGCCGGGTTTTCCATGTCAGCCAATTGATATTCATAGTGCGGCGAATGTTCGGGATGGGTCACCACAAAGTCCTGAAAACTGGGCCCGCCCATTTTAAAATCCATCCTGCCTGCCAGCGTGAGAAGCGTATCGCGCATGGCCTCGGCCTCCAGCTTCCTACGGTTCATACGCCAGAGAAGGTGGTTCTCCGAATCAATCTCCACGGAGGTTTTCTCGATGATATCCGAGCGCTGGCAGTAAGTCTTGCTGGTGACGATGAGCCTGTGCAGGCGTTTGAATGAACCTTGAAAATCATCGCGAAAAGTGACGGCCAGCCAATCAAGCAATTCGGGATGAGTTGGCAACTGGCCCATCCGCCCAAAATCGTTTGGAGAATCCACAATGGCCCGACCGAAATGATACTGCCAGACTCGATTCACGACGCTCCGCCAGGTCAGCGGATTGCGGTTATCCACCAACCAATTGGCCAGGGCAGCGCGGCGCGCCGACTCGGGGGAAGTTTCGGGGATATCAAAGCGTGAAGGAAGAGCTGACACACAACTGAGTGAGCCGGGAGGAACCTCGCGTCCTGGCTTGCGCACATCCCCGCGCGCCAGCATGCGGATGACTCGCGGCTTTCCGCCTGCGCCGCCTGTGCCCGAGAAGGCTCCACTCCCCTGATACACCGTTCCTGAATAAACCCGGCTCGCTGGAGTAAGTTTGCCCAATTGCCCAGCATTGTTGGTCAAGGACGCCTCCACCTCGGACAACTCCACGAGCACTGCAGCAGCGACGCTCTTGCGAACCAACCTCGCCTTCTCCTCTTTAAGGGCGGCGAGTACAGCTGGGGTAGCCGATTTCTTCGAAGGATAGATCCCATCGGTCAAGTTGGACATGCTCCAACGCGGACCCGCCTCGATACTGTCGGCGGCGGTCACCTTCGCAGCCAGTGCACGGTTCACCCCCGCTTCGCCAAAAGCCTGAAGTTCGGCCAGTGCAAAAATGAAATCCCCCATGCGTGGAGCAAGGCGAGTGGCCGTGACCCGCACGTAACGACCTTTGCGGCCGGAACAGTTGTGTGATTGCAGCGAGACTCCCGGTGCGGTGACGTCTGCGGCACTGAAATCCGCCACCATCGAAGCCCCTTCATGGAACTCCGGCTCTTCGGCCAACTGCACTGTGTAACGAAGCGGGAAACCGAATCCGTCGCCGATGCCGTTGAAATCATCGTGACACGGAGCGAGCACAATTTTTTCGAGCGCCATCGATTCGCCCAAATCGACCTGAACCCATTTGCGCGCGTTCTGCTCCAAACTAATGGCCGAATGATAGCCATAAGCCTCACTCGGCATGGATGTGGAGGTTTTGGAGGCAGCGGAAATTTTCTCGTCTAAAGCGGCTAAAGAACTTCCAACCTGCTCCATGATTTTTGCGTTCAGGGCATCGCGGCGGCTGATAAAATTGGTTCTTTTGCTTTCCAACTCCCCGCGCGCTCGCCCCACCGCAGGGTCCAGGTCATAAATTTTATCAGCCCGATCCACCGCAGCAAACACCGCCTGCAACGAATAATAATCCTCCTGACTAATGGGATCGAATTTGTGGTTGTGGCATTGGGCGCAGTGAACTGTTGCCGAGCAAAAAGTGTTGATGGTGTTGGCCACCATATCGTCCCGATCTAGATGCCGGGCGATCTTTCCATCAATCTTCGTTTCGGGCACTTCGGCATGGCCAATAAAATCCCATGGACCAGCGGCAATGAAACCCAGAGCTTCAATCCCATCCTGAGTGCCGGGAAAAAGCGCATCGCCCGCCACCTGCTCGCGCACAAACCGTGCGTAAGGCTTATCGGAATTGAAGGCGCGTATCACATAGTCGCGATAGGGCCAGGCATTGGGACGAGGCTGATCCTTGTCGTAGCCATGCGTCTCGCCGTAGTGAACCACATCAAGCCAGTGCCGCGCCCAGCGCTCCCCATAACGCGGCGAATCAAGCAATCGATCCACCACCTTGCCGTACGCGTCCGCGCTCCCATCCTTAATGAATGCCTCGACCTCTGCCGGTGACGGCGGCAGCCCGGTCAAATCAAAATAGACCCGACGAATCAGGGTGCGTTTGTCAGCGGGTGGGCTTGGCCTTAATCCTTTGGCTCGCAGGGTGGCGCGGACAAATGCGTCCACCGGGTTAGCCTCGCCCAACGGCGCGGCTGGTTTCACCAAAGGTTGAAGCGACCAAATATTGGATGCCCCATCCGAAGTTTTTCCTTTCGCCGCCAGATCCGCAGCATGGGATGCACCCCCCACAACCAAGATCAACACCAAATAAAAACCAAACCCGCGCAGACCGCGCAAGTTCCGGGCCAGAGGCTGGCGTTGTATGGAAACCCCCATAAGATCAGCAACCATCAACGCCTCCCTCTCGCCGGAAAGTGACACTGGGCGGGCGCGCCGCATTATGGGAGGTGCATGATAT
The DNA here is from genome assembly GCA_025359965.1 of Pedosphaera sp. Taxonomy (GTDB): domain Bacteria; phylum Verrucomicrobiota; class Verrucomicrobiia; order Limisphaerales; family SXQI01; genus SXQI01. The sequence continues at coordinate 7,499 of JANYDC010000068.1, forward strand.
CCTCAAGCAATAATGCAAGGAGGACTTCGTGACAACAATCGATTCTGTGTGGAGGGCCTGGCCGCAGCCAAGGCCCTTTTTATTGGGGAGCCACCTTTTGTAGACGGAAGAACTGGACTGTCGATTCCGGTGAAGGCAGTGAGATACTAGTCCGCCCGCTGGTGGCCGTGACGGAACTGACCCCTAGCCAGCCGGTGAGATCAGTAGAGGATTCGAGTGAGTAACGTTCGCCTACCAAGCTCAAGAATGAAAGAGTGCGCTGATCAGCACTGATCCCAAGTTGCAGGGGCTCGACCGAGACCACCATTCCAGAGGAATCAGGCTGACTCGCCAGCAGCGTTACATCTGCAGGTGCTCCGGTATTATTGATTACAGTGACGCGGTAAGTGCCATTCAAAGAGCCTTGTGAGTTCAAAATGGTCCACACCAAAGGCTGTCCGTTATACGAGACCATCTTCACACCATCCTCAAGGCGCATGACTTGGATATCCACACCGGGCGGGCGTCCAGCCACCTCAAACACGAGGCGGGATGGATTCGAGCCAACCGAGACATCACGCTGAGCCAGGCTATCGGCACGGATGGTGAAGGTTTGGGGGATGTTCAAATCCAGAGGCGGGTTACCGCCGGCGGGATCACTTTCCTGGTACGATGCCGTCAAAAGCGTTGGCGTTTCAACAGGGTTATCAACCGTCACGATATAAGTGCCAGGCCGAATGGGAGCGGTGCTGCTACCTGCTGAAAGCATCACAACGAAGGGAACCCCACCCCCTATCTCAAAATAAGTTGTTAGTTGCGGTCCACCTTCAACAGGACCTTGAAGCGTCGCCAGAAGCGTGGATTGGTCCCCGGCCCTTAGCGCGAGGCTTGCCGTTGTGGATTCGGGGCCAACATTGAACGTCAACTGTTGTCGCCCGGCCACTCCGTTCGCCGTCGCGCTGCTGACCGCCAGACTGTTCGTTTGCCCTGAAGCGAGGGCGAACAGGAAGGGTGCAGAGCAGATGCCATCATAATCCACACGAAGTGTGAAATAATTTGTGGAATCAACAAACTGATTCGCAACGGCCACGAACATGATTGGCTCGGCTGGGTTCAGCGGTGCGCCATAGGGGCGCAGATCCGTGATGTGCAAGGTGGCCGCCCCGTTGGTGCTGGGGAAATTTTGATTGTTCAACAAAGGCACGTAATCATCGGTCAGGGGATTTCCCGTGGGGAAACCCGAGTGATCGGCGTACATGACCAATCCGCCAAAATTATTACTCCCGATCAAGGTCACAAACAGATCAGTGGAGTTCGAACAATATGGAATATAAAAATACTGAACCTCGTTCTTGGCAACGCGTCCTGGAATGAAAGTCGAAGGGGGATTGGTCAGGCTCTGATTATTCAGAGTGGTGGGATAGGTGGCTCCGTTTCGCATTATTTCCGAGGGTGGGAATGCGGGTGAGACATCCAGCTCAAGCCTCCATGAAACCACCACACCATCACCGAGAGGAGCGCCCGTGCGGAAGTCCTCGACCTCCAGCCTCCAGATGCCCTTGGCTAATTCGCCATTGATCAATTCAAACGGTTCCTCGGGCTTGGCAAAAACAGTTCCAGTATCGATCAACTCGACGTCATCAATTTGAGCCAGACCGTTCAACAAACTGGCAAACGTCAGAGACTGATTGGTGGCCGCAGCGAAGAAGTTGATCGTCACCGTCCGGTAATCAGCTGCAGAGGCATAAGTATTCGTAAACGAACCTTCGAGTTCCAAGGCGAACGAGCCGGGAAAACTTCCAGCCGAATTGACCGGCAAGGCATAAACCACATTGCTGAAACCGGCGGTAGCCGTACTACGGGTCTGCAACTGAAGCTGAGCGCGAACGCCTGTGGGCGCACCCGCGTTGGTGGTCACCAAATCCATGGTGTTCAGGCCGAGGATGAGGTTCGTTGATGTGAGGATGGGGGCATTGAATACTGTGTGTCCCGAGCCGGCGATCCGAGTGGATTTACCGTTCACCAAAATATCAAATCCCCCGTTGTCAGCGGCCCAAATCCCAGTTATGCGCGCGTTCAACGGATCGCCTGTGAGGGTAAACGAGGTCCGATAAGTATAAACGCCGGGGTTTGCGGAAAGGAGATGATAACCCTTGGGGGTGATCCACTGTGACTTTGCGTCATTGGCAATCCAATAGCTTGCAGCCGCCGCAACCACGGGAGTTCCCAGCGGAATTTTTGGATCAGCGGAACTTGCCAGAAAATAATGCAAGTCAGCCTGCCCCTGTAAAAGGTCTGTATTAGTCGCATTTTTGCCGGTGCTGAACAACGGAATTACAGGCGCCAACCGGTGTTTAAAACGCAGTTGGTAGGGACGACCCGGCTCAGTCGGAAGGTTGGTTGTGATGGCACCGCTGCCCAAAGAAACGCTATTGTTTCCGGAAGCGGCCAAAGCAGCAGCTCCGATCACATTAACCTTGTTGCTCTTCACAACCCAGCCATCAAGGTTCTCGCCCACCGAATAAATGCCAGGAGCAGCCCCCTCGAAACCGTTGAAGAAAACCTGTCCGCGATTAGTCCCGAAATCAGCAAAAGGCGGTTTCAGGAATTTGACCGGAGTGGTGACAAATTCACTGTCGCTCAAGGTAAAGTAAGAATTCTCCAAGTTGCCAAAGGAGTTGGTAAACACGGAACCCAAACCAAACTCATTGGTGCCGCCCCGGTTCTCCATCAGCAGAAGCCTTGTTCCCTGTGGAGTAATCAAATGAATGCTGAGGTCTGACACGCGTGAGTGATCTACGCGAAGGCCGACTCTTGTTCCAGCCACAACGGTGTCGCGAGGCTGAAAAATGGAACCCGTGGTGAACGCCTCATCGGTGATTCCAAAACCACCCACCACGCGAGTATATTGATTATCCCCTTCCGCTCCGTACTCAAACAACGCCAGCAGATCATACCCCACTGGGATGGTGTTGGGATTGTCGATGCAAACGTACCAAGTACCCGGTGAGATGGGGGGATTGTTGGTCAAACCAACCTGCAATTCATAATTGCCGGGGGTGATGGCCGTGGCGACGCCATCATTGATTGTGGCAGTGGGAAGATCGTCTTTCTTGATGTACATCCTCAATGGCAGGGGTGCTACATCCTTTTGAGTGAGTCGCAAAATGAGGTTGGTCACCCCGGCAGGCACATCCACCGGATAACAAATAGTCCCGCCTTCATCGAGCACTCCGCTGATGAGTATTCCATCCTTCAGACTGGGCGGAAGAGGATCCACCCGAATCGACACCTGAGACACACGACCGGTATGCACGGGTTGATTGTCAATTTCAGCCAAGATCCAAGCCCCTGTCATGGGTATTCCCAAAAAATTCCTTAACGAGCCGGGACCGTCCGAAACGATGCTGTTGGGAGTATCGACCGTCACACCTGAGTCATTGTAAATGAGACGCGTAAAACCTTCGAACTGACCGTTGTTCAAGGTATGGTTGTTGAGCGTGACGGAATGACGGTTGTGCCGCAGCACACCAACCAGATCGCCCAGCAATTGATGGGTGATATCGTTGGTCACCACCACTCTGCGCGCTCTGAAACTGCTAAGCCCCACTGCCATCACAATACCCGCCCTCGGTCTGTAGCCAGACCCATCCGGAATATATGCGGCTCCTGGAAATCCCGTCAAAATGCGGCTTCCATTCGGCCCATCGCGTTCAAAAAGCGAATCACTGGAGATGGAAAGGATGGAGAACTCAGCCGCTTTTTGGTCTTCTGATTTTACGGCCACGTAGAAAACATCCTTCGGCGTTCCGTTGCTGTAGACCAGCAACTCCTCGCCTCCCCGTTCAACCGAGCGATCCACCGCCGAAGAGGCCAGAAACACCGGATTCAAACTGAAAAGGTTGCTGTCACGTGAAACATACAAATCGAGATCTGCATCCAACACGCGGGGCGTCGATAAGTTGGGCGGGTTGAAAATGGCGAATGCAACGTTGGAACCATTCGTGATGTCCGTGAGACCGTTGGGAATATAGAGGTTGGTGAAAACAAAGAAATGCCATTGGTTGGTGATGCCGTTGGTGCTGACCAAAGTGGCATTGGCCCCAACCCGCTGCTCGAAAAGCGGCAACCCGTTGGTCATGGTTGTTGGTGGCAGGTGGGTGTCAGTAAGCACAGGAAATGGAACGGCTTTCGTGATCGTGAAAACATTGGTGGTGTTAATCAGATCGGTGGACATAACCAAGGCAAAATCCTGCACGACATCATTCGTGCTGAGGTTGTCCGGCGTATGCTCGGCGAAGAAATCGCCAATGGCGTTCACATTCACACGGCGCGCGCGGACGGTCACGGTGAAGTTGGTACCATAGAGCGAGGGATCCTGAATGAAGATGTTTTCGACGTTGTTCACCTTGTCGTACACGTCATCATTCTCACTGTCCACATACTCGCGGGCAAAAACGAAATCGCTGCTATTCCCAAAATCATTGCCAATGAACACCCCTTCCACATCAAGGTTGGTCACGATTAGATCGAGATCGTTAACCAGCTTGATGCCCGCACCGGGATTTCCCGGGGGATCGGTCCAGACCAAAGTGAAACGCAAAGGCAAACGGCTTGCCTCCTCGCTAAGCACAACGTTCCAAGTGCGGCTCTGGCCGGTGGCCAAGGCGTTGGAGGCACTTTGGTCGATGATCCTCAAAGGCCAGCTTGCCTCAGGCAAGGTAAGCATGTTGGTGCTGAGAATCCTCGGCAGGCTGGGCGAACCCCAACCTTGATAGTTGATCCCCGGCTTGGTCTCCAATGAATACTGGCCATTCACAGACCGGCTGCCGTTGATCAACAGCGCTTTGGAAAGCGCCGGGCTAAGGCTTCGCCTTAATGCAACTGGCAGCGTGTGCTCAAAAAATTCCTGCATCAGCACCAGCAAACCCGACACACCCGGCACGGCAAAGCTGGTGCCGCTTTCCATGCGGTATTCGCCCAAAGTCTTGTCGATATTGGACAAAACGGGGTAAATCACGCTATTCGTGTCAAATCTCTCCTCCAATTTGAAATCCTTGGAGCGGCCTGAAACGATCATGGTGCCTGGCGCGACCACGTCCGGTTTGAACCGTCCGAATTCACCTTCCACGCCGATACCCACATTGCCGCGGCTTGAGAATGAAGCCACTTCAGAAGAGGAATCGCTCAATTTCAGGAACGGTGTGTTCGTCACGACGTTGGTGAACAGCGTGCCGGAATCCTCATCCTTGACGATGTTGGTCACGACATAGCTGTTGGTCATGTTCCGAAACTGCTCCACCGCTCCCACCGTGATCACATTCTTGGCTGTGGCGGGGGATCGGATGGAATCTGATTCGCCACCCGTTCCTTCTTCGTTGCCATCGCCGTTGTTGCCCGCTGGGAATAGAAACACCATGCCCTGCGGTCCATTGACTTCCGGAAGACTGTCGCGCACAGCCGAATCGTAGCGTGCCGCCGCCGAATCGTACTCTCCTGAATTTTCGTAAACCCAGCTGTTGTTGGAAATCATCGGCCCCCTGTTGGTCAGCACGACGTAATTGGTCGCCGCAGCCGTATGCTGGAGCCAGGCATCTGTGACAAAATCATGCACATTGCCTCTGTCAATCAAAGGCAGGGCAAACAGTTTGGCCTTGTCAGCAATGCCTCGCAGGTTGATCCCGTTGGTCGGTGATCCAGACAGATTGGTTACCGTGTCCGAACCAGCGCCATCACCCGCCAATGTCACGGCCACAAAAGTACCGTGACTAGCATTGTTCGTCGGCAGGATGGGCCCACCCAGCAAAAACCGGTCCTTCAAAGCGGCGTAATTGGTGTCGAAACCAAAATCGTTGATGTTTACCACGATCTTGTCGCCCGTCAGGCCGAGGAAATTGGTGGTGTTGGTTTGATCCGCTGAAACGCCAAGATACACACGAGTCAAATCATTTGCCGACACGCGAACCCTCTGCTGCTCCACCCATTGCACGGAATCCAGCCGCGCCAGGTTCGCCAGCGGAACTGAAGGGGGGCGCACCACCAATTGGGGACCAAAAGGCGAACGATCCACAGCCAGCACTTCCCCGCCCTGATTCTCAAACCATTCCCGAGCCACATCCTCCTGGCCTGCGAAGAGAGTCAGCCGATACACTGCGTCGGGCGCAATGGGCACATCGTCCACCGCTTGCTGCAAAAGTTTGCCGGCTAATTTGTAGTAAGGCTCAAAAACCACCATGGCACCCACCCCGGCCTCCGTGCGCAACGCTTCCACCTGAGCAGGGTCAATGCGAACCAGATAGGCGTTGTTTGGAATGTAAGAAACCAGTTCAGCACCATGATCACGCAGCGTTTTACGGAATGCGGCGGTCACGACTCCTTTGGCCTGTACAACATAGGACGAGGCTTCACCTTCGGTGCGAAGTTGCTCAGGAATTTCAGGAGTTTCTCCAGTGGAGGTATCAATCAATGCATTGCGCAGCAGAAGGGCTGTGTCGCTAACCGAAAGCTTGCGAATGGATTGTGAGGTGTTGGCAACACGCAGACTTGTCAGCAGCGGGCCCTTGGAGGCTGAGCTTCCAAAGGCGGCCGTACTAAACAGATTGGTGAGCACCCCGCCCGAAGCGGGATTTGTCGCACCGACTGTGCCCTGCTCAAGCACGGCCTTGCGCCGAGCCTGAATCTGGTTGCCGGTGTACCAGCTGTAAAATCCTCCCGTGAAGAGGATCACGCTGAGTATTGCCCATGTTCTCGCTGTGAAACGCATAACAACTAACAAATACGGACACTAAAAATATCGACTGTGCTGATCAACCCCATGATCGCTTCCGGAGTATTGAATCGAATTTGGCGGTAGGGGTTCATTCTATTCGGCCGGGGGAAGGATATTGTAACTCTCCACAATGGTGCGAATGGGTTGACTGAGTCCCCCTGGTGTCGGCTCAATCCTCAAAACAGTCTTCGAGATAAACTCTCCGCTAACCTGATAATTCGTGCAAAGATTGTAAAAATTAACCTGCGTGGTCAACGAACGCTCCGCCGGTTTTAAAGACTGCCCGTAGGCGTAAATCACAAACCTCGGCTCATCCACACGCATCAAGCCAAGGATCTGGCGTGGAATCGCCTCCAAAGTTTGGTCATTCAATCCCACCTTCAAATTAACATAGGGCGACCCAAACGAAAGTCCTGAAGCCGAAAGGACCGATCCCAAATTTGGAAAAGTTCCTCCCGGGAAGGAATTCTTCGCGCCGACCACGGTAGAAACAATGTTCGACATCTGGGGCGACGAAGGTGAGATGATCAGGTCTGCGTAGGTGGGGGAATTGCGTCCAAGTTCGGCTGCCGCACTCAAGGTGTTCGTAATAACCTGAACACCGGCCAACAAGGCATTCCACGCAGCAGCGTTCGTTTGATTCACTGACATCAACCCGCGCGCCGCATTCTCGTTAATCGCTGCCGTGAAGAGACCCACCAAGTTCCAGTCATGCGACGGATAATTGGCACTATGATTTGCCCAACGAGTAGTCCAAACATCTTTGCTCCTTGAGTTATTAACACCGTAAACTGAACTGTAATCCGACTTAAGAAAAATGGTCTGCCACGGCGTTCCCCGATGAACCGCACCCAGCGCACCCAAGGAAGGAAAGACAAAGAAATTGCTCGTGACCGTGCTGATGGGGAATTCCCAGCTATCAGAGTTTACCACTCCGACATCCCGGAAAAGTGGATCAAAATAGCCCGGAGTAGATTGGGCGGTCGCTTCCTTGCCAGGGGGTACACCCCAAGGGAAATAGCGCGTGCTGAGATGGCGCAAACTTTGGTTTTTGAGAACCGCATTATCGTTGGGTTTGACAAAGTCCGAGAGTACGCTTGGATCTCTAAGATCAGCTTCCATGTAGTGGACCAATGGATCATTGGGCTGCCAGATATTCCTCCTCCGCAATTTCCGCACGGGTGAGAAAGGTGCTTGGTGTACGAGTGCATTCTTGACCTGATTCGATTCTACAGCAGTCAATTTCACCGTGTTCGCCAATCCCAAAAAATCTCGAAATGTCCCAACAGACCCGGGCTTGTCACCAATCTGCGCACTGTAACTCCTCCAAAAAGTACCTTGGTTTGTGGTGTCGATAGAGGTAGCGATTTGGGCCAATGCGCCTTTGGAGATGCCATTGGTGAGTTCGAAATTCCAAAATGCGCTCTCCCCTTGTGGCAAGTCAGCTGTACTGGTTAATACGCTTGATTCACTGCGTTTAAGCCCCAAAGCATCAGAGATGTCGGTCTGCACCGAGAGCTTGTCGAGGTTGACGAAATCCACAATGGCACCCGACAGTGTGTCCACAGCCCAGTAAATGACCCGGTTAGTGAGATAGAGATGCCAGTCAGGCACTCGCGTTGTTTTCGAGAATCCGGTGAGTGTTCCAGTCTGAAACCATGGGGAATTGTTCAGGAACACCATGTCGGGAAGGAACACCTGATTGGTAAACAATGGTATTCGGAAACCATTGGTGATGATTGGCGTCAATAGCGGATTGAGTCTGTCGACGGATGGCTCCCAAGAGTTGGCGTTAAGAGTCAGATTGGTGATAAGTGACAAAGTCTTGCTCTGCGTCAATGGGAAAACCCGAGTGGCAACAGCGGGGGCAATCCCGTTGCTCAACGCCATCCCCACATCAATCTGCGCATGAATGCGCAAGGCGCGAGGGAATGTTTTGATATAGGAGTTCCAAGCTTCAATGCCAAACACGTTGCTGATGCCCAGCAGATACATTTGGTTGGTCGTATTTACCGCAGCGTTGGTGGCCGGCCTGCTAAGCTCCAGCTTGCGCGTCACCTGCGCGAAGGTCTCCACCGAAAACTCGTTGAAATTGGGATAGCCTTTCTTGGCCCCAATCACCAGCGGTTGCCCGTAAACCATCACATTGGTCCAAAGTCGTCCGTTCGGAGTGCCTTGGTCATCAATCAAAGTAGCAGCCTCACGCCAGAGCGAGTTGGTAAGAAAGGCTGACCCTTTCTCCTGCACCCACCCGGCAATTGTCACGTTGGTGGCTGTACCCCGGTAAATAGGGCGATAAACAGAAGGCAGGTACGGATAACTCGTACCCCGGTTGGTCATGTTGTCGTAAATATTCGCCGCAACCTGCAAAAAACGATGGACCGGAGCGGTGTACTCGTTGCTCGTCCCGGCAAGATTGGTGCGAGGGGGGACGTGGTAAATCTGAATGTTGGTGATGTTAATGTTCGAACGAACCTGGGTGTAGGGATCGTTTTCAATCATGAAGTTCGTCCACTGAAAAGTAGTAAAAAAATTATTAGTGACTGTAAACTTCGTGAGCGTCACACTTTTGCGGAGCATCGCATCAGCTGCATACAGGAAGAAATCGTTCGTTTTGGTGGTCCCCACAAACGATTCGTTCCGCGTCCAAGGCACGAGATTCGTCCCAATTTTTCCCGGTGCATTGGTGTAGTTCAAGTGAACCAAGTTACCAATGGTCGGCGGCGAATCCACGCCCATGGATGCAAGATAACGGTAGAACGTGTAACGGTCGTAGGTGCTCTGGGAATTGGTTCCCGCCCGGTCTAAATCAGTTTTGATCAGATTATAGCCCGGAATAGTCTTAGCGCTCAAAATCTCCTGAACGTCATTGAAGACAAAATAATTGTCACTACCGGACCAGCGGCGGACAGTTGAAATGTCGTTATCAAAGTCACTTGAAGTCCCAGGCCCTCTGTAGCGAGTGAAAGGACCGTCACTGTAGGAATCGACGCGGTCACGGTCGAACCCGCTGGCCGCAGGGCCGGAAAAATTCTTGGCCATGGTCAAAAGATTGGCTCGACTGCCATTGTAGCGATAAGAAAGAACCCCAAAAGCCTCATCAAATGCCTTGCCCGTGCCAGGTTTACCCACAAGCGGGTCGTAGCCTTGGTAACTGGCGTTCCCCCAAATATTGGTATTAAGCCCGCGGAAAAATCCCGCCAGATTTAACTCCCATGACCCCACACCTTGATTGCGCGCATAGGCACTCGCTGACAAGGTGTTCATTGGATCAACGGTCGTATTGGCCTGATTATGAATGTAGTTCAAATCCAAGGTTTTCCCCGCAGGCAGCACAATAAAAGCGTAGCGCCCCACAAACCGGTTGGTCTCAGAGTGGGGAAAATCAGGATGCTCCAAAACGCCAATCCACTCCGGATCACCCACCAATGGACTCAACACCGTTTTCGTGCCGCCAGCGGAGATCTGTTTCACGGGAGAGCCGAAACGATCTAATTCCGTGCGGAGACCGTTCGGCTCAAAATATCCGTTGCGGTTGAAATCCAGATAGAAACGAAAATCATTGGTGGTGGCTCCCTTAACAGGCAGGTAAACCGGAGGACGTGGGTCAATCTGAAGGTTGGCCACATTTTGCAACTGATCGGCCCGGTTCAATGGGGCGCCACTAGCGTAGGTGTAGCTGACGTTGGTGGGGTTGACCACGCCCGGCTTGAATCCCTGACCATTGATGTAATTGGTCGAAACAAAAAGATCGTATGCGAGGGGATTGTTGTACGCGCGGATGGTTGCCACGGCTTGGGCCTGGGCGCGTGCCAGGGCGGATTCAGCCATCAGCTTGGCCGTCGCCTGATCCTCGCTGACCTTCACCGAAACACGTTCGCGGCGGCTGAGGGCAAGAAACACCACAGCCATGAAAGTCACGACGCTGAGCATGACGAGCGTGATGACAAGAGCGATGCCCCGTTGAGACTGGCGGTTCATGGTGTAAACTGGCGGATCGTTACTATCTGGCGGTAAAGTTGCGTGCGGCTGAGACGGGCCCGAACGTAAGACCCCGCCCGGGGGTTGCTATCGGCCACCATCTGGTTGTATTGGCGGACCACATCCGGCTCCAGCAAACCTATCTCCACCTGGACATACGCAGGCAGCGCGTTGCTACGGAAGGTGGCCGTGCTCTCAGGTCCTACGGATAGCAGTTGGCCGATGATGATATTTGCGTCGGCCAAATTCGTGGCAGTGGTGCCATTTATGCCGGTATCTTTAATGATAGTGCCCCCAATGGTCGTTCGGGCAACAAAAGGCGGCGTATAACGGTTGGGTTGCGTGTAACGTTTGGGGCTGGCGTTGGTGAGGACCAGAAGATTTTGAGAGGAAAGCAGGAGGTTGGTGGAATCCCAGCGAAAACGCCGGCCGTCCTGATCCACGGGGATGATCTTAAAATGCACCAAGCCCTCCGCCACGTAATGCATATTCGAGGCGGATGTGGAATTCGTGGAAATGGTTTGGAACTGCTTTAGAAAGAAATTGCTGCTGGGCAGCAGATGCTGCGGTTCTGGCGAAAACCGGATCAACGTTCCCACCCCGTCCCGGGAGTTAAGCACCCGGTAACCAATCGCACCCCAATTGGTGGAGGTGCGGGTCAGAAAAAACAGATCGTTCAGAACATTCGTCTGAATCGAATTATCGAGAGGGTTGGTGTAAGTAGTCGTAAACTCGGGCAATTGCGCCGGGCTGATGTTTAGATTTTCCTGCGCTGAGGCCCTGCTTGCCACCATCTGCTCCAATTCCCGCGTAACCAACTCCATCACCGCGCGGGATTTCTCCGAAATATCGTTCTGCGCCTCGTTGTGCCGCATCGCTTTCTGCGTCTGGTTAAACACCGAGTACAAAACCAAAATAATCAGGGACATCAAACCTATCGCCACCATCAACTCTGTGACAGTGAACGCCCGCCGCAACTTGGCCGGTTGCGCAGTGGGTTTGAGGGTGATCCGCATGAGACTCAAAATTGGTTGGGGTTAAGAGAGGAGAGGATCATCGGCTCCGTCACGCCGGCAAAAGTGATGAAGCCCGTGGTGACATTTCCTGAGACCAATGCCGAAAGTGTTTTGCGGCTGTTGCCCACCGACCAATTATTGGCACCGCGCTCAAAGACCGGCCAGCTCACCGTGACCCGAAGTTCGTAGAGCGAGCTCACCATGCGGTTGCTGTAAGCGAGATTGTTGAAAAATGCTGGGTTGAACGTGCTGGAAAAATTGGTGGAAAATGTGTTCGATGAAGTCCGGGAATATGCAGGCACCAAATCCGCCTCGACCTTGTAGCGAAACCCTGCCTGGCTCGTAATTTTCACCTTCTCAGCCGCCGCTCCGTTAATGGGCCGCACCAAGGCAAATGCCCGGTTGAAATTGGTTTCACCGGCGCCGTTAAAAGTGAACCTGTCCTTGACCAGAAGCGCCCCAATGATCCGCTCACCATCCAAGTATCCCGGAGTCCAAGTGGCGGTCCCCTTTACGTTGGTTTTACCAAGAGGATTGAGCTGTTCACGCCGAACTTCCTGGACGAAGTTCGTCAAATCATCAATCCCGTGCGCGCCGCTGCGAAGGGCATCGAGAAAATACTGCGCCTCACTTTTCATGAGGGTATCCTCACGATTATCCTTCTGCACGTTGATCCCCGCCGGCAACACACCCATAATGGCCACCAAAGCGAACGCCACAATCGCGAGACTCAACGCGATCTCGATCATGGTGAAAGCGCGCTCGCCGGAGCGGGCTTTCAGGGAGGGATTGAGCGGGTGAATCGTCATGGAAGTTTCTCCGCTCGGGCGCGCCCTGTCAGCCAGTCAATCCGGATGACGTTGTTGCTGCGCGTGTTGTTTTTAGGGGTTTCCACAACTTCAGGGGCAATCGGCAGCGGTGGGTTGCCCGGTGCAGTCGAGTACACGAGACTGCCGCGTGTGAGCATCAGATACTCATCACCCTGTGCCGAAAGCTGTCCTTGAAAGTTGAATGAAATAGTCGGCAGAGGAAACGGCACGCCGTTCTGCGAAGGGAAAGGCAGCGACACGTAGTGAAGGGGGCGGTTGGTAAGGTTCGGAACGGCCTTCCAAATATTGTCATTCAATACGGTAAATTCGTTGGTCGCAATAAACACCCCTTCCGGCAGGCTGCGCCATGGAGTCAAATAACGTCCGTTTTTCGCTCCAGGCTGATCGCCCATGGTGCGCTTGGCGTAAAGAGCGTAACTGCTGTATTGCGCATTGGTTAAATGCGTGAGTTGAAGAATCTCAATGGTGTTGGTAGTCAGCTGGAGCTTTAAGTTGGCTGAATCGACCTGCGTCATGGGAGGCACAAAGACCATCAATACTTCCGACCGGTTGTTCAACGCCGTCTGACGCGCCAGCGACATGTCGTCCATCAACTGCCGAGTGGCAGCCGAGACCGCATTCGATGACCCAAAACCTTTCAAGGCCGGGATGCCGATGCTCGCCAGCACCCCGATAATGGCAATTACCACCAGCAATTCTATCAGGGTGAACGCAGCCACGTGACGCAGCTCTGCCGTAGACCTCAATGGTCGGGCGAGGAACGTGAATGGAGTAGCTGCGGTACGCATGATTATTTCCAGTTGGTGATGTTGTCCTTGTTCAAACCGATGTCAGCGTGGACTGTATTATCGGCTGCCCCATCAGGTCCCAGAGACCAAACCATGACAGGCGTGCGCGATTCATACCTATCGGACAAGGTCGGGTCGGATGAGAATAAACCATTTAACCCCTTGCCATCGTTTCCTTTGGAGACGGCGGTTTTACTGTAAAACGCATCCCGGCATTGATCGTCGTAATCCAAATCCAAAGTGATGATATAAGGCGCACCCCACGGATCACGATAAACCCCGTCAGGCCCAACCCCCGCCAACCTGGCGTTGTTAACAAACTTGAGGTCCAAATATTTTTGTCCTTGGGGATTCTCTGCGTTGCCGGTCACAGGATTCTTCCAATCCTTCACATTCATTAGTATGGCCATGACCTCAGAGTTATTCGTATTGGATAGCACTGAAGCAGGATTTAAAATGGTCGTGCCTACGTTTTTTTTATTGGTGAAAGTGTCGAAAGGCCCCCCCGTGCTCGGATAAAACGACTGGTATGTTCCGAATGTAAAATCAGGACCTGAAGCCGTCACGGAAGTCCGCGTTCTCTTGGAGGTTGGCCAGCGACTGGTATCGCTTCGATATTGGGTGATGGCTGCAGCAATAGCCGTGATCTCAGTTCTCGCCTTGGCCACTTGCGCCGTCACTTTGGCCTTCGACAACGCAGGCAAGATCATGCCAGCCAAAATGCCGATGATCGAAATCACCACCAGCAATTCAATTAGGGTGAATCCACCCGTTCGACGCTTTATAGGGGACAAATCAGTCTGATGCTTCATAATATCGCTCTGTGAAAAGGTTGAGCGCGGGATTAAACAACGGACCGCGTGCTCACGGCAAACAGGTTTCTCGCTTAAATGGTTCATGCTCAGTTTTTCCAGTTTCCCACTTCTTTATTGGTACGTCCCACCATGTACTTCGCCGAAATATCAAAACCGCCCGGGTTATGCCGGTTCGTGCTGGAACTGTCGTAACGCCAAGGGTTAATGGTTGTCTTACTATTCACATCCACCAACATTTCGGATAACAACCCCTCCACCGGCACTGCAAGGATTGAGACTCCGCCAGAATCCTTAATTTCCTTATATTCCGAGGACTTGAAAGAGAATTGGCGAAAAGGCACATCCCTTAAGCGCCTGGCTGAGTTGACCACACCCTCGGCACCCAACGTGGTCTTAAGCTGAGTGGGAGTCACCGTCTCAGACTTGGTCAAAATTCGGAAAGTGGCATCAGATGGGCCGGTATTGCTGAAAATACAACCCGACAACTCATAAAGCAGGGCATTGCGCCCCAACCGCTGCCAATTAGTCGAATTCTGCGCCCCGTAAATGGTGGGATTGTCTGGAGGGTAATACCCCACCTGTAATTTGTAATTCTCAATGGCCGTGATCAGCTTTTGCAACTCCGTCTGCACGCGGTAGTCACGCATTTTGCGTGAAGCCAACCCCGACATCCCCGTCACCAGCGAAGCCAGCAAACCAATGATCGAAATCACCACGAGCAGTTCGAGCAAGGTAAATGCCTTGATCATTCGCTGCTTCTGTTGGTTTTTCGATTGGGCGCTCATTACTTTATCGATCACGTAGTTCCGACTCTAACCGTTCCCCGAGCCATTGTTTGATCATGCTCTGATAATTTAGGTATCTACTCCGAGCGATCCGCTTAATTCGTGCCAACATTCGCGGATCCATTCGCAGGGTGATCGTCACTGAATCAGTTGCCTCCCCGGAGGTGGCCACCGCTGATTCCATCAACCTCACATCCACCCTCGTTTCCAACCAAAAAGTACCCTCCGCTTCCTCGCTATCGAAGATCGGCACTTCTTCCCAGTTGGAAATAACATTCATACTCAACCACTTACGGTGCCAGTGCTTGATCCAACTTCCGTTGGTACAAGTACTGTTCCTCCGGAACAAACGGACGCGCACTGAGCACCCGAAAAATCTTTCCGTTCGTACGATACACACTAAAGACCCCTACCCCGCTCGCACTCCGGCCCAAGTTAAAATAACGGGACTGCACCGCATACCGAGGCGAATCCGGCAAAAGTTTTACAGCAAAAGGGTCTTCGAAAGACTCTTCAACATCGCGTGGTGTCAACGATTGATCAAAAGCGAAGGGCGGTTGGTTCCAGTCAAACTCCATGCAGAGAGTGTCTGTATATCCAAGGACCATGCAATGTATGTACTATGTATTTACATCCAGATCCGCAAAGTGTCAAGTGTGAGTTCATTTGGGCCACAGGCGTCCCTTAAGACTTAACAGACCTCCCGCCCATCCATCAAGGCCATTTTGGCGGCCCTGATTTTCTTCCTCCTTTGTTTCCTCCCTGCCCTTCTGTAAATTCCCCATCAAGTTTCATCCCATGTCCGCAGACGACCGCACCATCATCATAGTCTCGCCCGAGTTTCCGCCGACCCAAGGCGGCGTGGCCGATCACGCTGCCATGTTGCAAAAATGCCTGCGCAGAAACATCAAGACCCTGGTCCTAACCACCGGCGATGAGGGCATTCAAAACTGGCAGGATCACGATGCCATTGAGCGTGCCGTCCTTGCCCGCACTATGAGCGGCCTTAGCACCCCCCGCCGAACAACCGTGGTTTGGGAATACGTTCCCGAACATTACGGAAGCGGCGGAGTCAATCGGGCTTTGGAAAAAGCCATGGCAAGCTTGAAGGTTTACGGAATTAAACAAGTGCTTCTGGCCCACGAAATCGCCAAAAGATGGTCAGCCGTGCCTAACCACGCCTACTCTGCCTGGCAACAACGCCAACAATGGCTGGCCGTGACCCAACAAGTCGACGCCATAGGCCTATCTTCCCAACCCGCCTTCGACCACTGGAAACCCCGGTTGCCCGGCAAACGCCTTTTCCTATTCCCCTCGCCCTCCAACATCCTCGTCCACCACCCCCAACGCGATCTCCTGCAAGACCTTCCGCCCAAAGAATTCATCCTCCTCTTCTTTGGCGCGGTCAACGCACTCAAACAATTTGGCTGGGTCGTCGATGCCCACAAAGCCCTTCTAAGCCAAGGAATTAACGCGCGTCTTGTACGGATCGGCCATGGTCCATGCAAACCCTCCGGCCACGGTCCCTTCCTAAACCTCGGCTCACTCCCCGCTCCCGAAGTCTCAACCTGGCTGGCCCGCGCCGACCTCATCACCCTGCCCTTCAAAGACGGCGTCTCCGAACGACGCGGCTCCTTCATGGCCGCACTCGCCCATGGCCGCCCCGTGCTAACAACTTTCGGCCCCGCCACCGGCAAATCATTGCGCGAAAGCTCCGCCTTCTTCTCCGCCGAATCCAAGGATCGCGCCGCCTTCATTCAAAAGGCACTCCAACTCGTTAACCAACCCACCCAACGAAACCACGTCGCCGCCCAAGGCCGCGACCTCTACGAAAGCGAATACAGTTGGCCCTGCATCACCGACCAGCTCCTCGGAATCCTCGAAAAACTGGACACCCCAGAAAAGTAAACTCATCAAATTCCCTACCCGTCCTATCCCTTCCCCTCTAACTCCGCGTCTTTCCCACCCGTCCGTGGTTCATCTTTCCTTCCCGCCCCACCAAACCGCTTGTCTTTCCCCCATGATCGGCCAAGACTAAATTCCAGCCTATGAACAAGAAGCACGCTTTTACTCGCAGGGATTTCCTTAAAACCTCCATCGCCACCTTCGCCACCCTGAGCTTGGTTCCACGCCATGTTCTAGGTGGGCCAGGATTCACCCCGCCCAGCGAGATCCTGACCCGCGCCGTCATCGGCACCGGCGGCATGGGCATGGGCCACGTCACCGGCGTTAACACCGCCTGCAAACTCCTCGCCGTTTGCGATGTCGACGAACTGCATTTGGCGCAGGCCCTCAAAGCCGCCGGACCCGACGCCAAAGCCTACAAGGATTGGCGCGAAGTCATCGCCCGCAAAGACATCGATATCGTCCACATCCCCACCCCTCCGCATTGGCACGCCCTCATCTCCATCGCCGCCGCCAAAGCCGGCAAGGATATCTGGTGTGAGAAACCCATGACGCGCACCATCGCTGAAGGCGAGGCCGTCGTGGCTGCCGTTAAAAAGCACAAGCGCATCTTCCGCCTCAACACCTGGTTCCGTTTCGACAGCGATTTTTACGGCATGGGCACCACCGTCAAACCCATCAAAAAAGTCGTGCAAAGCGGCATGCTCGGCTGGCCGCTAAAAGTCACCCTCAGCGCCTCCACCGGTTTCGATTGGAAATTCTCCTGGGTCGGCCGCACCAATTTGACTCCCCAACCCGTCCCCGCCAACTTGGATTACAACTTCTGGCTCGGGCCCGCCCCCTTCAAACCCTACCATCCCCACCGCGTCCATCAGACCTTCCGCGGCTACTGGGATTATGATGGCGGCGGACTCGGCGATATGGGCCAGCATTACCTCGATCCCGTGCAATACATCCTCGGCAAAGACAACGAGAGCCCCATCGAAATCGAGTCCGAAGCCCCCAAACAGGATATCGACGCCGTTGGCACCTTCCGTCGCATCCGCCTTAAATACGCCGATGGCTGCGAAATCATTCTCGACGGCGCGGACCAAGACAAAAACGCCGCCTTCATCTCCGGCTCAAATGGCAAAATCATGAAAGGCTTCAAGTCCGACATTCCCGACTTCGCTAAAAAAGTCGCCGCCCTGCCCGATCCCGAACCTCAGGTCACCGACTTCGTGCAAGCCGTCAAAACCCGCCAGAAATTCGCCCTCAACGAAGTCAACGGCCACCGCTCCTGCACCCTCATCAACCTAGCCAAAACCGCCCTACAGACCGGCCGCGTACTCCGCTTCGACTCCAAAAAACAACGCTTCATCAACGACAAAGAAGCCAACACCTACATCAGCCAACCCATGCGCGCCCCTTGGAAACTTTGAGAATGAATTAAAAAGTAGAACCGGCATTCGCGGACGCCCAAACCACATAGAGTACGCTCAAACGAGTGCCCGCATGATTTATCCTCAAAAACGCCCAGTCTAAACACCGGGCGTTTTTATCCCCCTGAGAGCGCTGGCATCTTTGACGGCGTCCCTCCCCCTCTTTCCAAAGTCCCATGTGTGCCAATCTCAGAATCCTGAGACACCATTGAAACTTGCATCTGGACCGCTTTTGCCTATGCTACCTGCCAGTGAAGGCTGCATCAAACCCCGCCAGCCTTTCAAAAACCCAGTCAACCTGTGAACGACTTTTCGCATCCAGATCGTTTTGTCAGCCGCCACATCGGACCCAATGCCGAGGAACAGGCCGCCATGCTCTCCACCCTTGGCCTGAAATCCCTCTCGGAACTGGTGGCCAAGACCGTCCCTGCCTCCCTCCTGACCCAGCGCCCACTCAAGACCCCGGCCGCGAAGTCGGAGTACGATCTCCTGCGCGATCTCAAAGTCATCGCCAGCGGCAACCAAGTGTACCGCAGCCACATCGGCATGGGTTACTACGGCACGATCACCCCGCCCGTCATCCAGCGCAATATCCTCGAAAACCCGGGCTGGTACACTCAGTACACTCCGTACCAAGCCGAGATTGCCCAAGGGCGGCTTGAATCGCTGCTGAACTTTCAAACCATGGTTTGCGACCTCACCGGCCTGCAAATCGCCAACGCCTCTCTCCTCGATGAAGGCACGGCCGCCGCCGAGGCCATGGGACTTTGCCAAGGTGTCAAAGGCAGCGATGCAGCGGGAATCTTTTTCATCAGCGATGCCTGCCACCCCCAGACTATCGACGTCGTGCGCACCCGCGCCGTTCCTCATGGCATCGAAGTCATTATCGGCGACTGGCACACCTTTACTCCCCCTGCCGGTTTGATCGGGGCTTTGGTGCAATACCCAGACACCCTCGGAACCGTCGAGGATTTCCGTGGGTTCGCTGATAAAATACATCAGGCGGGCGGTCTGCTCGTTGTTGCAACCGACCTTCTCGCACTCACTCTTTTGACCCCGCCCGGCGAGTTCGGCGCAGATGTCGCCGTTGGCAGTTCCCAGCGTTTCGGTGTGCCCATGGGTTACGGCGGACCTCACGCCGCTTTCTTCGCCACCCGCGACACCTTCAAACGCCAGATGCCCGGACGTCTCATTGGTGTTTCCAAAGATTCACAAGGAAAGCCTGCCTATCGCCTATCGCTGCAAACGCGCGAGCAACACATCCGCCGCGACAAAGCCACCAGCAACATTTGCACTGCCCAGGCTTTGCTCGCCAACATCTCCGCCATGTATGCAGCCTACCATGGACCGACCGGTCTCAAAGCCATCGCCCAGCGCGTTCGTAATCTGACGCAGCTTCTGGCCGCCGGTCTTGGCAAGCTTGGTTACAATCTTGGCTCCGGCACTTACTTTGACACCCTCACCGTTTCTACCGGACCCCGCGGCGGCGCGGAACTGCTGAAACTGGCCGATGCCCAGCGTGTCAACTTACGCGCCTTCGACAACGGCGCTGTCGGCTTATCGCTCGACGAAACCACCTCGCTCACGGATGTCGATGCACTGCTCGCAATATTCAACGGTGGCACGGCCCCGGCCTTTGAGGCCAAATCCCTCGCTAAAGCCGCTCTCACTCCCCTCCCCTCCGAGTTCGCCCGCCAGAGCAAGTACCTTAGCCACGAGGTCTTCAACAGTTATCATTCAGAAACCGAGCTGCTCCGTTACATGCGGCTGTTGGAATCGCGAGACCTTTCGCTGACCGTTTCCATGATCCCACTGGGCTCCTGCACCATGAAGCTCAACGCTTCGGTCGAAATGTTCCCGGTGACCTGGCCCGAGTTCGGCAGCCTCCATCCCTTCGCCCCCGTGGCGCAGACCAAGGGTTATCAACAACTCTTCACCGAACTCGAAGCGTGGCTGGCCGACATCACCGGTTTCGCCGCCGTCTCCCTCCAACCCAACGCTGGTTCCGCCGGTGAATACGCAGGGTTGCTGGCCATCCGCGAGTACCACGCGGCCCGCAAACAGACCGGACGCAGCGTTTGCCTGATCCCCACCTCAGCCCACGGCACCAATCCGGCCAGCGCGGCCATGGCTGGCATGAGTGTTGTGGCCGTCGCCTGCGATACACACGGCAACATCGATTTGGCCGACCTCAAAGCCAAAGCTGATGCCCATGCCGTCGATCTTGCGGCCTTGATGATTACTTACCCCTCCACCCACGGTGTGTTTGAGGAAGGCGTGAGCGAAGCCTGCAAGATTATCCATCAGCACGGCGGATTGGTTTACATGGACGGAGCGAACATGAACGCGCAGGTCGGCCTGACCAGCCCTGGAGAATTGGGCGCGGACGTCTGCCACCTGAACCTGCACAAAACCTTTTGCATCCCCCACGGCGGTGGAGGCCCCGGTGTTGGCCCCATCTGCGTCACCCAGGCTCTCGCGCCCTACCTGCCCAAGCACCCCGTGATCGGCATCGGCGGAGCGCCTGCCAGCGGCTCGGTCGCCTCGGCCCCATGGGGCAGTGCAAGCATCCTCCCCATCTCATGGATGTACATCGCCCTCATGGGACCGGACGGCCTGCGCAACGCCACTGAGGTGGCCATCCTGAATGCCAACTACATGGCCCGCCGTCTTGAAGCCTATTACCCTATCCTATACAAAGGTGCTCAGGGCATGGTCGCTCATGAATGCATTCTCGATTTGCGCGGTTTCAAAATTGTGACCGTCGAAGATGTTGCGAAACGACTTATGGATTACGGCTTCCACGCTCCGACTATTTCGTGGCCGGTTGGCGGCACCATCATGATCGAGCCGACTGAGAGCGAATCCAAAGCTGAGTTGGATCGTTACTGCGATGCCATGATCAGCATCCACGCCGAAATCCTCGCCATCGAAAACGGTCGCGTCGACAAAGCCAACAACGTCATTAAAAACGCGCCACACACCGCCAGCGCCGTCATCTCCGACAAGTGGGATCGCCCCTACCCTCGCGAACAGGCCGCCTTCCCGGCCCCGTGGTTGCGCCGCCATAAATTCTGGCCCTCAGTCGGCCGCATTGACAACGTCTTTGGCGACCGCAATCTCATCTGCAGCTGTGTCGGCATGGAAGCTTATCAGGCGTGAACCTGCTTTTCATCGGAGACATCGTGGGCGAACCCGGCCGGCGCGCCGTGAGCAGTTTGCTGCCCAAGCTCAGGGCCTCGCTCAACGTTGACGTAGTTATTGCCAACGGAGAAAACTCCGCCGGCGGCTCGGGAATTACACCCCAAACCGCCGCTGACATCTATAGCGCGGGCGTCGACATCATCACCTGTGGAGATCACCTCTGGGATCAAAAAGAAGTCATCCAACTGCTGGACGGCGAGACCCGCTTCGTGCGCCCCGTCAACTATCCTCCGGGCACGCCTGGACAAGGCAGCACCGTGTTCACGCGCGAGGGTCATCCGGCCGTCGGCGTGATTAATGTCCAAGGCCGCACCTTCATGCAGCCGCCCTTGGAAAACCCGTTTCTCGCTGTGCAACGCGAGGTTTCGCGCCTGCGCCAAATCACCCCCATCATCTTTGTCGACATCCACGCCGAGGCCACTTCCGAAAAAATTGCCATGGGTCGACTTCTAGACGGACGGGTCAGTGCGGTGGTGGGGACTCATACCCACGTCCAAACAGCGGACGAGCAAATTTTCCCGGAAGGCACCGCCTACCTGACCGATGCCGGCTTCACCGGCCCGCACGACAGCGTGCTGGGTCGCGAGATCGACCCCGTCATTAAACGCTTCCTCACCAGCACTCCCCAACGCTTCGGTGTCGCCACCGGACGTGTGCTCCTGCAAGGCGCGCTCATCGAGATCGACGAGAACAGCGGCCGTGCCAAATCCATCCGCCGCATCTCCGAACCCTTCGTGAGATAAAAAAAGCCGATCCACTAAAGGACCGGCTTAGGTACGAATGTTTCAAGTCAAATTACTCGCGGCCCGCCGCAGCAATGAAAGGCTTGAGTTCCTCCATCAGCTTTGCAAAACCTTCCAAAGAGAGCTGTTGGGCAGCATCACTCAAAGCCTCGGCGGGGTTCGGATGAACTTCGATGATCAGAGCATCAGCTCCCATGGCCACAGCACCTTTGCACATGGCTACCACTAGATCCGCGCGTCCAGCGCCCTGGCTGGGATCAATAACGATGGGGCAGTGCGATTCCTTCTTGATGATGGGAATCGTGCTCAAGTCGAGCGTGTTGCGGGTGTATGTCTCAAAGGTGCGAATGCCGCGCTCGCAGAACATCAAGTTTGCGTTCTCATTGGCAAGAACGTACTCACCAGCCAGCAGCCATTCATCGATTCTCATGGAGAGACCGCGCTTGAGCATCACCGGCTTGCCGGTTTTGGCGGCGGCGATCAGGAGTTGGAAATTCTGGGCGTTGCGCGCGCCGATCTGCAAAATGTCCGCATATTCCGCAACCATTTCGGCCTGCTGTTCGCTGAGAAGCTCGGTGATGATGGCGAGGCCGGTTTCCTTGCGGGCCTTGGCCAGCAGCTTCAATCCTTTTTCGCCAAGACCTTGGAATTCGTAGGGGGAAGTGCGGGGTTTGAAAGCACCGCCCCGCAGAATGGTGGCGCCGGCTTTCTTCACGGCATGTGCAGTGGTGAGAAGCTGTTTCTCGCTCTCGACGGAACAGGGACCGGCCATGATCTGGACCTTCTTGCCGCCGATGATGTTTCCCCGCACATCGATCGTGGAATTGCCCTTGTGGGCCTCGCGGCTGACCAGTTTATAACGTTTTTGCACAGGCATGACACTTTCAACGCCGGGCATTACCGTGAGTGCCTCGAGCGTGTTGTGGGTGCGCTCGTCGCCAATGGCACCAACCACTGTCCGCTCGACACCCCGCATCACATGCGGGCGGTATCCCAGTTTCTTGATTTCCTTCAGAACAAGGGCTTCTTCTTTCCGGCTAATGCCGGGCTTCAGGACTATGATCATACTTTGGTTGGCAGTGGCGTCTGACGGCTCAATAAAAAAACCGCAGGCGTCGACCTGCGGTATTTTGGGTTACTTCCAATTCAGACACGCCCAAACCGCAGCGATGGGGAGGTAAAAAAATACCCCCACGCAAACTCGCCGCTAAATCGGGCATAGGTCATCATGTGAGGTCGAAAATACCAGAGCATGCCTCTCAGTCAATCCTTCAGTTTTGCCGGAAACGAAATCAGACGCACTTAAGCGCGGCCGCAACAGCTTTATTTTTCACCCGTATCATTTTCTTGGCTGAGATGCGAATGCCAAACGTGCCTCGAATCCAACCCTTCTCGCGAACATTTCTTCCATAGAACCGGTTTAATTCACTCCGAAAAAACTCGGCGTCAGTCAGAGTGGAAATTTCCCGGATAAAATCCAAATCCTCACGAAACAAAGCGCGGCGGTGGTTGTAAAGCCAGGAGGCAAAGGGTCTTGCGTACCATTCGAGGGTGCGTCGGAAAACAAATCCCTCATAGGCTTCAGGTTGAAGCCCATAGTATTTGCAGATCATGACTTTAAGCGTGTGTGGCCACATCCGTTGCGAGCTTTATGAACGCGATCAAGCCAAATGGCAAGGCGCAGAAATGGGGAAGCCTTAACTTAAACAAGGCCTCCCCATTCAAGTGAAATAATTAATTACGGCCTCGAACGCTTAATGCGATAAAACTGGACCGTACTGGCACTCGGCAATGGAACAGAAATAACATTACCAGTGCCAACAATGGTCGCAGTTGCAGCAGTCCAATCCGCCATGTCAGCGGACACCTCGACCAAGTACGAGATGCCCAATTGACTCTCGAAACTAAGCGCAAAGCCATTCGCAGAGGGCGAAAGAGCAAGAATCCGGGGCTGCACAGGCATGTTGCCATTGATCCGCGCGATACCCCATCGCGGCTGGAGATCTGCGGTGCTGAATGCGCCTGCAATCAACACATTTCCGTCAGCGGGCTGATAGAGAACTGCATAGACGGTGCCGTTGGCGCCATCGCCGGTCTTGAATGTCGTATCCAAGGAGCCGTCAGCGTTAAGCCTTGCAATCCTGTTTCGTTGCACGCCATCCACCGTGGTGAAGTCGCCACCGATCAGGATCTTTTGATCATCCTGCAAGTCAATGCTGTAAACGACGCTGTTGGGGCTGCCGTTAGTGAATGTCGCATCCAAGGAGCCATTTGGCATAAGGCGCGCAATGCGGCTGCGTGGCTGGCCGTCAAACTGGGTGAAGTCACCCACGACCATAATGTACTCGTTCTGGAGAACGTAAACATCGTAAATGGTGCCGTTAGCTCCAGCTCCGGGCATGAAGCTGGAATCACGTTCACCTGTATTCTTTAAGCGCGCGATGCCAGGACTGCTAACTCCGTTGACAGTAGTAAAGGCACCAACGACCAGAATGTTGGTGCCGTGCAGCACGTTGATGGAGTATACGTTGTTGTCAACATTTGCAGTAAACGCAGTGTCAACGGTTCCGTCATGGTTCAAGCGAGCCAAGTGGTCGCGATTTGCGGCACTGGTCTTGTCAAAGAATCCTCCGATCAAGACTTTGTTGCTGAACTCTTCCCAAGCCACGGCGGAGACCTGACCGTTGAGACCGAGCGGCAAGTCAAAACCCATGTCGAGAGAGCCATCCATATTGAAGCGTGCAACCCGGTTCTTCAGTTGGTTATTCACGTTATTGAAGGAACCAGCAGCTAAAAAGTCTCCGCCGTCAAGAGTAGCAATGGCCCGAACACCTTTATCAGGACCGATTCCTGGGTTGAATGATGCTACCACGGAACCATCGGAATTGATTTGAGCCAACCGAGTCAGATTGGAGCCGTTGTATGAGGTGAAATCACCACCGATTAGGTAACCGCCGTTGGCCATGCGAACCACAGCCCTAACTGCCGCATTGGTACCGTTAGCCATGGCACCAGGAGCAAACAATGAGTTCGTGGGATTAAAGGAAGGGTCAAGACTTCCAGCGCCCAAATCGTTGTCAACAATGGTCAACACCACTGTAGTGGGGTCATCAAGGATTGCGCCCCCGCGAACATTTCGCAGGCCCACCAAGACCGTTTCATTCCCTTCGACAGCAGTGTCGTCATTGATGGGAACAGCAAAGGATTTAGAAACTTCGCCATCAGCAAAGGTGAGGATTCCCACCACATCCCGATAATCACCCGCAGCACCCGCAGTGGCGGTTCCAGCGGTGGTAAAATAATCCACGGAAATTACACCTGTGGTGCCGCCTTTGCGGGTGACGGTTATGGTGGCTTCGCCCTGACTTTCACCCACTTTGAAACTCGCTTCGCTGAAACCCAGATGCCCCGGCGAGAAATCGTTATCCACAATAATCACCTTGGACTGAGCAATTCCGAGCCTTAACCCGCTATTGCCTCCGTCTATGCCATTGGTGGTTAAAGTGATTCCGAAATCATGGTCGCCCTGTACCAATAGGTTATCAATAATACCGATACCAAAGGTCTGGCTGACCTGACCTGCGGCAAAGGTGATCGTATTAGTGGTCGGCTGAAAATCAATGCCGGACTTTGCAGAGTTGGTCAGTTCAACCGTCTTGAAAACTACACTCTCGGTTCGGAGAGTTGAACCGGTACGGACAACGGTAATGAAAACTGAACCTCCCGGGATGCCTTCATTCACAAGATACTCAGCCTGAGAGAAGGAAACCTGACTGTCGTCGCTCTGAATGTTGATGACCGCAGTCGGTTGAAAGCCCAGAGTTCCGGGGGAAACCACATTGGTCAGTTGAAGCAAAACGGTCTCCACCGATTCCAGAAGGTTGTCGTTGATGATACGAACCACGAAATTAGTGGCTACCTCCCCTTCAGGGAATACGAGAACATTGCTGGGTGAAGCTGGATCCAAAGGAACGTAATCCAGATTGGCTGTCGCGGATCCGTCCCTAGTGCCGATGCTTACCTTCAATTCACCAGTAGTACCACCCGTTCGCACCACTGTGATGAGCGTGTTCGTCGAGGATTCGCTACCATTAAACTGGGCTTTGGAGAATTGCACGCTTCCGGAACCATCCAAGGAACCACCAAAAACACGAGCAATGCGTGTTTTGGGAACGCCATTGTATTCCGTGAAACCGCCGCTGAACACAATCTTTCGATCGGGTTGAATCAAAAGGGAGGAAACGGTTCCATTCGGACCAAAGCCAAAATTAATGGTAGGATCAACCGAACCATCAGCGCGAAGGCGGGTGAGTTGATTGCGAGTCACACCATTAAAGCGGTGAAAGTCACCGCCCACCACAATTCGACTATCAATCTGAACTGCGATGGCGTTTACAGGACCATCCGCGCCCCAGACGACTCTAGAGTCAGTCAAGCCGACGGAAGGATTAAACGTAGGATCCAAATTGCCGTTGGAGTCCAAGCGCAGGATACGTCCAACCTTGGCACCGTTGAAATCGGTGAACAATCCGCCCACCAGAATCATACCATCGCTTTGGATGGCGATGGAACGAACCGAGCCGCCGAAACCAGTACCAGAATTAAAATTAGTGGCTCCGAAAGCGGTATCAGTGGTGCCATCTGAGTTCAGACGAACAAGCCTGAATTGACTACTGCCATCAAAAGTGGTGAAATCTCCACCTGCAATAATTTTCCCGTCAGATTGGATGGCGGTGGCGTACACAGTACCGTTAGCTCCCGTACCCACATCAAAGGAAGCATCGATGACTCCATTAGTCTGCAGCCGGACCAGTCCACTTCGTTGAAATCCATTGAAAGTGCTAAAACCACCACCTAAGACAACCTTTTGGTCGGGCTGTACGGTGACGGAGTAGATAGGGTTATCAGCACCTGACCCAGGGTTGAAACTGACATCAACAGAGCCGTCAAGATTAAGGCGAGCGACATAATTACGATTGGTGCCGGCCACATTAGTGAACAGACCAGAAATCACGATACGTTCATCGAGGGTTAAAGCCATTGACCGAATCGCGCCCCCAGAGACGCCGCTACCTATATCAAAAATAGGATCCAGCGTGCCGTCATCGATAAGCCGAGCCAAGCCTGTGCGGACGACATTGTTGACGTAACGGAAATCGCCTGCCGCAACAACAGACCCATCCGCCTGCAAGAGAGTTGAGTAAACAAAATCATCAACGCCGTTGGCAGTAAAGGTGGGGTCAAGCGAGCCGGCTGGCTCGCGCAACAACTCGTTGTCAATAATAGTCAAAACGGACGATGGAACCAGTATGGTTCCAGGAGCCGCACGACTCAACAGGAGTGAAATAGTACGATCACCGTCCGCAGCATTATTGTCGATAATGGGGATATCGAAGCTCCTGCTCACTTCACCCGCCGCAAACAGCAGGTTGGTGGCGACCGCAGTAAAATCAATACCGTTAATCGCGGTCAGGTTGGTGACCGTGACATTCACCGAATTAGCACCCGCCTGACCGCCAATGCGAAGGACGGTAACGCGTATTTTCCCAGCATTTTCGTCGATGGCGTAGTTGCTTTGACTGAACTTGAAGGAGCCGGGAGTGTCGTCATTGAGTATGCGTACACTGACAATGGTGCGGCTACCCAAGGCGTTGTTATTAGCGTTATTGTCAATGAAGGCATTGGTTAGCTGAAGCTGGAAAGTCCTGTCTGGATCCACGACAAGGTTATTAATCAGCGGAACGGTGAGAGTGCGTGAGGTGATATCACCAGCAGCCCAAGCAAGTGTGCCGGAAATAGGCAAGTAATCACGACCAGCCAGAGCAGAACCATCAACAGTGGCGTAATCAACACGCAAATCACCCAACACGCCGCCTGTGCGTTCTACGACAATAGTTGCGAACTGAGCGGACTCGGAGTTTGTGTAGGTAGATCGCTGAAAAGAGATGCGACCGGGCAAGAAATCATTGTCCAGAATCGTCAAAAGCGCCTGAGCACGGGTTGGATTGATCCTAAGTGATTGGGGTGTATTGGTAGGGAACCCTGTGGGGTTCACCAAGAACAAGTTAATTGTCTCATCAAGCTCAGCCTTGGTATCATCGTTGATACGAACGTTGAAGGATTTTTGAACAACGCCAGGACCAAAAGTTAAAGTCCCGGTAGCTTTGTCGTAATCGCCGCCAACGTTAGCCTTGCCCTGCGTGGCGGTGCCGTCTTTGGTGGAATAATCAACCGCGACGGTCCCAGAACTGCCGCCCTCGCGCACCACGGTAATAATGGCATTAAGGCCATCCTCCTTCACGGTGTATTCGGTTGAAGCGAATGCGAGAGTGCCGAAATCAAAATCGTTGTCCGCAATGGTCAGCGTGGCAGTGGAACGACCCAGAGCAAAACCAACTGGAATGGGTTCACCTCCAAGAGTGAGAGAACCTTGAGCAGAGAAAAGTACCAGATTAACAGATTCATCGCCCTCATGAATCAAATCGTCGGTGATTTTGACGTTAAAATTATTGGCGGAAGTTTTTTGGTTAAAGGGACCAGACCTGAGTGGTCCATTAAACTCCTGATTCCCGGTAAACACTTCGTCGTTACTTGGGCCGGAAAGCGCATCACTAACTTGTCGGGTTCCGTTTTCTTTTCCTGTATAGGTCGACGGATACGCAGCTGAGGAAAGCAATTGTGTGAAATCGAGCCCTTCAGTTGCCGACCCGGGTCCGCTCGGGGAAGCCACCGTAGCAATACCCACTGCAGCTGCCGCAAGACTGCCATTTTCGCGCCGGAGCGTGACAAAAGTAGTGCCAGCGTCCTCATCCGCGAAGTACTGATCTCGGTCAAAGCTCAAATTACCTGGTCCCGGCGTCTGTCCACCGATAACGCGCGCGATGTATGACTGAGACAAGACATCATCCCGATTAGTGCCGCCACCGACCCGGCGGAAGCGTCCGCCTATGTAGAAATAATCCAGAGTAATGTCGTTCGACACCGAATTGGTGAAAATGTTTAAGGAAGCGGTTTGGCGAACAAAATTGGTTCCGACGAAATTAATATTTGTCCGATAATGTGTAATGGAACGGACGAAGTTCTCTTGTGAGTTAATATTATCCGTGCTGAGGCGATTGGGGAGACCGGCAAATTGATTATAAGCGGTATCCATGAATGAGGTATCCAAGGATCCATCATAATTCAGACGCGCCATTCCCAAACGGCGATTGCCGTTAAAAGAGGTAAAAAGACCGCCAAGGACTGGCTTGCCATCAGGTTGAATCGCGATGGAATAAACAGTCTTATCAAAACCTGAGCCAGGGGAGAAAGCCGTATTCAATGAACCATTCGCATTGAGTTTGGCAATTCCATTGCGGCTGCGGAAGTCGACCGTGGTGAAGTCGCCCGCGATGATGATCGAGTCCCCTTGAAGGGCCACACTGTAGACTATGCCATCAACGCCAGTGCCAGGGTTGAAGGTTGGATCAACCACGCCATTAAGGTTTAATCGAGCCACGCCGCTCCGGTTGGCTCCAGCAAACTCGGTAAACTGACCGCCGACGACTGGCCTCGAATCGCCGGGCGTCAAAGCAATGGAATATACGGAACCATTAAAGCCCTGACCCGGATCAAAACTGGTGTCCAAAAGACCCGAAGGAAGCAAACGGGCTATGCCAGCACGGTTAGTGCCGCCATAGCTGGAGAAAGTACCGCCAATGTAGATTCGCTGTTGATCATCAATTACAGCCGCATTAATGGCACTATCGTTGTCTATACCAAGTCCAGGATCGAACGAAGGATCCAGTGTGCCATCGGGTAACAATCGAGCGATACCAAGCCTGCCGACTCCGTTGATAGACCTGAACTGTCCCGCCACAATAATCTTTGAATCAAGAGATTGGAGCACAAGTGCGCTCACGGTGCCATCGGCCCCGGTGCCGGGCTGAAAAGTAGTGTCGAGGGAACCATCCGCGTTCAAACGGGCGATACCGGCGCGGGAAATGGTGTTCACCTTGGTAAAATCACCGCCAATGACGACCTTGCCGTCAGATGGCTGGACCAGCGTGGCGTGAACGGTGTTATTGGCCCCGGGCAGAGTATTGTTCGGGGGATCAGTCTGCTCTTGATTGGCTGGATTGAAAGTGCGATCCGCCGCACCAGCGGGTTGTTCCCCAATTTCCACATAACCGTTGTTGACGCGCATTCCTTGAAATTGATCAGCAAGAATGTTGACGTGGGCATTCCTATTCACACCCATTATTCCAGTATCCCCAACGTCCTGCCATAGTCGAAGGAACATGTCTTCAGAAAACTCGACCCTATCGTCGTTGATAATGGGAATGACGGCAGGTTTCCAACCGACTTCAGTTGCGCCCCAATTAAGGGTGTTAGGAACGGCCGTATCGGGGCCAACAAATTCACGCCAGATACCCGTGAGAGGCGGAAGAAAATCCGCGTAAGGCGTGGCATATTCGTTGCCAGCATCAGTCTCGAATCCATTATCCTTTAGCGTTCCACCTCCGTTACTGAAAAGTGTTGGATCAACGTTGTAACGAACCGTCACACCATCGCTGAGCGGGCCTGAACGCCTCACCCATAGGCGCGCCTGCCTCTGGTCCTTGACCGGATCAAGGTTTGGCGGGTTTGAGTTGGGTATTGGGTCACGCGAGGCTGGCTCCACAACGGGCTGGGTTTCACTAAACTGACTGCGGTAACGGATTAGATTGAACCCAACTTGAACATCTCTGATATCGACAGTTGCCGAGGTGTTTCGCCCAAAAATGGGCTTGATCAAGGCAGGATCCTCTTGTGGGTCCGCCCTGAGATTGGATAAGTTAACGTTGAAAAGCCAATGCGCAGGGTTGAAATAGTTAGTGGGGTAAATATCCCCAAAGAATGTACCTCCAAACGCGCCACCACCGTCAGTAGGCACCTCATCAAAGATCCTTTTGACAATGCGAACCAGAAAGGTCGCGCTCATCTGGAAATCATCAAAAACGATGGTGCCGTTGGTGGGAAGAAAATCGGCAAAAGGTCTCGCGTTGTCAGTATAACCAAACGTTATTAAATTGGTGAGGTCAAAAATATTAGTGAAAGAAAGCGGAGGACCGTTCGTGGTGGTGGCAAAGTCAAGCAGTACTCTTCCAACGGAGCCGGCGTTGCGTGTCACTGTCAGCAACACACCAGGCTGTGACTGATCAGCGTCGTCAAGAACGGCCTCAGCGTGTGATGTGATATAATTGGCTTTACTGAACTGAAATGTACCGGCAGGCGAAACCTCGCCAGTGCCTTCATTATCCTGAATCTCAACTACCGCAGTGGGAATTAAGCCACCGAGTTCTCCATTTTGAGGGTTTGAAAGGCGCAAGGCAATGGTTCTCGGAGCGTTGGTAAAGCCATTGTCCAAAATGGTAATATTGAAAGTATCCGTACCGGTGAAAAGATTAGTGCCTCCAAAGCCCGACTGAAGAACAGCCGTACCTGAAATAGGAATATAATCTGCACCGGGTATGGCGGTGCCGACGCCATCGTCTGTAGTGTAATCTACAGTCATGAAGTCACCAAAAATGATGCCGTTTGTTGAAAAAATTGGATCGAATTGAGCAGTGATGGTGATGGTCACAGAACCGCCTGCTTCATTGATTGTGTAGGTTGGCGCACTGAAATCAGCAAGCCCGGTACCAAAGAAAATGATCTGCGCACGCGAAGTCCCTTGTGTCAAAACAAAAAGGAACAGGAAAAGTAAAAGACTTGTGGAGATCGACCGGCAGGCTCCGAGCAAACTCCCGACAATGGACGCGCCAAAACGCAGCAGGCGCGATAGTGGGGCTTCAGCCGCGACTGTTGACACGGCGGCACACGGGGACAATTCGTTTTTGGTCACAGGATTAAAGCAACACATGTTGGTGAAAGTTTTGGCATCGTTCGCAAGGAGAACCTCTCATGATCAACGCGTGATAACTCGGTAGAATCGGTAATTGTTTGTGTCAGATGGAGGTCCGACCAAATCGGTCGAGCTGCCGGTTGCTGTAGCATCAGTCACATCAGCCCATTGGCTAAAATTGCTGGAAGCTTGAAGAGTGTATTTACGCCCTGCAATCGAATCAAAAGTGATGCGAAGCGATTGGTTGGCCAGAAGTTTGGCGGCAGTAATATTGAAAGGCAGGAGTGTGGCGACTGGATCCCCGTCCAACCGGGCCAAGCCTGGGCTTACAAAACTATTGACCGTGAAAAAGCTGCCGCCCAACAGGATCTGTCCGTCGACTTGAATACCTAAGGCAAACACGGAATCGTCAGGTCCCGTGCCGGGATCGAAATTGGTATCGAGTGTTCCATCAGGATTGTAACGAGCAACACGGACGCGATCCACATTGCCGCATTGCAGGAAGTCGCCGCCAATGACCACTTTGCCGGCACTGTCAATGGCAATGGCGCGCACTGTGCCCTTTGGAGGGGTGGCTCCGAGGAAAGTAGTGTCTACTCCACCCGTTGCTTTCAACCGGGCCAAGCGAGACCGGGCAACGCCACCGACTGAAGCGAATTCACCACCAATCAGAATGCGGCCATCATTTTGCCGAGCAATAGCATACACAGACCCAGGAACACCGACGGAAGCGGTTACTGCGCTATTAGTAAAGGTTGTGTCAAAAACACCGAATTTTGAAACACGGGCCAGCGACATCGCGGTGTCAGAGCCCAATTTAGTGAATGTGCCGCCAACCAAGACACTTCCGTCTGGCTGCAACAAGAGGGCGGAGACATCACCGTCGGTGCCACCCTCGACGTTAAAACTAACATCCAAACCGCCCTCGGCGGTGAGTCTAGCCAGATGCCGAACCGGGAAGGTAAAGGAACCACCTACAATCAACTTGCCGTCAGGCTGACAGACAGCAGCCAAGATTTTACCATTTAGCCCCGCATTCTTTTTGAAGGCGGTGTTGTACACACCGTTTGAGGAAAGCAGCCCAACATATTGGAGGACTGCATCACTTCCGGTAAAGTCGCCGGCGATGTACAAACCATTGGCCGGGCGTGGCGAGATGGAAAAAACGCTACCGCCCAAAAATGTTTGGTTACGGAAGATGCTATCGGCTGTGCCATTGGGCAAAACACGGGCGACATCGTATGAGGAAACATTTCCGAATGTATCAAAATCCCCGCCCACCAAAACGCGTTGGTCAGCTAGAATTGCCAACGAACGCACAGATCCCTGGAGACCGGTGGCATTGTTGAACGCGCCGTTGCCCACGGAATAATTCCGGTCGAAACTGCCAGGACCGAAATCATCGTCGCGAATGGCAACCGTGGTATCAGAGATACCCAGAGTTGCACCACCTGTGACATTACGCAGTTGAACACTTAAATATTCGGTAGATTCGCGAATGAGATCCTGAATGATGGGAATGGAAATAGTTGCGCTGGCGACGTTGTCCTGGAACACAAGTTGTCCTGACACTGGTGTGTAGTCTGTCCCCTCAGAGGCGGAGATCGGACTAACAGAATATTCCACCGTTACAAGACCACTCTTGCCATTGAGCCTCTCCACTACGACAGCCGCCGTTCCAGCCCCTTCATCAACAGTAAAGAGACTCGAACGAAAATTGAGTTCGCCCGGGGCAAAATCATCATCTATAATGCTTAGGGTAGCGCTCGCTGGTTTGAGGATGACTGAGCCCCCGCCATTGACTGACAGATTTAAGCTGACCGTCTCAGTGCCTTCGATGATTAAATCGTCAATAATTGGAATGGTGAAAGTGGCGGTTCTTACGCCTTTGGGGAAGAACAAAGAACCGGACACATCGGTATAATCGCTGCCCGGAGAAGCAGTCTGGCCGGAAGTGAAATAGTCGACAGTGAGCGGCAATGAGATTAGCCCTTTACGCTCAACGGTAATTAAAGCGCCACCGCCAACTGCCACTTCTCCAACGCTATAGGATCCCCTGTTGAATCCAACTTCGGTATCATCGTTCTGAATAGTAAGCACCGCAAAAGGCTGGTCGCCTACTGTGGCTCCCCCAGTAACTTGACTCAAAGACAGACTTACGGTGCGATCCAGATCAGCAATATCGTTGTTGATGATAGTGACGGCCACGGTCTTGAAAGTCTCGCCCTCCGCGAAAATGAGGTTTGTTGAAAGGTCGCTATAATCCGAGCCGTTGACGGCGCTAAGGCCTGAAGTGGTCAAGATGACACCAACGGAGCCCATTGTTCCGCCAACACGCCGGATTGTGACCAAGGCCGTACCGACATTTTCAGTCACCGAGTAATTAGCGGCGGTAAATTCAATTTGGCCGTTTCCAACAATCGAACCACCATACAGAGCAGCAAGATGGGCACGAGGAATTCCATTGACCTCAGTGAAGCCGCCGCCAATCAAAATTCGGCGGTTGGCCTCAAGGGCAATTGAGGAAACGTAAGCGTTGGGACCCGTACCAAAGTTAATGGACGGGTCCACGTTACCATCAAAACCCAGTCGAACAAGTCGGTTAATGCCCAATCCATGGAACGAGTTGAAATCACCACCGACCAAGATCGCGCCATCAGGCTGGATGGCCATTGCAAATACGGGGCCGTTTGCGCCAGGCAGCCCAATGAACGAGGAGTCAAACGCACCGTTTGGCAGTAACCGGGCGATACCATTAGCGGGGGCACCCGAGACGGTGTGGAACGAGCCACCCAGTATAATCGAATCGTCGTCTTGAAGCGCAAGGGCTCGGACCACATCATCAACTCCCTGACTTGGAATATTGAAGGTAGTATCCACAGATCCATCAGCATTCAAACGGGCTATGTTTCTGATGCTAACGCCGCCCACCGATAGAAAATCTCCGCCGATCACGATTTTGCTATCGCGTTGAATGAGAATTGCGTAAACGGTTCCGTTAACTCCACCCCCTGTGTTGAAGGTTTTATCAGCCGTGCCGTTATCATTCACACGAGCAAGTCCTCTAGAGGCAAAGCCATTAAAACTACTAAATCCACCTCCAATGAGGGTTTTGCGTTCGCCCGCGACGATGACTTCAACAATAGCCAAGACTTGGCTGTCAGTCCCGGAGCCAGGATTAAAGGACGTATCAAGGCTGCCCAAGGAACTGAGGCGGGCGAGAAAGCGATATGGCACGGTGGAAACTGCTGTAAATGCACCACCGGGCAGGATTTTACCAGATGTTGGCGAGACCCCCAGCACGTGTACGCTGGCATTGACGCTGAGATCAGGTGCAAAACTATAATTAAGAGATCCGTCTTTGTTTAATTTGGCCACCCTGCTTTGCTCGTCGCCGTTAACCTGTGTGAAATCGCCACCAATATAGATTGAACCATTTGCCTGAGGTTTAATGTCGTAAACCACGCCGTTGGCACCACCACCAGCAGCAAAATCCGTATCCACACCACCTGCTGGAATGTTTTTCGTTTCGTTGTCAATAATCGTCAGAGTAATGGCGATTGGCAGCCCGAGTGCGGCATTGGTTGCCTTGCTAAGACGCAACGAAACAAGGCGATCACCATCTGCGATGGTGTCGTCGAGGATCGGAACAATGAATGAGCGCATTACTTCTCCCGGCCCAAACACAAGTGTTCCGTTTACAGGTTGAAAGTCTTTGCCTGAAATGGCGGTTGTGGCCGTGGCAGCGTAGTCTACCGAGACTGTACCGGAGACTCCGTCGCGCCGCACTACTTGAACAATGGCGTTCAGCCCATTCTCGTCGCTATAAAGGGCCGTTGTATTAAACTGAAGCTTGCCGAAGGCATCCTCATCCAGAATAGTTACTATCTCGTTTGTCTTACTGCCCAAGGCTCCGAGAGGCGAAGCATTGGTTAATGAAATCGAGAAGCTCTCAGGCCCCTCCACAATACCATCGTTGACGATGGGAATCTCAATTGTCTTCGGGAGTGTGTCGCCGTCATTCCATACCACCAACCCGTTGATTGCCTGGTAGTCCGCACCAGCTGAAGCGGTTATGTCCTGAGTAAAGAATTCGGCTTGGACGATTCCCCTGCTGCCTCCTAAACGTTTAGCTATGACAACCACTTTCCCAGCGGATTCGGCGACACTGTTGGTAGTGGTAGAAAAACTGATCACACCAGGTTGGAAATCATTATCTATGATGGTGACAACTGCATTTGAGTTGGCACCAAGAACGGCACCCGTCCCAAGCAAGCCTGACAACGACACAGCTATGGTTTCATCAGGCTCGACGATGAAATCGTCGCGTATTGGAATGATGAAGGAATGGTTGGTTTCCCCGTTCTTAAAATTAAGAGTGCCTGAAACCATTGTGAAGTCGTCACCCGGAGTCGCCCGGCCTGCCACCGTGCCTCCGGAAGTCGCATACTTAACCGAGAAGCTACCGGAAATATTTCCAGTCCGATAAACGTTGATGGTCGCAAAACCGTCCCCTTCATTAACCTCGTACTCGGTTAAAGAGAAGCCAATGGTGCTGCCAGATTTATCGTCATCGATTATGGTAGCTATGGCTGATGTGTGGCCGGCGTATGCAGGTATAGTAATGATCGGCTCGCCCCCCAATCCAATGGAGGCTGAGAGAGCGCCTATTAACAAAGAAAACTCTTCGTCACCCTCGATGATCTTATCATCAGTGACGGAAACTGAACTCAAATAATTTGAGGATACCTTATTACTCCAAAACGCTGAACCCACAAAGTCGACGTAATCAATTCCTTTCAATGCACTGGCATCGGTCGTCGTAATCGCAGCGGAGAGATCTCCAAGGCTACCACCTGTTCGACTGAGGGAAAACGGCAGGCGGGCTCCACCTTCACTGGCACTAAATGTAGAAGCGACAAATTCAACGCTTCCAGGGCCATCGGTGCTTCCGCCAACTAGTTTGGCAAAATTGGAACGAGGGTGAATGGCTGCCCTAGTGTTGCCACCACCAACTGCCTGAAACAAGCCACCCACCAGAACACCGCCATCCGGCGTTGTCGTGATGGACAACAAAACTCCGCGAGGTGCGAAACCATCAACATCGGGGAAGCCAGCGTATTGATTGTAAGCAGTGTCCAAGAAACTTGTGTCGAGGACGCCAGTGGGAAGGATTCTCGCCAAATTAACCCTGCGTGACCCATTGTAATTTAGGAATCCGCCTCCCACATAAACCTCGCGAGCAGCGTCTACGGCAATTGCTTGAACGGCACCATCTGGTCCTGTACCCGTGGCGAACGAAGTATCAACCGTGCCATTTGTCAAAACATGAACCAAGTAGGGACGGATCCTGCTGTTAAACTTCTGGAACGCACCACCCGCATAAATTGTGCCTTCCAGGCCTGCTGCCAAGGCATACACAGAGTTGTCAGCTCCTGCACCAGAGGAGAATGGAGCGTCAACCACACCCTCTCTGCTTACGCGGGCAATTCGATTTGCCTTATTGGTGCCGACTAAGGTGAAATCACCCCCAAGAAACACGCCAGGGTTACCCGCAGGCTGAATTGTGGCAGCGAACACGAAGGACACATCATCGTTGGTGTTCCCTTCGTTCACGACAAATTTCAGCTTAGTGGTATTAGCTGGTCCAAAAACGAAACTGTTGGTAATCGGAAATGTGTTAGTCTGTATGGTTCCATCCAAGTTTGTGGAAATAGTGACGCGATTAGTGAGTCCGCTGTCAAAAATTCGGTTTGTTCCTGAATAAACTCGCAA
Organism: Pedosphaera sp.; assembly: GCA_025359965.1. GTDB lineage: Bacteria > Verrucomicrobiota > Verrucomicrobiia > Limisphaerales > SXQI01 > SXQI01. The sequence continues at coordinate 45,375 of JANYDC010000068.1, forward strand.
GAAATCAGGTGTTAAACCAAAATCATAAACCAACTCCACTGATCCGGACTTAGAACCCGTATCTACTATTGTGGTGTATTCAGGAGGAGCATTAGTCAGGTAATTGGCCAGAACCGTGATGGGGTCGAAGGCCATGTCGAGTAAAGTATAAACAGTACCGTTTGGTCCGTCACCAAGGTCGAAACTGCGATCGATTGATCCATCAGGAAGAAGTCGAACGACACGATTGTGAGGTTCTCCATTGAAAAGGCTAAAATCGCCACCTATCAAGATTCGATTGGATCGATCTATCGAAACGGTGTAAATGGGGCCGTCCGCTCCTGAACCGGTATCAAACCCAGAATCAACATCTCCACTAGGAGACAGCCGGGCAATGGAATTTTGAAGACTTGTGCCCACACTGTTGAATCCGCCCACTATGACCGCGCTGTCTAGTAGCGTGCCTGTTTTGTGAATGGCAACAGCACTCACAAAATCGTTGGCTCCAAGCCCAGGGTCGAAGCTCTCATCAACCGATCCATCAGCATTCAAACGTGCCACACGATTTCGCTGGAGACCGTTCACAGAACTAAATGTGCCTACAATGACCGATTTCCCCTTCGAGGAAACTGCTGATCCGTAAACGGTATCGTTTGCGCCAGGATTGGGATTATTAACGGGCGTGGTAGAGAGATCATTATCAGCATTAAAGAGCTGATCAACAGAGCCGGCAGGCTGAGGGGCAGGCGCGATGCCGTTGAATTGTATCACTACACGAGCAGATCGAGTGTTACCCAAAACAAAGTTTGCATTGGTAGGGTTCTCGGCTGTTCCTTTGTTAACAGATCCCTGAGGATTTTGGAGCGAAACGATAAACTCCTCGTTAAACTCAATGAGCTGATCATTAACTATGGGGACGCTAATCGTCGCTAATCGGTTGGCTGCATCAAATGTGAGAGTTCCGGTTGTTAATGCATAATCCAGCGTCTCCAAGGCAATATCGTTTCCAGGCAAGGGCTTTGTCGTGACCTCGGTGGTGAAATCTACTGAGACCGGACCAGTGGCATCGGAGGGTGGGGCATCCTTTAATTCGACGATGAGTTGTGCATCCCCGCCAGACTCCGAAACATAAACGACATCGGACCTGAAATTAAACTGCATTGGCGCATCGTTGTCTTGAATCTTTAACTTAACCAATTTGAGTGCACCAATGGTGGGAAGATTGGTGAACGTTTCACCGACGGCAACTTTAGGATTTGATAAGCCAAAGGTGACATCGTTGGCCTTATTCGTGACATCGTTATCAATCAACTGAACGGGAAATTGTAAACTTGATTGAAAATCGTTGAACACCAAGGTCACGTTGGTCAACCCAACCCCCGTGTTCGTAGTGATAATGCCTTTATTGGTGGTGAATAGTAGCAAGGAAGAATTAACCCAGCTCAGGTCAACCGACACTTTCCCGTCCAAGCCGTTGGTGCGGATCACAGTCACCAATACGGTCCCTGCGGATTCAATTGTATCGTATGAGGCTACAGCAAACGAAAAAGTGCCAGGCGACTTGTCTTGAGCATTGACAGCCACTCCTGCGACCAAGAGCAAACACATCCACGCAATCATCGACAGCACCTTGTGAGAGGCGCGGTTCGTTACAAATTTCAAACGACTGGACAAATCCATAAAACGGCTCATGAAATACAGCTACAAGGGCACCAAGCTAAGCACAGACTCAATTTTGGTTAGGAAACCAATTAACGGTCAAATCTTCCAAAAAGCAAGAAGTTATCGGTTGCGAAAATGGCGCAGTACAAACAATCGCGTAACCGTAAACTCTTCATTCCGTGCCATTTACACAGACAATTTGCTCCAACAAAATCTCTCTCGAACTCTCGTTCCACAAAACATGATCCGCACGGCGGACTTTCTCTTCGGGACTTAACTGTGCCCGAGAACGACGTTCCAACTCCTCAATCCTCCAACCTCGTTGCTCAACGCGCTTAATCTGAGTCGCAAAGGTGGTTGATATGGCTACGACAGAGTCGAATGTTGACTCTGATTGCGTCTCGAACAACAACGGTATGACCACTACACCAATCTCCACACCATTCCTTCTCCAACCACTAACTATTTCCTGCCACAAATGTCGCACCCTAGGATGGACAATTGTATGAACCCGTTCCCTAGCGGAACTATCCTCAAAAATCAAATCGGCCAACACTCGGCGGTTCAGATTACCGACTTCATCAAGCACCGAACCTCCAAAACGCTGTCGCAACTCGTGTAAGGCGTCCGAATTACGCTGCAAAACAGTTCGGGCCAAATCATCCGTATCAACGACCGCTGCTCCCAACTCCAACCAACATTCGGCCGCCGTTGACTTTCCCATCCCAATTCCACCGGTCAAACCGTACAAGCGCATCACTTCCCCTACAAAGCAACAAACTAAGGAGCGTAAACAATACGATACATCCTAATTTGATCTGCGGTTGTGGTCGGGTCAGTTAGGACAACGGGCTTGCGCCCTTGGCCAGGCACGGTCTTGCGGTCAACTGTAACCCAATCATTGCTCGCGATATCACGCTTAAACTGCAAGTCATAAGTCATCCCGCCAGCACCATAAAACGTAACCTCAAATTGGTTATTATCAGGATTCAAGCTCAGTCCGCCGATTGTAATAGGCTTGAACGGAAACTGCTGTAAACCATTGGGAATGCCATCTGCGTCGGTGTCAATTCGCAGGCTGTTGCGAAGTGTTCGGTTCACGCGAATAGGAGCCAGGTTAGCAGAAACTAACGCATCCGTTCCTCCAAATAATCCCGCAAAATTGCGGACCCAGACCATCTTTCCTGCACCATAAATCTTGCCTTCAGTTCCATCATCCTCAAACAACATTTCAGCGGTAATATCAGGATTCGTAGGACAAACCAATTCGGCGACGTAGAGAGTGATGTTCTCCCCGATGAACAGGTTCTCCAACATACCTTCAGGAGTGTCCAGAGCCGCACCATTTACTTCAAGGGAATCAATATACAAAGCATAATGACTACCATCCTGCAAACCATCGAAGTGAATCTGGCTGTTGATATCGCCGTTCAGACTGAGTTTACCAACGGCCACGTTGTTGTCGTATCCTAAGGATAGAGAGCCGAGATCGTTTCCAGCCCAAAGATGTGAAATTGAGCGGTCACTCTCTGCCGTTGAAGAGATGATCGTGTTTAAAAGATCACCAGTTGTACCTGCAGAGCGCAGTTCAAAGCCATTCGTAGTGTAAAAGAAGTTCGGAAACCCGGTTTCACCCGGGTCAGTGAGTATCCCGTGAACACCTCCCGTACCCTGAATGTCAAAAACTAAACCCAAACCCGACGATAACGTGGAATTGTTGAACTTCCAAATAGGGCCGTTGAACTGTATTTGCCCGAGAGTTGATAGAGACCCTCCATTGCTCAAAGCCTGCTTTCTCGCATTTATACTGATAGTACCAAGCGTGCTGAAGGAATTTGTGAACCGAAATGTAGTTCCCAAACAGAAATTGGTAAAGAAGATAGTGCTATTTTGAGTGGAGCCAATGAATCCAGTGTTCTCAAAATATTCGGTGTCAATGCTGTGTGAGTAAGCATAAACGCGTCCGTGATTAACCCAATTTTGATAAGGGAAGTTCGGTCTGTCTTCGCCGAAATTGGCTTGATTACCAATTTGAAACAACCCTGCATTGGTGAGACTTTTTAAATATGGAGCTGTAGCAACGGACCAATCAAGCAGACTACCTAGGACCAAACCGCCCTTGATGTCCAACCGCTCAGCCGACATGTGAAAATTGTCCTCTACATTTAACCGGTCGGAAACGGTCACAGACGTGTTAGGGCGGCTGTCACCAAGCACCAATTCATGTACTTGAACCGGAAGAACCGAGCGTAGGTTCGAAGCATCAACAATCAACAACTGGAGTTTAACTTCGATGTTGGGAGAGTTGGTATCAGTTGGGTCCGTTAATGTCGGAACAATGATGTTGGTCCATGCGGAGCTGTAACAAATAATAGGACCTTCCACACGCTGAACTGAAGGCAGTGTGAGGTTACTTAACTCCAGGTTTCCACTGAGACTACCCAAATTCATGCTGACATGAGCCGCATCAATCAAAGCTTTTGACGATGAAATCAAATTGGTGGTTTTAATCGAGACGAGTCCTTCGCCTCGTATGCGCGTTCGCTCTAAATTCAAGTTTCCAGCATTAATCTCCACCCGACCTGAAGCGTTTGTTTGCCCGACGTCAGACAATCGAGGCAGCCTGCTTGCTGTGCTTTCAATTTGTGCCGCATAGGCTGCGAAAATGTTCGTCACAACGATATTCGCATAAGATGGGCTTGAGAAATACGCAGGATTAAACACAGTGTTGGAGGTGGCCGCAAAATCGAAGTCGAATGGACGGGATCTAGTAACAATATAGTTGGCTGGACGTACCGTATTCTCCCTAAAATTATTTACGAGTGTTAAATTAGTTAGTGCGGCTAATTGATCGACAACATAAATCGAATTGGTGTATACCGCCCTGGTGGCCAAATTGGTTGCTTTGGAACTCAACTCCAAATAGAGCTGTTTAAAGTCAGTCGCCTGCGCATTGGCGTAAAAAGAATCAGAAAAGCGTGCAGACGTTTTAATTCCTGAGTCAGCAGTGGTCACGGCGATGACCTGATACACAACTTGAGTCGAATTCGGCGAAGAAAGATAGGTATAAACGGGCCCATTTGTTGATGCAACCAATTCAAAGCAAGAATAGAGAGAATTGGTAACCTCAACTAATGGACTCCTAAAAGTCGGCACCGCACCCCCACCCACTATGTTACCAGGAAAGAAATTGGTGGTAGAACCAATCGACCAAAATGCATCATGAAGGCCCGATGAAGGAATAAAGTTTGACGAAGATAGAAAGAATCCAAAAAATGAATTAGTACCTTCCAACCCTGCGACTGGGTTAACAAGAACGGAACTTCCAGAGAGATCGATCTGATTTCCAGTGAGAGATATAAGTCCACCTGCGCCAACCGCTAACGTGCCACTGCTTCGGATATTGGTGGAGTTTACGAGAAGGTACGAGCGATCATCGTTGAAAAAATTAAATGAAACTGCTCCACCTGATGCAGCACTCACCAATCCACCACCATCCAAAATATCAATGGATCCGGTATTTACGAATGCCTGCAGCGGCGAACGTTTGAAGCCAGTGCTGGAAGAACCAATTAGACTTTGAAGACGAACCCCCACACTACCCGTAATTAATCCACTATTAGTGAAGGCTCGTGTGTTTTGCGTATCCCAAGGCTGAACTGCAGTGTCGATAAAAATAGTTCCGGTATTCAGAACATTAGTGGCATCAACCACAGGGGTATCAACAAATCCTCCATTTTTATAGATGGAAAGCGGATCCGCGTGCAACACGGCGATCATACAGAGCCCGCTGAATGCGGACACAATTTTTTTCATAACGGTATGTTGCGGAATGATCATCGGCCAGGAAAGAGTTTACTCTCCAAATCCTTCAGAGTTAGTTCACTCGGATAAAGGACGGGAGCGTTGGTGGACCCATCGAATGATCCAAAAAAGTAAGATTTGCGCGAAGTTTCCTCGCTTAGATCCGAGTTAAACGGGAAGAAGTTTAAATATGCTGGACCGATTTTTGAGAAAGTCAAAACAACCGGCGTTGTGATCTCACCCGGCCCTACCAACGCGGTTCCCGCTCCATTGATGCCCGCATTATTGATCCAGTTACCACCGACGAGAGTGCGAGTGAAAGGGATGGGAACGCTGCCGTTTAAAGGAAAACCCAGATCGCCAGCACTGATTAAAAAATCTGGCGAGGTTTGCACCTGCTGAACCAATTGAGTGGTGGCAATTCCGTTGGTGTAAGCCACTATGTAGTAGCTATTCGTGAACCGATATGTCTGAGGATTTGCCTCGTCGTAATGAACACGAATGAAGCTCAATTTATCAACGCCACCTCGCAGAGCAGCGGTAACCGCGTTGGTGGTGATCGGGAAGCCTGCAAGAACGAGATTTGTCTCGGTGATGATCGTTTGACGTGTGAAGGACTCACCATTTGCCAAATTAGTGCCCGTGAAAACAAGATTGGTGAGGGTGAGGATGTTGGTTAGCACTGGGAAACTGACTCCAGAAGGGTCCACAAAGCTGTAGCCGGTAAGATTTGCGAAATTGGCTGACGCCGCGTTAATAAAGATTCTGCCACTTGGTATATTCGTGACAACGTACCGAGAGACGAAAGAATTAACGAATGGAGAAGAAGCAGGTGCAAATGGAGGAAGCCCAAACGTCGAATCGCGCACTTCCACGACAGAATTAGTGGAGAATAGATTGGTTACCACATTTGCATACGAATGGTGGTAGACTTGAACAAATCCATTAACAAAATTGGTGGCCTGAATAGGCCCGAACAATGCAGAAGCAGGAATGCCCGGTTGAACAAGGTTGGTTATATAAACACTAGCCACCAAAACTGCTGAAGTAAGGGTTTGGACGGTGTTTGTGATGACCAAACCTGGATACAAAAGTGTCAGAGCTGCGGCATTGTTGGTCAAACTGCGAATGGAGAACTCGGTTAAATCGAAAGTTGTTACAATTTCTGCTGCGTCGAAATTTGTTAAAACCAACACACTGCCGTTGACGGCGGTACCCTCAACGTTTCGGTTGAAATTATTGTATATATAACGCAAGCCACCAACGTCATCACGGCTCAGATCAATGGCATATACGCCGAAACCGCCGTTTTCGCTGCCACCACCACCGGTAGAGCCAGCAATACTATTGTAGGGCACTGGTTTTGATCCGTCAGCCGGAGCTTCAATTGCGTCAGCGAATGTGACTGGGTTCAGAAACTCCGCGATATTGTAAGTGTATCTAATGTCGTTTACGTATTTCGATGGTGCAAACGTTAATGGATCAAAATTACGCTGAACCACGGTGTAATTGGTAGCATTTGGATTTGTGGTGGTAAGCTTTTGGCGTAGACAAAACACCCAACGCTCGGGATTAGCTAAACCGAGTTCTTCAAGAATGGCACCCAATGCCGTGGTTTTTAAATCCAACAACCTAAGACTTGCGGCAGTTCCATTTTCCCTATAAGTATCGCCCGTAGGGTATGAATTTAAATCATCAGCGGTCAGCGTGCTGAATTGCGGCAAGCGATTCATGATGCCGAAGGCTTCATCGATTGCGCGAACACCATTGGTGCCGTAATAGTTTAGGAAAGCGGAATCAAACGCGTACGTAATGTTGGGAGTTGTCCATCGATACTCCTCCCCGATGTTGTGTGGCCCCCCAATGTCGGTATTTAAATAATTATACCCAATCCCAGCAACCTGCCAGGCTTCGAATGGCCCGATTAGCGAGAAGGCGCGTGCCCGCGTCATCCCCGCAACGAGGAGGCAAGCGCACAAAAGAATTCGAAACGATCTCAACATAGTCAGTTTAGCGGAGGCGGATCACGCGATAGTAACGGATATCATTGCTGCCGCTCGTTGAGGCGGAGTCGGTTGAACCAGCGGCAAAACGTGGGGAACCTGTGTCCATCCAAGTTTGCAAATCACTGGTGTATTGTATCTGATAGACGAACCCGGGCTGGGTATTCCACGTAAGAATAGAGCTGACTGGCGTCGTCGTGAGAGATAGACGAAGACAACTCGCGGGGTCATTGGGATCGGTGCCTGCCAAAAACTCTTCATAATTGGAGGCACCATCTCCGTCTGAGTCTGAAGCAGCGGAGTTGTATTTGGCTTTCCATCCACCACCAAAGTTATGAATCTGCCAATCATCTGGCAATCCGTCCTGATTGCTATCGGCACCCCAAAGATTAAAGCTGACGGGCACAGAGGATGCAGAGACCAATCCACCCGCAGTCCTGTAGGCCAGACTAATCGAATGAGATGACCCAGGAATCCATTCGACGTTGCTCAATTGGATGTAAAACTCATTTGCAGCGACAGATTGAACCACGCTACCATCGACAGAAATGAGATAAGAATCCACAGCGACGCCAATGACACTCGGCCATGAGACACTGACTGAATTCGCGCTAATGGGTGAAGCCACAGGTGTGGCTGGAGCAGGAATATCCATCAGCGAATCCAATGAATAAATTTGAGCGGCGAGATCCATTCCGGCACTAACCCCGACAAAAGAGCTCCAAACTGCAATAAAAGAATGATTGCCATCTGAAGCCACAGAAGGCTCCATCTGACGACTCACCGTAGTGGAATTAACTCGGAACTCCGTTCCCACTGGACTTCCATCAGAATTTAAGGAGCGACCAAATATCCCTTCCTGCGAGCCATCCTGTAAGTCACTGGTCCATACTGCGAGTGCCGTATTGCGTAGAACAGCAATTCGAGGGTTTAATTGGTTACGCGCTACATTTTCGTTCACACGTTGCGAAGAGGAATTGGTTTTAAAGTTATTTCCATCCAAGGTGAATCCCCTTGAATAAATGTTCCAATCAAGTTTGCCATCGATAAGGGAAAGGCGGTTCCATATTCCCACAACGCTATTTTGGCCAATGCTGGCCAAGGAAGGCGCGGAGATGATATCCTTTCCATCGTTTAATAACTGTTCGCCAGTCAAAGCATTTCCTTGAGCATCGAATACCCGTGCGAACGCATCAACGCCATCGATGTCAATTTGACCTTCCGAAATCCACGCCACTGCGAAACGGTTGTCTGGCAATGCCAAAACACTTGAAGATCGTTGGTTTAATTCCGAAGTGGTCGCCACCTTTATTTCGTCGCCTTGTTTGTCGCCGCTTATTGGGGAAAGAAGCTGAGCGTAAACACCCGCCATGCTGCCATCCTGACCAGAACTTGTGTAAGTAACAACGATCGTGCCATTGCCCAGAACAGCCAGTGCCACATCTGAATGGCCAAAAGATGCGCCGCTGCTTACCAAAATATCATCAGTGATAAACTGATTTTCGGGAGGAGCAGATAGCAACCTCGCCCAAACTTGTTGCTTACCCGTTGCCCCTCCCTGCCAAGACACCACGGCACCTCCATCAGCAAGAATGGCCACTTTGGGTTTCTCTTGGTTCCCTGCTGTGTGGCTGTTAATTCGGAAGGAGTTTTGCTCCAGAACATTGACACTGCTTAATCTTCTAGCACTGATACCCAAGCCGTCTGCATCGGTGTCATTATCCTGCCATACCACGTAGCCACCTTTGCTACCAATAGCCACGGATGAGTTGTCTTGATCACCAGGTTTGGAAAATTGTGAATTAATCTCACTGCCGGTTGCCGTTAGCGGCTGGGCGGCAGTTGCTTTTGGTTGAGACAGGCCCAGCACGGCAAAGCCAATAGCCATGCAAGTTTGGACTACCACTCCCAGCGACAAACGAGCACCGCAGTGCCGGATCAGTCCGCTTTTTTTAATATTGGCCGTCATGCTTCTGTGAAAAATCGTAACTACAAAAGGGCTGGCTGAGTCACTACACGAGATTCAAGTTCGCGCTTCATTGTGTTAAAGCCCCATCTTAAGTACAAACCGATGAGTTCGGACATGTCTGGCGTTCCAACTCGGCAATCTGCTATTGCCAAAGGAAGGCTTAATTCAGACCGCAAAGTAATCAGATCCCTGTTCCTTTTCAAAATATCTCGCCGGGTATCAATTGCTGCTCTGATACGCGCGCTCGGAATGCTGGCGATGTTATTCAAAATGGCATCGATTGAACCAAAGGTATTCAACAATTCCGCAGCAGTTTTCGGACCGACGCCCGGTATTCCGTCAATATTGTCAACTGAATCGCCCAGTATGCTCAGATAATCGACGATTTGAGCAGGAAGCACGTTCGTCTTTTCTTGGACGTCTGTCTCTGACCACAAGCGGTCCCGTTTATCCCCGGGATTGCTTAAGCGAATATTGGGACCCACCAACTGCATGAAGTCTTTGTCTGAACTGGCGATCACGACATCCATTTGGACTGACGCTGCCGCCAAGGCATAAGAAGCAATCAGATCGTCAGCTTCTATCCCGTCCACTGAAATTCCGGCCACTCCAGATGCGCGAAGAAAATCCTGTATCTGAGTGAATTGGACATCCAGAGAGGGAGGAGTAATGGGGCGCTGCGCCTTATATTCCGGTAACAGCTGAGTTCGGAGACTATCCAAGCCGGCATCCCAAACCACCAAAATATGTGTGGGGTTAAGATTCTCCTGCAATTTTTGCAGCATCTTCACAAAACCCAAAATGGCGTTGGTTGGCTGCCCGTCCGGACCACTCAATTCGCGAATGGCAAAGAACGCCCGATAAGCATAGGCATGCCCATCCACAAGCAGGAATCTGCCGGCTTTACGTTCTAGTTTCACGAAATCCATGGATCAAGGATTCGACAGTGGATCAGGGCTGCACGGCCTTGACGGGAGTCTTCTGGTCAGGAATTGCGTTAGGATCGTAAGGGAGATTATCGGGGGTATGAATGCGATTTCCGGCTGGGTCGATGATGGTAGGAGTAACGAAGATCATCAAATTCTTTTTATCGGTCCGGCTAAACTCGCTGCGGAAAAGCCTTCCTAGCAAGGGTATATCACCCAAGACAGGTACTTTGCTTCGGTTCTTCGAAACAGATTCGGCAATAAGACCGCCTAGCACGATAGTTTGTCCGTCCCATACTATTGCACTGGTGGTTACCTGACGAACGCGGAACGACGGAAGCGGAGTCGGTTGAACGATTCCGTTACCAACCACCGTTTGAAACTGAGTGGCGTTGTCGAGGTCGTAACCCAGAAACTCTGAAAGCGTGGGGACAATGCTCATTTGGATCGTATATCCGTCAGCAGAGACGTACGGAATAACATCCAAAACCGGACCGAAAGGGATCTGCGCGGCTGTGGGAGTGATCGCTGGCACTACTGCAGCCTGATTGACGACCTGAGCTGAGGCAGAAATGCTGCCGAAAATGGCTGCCAACGCCAAAGTAATTAAAGCACGGGAATTCATGTTTCTGGAAATGAAAGGTTTCGTTTGGATCATTTAATTACCCCTTGCTCCCGTTGTGCCAGCTGCAGTGGCAGCGCCACCGCCAAGCGCTTGAACGCTCGTCCCCACTATGATTGTCTTGGTTTCTTCAACAGAAATACGAGCTTGGCGGCCACTGACAGTTGTGATCTTGGGAGAAGAAATGAGATCAACTCCATCGCGTGTCTCCATGGCCCGAATAACCACCCGGAATTGTGGATCAGTCAAAATGCCGCTTATGGTTGCGACTGGAGCGATCTGAGTATTATTCTGACGCAGCCCCGCTGTTAAGTTTTGGTCGGTAAGAGCATTAGGCGCAATCGAAGGCAGACCACCCGAATAAGGGAACGGAAGCGCGGTCGGGTTTGCCTTACTGGCCGCGCTGGTTAGTGACTCCGAACTGCCACCTCCAAGAGCAACTTTACCACCGCCACCAAGGATGTTACCAAGGAACCAATCAAACCCAACACCTTTGCTATCGGTTTGCGAGATTTCGGCAAACTTAGCCTCAATGGTAACTTGGCTTGGAGTGATGTTCAAAGCGTGAATAGCACCTTCTATGATGTCCAAATCGCGCAGAGTAGCCCTAACAAACAAGGCCCCGGTGCGATCGTTGAAAAAGAGTGCCTTGTTCTGCACGGGAGGCTGACCAGGTTGTCCTCCAAATTGTCCCCCACCCTGACCGGCTCCCTGACCAAATCCCCCAGCGGCTTGGTTGGTGTTAACTGCCGGAAAGTCTACGCCAGCTGCTTGGAAAAACAGTCGCACCTCTTGTTGAATCGTGGAAAGTGATGCATTGGTCAGTGAAACAACGTACGCAATGCCGCCGGCGCTTTGGCCACCCGCGCCACCACCACCACCACCGCCACCACCCTGACCGCCTTGGCTGCTGCCGCCGAAGGCAAAGTAACCTCCTGCACCACCGCTTTGTCCGTTTTGCCCACCTTGTCCACCGCCAGCACCGCCGCCCCCGCCGCCGCCCCCGCCGCCTTGACCACCCTGGCTTGTAACCAAACCTTGGAACGGATTGGCACTGAATCCCATACCTTCCAACCCCTGTTTGAAGGTATTTGGATCAACACGGAAATTACGAACAAACAGTTCCTGAGCCTCCGCTGTACGCTGGGTGAAGACGATGGCGTAATCCTCAATCGAGTACTTGATACCAGGCGCAGTAACACCTTGTGGAGCTTTGGCTACTTTGATGATTGCGTCCAAAACATCGGCCACCCTCACATTACGAAGTGGCGGATCCATACGGACCAAGAAAGCCTCAACTTCGACAGGAGCGTCGTTGGCCGCCGGAATGGGTTGCTGTGTCAGCGGGTCAATTCCGCCAAACGCATTGGCTTGAGGCCGATCAATTTGAGAGCTGATGATGAAATTGAGTCCTCGTTTATCCGGGTCGCGTTTACGGATTTCACTGCTCAGTTCCTTGATCACTTCGTCAAGGCGGACTTCGCTTGGAACCGCCCATTCCTCCAGCACGATATTTTCAATCTTGCTGCTGATCTGTTGCCGACCGCGGCTGGTGTAAATTCGGTTGGTGCGTGCATAAGGGTTGCTTGCAGGCAAGAGCTCACGCTGAACGGGTTGATTCCAACTCTTTTCGACATCAATCAGCAAATCCTTGGCCGAGCTTTCGTGCTTGCGGGTTTCTTGAGAAAACCGGCTCTCCTTGATCAGGTTTAGATAGTAATAAGCAGCGCGACTTTCGGGATCATCTTTTGCGGCCTGCTTTAATTTGGCTTCTGCTTCATCCAATTTGCCCATTTCCATGAGCAATCGGCCATCTTGAACGAGAACTGATGTCTTGACACGTTCAGCCTTGAATTCTGGAATCTTGGCCAATTCTTCCTTACTGGGAGAACGTCCTAAGTTTTCCAGAATCAGTTTATCATTTGCGGCTTTGAATGCCAGTGCCTGCTGGTTTTTCGGATCAATACGCAGGGCGCGTGATACTTGCACGTCGGCTTCCTGAAAATCCTTTGTTCCAGCTGCGGCCTTGGCCAGCCCAAGCCGAGTTGCCACAAAGCCAGATACGGTTTCTTCTCGCTCGGCATCAATATTAGTGCCGACACGATTCATCAGATTGGCGGCATCCTCGTATTTTTTTGCGGCGTTGACCAAGTCTCCCTTTTCACGGAGTACTTTGGCCTCAGCAAGAGTTCGGCGCAACTGGATTGTATCCACTTGGCGGTGGAGTGCCTCTTCAGCGGCGGCCTCCGAAGGGGTTGGTTGGGCGGACACTGGCCGGAGAACACCGATCAGGGCGGCGGCAACAATCAGGGACGATGAAACTGCTTTAATCATGGCTTGGTCGTTCGAAATTGATTATTTGCTCGCAGCGCTTAACTTTACAGACGTTTGTTTCTGGTTGGATTTGGCAGAAAATACAACTTCGTCCTGCTCGATGGCAACGATATTATAAGTTTCTCCACCCAAAACTACGATATCACCCTTGCGAACCCCCTTGCGAGTCAGGTTTTCGGGCTCGTATCGAAGGTCCGCAGAGAATCCGATGACTTTGGAGAAGGGTTTGTCCTTCGATATAGTCACCACATCACGCTCGGGCTTGATTTGCACTGTTATGGAACCAGGGTTCTCAACAGGTCCCTGCACGCTTTTGATGGCCAGACTGGAGTTTTCTGACATCGGGATCATCTGGCGTGTGGTTTTTCTATTCTGCGAGGGCGCAGTTTCACGAATTAAGGTCAATGTGTACTTGAGGTTATCACCAGTTCCAGCGATTTCATCCAAACTAAGCGTCAAATAAAGGGGATTCATCCCGGTTACCTGCATTGCTGCAAGCCCGACTTCTTTGCCTGTTTGTATTTTAATCAAAGTGCCGTCGGACTTCTGCTGCCACCGAACTGGATTAAAAAGATTGTGTTCACCGATAAGAGCGAAGTTCACAGGGGTCTGAATGCGCTTGAGAGTAATCTCATTGGTGGTCAGGTCCACCGGAGCATAAGCTTTCACTTTGGGTCGGAGCAAATCCGAACGACGGTCCTCTTCTTCCTGGCGCTGCTTGGAGACGAGAATGGGCATCATGGCAGCTGCTGCGGCAAGCAATAGCAGCACCAAGCTGAGGATGATTTTCTCGTAATGCTTTTTGAGGAACTCCATGGCGGGTTAATTCTTACCGCGCACGCGCACGGAATCGAGCTGAAGGGTGAATCTGAGCTTATTTTCGTCCAAGAGCGTGTTTAGACCACGAGCACTTGCAGCGGGACGCCCTGGCATGGCCTGGGGAATACCTCGATTGCCGTATCTCATCTGCATTTGTAGTGCAGCTGAATCAATAGGCGGTGCAGATGATTGCACGGGTGGTGCCGGCGCTTTGTCTACAGCGACAGTGCGAATAATGAAACATTGTTTGGCGTTGGCCAGACCAGCCGATACACGTGCCAAATCTCCACTAAATCCTTGAAAAGTAATTTCGTAAGGGGTCACGACTGCCCATTCGTTGGTCTGTGGTTTTCGATCAATGTAATCCTTGTACCCTGAATCGTCATCACTGGCACGCGGACGCTTCAACTCAAAGATCGACTGAACTCGGGCGTTGATGAGGATGGCGGCTATGGCTTTGATATCACCTAATTGAGATGCCAAAGTCTCCAAACCTTTGAATTCGACTGAGGATCTCTGACTCAGAAAAGTAAACCAGTAATTGGTCACGGGCAGACCGACGTTATTGCGCTGGGCATCACCCAGCATTTCAGTGATCGATTTATCCAACAGTGAACGAAATGTCTTGTTATCCAAGTCTTTTGGAACTTCACCAGAGGAAAGATAACCCCTCAATGAACCGGCAAAAAGCTTTAGACGAGCGGCGTCGTTGGTCACCAACACGAAATTATTCAACTTGGCATCGCCAGGAAGCAGCGGTTTACCGTTCAACTCTTTGTAGGAGGCTGCTGCGGCCGCAAGGCTCTCGGCCACAGTTCCATCATTAGTATATTGACTGTAGGCATACCAACTGGCTGCTCCGAGCAGCAACAGAGTGATGACCCCGCCGATAACTAAAATTAAATTCCGCTTCAACCAAGCCATACTCAAATTTTCATGGGATTGCGCAATTTAAGGGTCATTCCAAACGTAAACGTTTGGGCGCTACTTTCAACTTGTTCCAATTCACCAGAAAGTTTCGTGCCATCAGCATCGAAGAATGTGGATTGTTTAAATTCGTCCTGCACCGCGTAGGCAAGGTTGCCGTTGGCTGCACTGTCGCCGGTTTTGTTCAGGTTAACTGCCCGGAACTTGACGTTAATGGTCACCACGTTGGTGTTGGCCGGGGTGGCTGCCTTGGGTTTGGCTGCTTCCTTCCTTTCCTCAACTTCTGCGGCGGGATCCTTGGTGATCTTCATGCCCTGAGGAATCAGTCCATAGCGTTTTGCCAGCTCTGGATTCATCAGGTAGAATGCCATGGAATTCATTCCCATGCCTGAAGATGAAGTTTCCTCGGGGATGTCATCGGCAGCCACAGTGCCGAATGTCTCAATCCATACGCCGACATCCGCGCCAGGACGCGTCTGCTTCTGCTCGGTTTTCAGGAGAAGGTTGCGCATTTCAACCAACGCGTCCGGCCAGAAGAAACGATCCTTCAAATAGGCTGAATACTGGTCGATTTCCTTCTGTGCTGTCTTGACGACACCCAGCGCATCTTCCAATTGTTTGGTTTTTTTCTGCGCGGGCTCGATTTCAGCGTTCAATTCCTCCAAGGATTGCTGCTTCAGACCGGCCAGCTTGCTAAAAAAGAATCCGTAGGCGAACACGACCAGCACCAAACTCAGCGCGGATGCGATGAAGTAAGGCTTTTTCTGATCAAACGCCTGTTTTTGACGAATGCTCTTGGGAACTAGATTCAGTTCAACCGGGCACTGGGCCAAATTGCGCAGACCCAAGCCCACCACTTCGCCGAATGAGTGCGCCACTTTGGAAAGCTCCTCGAGATCGACGGCCGGATCAATTTGAATACTGCGGAAAGGATTAAAATAATCAACTTCCATGACGAGTTTTTCCGCAAAAAACTCTTTGGTGTAAGGAAGAATGGACCCACCACCCGCCAAAAACAGGCGTTGTGGTGGCGAACCACCCTGTTGGGCGCGGTAGGCTTGAATCGTTTGGTTGACCTGAATGTGCAACCGCGTCAGAACCTGGCGGGCAATCTTTGAAATGGCCGCTTCCTGCGCATCATCCGGCTCTGCATAAGCGCCGCCGAGACTGACTGAACCTTTGACAATCTTGGCCTCCTCTGCCTTCGCCCAAGGCAGCTTAGATTCAGTGACAAAGTCTTGGGTAATGGAGTTTGCACCAATCGTGATGCTGCGCGAATAGACTTTACCCTTCTCGAAGAAAAGAAGATTGCTCGTCTTGGCTCCAATGTCCAAAAGCATGGTGCAGCCTTCCAAATCGCCGTAATTGAAGCGGAAGGAATTGCAAAGGGCAGCAGGACTTACGTCAACCAATTGCAGCTTCAACCCACTGGAGCGACCCACGCGAAAAAGGGTTTCCACAGCCTCAGCTTTGATCGCGACCAAAAGAACCTCCAACTCCCCGTTGGCGGAGGTTCCCATGATCTGATAATCCCACACGGCCTCTTCCATCGGGAATGGCACGTTCTGTTGGGCCTCGTACTGAATTAACTGTGTGACCTTGGTGCTGTCAGCCGGAGGGAGCTTGATGAACTTGGAAAAAACTTGAAAGCCGGGGGCGCAAACGTTGACTTTGCGTGCTCCGTAGCTTTTTTGGGACAACAGCTCGGCGACGGCCTTGGTAATAGCCGCCTCTCGCTTGGAATCCTGCGAGCCTTCGAGGCCCAAGGATTTGATGCCAAACTGCTTGAGTGTCAACGAATCAGATTCGTTGGCTTCGAACTCAGCGAGCTTGACACTGCCAGCCCCGAATTCGAGGCCAAGAAATGACTTGGTTTTGAGCATTTGTCAGTTGGACAGCTTTCGCACACTAAACGTTCGCGTGGAGAGTGTCTCCATGAAGAGCATAGCTTGTGAAAGTCGGTCGGTTAAGTACGGAAAAACAACTGAAGGGTCAAACGAAAAAAGCAAAAGCCGTGTTTATTTTAGTTTTGAACGGGGGGAACTACCCTGGCCCACCTTTGTCTTAAAGTAGGCGATTGTGGTCGCCATACCCTCCGCAAGCTCCACTTTGGGTTCCCACTTCAGCATCGCACGCGCACGCGTAATATCAGGCTGGCGGAGCTTTGGATCATCCTGCGGGAGCGGTTTGAACACAATCTTACTCTTCGATCCCACGGCGGCGATGATGACTTTTGCAAATTCCAGCATCGACAACTCGCGCGGATTACCAATGTTCACTGGCAATGGACTGTCGCACATCATGAGTCGGTAAATACCCTCGATCAAATCCGAGCAATAACAAAAACTCCGGGTCTGCGAGCCATCGCCAAAAACTGTGACAGGCTTGTTTTCGAGCGCTTGGCTGACAAAGGCAGGCACCACACGACCGTCATTGAGGCGCATTCGCGGTCCGTAAGTGTTAAAAATCCTGACAATACGGGTCTCCAAGGCGTGTTCGCGGTGGTAAGCCATGGTCATGGCTTCGGAGAAACGTTTGGCTTCATCGTAACATCCACGGGGTCCTATGGTGCTGACATTGCCCCAATAGTCCTCCCTCTGCGGGTGAACCAATGGGTCTCCGTAAATTTCCGAGGTGGACGCAATGAGAAAGCGTGCATTCTTGTTTCGAGCCAGGCCGAGTGCCTTATGTGTCCCCAATGAACCAACTTTCAGTGTTTGAATGGGCAATTCGAGATAATCGATGGGACTGGCGGGGGAGGCAAAGTGCCAGACGTAATTTACAGGACCTTCCAGAAAAAGGAATTCGGTGACATCCTGTTGAATGAACTTGAAATCAGGATTCCCTGCCAAGTGGGCAATGTTATCGACTGATCCAGTCACAAGATTATCAATCCCGACCACCTTGTGGCCTTTAGCCAAAAGGTAATCGCTTAAATGGGAGCCGAGAAATCCAGCCGCACCAGTTACAACTGAAACTGGTTTTTCTTTAACAGTTTTGGAACGAACCGGGGATTTTTTCATAGTCAAATCGGAAGCGATTGTCGCTCGCACGCAGGAGTATCTATCGATTCACGGCAATTAAGCAAGGCTGGCCCGTGAAACGACGCCTCTTGGAGTGACCGCAACAAAGGTGATACTAAAGCGGCGCCAAGGGTGATCCGATAGCATCAAATAGCGCACAATCCTGTGAGCATACCGCCCAAGCCAGCGATGAACGAACCTAAAAACCGCATTCATGCCACGAAGGAAAAGAATTCCGCATTCAATCCAGGGCTGGTGTCGGACACCGTGCAAACATCACTAATTGGGAAGGATGACTACGAGTTTATTCGCCAACTCGTCTATGACCACAGCCGCATCAATCTGGGAACGGACAAAATGATGCTGGTTACCTCTCGCTTAGCCAAACGGCTCAGAGCGCTCAAAATCGCTACTTTTTCCGAGTACATTAATATACTCCGAGGTCCCACGATGGAGGACGAATTGAGCCATTTGGTCGATGTCATCTCCACCAATCACACTCATTTTTTCAGGGAGATGCAGCACTTCGATTTTCTGAAGTCGCATGTTTTTCCAAAAATCGGGCGAAGCCTTGCCGTACACGAGCCTTTCAGGGTATGGAGCGCGGCCTCCTCGAGCGGCGAGGAACCTTATACTCTGGCCATTCTTCTCGCGGAAAATCTGGTGGAAATCCCCGGTGGAGCCTGGGAGATCACCGCCTCCGATATTTCAACAAGGATTCTGGACAAGGCAAAGCAGGCTGTGTACGCAGCGGACCGGCTGAGCCATGTTCCCATTGACTGGCAACGAAAGCACTTCCAGCGGGGCACAGGCGACTGGGAGGGGCACTTTCGTATCCGGGAAGAGTTACGTAAACGCGTGCAATTTCACCATCTCAACCTGCTTCATCCGCAATACCCCTTCCAAAAGCTTTTCCATGTGGTCTTTTGCCGCAATGTGATGATCTATTTTGACCGCGCCACCCAACAAACCCTCGTGGCCAAACTCGCGGCCACCCTCGTGCCGGGAGGCTACCTGATGGTGGGGCACTCCGAGAGCCTGAGCGGCATCAATCACGGACTGAAGACAGTCCAACCTGCTATCTACCAGAAACCCTGCTAAAACTTCAATCGAACGATTTATCAGGCCGGAATCAACTCAGCCACGGAAGGCTTTCCCTAGCACCATCCTGCTCCCTGTTCCCCGCAAGGACGTGAAGCTTAAGCGTCACGCCAGTTCGCGTGAATCGGGCGTTGACCCAGCCCACAGGCTGATCATTCGAAAAGTTGTAGCCCACCGAGGGAAGATTCACAACCCACAGCCTCCCACGCCGACTTACCTTCCAAACATGCGAATGGCCGTGAAAGACTGCCTTGACGTGGGGATGACCTTCCAAAGTTTGAAACAAGCGGCCGGAATCGAGTAGATGCCCCTTGCCCTCACCCAGCGAATGATGGACAAAAATGACAGCCGGACGTGTTGATGGAAGCATCAAAAACGAGGAAAGCCATTGGAGCTGCGCTTCGCCCAAGAGACCCGAGGCATCGTTCACCAGGTTAAGAGAATCCAAGACCACCACATCCACTACCGAGTCCTGAAATACAACGGCGTGCTTCTCGGGCACCGTCTGGGGGACGCCAATTACCGTCCGGATGGATTGGCGGAAATGTCTGCGGTCATCATGGTTTCCCAATGAGCAAAGAACGGGTAGTTTTTCCGAAACCGGTCCCATGAGACGCTTAAACTGTTCGTAATCGCCCAACATCCCAGTCAGGCGGGCCAAATCACCGTTGACAAGCACAGCCTGAGTCGGGGTGGACATCACCTGAGCCACAGCCCGGATCAAATTTTCGGTCGGAAAGAAGCCCCTAAAAGAGTCAAGGGAACTGGCGGCAATGTGTGGGTCTGACAAAAGGCCCAAGTCAAAGGTTCGCCCTCTTCCGTCCGCGCTTTCAGCAGTTGCATCCAAGCCAGCACTCAACAAAAGGCCGGAACCCAACAGCGAAATGCGCAGGAACTGGCGTCGATCCAAAGGGTGAAAAAGCAGCTTGGGCATGATTATATTATCGCCAAAGTTTACCACTTGGCCCTCTCTGCACAAGCTCACTTCGATTCAAGCAGGTTTCATTTCGCAATTCTGCCCCAGCGCACCATAGGTTAGGGCCTCAATAATTGCCGATTGCCGAATTCGAGTATATGACTACGATTACAACATCCGAATGACCAGTGAAACCGCCACAGCAGCCAGTCATAGCCTTCCTCAGAAGTTGGCCGCCTTCTGGAAGAGCTGGCCCCACAAAACCCTTTTACTGGTCACTTTCAGCGCGTGGGTAATTTTTTTCCATGTCCTTGGAAACTCGACACTTGGGTACATCCCCACGACATCACTTTTCGGGTGGCTGGAGGGTTGTTACAACGCATCGGATGACGACAGCTTCGGCAAATACATCCCTCTCATTGTGATCGGCCTGCTTTTTTGGAAACGTGAGGACCTCAAATTCTCCATCACCGGTCCGTGGTGGGGAGGTTTGGTCATTCTTTTTTTGGGTCTGCTTCTGCACTTGGTGGGATTTATGATTCAGCAGACCCGTTTTTCAGCCCTTGGTTTTATTCTGGGCCTTTACGGAATCGGGGGGCTGGCCTGTGGCCGCCGATTTATGTGGATGACGACATTCCCCATGCTCATGTTGATTTTTTGCGTACCACTAAACGCTCTCGCTGAAAGCGTTACCTTTCCTATGCGTATTCTGGTGACCCAACTATCGGTCGGCACCGCCCACCACGCGCTCGGCGTGGATGTTTACCGGAACGGTTCGCAGATCATGAGTGTCAAAGGAGAAGCGATGTATGACGTGGCCCCTGCATGCAGTGGAATAAGAAGCCTGGTAACCTTGGTGGCCTTAAGTATGGTCTACGGATACACCAGCTTTAACTCTTCTTGGAAACGATCGGTCGTGGTGGCAATGGCTTTCCCTCTCGCAATCTTGGGCAACTGGGTCAGGGTCACCACCGTGATCGTAGTGGGAGAGGCTTTCGGTCGTGATGCCGGTTTAATGATCGAGAATAAATTTGGCTTCATTACCTTTGCGGTGGCTTTGGGCGGATTGCTGAGTATTGGCGCGTTGCTCAAGGAAGAAACGAGCAAAACCCGTCCCGCCACAAAGAAAATCGAGGTGCCACCGTCCGGACCATTACCCGCATGAAGATTAAGGAAATAGCCATCCTGTGGGCCACGCTCACTCTGCTGGCAATAGCCGCCGGTTTTCTTACGCATCTGCAGAAGGTCCAAAAACTAGGACAGCCGGGGGTGAAGATCGTGCAAGAACCCGTGACTAACAACGCTGGAGTGATTCTTGCACCGGTCAGCGTCTATTTGCCCAAACAAATTCCTTCATTCGTATCGAAGGAGCTTCCAGTGACCGACGTCGAGTTCAACACCCTGCCCAAAGACACCACCTACGGACGACGGAACTACCGCTCATTTGATGGATTTGAGTGCAATGCCAGTGTGGTGCTTATGGGGTCTGATCGCACAAGCATCCACAAACCACAGTACTGCCTGGTCGGACAGGGTTGGAAACTTGAGAAAACCGAGGTCGAAACCGTTCGAATGCAACTTCCCCAGCCCTACGACCTTCGAGTGATGAAGCTTACTCTTTCCATCACAGTCAACAAAGGGGACAAAATCATCCCAGTCAGGGGCATCTACACATATTGGTTTGTCGCCGATGGAGAATTAACCCCCAACCACTGGGAGCGTATGGTTATGACAGCCCGCGACATGCTGACTTCCAATGTACTCCAGCGCTGGGCGTACATCTCCTACTTTGCCTATGGCTCACCAGGCCAGGAGGACGCTGTTTTTGCGAGAATGAAGAATCTCATGATTACCACAGTGCCTCAGTTCCAAATCGCCTCCGGTTCCGCAGCAAAGAATGTCGCGGCGATGCAGGAGGAAACTCCCGATCAGCAATCGCAGCCCCTGGCCAATCTCTCGGCCCGCCAATAACTCCATGTTGCGCCCCAGCAAACACGCCAGAGCCCAAGCCCACAAAGTTTTGGATGCACTCATTTTTTGTCTCGGCCTTTTCTTCGCCCACGCCCTGCGAAACGGAGGATGGCTGGCATTCGGAAAAATCGATTTTTTACCAGGCGTCGCCCCATCGATCCAACCTTTCCGGGAATATGCCTGGTTATTCGTGGTGCTTTTCCCCGTCTCCCCTTTCCTTTTGGACATGTTCGGCTATTACAACCAGCCCAGCACTCCCTCCCGCCCCCGCCAACTTTGGATATTAGCGAGAGCGACTGGTTTGCTTATGCTCATTGTGGCTTTTGCCGCGACTCTGACAAAGCAGGACCCGTCCCGCACCGTCGTCCTAATTTTTGGGCCGATCAGCATTTGTCTCATGCTGGCCAAAGAGGAATTCTTCCTCCGCCTTCGTCGCATGCGGGAAGGTCAGTCCCAGTTTGAACGCAGGTTTGTCTTGGTGGGCACCTCCAAGGACTCTCTCAAGCTCCAACAACACCTCAAGGACAGATCCCCGGAAGGTGTGAAAATTGTGGCTGAAATCAATTTGAACGAGCATTCCATTGATGACCTCGTCCAAGCTTTGCACGATCACACCGCTAATGGCGTATTGTTGGCGGCCAAACACACCTACTTCGGTCAAATCGAAAAAGCCATCCAGGCCTGCGAGGTCGAGGGGGTTGAAGCATGGCTTCTGGCGGACTTCTTTAACACCCAATTCTCTCAAACCATTCTTGATGATTTCGAGGGCAAACCCATGCTGGTTTTCCGGCGTACCCCGGATGAATCCTGGCAACGCCTTGCCAAACAAGTCATGGACGCGGCCGGGGCGGTCTTGTTCCTAGCCGTGTTTTCCGTGCCTTTCCTTTTCTTTGCCGTCGCCATCAAGGTTCTTACGCCAGGCCCCATTTTCTTCCGACAAAAGCGAAGCGGCCTGCATGGGCGCCCTTTCACCATGTACAAATTTCGGTCCATGGAAACCAACGCCGAACAGCGGAAGCAGGAAATCGCCATGTTCAACGAGATGAGCGGTCCGGTGTTCAAAGTAAGCAATGACCCGCGTGTTACTCCCTTGGGCCGATTCTTGAGGAAATACAGTTTTGATGAGTGGCCCCAGATGATCAACGTTCTTAAGGGTGAAATGAGCCTGGTGGGGCCGCGCCCGCTCCCGGTGGACGAAACACTGCGCTTTTCTGATCTGGCGCACCGCAGGAGATTAAGTGTCCGTCCAGGACTGACTTGCCTTTGGCAAATTAGCGGTCGCAGCAATGTTACCGACTTTAAGGACTGGGTGCGGCTGGATTTGGAGTATATCGACAACTGGACGCTGTGGCTCGATGTCAAAATTCTTTTCCTCACCTTCCCGGCCGTATTTCGGGGCACTGGAGCCCGCTAATAAAGCGCTTCGACAGCTTCCCGGACAAAGGGCTGGCAAACTTCAGCGGGGATTTGGATGGTAACCTTTAGACCGGTTCTACCTGCGTGCTTTGCGATCTCAAAACTCCCTCCATGCAGTTCGGTCAATCGCTTGGCAATGGTTAAACCCAAGCCTATTCCCTGCTGTTCCTGACGTTGACGGTTGAACTGGGTGAAGGCCCCCACGCTGGCAATTTCAGTGGCTGTCATCCCTGACCCCTCGTCACTCACAGAGATAATCATTCCATCCCCAGCCAAATCTGTGCGCAACTCAATCGGGCTTCCGGGCGCAGAAAATGTCAATGCGTTGGTCAGGACTTCTGAGACGATCTTAATAAGGTGTTCCTGGGCTATATGCACCAAACCATCATGCAAAAGCGTACGCAAATCCTCCAACCTCCCCATCTGGTTGGCTATTCCCTCGGCGTAAGTTCTGAGTGCCCCAGCCACGTTGTCCGTTCGGGCTGATCGAAGTAGTGCAATTTCTGACGGATCAGTACTGGTCATCTCGATCTGTGCATAAATCAAATAATTCTGGATCAAGCGATGCAACCGATGACCACCACTGAGAATATGTTCCGCCATGCCAACCAACTCATCCGCAGGAAGGCCGGGTCCAATATCTTTGATCAGCTCGGCATAACCCAAAATACCGTTAAGCGGCGTAAGCAGCTCATGCGGAAGCGCAAGATTGATGTTTGAACGCAGTTTCTGGAGCTTGGTTTCCGCTTCAGCCTTCCGAACCTCCATTTTGGAGAACTGGGTTTCCACCGCCTTCACCAAATCCTTTGGGGTGAAAGGCTTCGGCAAAAAATCGTCCGCTCCGAGCCCCATTCCTTCGCGCATCGAGGAGACATCCGAAGAAGCTGTAACCATGATGAACGGAGTGCCCGCCAAAATTGGGTCGGCACGGAAGGCGCGCAGAGTATCATAGCCATCCATGCCATTCATCTGAACATCGCATAGAATCATAGCCGGGTTGTGTTGACGGGCAAAAAGCAGTCCCTCTTCGGCGCTTGCGGCCTCAATGGCGTCGTATCCATACAACAAGAGAGCTTGCTTGATGTACTCACGCATCGTCTCGTCGTCGTCTATGACCAGCAGTTTAGCTCCCATAATTTTTGGCAATCGGCCGGCTCACAATAGGAGCCCAGCAATCCATTGAACATCGGTCTTGTGCCTTCATCCCTTGAGCCCGACTTACTTGCGCGCGTTGCCAAGACCTCTTAAGTCGTTCCAAAAACCGTCGATAATAGGCAAGAGCGAGCAATCGCCACACACAAGCCCATCGTTCAACCACCCGTTGCAGCCTTTGTCCCATCCAGCAAACTTGTGAACAACCATTCCATTGATCTAAGTGGGGCACTCAAACGCGTCGACGGGGACTATGCGCTCCTCAGGTTGCTGGCCAAATCCTTCCTCAAAAGTGGACCGCAACTCAACGAACGCTTGAGTGGAGCGGTCAGCGCCAAGGATCTCAAAAAGGTGGCCACGACAGCGCATAATTTAAAAGGCACTGCGGCGCTCTTTGACGCGCACGCATTGGTAGAGACAGCTCAACGACTGGAGTTGGCAGCCCTGAGAGGCCAGTGGGAAACTATTGCGACTGAGTTTGAATTATTGCGCAGCGAATTTGCGCTCGTTGAGACCGCGCTCCAGGATATCCTGCACTTGCCCGCACTCACCGTTTAAGCATCTGGCTTTTCTGCCAAGCAAACCTGCCGTGCCTTTGAAAAGAACGGGTGAATTTGCTGAACTTCACTCATCTTCCTTAGTTTCACCTCGGAATACCGCTTGTGATTGGGCATTTCATCGCGCATCTTGCTCACGATGAGCATATTCAGCGGGATAAAACGCCTTTTGGCTCGGTCTGCGCGGAGCAACAGCAAGCCTGACCGGTCCACTCTGGTCGGCATGTATCTAAACCAGGCCAACAGCAAAGACGGATACTCCTCCGAACAACAGCAGAACCGCCAGCGCCGTAATGGCAAATACAGCCATAATCGCGAGCGCGCCTAATTTCGCCCAATAGCAATCCATGCATCAATTCTTACGCATCACCCTGACTCTATGCGCGCTGCTGTCAGCAGCTATGCTGACAAGCGCCGCAGAACCCCCCGCTGAACAACTTCTGCCGGGCGATACGGGTTTCTTTTTGTCGTTCAGAGACACACCGAAGTATCTGCAACTAACTCGAGAGGGAAACTACGGCCAATTGTGGAATGATCCGGTCATGAAACCGTTCCGGACCAAATTTGAGGAAGCTTTCTCAGAGAAAGCACTCGCTCCTTTGGAAAAGGTGCTCGGACTGAAGTTTTCTCAGCTGATTGATTTGGTCAAAGGCCAGGCTTCCATGGCTCTTTTACCCCAACAAGCCGACAAGCTGTTTCCTGCGGATTTCATTATTCTGTTGGACAGCGGAGACGCCAGCCCTGCGCTAACCACCAATCTAACGGAGTGGAATCGTAAATGGACCACTGATGGGCGTGTCACAAAAACCGAAAAAGTGCGCGATGTGGTTTTCACCCAAGTGACCCTTCCCCCGGACGCCCTCGGAGCACTTTCAAGTGGAATGCCGTGGTCGGAAAAGGATGATGACAAGCCGGACACCAACAAAGTGAGCTTTTTTATCGGCCAGTCCAAGTCTCTTCTGATCGTCTCCAGTGGGCTTAAGGCACTTGAGAAAATCATAGGCAAACAACAAGGGGCCCCGGTGCCAAGCCTTGCGGACAAGCCTTCCTTTGAATCAGCCAAAGGCGTCTTGCGCGAAGGCCAGGTGGTTGCCTGGGTCTCGATAAAGACAGCGGTCGATGCCCTCAAAACCTCACTGGCGACCGTCAGTGAATCGGCTTTTGGAGGAATGAAACCAGATTCCCTCATCAAGGGACTTGGCTTGGATTCGATTACATCCCTGGCCTTTAAATCTTCGTGGGCTGCTGATGGATTTCGATCCGAGTGGTTGCTGGCTGTTCCGCAGGCAGATCGGGCTGGGCTCTTCAAGATGTTTGAACCTCTGGCCAAAGATTCCGCTCCTCCGGGCTTTGTGGCAATGGACGCTCTGAGTTTTAGCCGGGTCCGCGTTGACCTGAAAAAATCATGGGAAACCATCGAGAACACCCTCAAATCGCTTAACCCTGCCATCGCGGGCCTGCTGCAAATGATGCTCGAAAACGCGGGCAAAGATAAGGACCCGGATTTCGACCTGAAGAAGAAGCTCATCGGCAATCTGGGTGACGATGTCATCACCATAGCCAAAGCTGGCCCGGGCGGGACCAACAAACCTGCATCCTTGCGGCTGATCGCCTCGCCCAACGCCAACGAATTGTTGGCAGCCTTGCGCACCGCCGCAGGCCTTATGCCGACGGGTCCGGATGGGTTTAAGGAACGGGAGTTTCTTGGTCGGAAGATCTACACTCTTGGCACGCCTCCTGACGACGAAGGAGGCGAGGGCTTTCTGATTCACATCTCAGCCAACAACGGTTATTTGGCCACCTCGGGCAGTGCCGCATTGCTGGAGGAATTCCTGCGGGCCACCGAGGCTGATATCAAGCCTCTGAAAGGGATGCCCGGCCTGGCCGAGGCTGCTGAACAGATTGGGGGGCTTTCCACCGGTATGTTCGTGTACTCAAACGACCGCGAAACATTGCATCAATCATTTGAGGAACTCCGTAAAACCGGGTCGATCGAAGCCGTCTTTAATGGCGCCTCCAACCTCGCGGGAAACGTGGGAGGAGTGAGCAGCAAAGCCAAGGAAATGGAAGGTTGGTTTGATTGGACCCTTCTCCCTCCTTATGCCCAGATCAGCAAATACTTTCACATCTCCGTGAACACAGTCGCGCTGACCCCACAAGGGTACTCCTACAAACAGTTTGCCCCTACCCCACCCGCTTTGAGGAAGTGATGGAGCTTGGTTTGAGCACGTGGAGTTCCGCCCAGAGGTTAATTGGGTGGGTAGCTAATTATTAGTGGCCTAGCGACGGAAATACAACCGCGCCCCGAGCGGAACTTTATTAGTCGCGAAAGTTGCCAAAGCCGACGGAGACGTCGAATTCGTGGGCTCTTACCGCACCCATGACGTCCTGAAGGTCGTCACGATTTTTGCCGGTAACGCGAACCTGATCGCCTAAGATCTGCGTGGTGACTTTGATTTTGGTGTCGCGAATGAATTGGGCTATTTCCTTGGCGATTTTGGGTTCGATTCCCTGCTTGATCTTGATGACCTGACGCGCATGGCCCAAAGGAGATAAATCGGGCTCGCCTTTGTCGATGTTCTTCATGCTGATGCTGCGCTTGGCCAGTTTGCCGATGACGATTTCGTGAAGGGCACTCATCTTGAACCTATCTTCAGCGGTGAGTTTGATCTCGTTCTTTTCAAGCACGATCTCCGCTTTCGATCCCTTAAAGTCGAAACGGTTGGAAAGTTCCTTTTTGGCTTGATTCACGGCGTTTTCGACCTCCATCGAGCTGACTTCCGAGGTAATGTCAAAGGTTGGCATGGGTTGATTGTAAAAGGTAGGGCCAAAGAGGGAAACGAAAAGTGGTTAAGCGGATTTTGTGACCATCTGAGCTCGCACAAGATCGCACAGCTCGATAACGAGCTTGTCCTTAATTCCATAATACACGCACTGGCCATCCTTGCGGCGCTCCAACACGCCCGCTGATGCCAGTAGGGCGAGGTGCTTCGAGACGTTGGCCTGGGTGGAACCAGCGGCTTGAACGATGGCTGTGACAGTGAGGGATTCGTGACAAACAGATTGAAGAATCTTCAGGCGCATGGGTTCGCCCAAAAGTTTAAACCGCCCAGCTAAGTGGTTTAATTCGATATCGGACAGCGGTTCGGAATTCTTTGTCTTTGCCATATTCTTATTTGGTTATATATTCATACCATTATGCCACCCGCAACGCAAACCGAAAAATCCGTCAATCCTCGCGAATTGCACCGACGCATGACTGAAGGGCGGCAACTCCGGCTTGTGGATGTGCGCACGCCCGGAGAATTCGCTACAGGCCACGTGGCTGGGGCCAAGCTTATTCCACTCGACGAGCTTGATGCCGAGGCGCTGTGCCGCGAGCGGAGTGGAGATTTCACGCCGTTGTATGTGCTTTGCCAGTTCGGCGGGCGCGCCACCAAAGCCATCGAGAAATTGGAACGGGCTGGTGTCCGGGGCTGCGTGCTATTGGAAGGCGGCACACAGGCTTGGGTTGATGCGGGGCTGCCCGTGGAAAAGGAGGCCAGCCGGGTAATTCCGTTGATGCGCCAAGTGCAGATTGTGGTGGGTTTCGTGTCAGCGCTCGGCTCGCTGCTCGCCCTAACGGTACATCCGTTTTTTGCGCTGATGCCTCTTGTGATGGGAAGTGGGCTTATGTTCGCGGGATTGACCGGAATTTGTGGTCTGGCCTTGATACTGGCAAAAATGCCGTGGAATAAATCAGCCAGTTGCAAATCAGGAACTTGTTGTAGCTCTGAGCCGAAATGAAACCCTCAAACCGAAGACGGAAAATTGTGATCGTGGGCGGCGTGGCAGGAGGGGCATCCGCGGCGGCGAAAGCGCGTCGGGTGGATGAATCGGCTGAGATCCAAGTTTTCGAGCGCGGGCCGCATATTTCCTTTGCCAACTGCGGCCTGCCCTATTTTATCGCCGGGGAGATTGATGATCGGTCTAAGCTGGTTGTCATGACGCCGGAACGGTTCTGGGAACGTTCACGTGTCGAAGCCCACACTGGGCATGATGTGTTGGCGGTGAATCGCAAACGCAAGACAATCACGGTCAAGGGGCCAGATGGGGTGACCCACGAGGAGGACTACGACAAATTAATTCTCAGCCAGGGGGCGCGGCCGATTGTACCGTCTATTCCGGGAGTAGCGCTCCCCCACGTTTTCACGCTGCGCGATATTCCCGAC
The DNA here is from genome assembly GCA_025359965.1 of Pedosphaera sp. Taxonomy (GTDB): domain Bacteria; phylum Verrucomicrobiota; class Verrucomicrobiia; order Limisphaerales; family SXQI01; genus SXQI01. The sequence goes on from JANYDC010000068.1 coordinate 74,767, forward strand.
ATGGATCGTATCGTGAAGCATATATCGGAAAACACACCGAAGCATGCGGTGGTGGTTGGCGGCGGGTTTATTGGTTTGGAGATGGCGGAGGCATTCCACCATCGGGGGATGCATGTGACCATTGTCGAACGCAATCCCAACATCCTTCCCCTGCTGGACCGCGATATGGCCGTCTACCTGCAAAATCAGATCCGGCGGCCCGACTTCGATTTTAAGACAAGTGCGGATGCCGTCGCGTTCACTGAGGCTGGTGTGGAATTCTCGGATGGCACCTCGCTTGCGGCGGATATCATTCTTCTAAGCGTGGGGGTAAAGGCCGAGGTGGAACTCGCCAAATCGGCCGGACTGCTGATTGGGGTCACCGGCGGAGTCAAGGTCAACGGGCGTATGGAATCTTCTGATCCAGATATCTACGCAGTGGGGGATGCGGCGGAAACCATGCATGCACTGACCGGAGCAAGGGCACGCATCGCACTGGCCGGGCCTGCCAACCGGCAAGGTCGAATCGCAGGTGCAAACGCAGCGGGAGCCAAAATGACTTATCCTGGAGCGCTGGGCACCTCGATCGTGCGGGTCTTGAATATGACGGTGGGTTTAACGGGCATGAACAGTGCCCAGGCGGCGAAGGCTGGATTTAGTTTTTTCACGAGCCTTACCCGCGAGCATAGCCATGCGCACTACTATCCCGGCGCGAAGCCGGTGATGATCAAACTGCTGGTCGAAGACGGAACGCAGCGCCTTTTGGGTGCTCAGGTGTTGGGCGAAATTGGTACCGACAAGCGGGTGGATGTACTGGCCACGGCCATAACGGGTAAAATGACGGTGGACGATTTGGAGACTTTGGATCTCGCCTATTCGCCTCCGTTTGGCTCTGCCCAAGATCCGGTAAACACAGCAGGATTCGTAGCGGGGCATATCGCGCGGGGAGAAATCTCGACGGTAGCCCCGGAGACTTGGAAACCGGATGGTGAGTTTCTCCTCGATGTACGGGACACGGATGAGGTTGTGGAACTGGGTAAACTCACCAATGCCGTCAACATCCCACTGGGACAACTGCGTGATCGCCTCGCAGAAATCCCCCACGACCGGCGAATCATTACCTACTGTCAAAAAGGACAGCGTGGTTATCTGGCCACTTGCCTGCTGAAGGGCAATGGATTCGAAAACGTGGCGAACCTGCGCGGCGGGTATATTCAGGCCAGATTGAACGGGCTTTAATCCAAACGATTATTGTATCGAGCCAAGAAATCGCTGGCTAGCCTGGCGGGATCGGGTTGGTGTAAACTTTGGTGATGCGGACCAAACTAGGAGTCAGTTTCACTGCGGTTTTACTAGTATTGACGAGCGCGGTGCTGGTCGCCTGGGGCGCGGAAATAACAACTGAGACCAAGCCGAATGGACTCAGCCTCACAAAAAACGCACAGAGTCTTTCCAATCTGCCGAGCCATACAAACCGGCTGAGTCACTCGAAATCTCCCTACCTGATCCAGCATGCGCACAATCCGGTGGATTGGTATCCTTGGGGGGATGAGGCTTTCGCCAAGGCACGCAAGGAGAACAAGCCCATCTTTCTTTCTGTCGGGTATTCGACGTGCCACTGGTGTCACGTAATGGCGCATGAGTCTTTTGAGAATCCTGAGGTTGCAGCCGTGTTGAATGAGCATTTTGTTTGCATCAAAGTGGATCGGGAGGAGCGGCCGGATGTGGACGCGGTTTACATGTCGTTTGTGCGGGCGACCACGGGAGGTGGCGGGTGGCCCATGAGTGTTTGGCTGACACCGGATCTCAAGCCGTTCTTTGGCGGCACTTATGTTCCGGCAGACCGGTTCATCAAGCTTTTGGAGTCCATCACGTCCTCATGGGAGATGAATAGCGGCAAAATCAAAAAATCCAGCGAGGATTTGGTGCGGCAACTCAAAGAGCCTGGCGAACCCAAGGACTCGCCCGGTGCTGTTGGAGATCAGGCGTTGCTGGAAAAAACTTACGATCAGCTTAAGTCCAATTACGAACCGCGTTACGGCGGGTTTGGACCAGCCCCGAAATTTCCCCGCCCGGTCGCACTCAATTTCATGCTGCGCTATTACGCATACACAGGAAATAAGGAGGCACTGGAAATGTCTCTGTTTACGCTGAGAAAAATGGCGGAAGGAGGCATGCATGATCACTTGGGAGGCGGGTTTCATCGTTACTCGACAGACACCCGCTGGCATGTGCCGCATTTCGAGAAGATGTTGTATGATCAGGCGCAATTAGTCTGCTCATATCTGGAGGCCCACCAAATCTCACACGATCCATTTTATGCGGATGTGGCACGGGACATTCTGACTTACGTGCAACGCGATATGACGGGTGAACAAGGCCAGTTTTACTCAGCCGAGGATGCCGACAGCGCGGTGCCGGGCAAGCCGTCGGTTCATGCCGAAGGGGCCTTTTATGTTTGGGAGGACACGGAGGTTGCCGAGGTGTTGGGTAATGAATCGGCAGCGATGTTCAGCCACTATTACAAAATCAATAAAGGCGGGAATGTGGAGAGCGATCCGCGCGGCGAATTCCCAAAAAAGAATATCCTAATCGTTTCACACACTCTTGATGAAACGGCCAAGAAGTTTGGCAAAACTCGCGAGGAAACGAAGAGAGTTTTAGCAGGAGCAAGACAGGCATTGCTCCTGATCCGAGGAAAGCGCCCGCGACCGCACTTGGACGACAAAACGCTGACCGCGTGGAATGGTTTGATGATTTCAGCTTTTGCACGCGCCTATCAGGTGCTCGACGAGCCGACGTATCTTGAAGCAGCAAGAAAGTCCGCGCAGTTCATCAAGTCGAAGCTGTACAATGCCAAGTCCGGAATTCTGCTGCGGCGGTATCGCGCCGGTGACACGGCAATTGAAGGATTTGCCGACGATTACGCTTACTTGATTCAAGGATTGCTTGATCTTTACGAAGCTTCGTTCGACATCACAAATCTTGCTTGGGCCTTCGACTTGCAGAAAAAGCAAAACGAACTGTTTTGGGATGCGGACCATGAGGGTGGCTTTTTTAGCACGGCGGGCCAGGATGCGAACATTCTGTTGCGGATGAAGGAGGACTACGACGGCGCCGAGCCATCACCGAACTCCGTGGCGGCTATGAACCTGCTGCGACTTTCGCAGATGCTGAATGAAAAAGCGTTTCAGGAGATGGGCGTGAAAACTCTAAACGCATTTGGCAGTCGACTAAAAAAAGCGCCGAGCACCATGCCGCAGATGATGGTTGCACTGGATTTCAGTCTCAGGAAGGCGAAGCAGATTGTGATCGCGGGAAATCCGGAAGCCATCGACACGAAGGTGATGCTGAGGGCCATTCGCGAGCCTTTTATCCCCAATAAATTTGTCCTACTGGCCGACGGAGGCGAAGGCCAGGCGTTTCTGGGGAAGCAACTTGGATTCGTACAAACCATGCAGCCCATCGAAGGCAGGGCAACCGCGTACGTGTGTGAAAACTACGTCTGCCAGCTACCTACCACCAACTTGGGCATAGCAGTGAAGTTGTTAACGACGAAAACCAGCCTCAAGCAATAACCAGTTCAGCCTCGTGGATTTGGCCTGTTTGACGGCAGCCACCTGCTCCGCATATCTTCTCAACAGTAAATTCAAAGCCATGAAACGTTTCTCGCAAGTCAGTTACCCACTTCGCCAGCTTCTCATCGGAATGCTGCTCATTTCAAGTTGGGCAGCCCGCGCCGATGACTGGCCGCAGTGGCTTGGGCCACAAAGGGACGGAGTTTGGCGTGAGAAAGGCATCATTAACGAGTTTCCGACCACAGGAGCGAAAATTCGTTGGAGGACATCGATTGGGGGCGGCTATAGCGGTCCGGCGGTATCCAAAGGACGGGTTTTTGTCATGGATCGGCAACTGGCGAATGGAGCCAAGAATCCGTCGGACCCGTTCAAAAGAGGAGAGATTCCGGGGAAGGAGCGCATTTTGTGTTTGAACGAGGCGGACGGAAAGGTGCTATGGACTTATGAGTACGAGTGCCCATACACCGTTAGTTATGCCTCGGGACCGCGCGTGACGCCGACCGTCGATGACGGAAGGGTTTTCACACTGGGGAGCGAGGGCAATCTAGTGTGTCTCAACGCGAAGAAAGGGACGTTGATTTGGCAGCGTGATTTCAAGAAGGATTTTGGAATCAAAACACCGTTGTGGGGGTTTGCGGGACATCCGTTGGTGGATGGTAAAAAGCTGATCTGCCTGGCGGGTGGCGAGGGCAGTGTCGCGGTGGCGTTTGACAAGGTGACCGGCAAGGAATTGTGGCGGGCGCTGAGCTCAAAAGAGCCAGGTTATGCACCGCCAATGATGTGCGAGTTTGGCGGAAAACGGCAGGTCATCATCTGGCATCCAGAGGCAGTTAGTGCGTTGGAGCCGGAGACAGGCAGCGTGATTTGGAGTTATCCGCTTAAACCAACGGTGCGGTCCGGCATGTCCATCCCCAGCCCCCGCCAGGTTGGCAACGAGCTTTTTCTAACCTCTTTTTATAACGGCTCGCTGTTACTCCGCATCAAAGGGGATCAACCCGCCATGGTTTGGCAAAGCAAAAAAGTGAGTGAGATGGACACTGATGGTCTGCACAGCGTGATGAGCACGCCGCTGATCGAGAATGGCGTCATTTACAGCCCCTGCAGTTATGGGCAGTTCCGCGCGCTGAAACTGGAGACAGGCGAGCGAATGTGGGAAACTTTCGCGCCTACGAGCGGAAAATCCCAGCGTTGGGGGAACGCGTTCATTGTGAAAAATGGGGATCACAGCTTTATCTTTAGTGAGACCGGGGATTTGATCATCGCGAAACTAAGTGCGGAAAAATACGAGGAACAAAGCCGGGCACATCTGGTTGATCCAACCAACAACGATCCGGGCCGCCCCGTGGTGTGGTCTCATCCGGCTTTTGCCAATAAGTCAGCCTACGTAAGAAACGACACCGAGATCGTCTGTGTTTCTCTTGTCCAGTGAGCAACTTGCCCCTCTTTTTTTCAGTTTATCCGAGGGCTTGACACGAACTCATAATGATGCCATAGTGATATCACTTTGAAACCAGTTTCGTTTTATGAACAATACAACTCCTAACGTTGCCAGTGCGGAACATCACGCCTCGACTCTTCCTGGAGCTCCGATGGTGATTCTGTGGATTGTGACTTTCTTCGGCGGGTTGGCGGTATTCATTCTAGGGCTAATAAACCAGAATTCATGGCCTCATGGGATCATTTGGGTGGGGGCGATTTCGATAACCATCCCATGGTTCTTGCTGCCTGGCTTTTTCATCCTTCAACCTAACGAGGCCAGAGTGCTGGTGCTGTTCGGAAAGTACCGAGGTACGGTGCGTAAAGCTGGCTTTCATTGGGTGAACCCGTTCACGGACAAACCCAAGCTGTCACTGCGGGCGCGCAACCAGGAGGGGGAGTCGCTGAAGGTGAACGATAAGCAGGGCAACCCCATTGAGATAGCGGCCGTAGTGGTCTGGCAGGTCAGGGACACCGCTAAAGCCCTGTTTGATGTGAATAACTACGAGGATTTTGTGCGCATCCAAAGCGAAACGGCCTTGCGGCATGTGGCATCAATGTACGCCTACGATCACGGGGAAGAGCATGAGGTCACATTGCGGGCTGGCGGAGACGAAGTTGCCAAAACACTTTGCACGGAACTGCGCGAACGGCTGGCAACGACTGGAGTCGATGTGCTGGAGGCCAGGCTGATGCATTTGGCTTACGCCCCCGAGATTGCCAGCGCGATGCTGCGACGACAGCAGGCGGAGGCGGTCATCGCAGCGCGACGGAAGATCGTCCATGGCGCGGTCAGCATGGTGGAGATGGCTTTGCATGAACTTTCAGAGAAGGGTGTAATCACTCTGGATGACGAGAGGAAGGCTGGCATGGTCAGCAATCTGATGGTCGTCCTCTGTGCCGAAAGCAGCGTCCATCCCGTGGTCAACGCTGGCACACTCCACCACTAAGACCGGCCGTAGACATCATGGCGGAACAGCGAAAAACCTTTCTCCTGCGGATCGACCCAAAGCTTTGGGCCGATCTGGAAAAGTGGTCGGCAGACGAATTGCGAAGCGTCAACGGCCAGATCGAGTACCTCTTGCGCGATGCGGTAAAAAAACAAAGAGATGGGCGGGCAGGAAAGTCACCGCCTGCTCCCGAAAAAAACAAGTGAGGCGTGGCGCGTAGCGTGGTACAACATTGGTCGGATGCACCGAGCGCGACTTATAACCTACGCCACCCTGCTCTTTCATCTTTCGCTGTATGGGTCCGACGATTTGGCATGGCAGACATCCTTGGGCAAACACCTCGCCAACTCGAAGTTTGCCCAGGCCCAGTGGGGCATCATGATCAGGAGGGCGGCTGATGGAATAGTGATTTTCGCCACAAATGAGCATCGCGCACTCAAACCCGCCTCCAATGCAAAACTCCTGACGACCGCTTATGCGCTGCAGACCCTTGGGCCGGAGAGCAGGATTGCCACGCCTGTTTTTTTGGAGGGCGCCATGGCTTCACCCGGTGAATGGAGAGGAAACTTGGTTCTCAGAGGAATGGCGGACCCGAGTTGGGAAAGCCGCGCCATGACTCCGGACGTGGATGCTTTCGGTAAAATTACCAGCCTCTTGACCAATGAGGGCATCCACAAAATCTCAGGCGATATCATCCTCGAAACAGGAGCCATCAGTGGCGGCCGATGGGGGGCACACTGGGCGGAGTCGGATCGTCCGAGGGCTTACGGCGCGGAGATCGGCCCCATAAACCTGCTGGACAACGCCTCTGAGGTGGTGATCACGGCCAATGTTTCAGGGGGGACAGCCAAGATAAGGTTTTCGCCAGAAGTTTCATATTTGTCTGCAACAGGACGCGTGCAAACGGTGATCAGCACCAATAGGGAAGCTCGCGTGCAACTGGATCGACTGGAGGACGAACGGGCCGTTCGGGCTGGTGGCTCGCTAACCACCGGACTTTCCAATTGGGTGGGGTTGATCGCTGTTCCGAAACCAGCGGATTGGGCGTTGTTGATTTTGAAAGACAGGCTTCGTCGTGATGGCATTGAGATTTCGGGGCAAGTGAGAACCCGCCCCATATTGGCCACGCCCTCACAAGCGGACACGCGGCCTTTGGGGGCAGTCGAATCACCTGTGCTAAAAGAACTTTTGCGCACGACCTTGAAGGAATCGCAAAACTTATATGCGGAATGCCTCTTTCGTCAGGCAGGAGAAGCTCAGCGCGAAGCCATCGCCAAATCCGTCAGCAGCGAGACACTTGCACGCGCAGGATTAACGCATTTCCTAATGAGCATGGGGGCCTCAACCAATGAATTTTTGGTCGACGATGGCTCCGGCCTATCGCGAGGAGGCAGGTGCAGCGCGGCTGTTTTAGTCACCGTAATCGACCTACTAACTAAGGGCGGGCAAGCAAGCTGGCTGCGTGAGGCTCTGCCCATTGCCGGTGTGGATGGAACGCTGCGGCAGAGGTTTACCCGTGCGCCGCTCAAGGGAAATCTGCGGGCAAAAACCGGAACCCTCCGCGGCGTGGCATCGCTTTCCGGGTTGGTGCGGGCCCAATCCGGGGAGAACCTGATCTTCAGCGTGCTGCTCAACGATGATTCTCCAAACTCCACGATGAACGTGAGGCAGGAGGTCGATGTGTTCGTGGAGCTTATGGCCAAATATCCGGGCAATGCGGCCAAAACCGCAACCCCCTGATTAAAGCCACTGGCAGAGTGAATTGATGTGGGCGGCAGAGCCGTCGCGCAGCCATCCATCGAGCTGGGCCTGATCCTTCAATTGTTGGCCGCGCACACGAGGCACCGCCACAAACTTGGTATTGATCTCGGCTAGGGCCGACATATCACCCCAGAGTTTTTCGAACTGCGTCACGGGATAGACATCCTCCTGACCTTGGCCCCAACGCTTTTTAACTTCCTTAAGGGTGACGTAGGTGGGCATGCGCAGACTTAGGTTGCGTATGGCAGCCGTAACATTTTCGGTGTTGCCAAGGTCAGAACGTTCCAGCGCGAAAGCTTTCAGCAACAGATCGATGCTGATCCATGTGGTCATACTATTATAATACGACAGGGCGAACTCATCCTTTTCGTGAGGCATGGCCAATCCTTCCACAAGCCGGATTTTGCCATCCACGCGGGCCAATCCGCCACCACGGTCGTCGATGCGACGGGTGATTACTTCGATGGACAGGCAACTGCCTCCGCTAATATGCAGACCGAGCAGGCCCGGATCAACATCCGCACCCAGCGTATCAATATTGTGAAGCAGGATGTGCTGAAGATTGGGTCGCTCATCTAGCATCTGCTTGAGCACTCCATTGCGGAGCAGATTGGGCACCTCGTACCAATGGCCAACAGGATGAAGGCACTGGCAGGGCAGATTATCGGTGTAATCGCTTCCCTCCCCGCGCCCGCGAGCCCAATTGATCAGCGCCGCATGCACGCTGGTGCGCACTTTTTGCTTTTGCTCATCCAACACCTGCTGGGCCACTTCCTCCCAGGCAAAACGAAGATCGCGCACCATCGGAACGAGACGCAACCCGATTGATCTACCCGAGGATAAGACCACCGGCCCTTCGTATCCGTAAAAATTTTCCCGTGTGAGAAAATCGTTAATCGCGCCATGTGTTAGATAACTCGTGGAGAACAAGTGTGGAATCGTCATTCCAGCCAACTGACTAATCCGTCGACTCTTCGCCAAATGCGTTTCAATGAAGGTACGATGCGCGCCGCCGAGCTTGCAAAACGGATGCAACGCTTTGACAACACCTGCCCCCTGAGTCCAGCGGCTGCCGACTCCCGCTGCAAGTGTGAGCACCGCCACGCGGCCTTCTGCGAGCGCTTGCAGTCCGCAATCGTAATGGCTTTTGGCCAATGGGACAGTGGCATCAAAAACATCGCCGACCTCGACGTCGCGAATGGTGGTTGAGGCGGGCAATCGATTTTGCGCGAGGCCAATCCGGCCCAGACGCAATTCGGTGCGAATGACCTCGTGCTGCACGGAATCAAAACCGTTTTGCTCCAGAAGAGTGGCAAGGACTTGCGCGTTGTCGCTGTCGCTTTTGACCTGTGGAAAAAGTCGGTCGAACAGAACCTGCACCATGCCGCGCAATTCAGGTTTGACTCGGCAGGCCGCGCCGAACCGGTCCAATTCTGTGCGTCGGAGATTGGAAAGCTGACGGGAGTCTGTACGCAGGAGCGTGGGAACCGTCATGGCATAATAACCTGGAGGCAGGATGGCCCCCTGCCCTTCCAACAACTCCGCAAAGGTTCCGTTGGGGTTGATGCCAAACTCGTACACCACAGGATCCATCGCAAAAGGCAGAGCCGTTTGCAGTTCGCGTTTAGTGGTGAGCATGATCTCCTGAAGCCTCTTCTGCCCTTCGGCTTTAGCTTCCGGCGCAAAGATAAATCCCATGCCGCCCCCGGACATGCCGCCCAACATCCAGAAACCCCAGAAACGCTCCTTGAACTCCACCTTGACGCGTTTAATAAGGGTCTCGGTGTAAAGATTGCTGGCCCAGGGAATGATGGATTGAATCGGCCCCACGAAATTTCTGGTGGTGACTTCGCCGATGGCCTTGACATCGCCTTTGCGCAGGGCGGACAGAATTTCATCCAGAATACCCAATGCTTCGTGCCGCCCTTTCCACTCAGCCTCGGAGCGCAGAAGATATTTTTCCGTAACCATCTCCAAGATGGGGCCCACGTTCTGAGCCATTCCGCCATGGACTAGGACCAGCGAGTCCTGCAATGCGCGGCGAGTCGCGGCTGGTGCATCGTCCTCATTCAAAATCCGGTGGGTCGGGAGCAATCGTCCGCGGCTAATGCCCGCCTCCGGATCGCCCTCTAGAGCCATGGCTCCCTCAATCAATTTCATGCCGGGCCACACACCACCGGAATCCTGCCATCCGCCGCCGGATCCTCCAATCCATTCGCCGAGAATGGCGCGGGCGGCGACCAGCCGGCGTTCATTTTCCTCAAGAGGCCCGGTCAGCGACTTGGCTTGGGAAGTGGCCCGCATGCAAACCGAAATTAAAGAACCGAGCAAATTGGTGGAGACTGCCAAACGCGATCCCTTTGGAATGTTGTTCACGTTGCTGACGATCTCCAACCCAAGCCCGGGGCCGACCAGGCTGGCCAGCAGATCCGATAGTTTCTGGCCCGAACCTTCCATCCCGGGAGGGACTATACCGGAGGCGATCACCGCCGCCTTAAGAAGGCCGAGATAATCCTTCGCAAAATCGAAAACATCTGCCAGCTCGGTAATGTCGGCGCTCGCACCCAGATCGACGCTGGCAATGCGCAGCACTGGCTCGTCGATGACGCGAAGGTAAGCTTCAACCGGAGGCTTGGGATGAGCATCGCGGCCCAGCACACCCAGATCAATGGAGACATTGAGCACCCGGGCGCCCTCGGGAAAATCCATGCCGAGGAAAAAAATGTCGCTCCACGCGCTGTGCGAAAGATCCATCCTCACCGGTGTCAGCTCACGCAGAATAGGATAAGGCGAATCACTGCCCGGACGTCGCAAAAGTTCAGGGCGAATGCGCAAGGGCTGATCACCCGGATGGCCGGTGCGGAACATCCATTGATTGCCGCGCACGGAACGCACCGAGCGCCGGACCTGATCCGCCAGCGTTTGAAAAGCAAGCCCGTGGTAGGCTGTGGCCAGCGCGCTGCACACGGCATCGCTCGGACCATGCTCCTTCTGCGCCTTTAGAAAAATGGTGATTGCTTCAGGAAACCGCCGCTTCAGCAAATCCTCGTATCCGGCAAAGGGCACCAACCCCTTCAGCTCAACTCCCGGCTTTATGGGGAGATGAAAACGGTGAATGGCATAAAGAAAAAACAGGGCCCGCACCCTTTCGTAAAGATTGGTGGCGGTGCGCCGAAAATTCTCCAACTCCTCACACTCAGCCATTAGCTCCCCGAGCGTGGCTGCCGAACAAATCCGATCAAGCGGCAGATCTCGAATTGCGAGGTCTGCCGAGGTAATCAGGGGAATCAGTTTGCCAGGCATTGCGATCAGGCGTTGGGTCGGGTGGCGAGAAGTTCAACCATCTGCGCGAGGATCTCCTCGCGATCCTTGCCCGCAAGGGCCAGAGCCAGCTGGGCGTTCAAAAGACCAAATTTCACGCCAAGATTATAGCGGCGGCCGGGTAGCTCGACTGCGAGGTATTTCTCCCGCTCGGCCAGGGCTTGCAGGGCCGGAGTCAATTGCAGGGAAGCACCGGGAAGACGCTTCAATGATTGCTCACCCAAAATACTCATGAGCCCAGCGGTAAAAACGTGCATCCCGAAAAAGCAAAGATAATGCCCGGCGCGCAACCCCGGAACCATCAGCAATTGCTCAGCCTCAGTGGGAGTGGGTTTCTCGCGCACGGATTCAATGACGTAAAGGCCAGGTTGTTCCACCGCACGTTTGCCGCCGACCGCGCCGTAAAACGGCAGCATGCTTTCGCGGGTGGGCTGCACTGCCGAGACCGAACAATGCTGCGACTGCGCCACTTCCACCAGCAATTGAGCGCAACGCTTCTTTTGGTGGCTGATGTAAAGATGGTCGCTGACGAAATGGAGGAAGGAATCCTGCCCGGTAAACTCCCGCGCACACCAGAGGGCATGGCCGTAGCCCAAGGACTCAGGCTGCTCCACAAATTGCAGCTTCCCCGCGAAATCCCCGGCGGCGGCAATATATTGCTTTTGATCCCCGGGACAGATCACCACACATATATCGTCCACCCCGCTCGACAAGGCTTCTTCAATAATGATTCTGAGCGCTGACTTATGCAGACCGTCGGAATCAACCACCACCTGCAAAGGCAGGCTGTTTTGATTACGTCCGGCCGCTGTGATGACGGCTTTTTTGATATTCACAACATCCTCTTATCGGCTCGCTTACGCGACGCTTGACCGTGGCAGAAGGACATCCAAGGGTCAAGGCTTGCCCCGAAACAAATCGCCCGGCCCGAAAATTCAGGGTTTCAAATCCGCGAAAACGGGAGCACACTTACCATTATGCAGAGGTTGGTTCGATTTGTGGGTGTGCTCAATGCTTCGATCTGGTTCGGCGCATTGCTTTTTTTCACCTTGGGCGCCGGGCCGGCGTTTTTTTCGGACGAAATGATTCAGCTTTTGACCAAGCCGTATGCGGGCGCGTCCGCGCAGATCATTATCGAACGCCTTTTCAATCTTCAATTGATTTGCTCCGTCATCGCCGTGATTCATTTGCTGGGCGAATGGCTCTATACCGGACGACCCTTTCCCAAATGGACCGCTGTGGTTCTGGTCACATTGTTGGTGCTTGGTTTATTCGGCTCCAACCAACTGCAGCCCAAGCTCAAAGCACTCCACGTCCAAAAATATTCCCCTAGAAGCACACCTGAGCAAAAACAAGAAGCCGCCCTAGCTTTTTCCAAATGGCATGGCATTTCGCAGTCGGCAAACTTGCTGGTCTTGCTCGGCACCCTGTTTTACCTCTGGCAGATGACCATGAACCTTCCTCCCCAACGTTTTGGCGGCGCAAGCAGGGTTCGATCCTAAAATCTCCTCTGAAACCAGGCTTGGGCCTGCGTCCCTGTTTCTATTTCTTGGGAGGAACAAATGTATCCCAAGTCCGCCCTGACTCCGGAGACACTTGGGTAAACCCCGTTCCCGCAGGCGGGTTGGGAATCTTAATCAGATGATTGCAGCCGGGACACTGGATCTGACGGCCCGCAAAACGAATCTCACATTTCAAGGGCTGATCACAATGCGAACAGTAAAATTTGAATTCTGGGTTTTCCATAAGTCTTCCCTCACATAAGCGCAAAAGCTTGGTAAAAAGAATCCCGAAATCTGGATTTTTTAAAGTATCGAGGAATTGACCACATACCTGAAATCAGTGGTTAACTTCCCTCCCTAAAACGGGTCGGCCAAGCCAAAAATCGACACTTCTGAGAAATTTTGCGATGGGCTCATACTATTTCCATGTCAATTGCGCTTGATCTAGTTGGATGAGCACTAACAATTCGCCCATGAGCCCGACGCCCGAACGCGAGGAAGCCCTTTTCCAAGCCGTCGTCTTCCTAAACGGTCCGGCCCGCGCTGCCTTTCTTGACCAAGCCTGCGCGGGGGACGCGGCTTTGCAAAAGCGCTTGGTTACTTTGCTTGCCGCGCATGAGGCGACGGATATGCCGCTGGCGGACGAGAAACAGGCAGCCCGGGGCACTATTAAGCTGGAATTCACCGAAGAGCCTCCCGAAGAAGCCCTGTTTGCCTTGGCACTGGCGAGCGAAGTCCTGAAGGAAAATCGCATCCGCTTAAGCGAGAAACAATGTCGTGAATAATCAACACCAACTCCTGATTCACCATGCCCAAACTCATCCTCACTCAATTTGAATTTGCCGGACAGTCGTGCGAACTGCCGGATGGAAACATCATGATAGGCCGCGACCCACAGAACACCATTATCATTCAAGATGACTCGGTATCAGCACATCATTGCGAGCTTTTGGTTTATGGAGCTGAGGTCATTGTGCATGATCTCCGGTCGCGCAATGGTACTTTTGTGGACGAAGTTCAAGTAACGGGCCAAAGCGGAATCAGACATGGCCAGAACTTGCGGCTCGGCGAAGTGGTGATCCGGGTCGAAATCGGCGATCCGGCGGACGATGATGCCACCTCGGTCACTGCAATGGATAACTTTCGTAAGGTGGTGAAAAGTTCGGAGAAACAGGCGGCCAGCGTGTCCAAATTTCCAGTGGTCTTCGCCCCGATCAAGAGTCCATAAAAAATGAGCGATGTAACCCAGAGTCTTCAAGCAGCCTCAACCGGTGACGCGCGGGCGACTGCGGAGTTGTTACCCTTGGTTTATGACGAACTGCGAAGGTTGGCGGCACATTGATTGGCGGGTGAGGCGCATGAGCACACGCTTCAGCCAACGGCGCTGGTCCATGAGGCTTGGCTGAAGATCGCTGTGGCCGACCAGCGGACCTGGCAGGGGAGGCAGCATTTCTTTGCGGCCGCAGCGGAGGCCATGCGGAGAATTCAAGTGGATCGCGCCCGGCGGCGAAGGGCGGCTAAGCGCGGCTCACGGGTGGCTTCCCACAGCCAAACAATGGTGGAGCTACGCCCGAGCCTGGATAAGGGTGGAGATGGGCTCGGACAAGCTTTCTCAAGGGAAATAGAGGATTTAGGTAGTGGAATTGGCGCGCACGGTTGCGCCTTCACGCCACCTCACCCACTGCAATTAATCCTTCAGCTCGGCGGGAGGTTCCGGAAGTGCGAAGGACAAACCGACTCCCACCCCATAAACCAAAAGCGCAATGGCGCCGCCGGTGTAGGCAAATTTGGTGAAACTGGAGGCCGTGGGGAGCATATCCTTCATCCAAGCAGAACCGGCCAGGCTGATGGTCACCCAGGCGAAAGAGGTGCCCAGAATGCGCCCGCCAACATTGGCGGCAAAACTTTCGCCCGTGCCGCGCAGATGGACAGGGTAAACCAATGGCAGGTAATTGCCCCAGAAACTGAACTGCGCCACCGTAACAAAACCGGCCAGAAATATGCCCACCTTAAGCTGATCCACGTCCTGCACCGCCGGGAAAAAGAACACCAGTGGCACAATGAAAAGCCCGGGAATCTGAAAAACCCTGAGCAATTTGCGGCGTCCAATGATTTTGACGGCAAGAACTGCCAGAGCAAAACGCCCGACCAATCCGCCGATTTCCTGGTACATCTGCACACTGGCCACCACTTTTTCTTGGTCTGGCTTTTTCAAATCCCTCACACCCGGCAAACCAGGCACAATTTGGGGGAGCTGCTGGATCGCCCCAAAAGCCGCTCCGTAACTGCAGGCAAACATGAGGGACGTCACCACGGTAGTGCGGCGAAGTTCAGGCGAAAAAAGCGCGGCAAGGCTCGGACGGCGCAACGTGCCAGCGGCCTTTTTCTCTGCCCAAAGGGGCGATTCAGGAAGGAAAGGCCTGATCAGGATCAACGGGATTGCGGGGATAACGCCGGAGATAAGAGTCCACCGCCATGCATCATGAGAGCCTTGAATGGCTGGGAGCGAGTCTTTGAAATGCAAGGCCAGGGCATAAGCTCCGGTGACAAGAAATCCGCCCACGGACGAGAAAGCCTGCGTGTAACCCAACACTTTTTCCCTTTGTTCCGGATTGGTGAAAATCTCTGCCAGCCAAGCCACAGCAGCCACGAACTCGACACACACACCGATAAAAACCAAACAGCGGTAGAACAACAAATGGGAAAGATCCGTGCTGAAGGCTGCGGCACAAGCGGCGAAGGCATACAAAAGGATGCTCCACGTCAGAACCCGTCGGCGGCCCAGAACGTCAGTCAAATACCCGCCCAACAGACCGAAAGTGCCACCCACCAATGCAGGAACAAAGAACAGCATTCGGGCCCAATGAATGTACTCAGGTGATCCTGGCTTGAACCCGCCCAAAGCCTCAATCGCAGGTTTGACAATCAACGGGAGCATCAACAACTCGTAGATGTCGAAAGCAAAACCAATGCACGCAATAATGCAAATCAACCACTCGGTGCGACCAAGCCGACGCGCGGGAGAAATCGTACTCATACGTATGATATTGTCCTGCCCACGCTTACCTTTCAACAGCAAACGACCGTCATATTCCCCTCGTCAGACTAAAGATTCATCAGCGGGGCCGGAACCATGAACGCGTGCTGCTCCAGCAGGCTAAGAGATCCGTACCACGACAGGTATTGGGTCAGATAGACGAAAACCACGTAAAAGAACACTACGGGGACCAAGGCCAGTCGGCTTGACCAGCGAAAAAACCAATGACGAGGTTGCTCCCGTCGGTTGGCTCGAGCCACCGCCCAACCGGTCAGCAGTCGCGCGGGAAAGATAAAAATCACGAATAACAGACTGGGCAGCCATGCCACTTCACGTGGAGGAAGTTCGATTTTCAGCAGATACAGCGGCAGGGAAAATAACAAGGTGATGAATAGCGACAGCCAGAATGCCACTGGAGCCCGTTGGAACATGCGCCGCACCTCCCGCACTGCGAACAGTGCCATGAACCGATTTTGCAAGGCGAAGTTTGTTTGTAAAAACGGCAGATACAGCGCGACCAGCATGAGCAGAAACCCACCAACGAGCGACAACAGCACCCCGCCTTTGGCGGGCGGCAATTGAGCGGCAAGGATCAATAGGCCGACCGGAATCAACAGCCACACGAATGCGCCTAAAAACCCGCGTGTCCCCAACCAGAAATAATACGGCAGCCTAAGGCTGGCTACAAAATCGATCACTGCGTTGCGAATCGTGCGAAATTTACCCGCCGTGGATAGCCACCTGTAAAAGCGCACCGGGGCAGGCCAGGCGAAGTGCCGTAATCGCCCCCCCCGCAAACAGGCCCACACGATGTGAACTACCGTGAGGCCAGTGAGAAGAATCGCGGCCACATGCCATCGCCCAGTTGTGGACTGACCCGGAGCGATCAATTCCGCATCTTTCCATAGTCCGGAGACAAAGCGCACCGGCAGAAAGGCCAGCCAAGTCCCAAGAAAGAAACTCCCGAAGACCGAAGCCTTGCGGATGCCGATAAATCCATTCCTCAATTTTCCAGTCGATGCGACCCGTCCGCTGGCATGAATTAAATAGCCAAGGCTCAAGAAATTGACCACTGGCACGATGGAGAGCACCGCCAGCCCGATGACTAGAGAAATCAGCCCAAAGAACCAATCCAAGCCTGAGAATACCGCCCGAACTGCCCTGCGCCATAAGCTGGCTCGAGGCGGCGGCGGCAACTCGACGGTGATAAGCGACACCAACGGCAAGTCAACCGAACCTATCAGTTGTGATTCCTGAAACATTTTTCTGAAACAAAACGCGGCTCTATCTGGTACTGTAACACAGGATGCAATGTCGATTGTTTCAGATTCTTTTAAAATTTGAACCCGGCATTCGCCCAGCAAACCGAATACATGAAGCATTGGGTCCGCAACGCGGTTTTTTTGATCTTTTGGCTGGCGGCCACAGGCCTCGTCATAGGCAGCTTGGTGAAGATCCGCCCGCTGACTGATACCAAGGCTTTCAAAGAGTCCCAATTTACTGATTCGGAACTCAGGCAAGTCGTTGACCGCGTTGATGAAGCCTTCGCCTCAGCTTGGAAAACTAATGGCGTGGAACCCGTTGGGGGCGCGACTGATCTTGCCATTGCTCGAAGACTTTCCTTGGCCTTGACCGGAACCATTCCATCGCTGGAAGAAATCCGCGCCATCGAATCCCATTCTGGAGAACAACGCGTCCAATGGTGGCTTTCGCACCTTCTCGAAGACCGCCGCTACAGCGATTATCTGGCGGAACGCTTCGCCCGGGTCGTGGTCGGCGTAGAGGACGGGCCGTTCATTGTCTACCGCCGCCATCGTTTGGTAAGCTGGTTGAGCGATCAATTTGCCCACAATCGGCCTTACGACGAACTGGTGCGCGATTTGATCGCCTCAGAAGGCATTTGGACCACTAAACCAGAGGTCAACTTCATCACCGTCACCATCGATCAGAACAATAAAGAAGAAGGCCCGGACGAACAAAAGCTGGCCGCCCGCGTGTCCCGAGCATTCCTAGGCCTAAGAATTGACTGCGTTCAGTGCCACAACGATTTCCTCGGAGGAAAGTGGAAGCAGGAGAATTTCCACCAACTCGCCGCCTTCTTCAACCGGGCCGAGATGTCCATGACCGGCGTGCGCGACAACGCAGCCAAAGAATATGAGTACCGCTACCTTGGCAAACCCGAGAAGCAGTTGGTGACGCCCAAGGTGCCGTTCAATGAAGCCCTCCTTCCGGAAGAGGGCCCTTTGCGAACACGTCTTGCCGCTTGGGTGACGCACCCCGACAACCGACCCTTCGCGCGGGCGATCGTTAACAGGATTTCCGCCCTGCTCTTCAACCGCCCACTGCATGCGCCTGTGGACCAAATTAGCTTGGATGGGCCATTCCCCCCGGGCATGGAAATTCTTGCCGATGATTTGATCGCCCACAAATTCGATATCCAAAGATTGATACGAATCCTGGTAGCGACACGCGTCTTTCAACTCGATAGCCGGACAGCCGATCCCGGTCACCCCACCACTTCCGCCCAAGAGGCCCAGTTCGCATCCTTCCCTCTCACTCGCCTTCGTCCCGAGCAAGTGGGCGGCAGCATTCTCCAATCCGCCAAATTGAAGACCATTGACGCCAATTCCCATGTGTTCGTCCGAATTATGCGTTTCTTCCAGCAAAACGATTTTCTGAAGCGCTACGGAGACATGGGCGAAGATGAGTTTGCCGCAGGCGGTGGGACCATCCCTCAACGGCTCGTTATGATGAACGGTAATCTTGTCCATGAGCGAACCAAACAGGACTTGGTCATGAATTCCGCCACCCGCATAGGCGCAGTCGCGCCCGACGATCGTACGGCCATCGAGACCGCCTACCTGACCACCCTCACCCGTAGACCTTCCACCGAGGAACAAATCTATTTCGTGGCACGTTTCAAAAGCGACCCAAAGGTCAAGCGCTCTGAACTAATGGAAGACCTCTTCTGGACGTTGCTCAACTCGACCGAGTTTTCTTGGAATCACTAATATGAAAGCCCAAAGCACTGAGTTCGGCTGCGGCTCGATAAACCACATCTCGCGAAGGACGCTGCTTAAATTGGGGGGTGCAGCTGGACTGATGTGGTTGACGCCGATCTCCCAAATGCTGGCCCGCGCAGACGAGAATGCCCCCAAGGGCAAGCCTGCACGCTCCGTCATCATCCTTTGGATGGCTGGCGGGCCAAGCCAGCTCGAAACTTTTGATCCGCATCCCGACAGCAAAATTTCCTTCGGCACCAAGGCTATTAAAACGGCCGCACCCGGCGTCAAGTTGGCCGAGGGTTTTGGCCACTTGGCTGAGGTCATGAACGACATCACCCTCGTCCGTTCTGTCGTAAGCAAAGAAGCCGACCATGAACGCGCCGTCTACAACATGAAGACCGGGTATCGGCCCAACCCAACCGTGGTGCATCCCTCCATCGGTGCCGTGGTTTGCCACGAGCTGGATGATAGCGGCATGGATATCCCACGGCACATTTCCATTCTGCCCGATCAATGGCCCGCCCGTGGCGGTTATCTCGGCGGACAATACGATGCCTTCCAAATCTTTGATCCCAAAGAGCCCATCCAGGATGTTGCCCTTCAAGCCCCTCAGGAACGGCTCGATCAACGCATGAAAGATTTATCGGTGCTCGAACATGCCTTTGGTCGTGGTCGCCCTGCCAATCTGGATGCGAATACCACCCTGCACCAGATCGCCATGTCCCGCGCCCTCAAGATCATGAGTTCCGCGCAACTATCCGCCTTCGATGTCAAACAAGCCCCCGCCGCCCAACGCGCCGCCTACGGAGACACCCCTTTTGGTCGCGGATGCTTGGCCGCCCTTCGCCTCATTGAAACTGGCGTGCGTTGCGTTGAAGTCACCCTCAACGGGTGGGATACCCACATCAACAACCACGCGGCCCAACGCAAAAACGTCGACATGCTCGACCCCGCCTTCGCGGCCCTAATCCTCGATCTCAAGGCCCGCAACTTGTTCGATTCCACCGTTGTTCTCTGCGGTGGCGAGTTCGGCCGGACTCCTAAAATGAACCCTGTCGGCGGCCGCGATCACTGGCCCTATTCTTTCAGTATAGCTATGGCCGGAGGTGGCCTACGCGGGGGGCATATACACGGATCGAGCGATCCGACGGGAGAAAGCAAAGAACCCGAAAAGCCAGTCACCGTTCAGGACATCCACGCCAGCATCCAGCACACCTTAGGCATCCAATACGAAAAAGAACTCATGACCCCAGTGGGCCGCCCGTTAGCTCTCAGCGACGGGCATCTCATTAAAGAATTGCTGAAAGCCTGAGTCATTTTAATTACTCGCATCGCATGGAGTGCGTGAGCAGCGACAAGTCCAAATTGGACTGACTGCTCCGCAGCCTGTATCCGGCGCTCCCTCAGTATCTAAACGTGCCAGGAGTTTACACGCGCGGTGCTGTCTGGCAGGCTGGAGTAATGCGTGAGAGCGAACCCACCCGCTTACTCAGGGAGCTTATTGCCCTGCCCAGTATCAACCCCGCTTTTGCGCCGGGGGATGCTGTCCATAGCGGCGAGGCACGCGTCGCGGATTATTTGGCGGCGTTGGCGGCGCAGTGCGGTTTGGATGTGGATTTACAGGAGGTTCGGCCCGGTCGGCGGAATGTTTGGATCACCCTGCGTTCCCGCCAAAAAGCCACCCGCCGGATTGTGCTCGCTCCTCACCTCGACACGGTGGGAGCCACTGAGATCACGCCTGCCCTTTTTACCCCGCGCATCGTCGGCGACCGGTTGCACGGGCGCGGGGCTTGCGACACCAAAGGCTGCGTGGCGGCGATGGTGTCCTGCCTTTTCCAGATGTCACGCGATGGCATCAGGCCGGATCACACCGAGATCGTTTTCATTGGGCTGATTGACGAGGAGCACGGGCAACTGGGTTCGAGGGCGGTGGCGGCTTCGAATTTAAAGGCGGATCTGGCTATTGTGGGCGAACCCACGCGACTAAAAGTGATCACCGCGCACAAAGGAGATTACTGGCTGAGACTAATCACAAACGGACGCTCGGCCCACGGCTCCACGCCGCATCTGGGCGACAACGCCATCACACGCATGGCAGCAGTGGTGCAATTGATTGAAACGGACTACGCGCAACAATTGGGCGAGAGGTCGCATCCGTTGCTCGGTCATCCTACTATCAACACAGGCACGATCAGAGGGGGGACACAACCCAACGTGGTCGCGGATCGCTGCGAGATTTCGGTGGATCGCCGCATGATCCCCGGCGAAACCGAAGCCAGCGTGCGCAAGGAACTGAAAAGCATATTTGCCAAACATGGCCTGCGCGTGAGTTTTGACGAGTACAAGACCGCCCCCGCCCCTTCGTTGGAGACCGATCCGGAATTGCCCGCCGTTCAACAACTCCTCAAGCTGGCGCATCAAAAATCTCCGCTGGGCGCCAATTTTTTTTGCGACGCCGCCATTCTTGCGGCAGGCGGGATTCCAAGTGTGGTGTTCGGCCCCGGCGACATCGCGCAGGCTCACACGGCGGACGAGTGGATTTCCATAAAGATGCTGGAACGCGGTCAAAAAATGCTGAGACGCTATCTTGAAGAGCAACCCTGATGAGGATCGCTTTTCTTACCCACGAGCCGTTCCATCCGCCGAGTGGCGGCGGCTCCGCTGAAGCCATTTATCTCGTGCGCGAGATGGTGAGGCGAGGACATTCAGTACATCTCTTCTGCCCTGAGTTCGCCGATGCTTCAACCAAAGCGGAGGAGTTTGGCATTACGTCGCATCTCTTCAAAAGTTGGAAGATGGGCCGGTACGCCGCACTGCGAAATTTCAAGTATCTGCTGTACCCAACCTTCCTGCAAAAAATGGTCATAGCGGCGGATCGTGAGCATCGTTTCGATCTGCTCTTCTCGCAACACTCAATCTCGGCGGTGGCGGGCGGAATGGCCAAGCGCAAGCTGGGCCGGCCGCTGGTCATGAACCTTTTGGATTACTTGACGGCGTTTATGGAGACGTGGCCGCCCTATATTGCCCCTCCGCCCCTGCTTTCTGTTCTAAAAAAATACGAACTCGGTTTACCGCAACGCTATCAAGCTGATGCCGTGCTAACCGTGTCAGAGCATTTGGGCGAACTAGTGCGCGCAGCCGGTTACCGTGGACGAATCGAGCCAATTCTCTACGGATACGATCACGAACGTTTTCCAGCCCGAACGGCCATCCCGCCTCAAAACCCGCCCGTGGTGGTCATGCATGGATCGCTGGACCAGCATCACTTGGGTCAAGTGGCAGTGGAAGCAGTGGAACACGTCAGTCTGAAACGTCCCGAAGTGGTGTTTCGTTTCGTCGGCCGCAAAACCCCGACGTTGGAAAAGTTCGCCCGCCGGGTGGCCGAACGAGCCCCACGAGCGCGTTTGGAATTCACCGGTTTCATACCCTACGAGAAGATCGCCGAGGAACTGGCCAAGGCCCATTGCGGCATGGTGCCGTATGAGGAATCAAGCGGCACACACGCAGCCTTTGTGGCTAAGATCGTTGAGTATCTGGCCGTCGGATTGCCGGTGGTCAGCACACGCCTCAAAAGTATCTCGACCCATTTCGCATCCAATCCGCTGGCGCGGTTTACTGCTTTCAACGGTCGGGAATTTGGCCAGGCTATTTTAGAGCAACTGGAATGGTCGGCCGTCGGCGTCATGGACGCAACACGAGCCACCAACTCAAATCTGCGTCGGCAGCTATGCTGGGATAGCATCAGTCAGCACGCGGTGGATATCGCGGAGCAAACGTTTAAACAGGGAATCCGAGCATGAGCCAGTCCGAGCGGTCCACATTTTTCAAACAGAGCGGATGGATGGCCATTGCCAACGTGGTAAGCGGCGTCTTCATGATGTCGGTTCACCCGATCGTCACCAAGAGCATGGCTCCGGAGGAATACGGCATCTTTGTCACCCTGCTGCGAACTTTTACCATGCTGGCGATCCCTGCGGCAGGACTGCAAACGGTGCTGGCCCAGCAGTCTGCGGCGGCCATCGACTCGAAATCGGAGCGTGACCTTGCAGCGACCGTGCGGGCTGCGTTGAAGGGGACGTTCTTCACTTGGATGATCTTCGCTCTCTTGGCCTTGTTATTCCAAAGCTCAATCATGACTGGGTTGAAGCTGCCGCATGCCCTGCCCCTCTGGCTGACCGTTCTAGCGGTGCTTCCCGCACTTTGGATTCCTATCACTCAAGGATTGGTGCAGGGACGACAGAACTTTTTTTCCTTGGGTCTTTCCATGATCGCCAGCGGCTTTGGACGCTGCGCCGGAGTGCTCGTGCTGGTCATGTTCCTGCACTGGGGAGCTGCAGGCGGCATGATCGCAATTTTCCTCGGAACAACCCTCTCCACAATTGCAGCGTTCTGGCCAATCCGCCATTTGCTCCATTTGCCCGGAGGCACCTTTTCAGCAAGACCTTGGCTCATGCGCACGGTCCCGCTCACCCTGGGAGTGACCCCAATAGTGTTCATGATCAGCTTCGACGTGCTGGTCGTGCAGAACCAGTTCCCCAAAGAAGTAACGGCCTTCTACAGTGCCGCCGCCATGATCGGAGTCGCGCTCCTGATGCTCACCACCCCGATGGCCGCTGTCATGTTCCCCAAAATAGTACAGGCCAGCGTGACCAGCAAAGGGTCGAATGCCTTCTGGCTGGCGGGACTCGGCACTATTGCCCTGATGGGAAGCGGCGCATTGGTTTGCACCATTTTGCCGACCCTGCCGTTGCGCATCATGTTTCCCGGCAAACCCGAATTCCTCGCTTCGGCGGTTTTGATCCCATGGTTTGCCTGGGCCATCATCCCCATCACCTTGGCCAACATTATGGTGGGTCAATTAATGGCTCTCAGTAAATTCCGCATTATTCCGTGGATGATCATCGTTGCCATTGGCTATGCGCTGACCTTCCAACAATACGCACACCAAGCTCAAAACCTGCCCCACTTTGAAGCCTTCAAACACCTGATTCAAATCCTGGGAGTGTTCAGCCTGCTCTCCTTGGCCATCGCCAGTGGGTTCACTTGGCTGGACATCATCAAACCCAAACAGTCCGGCCCTACTGGGCTATGAGGCATGAAGCGTGGTCCCGTGCCCATTGATCCGCTGCCAGGATTTGCTCCAGCGACGGATGCTCAATCAAATCGTGATCCTTCATAACTTGACGTACGGTTTGAGTGATACCTAAGAAGCTCAGTTGGCGTTGGCAAAAAGCCTCCACGGCGACTTCGTTGGCGGCGTTGAGCACAGCAGGGAGGGTTCCGCCCCGAGTGCCAGCTTCTCGCGCGAGAAGGATGGCCGGGAAACGTTCAGTGTCGGGGTCCTCAAAAGTGAGCTGACCCAGCTTGGCGAAATTCGTTTGCACACGTGCGCTGGAAACTCGCTCGGGATAGGTCAATGCGTATTGGATGGGCAAGCACATGTCCGGCGTGGAAAGTTGCGCGATGATGGAACCATCCACAAATTCCACCATGGAGTGGATGATGCTTTGGGGGTGGACGACCACTTCCACGCGGTCCATCTCGATATCGAAAAGCCAGCGCGCCTCGATCATTTCCAAGCCCTTGTTGAAGAGTGTGGCTGAATCAATGGTGATCTTGCGACCCATCACCCAGGAAGGATGTTTGAGAGCTTTTTCAAGGGTGATTGAGGCAAAGTCGGCGGCGGGAGTTTGGCGAAAGGGTCCGCCGGAAGCAGTAAGGCGAAGGCACCGCACCGAATCAGTGGGCTTGCCATCAAGGCACTGAAAAATGGCCGAATGCTCGCTATCCACCGCCAAAACTTTCACACCATGGCGGCGAGCTTCGCTCATGACAATTTCGCCGGCCATGACGAGGATTTCCTTGGAAGCAATGGCTATATCCTTGCCCGCACGGATGGCGGCAAGAGCAGGCTGAAGACCCGCGGTGCCGACGATGGCGATCAGCACAATGTCGGCCTCAGGCAACGTGGCCAGTTCGATCAGGCTCTCAGGGCCTGTAAGGACACGGATGTCCGGCCCCACTTGCGACTGGAGAACAGCCACTTGAGTTGCGTCCTGAATCGAGATGGCCTTGGGTTGATGTAACCGAGTCTGTTCAGCCAAAAGCTTGGCGTTGCCGCCAGCCGCCAGCCCGACCAGTTGAAAACGTCCGGGCAGGTCCTCGACCACCTTAATAGTGCTGGTGCCAATCGAGCCGGTGCTGCCAAGTAAAACAACGCGTTTCATCAGGTGAGAACAAATCGAAGATAAAGATACATTAGGGGCGCATTGAAAAGCAGGCTGTCCATCAGATCAAGAATGCCGCCGATTCCCGGAAAGAAACTGCCCGAATCCTTGACGCCCGCCTCGCGTTTAAACAGGGATTCAATCAGATCCCCAATCACCGCCGCACTACTGAGAATTAGGCCTAGGATCACCGCATGCATCGTGGTCATACCGTGGAGGCGGGGTCCGGCCAGAGAGGCAAAAACCACACTGGCCACTGTGGAAATCACCAGCGCGCCTCCGAACCCTTCCCAAGTTTTCCCAGGGCTGATGCGCGGGATCATTTTGTGGCGGCCAATCAGCGAACCGGTCACGTAAGCACCCAGATCGCTAAATTTCGTCACCAGAATAAAGTAGAGAACGTAAAACGGGCCCTGAATGCCGGGATGGTAATTAATCTTCTGGATGAAATTAAGCAGCCACGGCACGTACATCAGGCCGAAAAGCGTCGTGGAAATAGCTAGGATGCCGGCCGTGTTGCTCCTTGAAACAAACTGCCTCACACAAAGTCCAAGAACAAAAAGGATCAGGAAACCCGTTTCAAAATCATTTGCCTGCTCCGGGTGACGAAGCCCAAGGAATTCGCCGGAGACATAGACCCAGGTCGCGGTCATCAGGAGTATGCCTCCCAGAATTCCCCACGCTTTAAAACAAGCCAATCCACGCTTGTTGACCATGCCGTAGAATTCGTGCAACCCCAACCCGGCAATCGTGAGCATGATCACGAGAAAAAGAATGTCGGAAAGAACCTTGTTGCCCGAAAAAATGGAAAGCAGAACCGTCGTCCACAGGATCACGGAACTGATCAGCCGACGCAGAAAAACCACCGATTTACTCGGTGCAACAGTTGGCTTGGCAGGTTCGGACATGCTGGGGCAAGAGTGTGCCTGTATTAGCGCAACCACTGCAAACCAAACATCACAAGTTGGCGGTCACGTCTGAAGATGAGGTGTTCACGCGAAGGCGCGAAGATGCGAAGTCGGAATGACCGTTTACTATGCGCTTTACACCATCCTTGAAGGTGGGTGCGCCAAAATTAATGAGCAGACCAAGGGGCATTTTCAGGAGGCGGAGGTACGTGAGCACTTGCTTGCTGTGCACTGGCAGCAGATTTTCAAGTGATTTCAGCTCGATCAGAAAGCAACCATCAACAACAATATCGGCGCGAAATCCTTCATCAAATTTTAAGCCCCCAATTTGTATGGCCACAGGCATTTGTCGCTCTACTCCCAATCCTCGGTCCGACAACCATTGGGCAAGCACAACCTCGTAAACGCTTTCCAAAAGTCCCGGCCCTAACTCCACATGAAGCTTAGAAGCACAATCAACCACGATTGCCAATATCTCTTCGATATTCGGCTTCTTCGCGGCTTCGCGTGAGCCATTCATGCCCCTTTGTCCAGTCCGAGTCTAAGCGCCCATGCCGTCTTCGAAGGAACCGGCGGCGGCGGGGAAGCACAGATGATCGCGCGTATACGCGATGCCGTTGGCACTGGTGGAATCCAGGTCGCGATAAGCACTTTCTGCTTCGACCACCAATGGAGCGGTCTTGGTGCCCATCACAGAGTTGTAACGCTGCGGGAATCCAACGTTGATCAGCATCTCAACGTAGCGAACCATATTAAGGTCACCGCTTGGAATATCCACAAATTGCATGGCACGATCCGGCCAGTTCGGAGCCATGAAACGAAGAGGAACGCCCTTGCGGATCACGAAATTTTTGACGTGGCAGGCGTAAATACGACTACCGACTTTGCGAAAACGGGTTTCCCAATCCTCCCCCTCCCAACAGTGCGAGGGATCGGCATTGACCGCCAGAAATTTGTCTCCATCACAAATAGAGACCAGCATGTTAAAATCGTCCGCAGACATGGCAGCCGTGCCGGGATGAATTTCGTGAGCCAGATAAATGCCGAGTTCAGCCGCTTTTTTACGGATCTTGGCTGTCTTTTTTACGAAACGCTCCTGCCCTTCGGCGATAAGATCATAATCCCCACCCTTCCAAAAACCCCAAGGATAGCCGGTGGCCAATTCCCAACCGAAAGCCACGCCCCAAAACATGGGGAGAATTTTCACGCCCAGCTCAGAGCAAAGATCGAGCATTTTGAGGACGTAATTTTCAGCCCATTTTTCGATTTCCTGAACCGATTTTTTGGCCACGTCAGCAGGAATAAAAGGCCGGATGGTGGGACTGCCCGTCCATGCTGTGGTATGGACCCAAATAGGACAATGGCCGGAAACGCCATCAAGGCTCATGCCGCGCTTTTCAAACTCTGCCTTAATGTCTTTGGCCTTCTGAAAGCCTTTATCATTCTGAAGCATGTAATTCGACGGCTGCGCGCCGGTGGCTCCTGAGGCCTTGGCGTAGTCGAGGAATTGTGGGAGGGATTTTGCTCCGTGTTGAGCGCCCTCGATGCTGGGATGATAAAAACTCTGCGCCATAAATGGTAGTAACTTGTCGATATGCGACCGATTTGATCCTGAATAACTGCCAAAAAACAATTGAATGGTCAAGAAAAGAGGCTTTAAAACAATCGAAAAATGGCTGCGGGCCATGGTTTTATGCGGACGACACCACAAATCTAAGAAGGGGTGAAACAGGAGGATTCTCAATTGAATCTCTCTTTTTTGAAACTATTTCAGCATTAAGAGGGTTAAACCCACTATCCGGGACAATCCAACCCGAACAATTTGAATTAGTCCTAAATATGAAAACAACCGCCGTCCTACTTGTTACCGCTCTCGCCGCCGCGAACAGCCTTGCTGCCAGTCTGGATTCAGACAACAAACATTTTGCCGTTCAGCCGGGGGGCAAAATCGTGGTCGATATTGATTTCGGTGAGATCCAAGTCTCCACCAACACCTCCAATGAAGTCTCCATTGAGTACTATCGAAAAATAACCGGTGGCAGCGAAGACAAAGCATCAGAATTCCTGGCCGAGCGGCCTGTGGTGATTTCCCAAGACGGAAACACCATCACCATCGTTTCCAAGAAAAAAAGCAAACTCAACTGGAATTGGCCTTCATTTAAGCGCACCGAGGCCAAATATACCATCCGTGTGCCGGCCAAGTTCTCGGCCAACCTCAACACCAGCAGCGGATCAATCGGGATCTCCGATCTGACCGGCGAGTTTAAGGCCAACACCAGCGGCGGCGGACTCAACTTTGCTCGTTTGAGCGGGCCCCTAAAGGCCGATACTTCAGGCGGCAGCATCAAAGTCTTGGAATGTCAGGGCGAATTAAAGGTCGATACCAGCGGCGGCGGCATCCACGTTGATGGCGGCTCGGGAAGCCTGCACGGCGACACCTCGGGCGGAGGCATCAGCGTGAAGAGCTTCAAAGGGGATGCTCACGTCCACACTAGCGGCGGCGGCATCACAGTGGAAAATGTGGTCGGGAAAGTGGTGGGATCCACCTCGGGCGGCTCCATTTCGGCCACACTCCCCTCCCCTCTGCCCGGCCCGCTTAATCTCGACACCTCGGGCGGAGGCATCACCCTGGTGGCCCCTGCCACAGCGGCCTTTCACTTGAACGCCTCCACATCGGCGGGCGGAGTGAGCTGCGAACTCCCCATCACCATTGCCGGCAAGCACGAGCGTGAGTCTTTGAAGGGTGACGTGAATGGAGGAGGCCCCGAGGTGATGCTTCGCACCAGTGCCGGTAGCATTAAGGTAAAGAAAAGCTGAGATCGCAGCGGGGGCGCTCCGGACTACAAATCGTAGTCAGGAGCGTTGCGCCAGGAGAGGAGCGATGTATCGGAGGGGGTTGAAGTGTTGGCGGCTGAACGGGCCAGAAGTCCGTCGAAGGCTTCTGGCGATTGGGCCAAAGCCCGGCTGTAGCTCGAAAGCCGGGTATCATCAGTGGCAATGTATGCGGTGGCAACTGTCTTCGGCACAAGCACAGTGGATGACGGAGCGGGTCGAAAAAGGATAAGGAAAGCCACGACCGATAAACCTGCTGTCACCAAAGGCATCCGCCAATGCCGCATGTAATGCGCCAATATTGTAATGGCGGTAGGTGCGGGGATTCGGATGGCAGCGGCCACATAACGATAAGTCCGGGCAGGCAGCTCAGCGTTGGGCAAATTTAAAGCGGCAGTAATGTGGGATTCATGAAGGCTCCCCAACTCGGCAAAATAATGGCGACAACCCTCACAGGTATCGAGATGCGAACGTGTCGATTTTGCTTGGGCGGATTCGCCGGGATTGCTGGCCAGCAGAGCAATCTCTTCGCGACGGTTGTGGCACGGATTCATATCTTAACTCCTTGGGTAAGAGACTTCATATGACGCAGTCGGTCAAGCCCATGAAAGAGGCGCGATTTGACGGTGCCGACCGAACAGCCAACAGCGGCGGCGATTTCCTCCAGCGACGCATCCGCATAATATTTCAAATAGACCACTTGGCGCTGAGGTTCGGGCAGACGATCAAGACTTTGCAACACGCAAATGGCTCGCTCGGACTGTTCGGCCAAAATGCTTGGCTCGTGTCCTGAGTCCTGCAAATTCGTCAGGGCTTGGTCCGCCTGCCCCGGTTCATGCCGAAAAAGAAATGAGAGCAAAAGCGGCCACTGCCTGCGTCTGGCGTTCTGATGGCGCCGGATGAGAATGCTGCATAGCCAGGTGAAAAACTGGCACTGGCGGTTGTACCGGGAAAGACTTTGCCATGCTGCGATCAGGGTTTCCTGCACCAGATCCTCAGCCTGAGAGGCGTCGCGACTCAAACCAACAGCCTGCCGTAACAAACGGTCGCCGTGCATGCGGCAAATTTCATCAAAAGCCTCACAGTCGCCAGCTTGGGCCCGACTGATGAGGTCGGACCCAAGGATGGCTGAGCTTTCTCGAACTTCAGTGCTCAAAGCTGTAAAAGCTTGTTCAATTAATCGGACACAACTCATTTCATTAACTGTCCGGCTTTGCTGCCGGTAAGATAGAAAGCCGGACCATCTCTCTCGACGAAGATGATCGATAGAGGCACCTCCCCGATGGAAACGGCAGAGGCCAGCTCGAACCCACGATGCACCCCATTGACGCTGATTTTCCTGAACTTAAAGGCCTGTCCATTAAGCGGGTCCGCAACTTTTTTTAAACCCGCTTCGCCATGAAGCAGGTACTCGCCAGCGGCCCTTAACTGCGCAATTCTGACGTTGACCGCGAATTCTTTAAAGCGGGCTTTTTCCAAATTAGGCAGCATCTCCTTGGCAAGTAGATTGCCCGCGCCCGCAATTTTGTCATTGAACGCTTTGATCTGCGGCAGGAACTCCCCGACAGGGAGCTTAAGAATGGCCATGGCTTCGTCGTAGTAAGGATCCAGCTCCTTGGCATAACGGATGACCCCGGCACAAGTTCCACCGGCAGCTTTGAGCATCCTCTCGGATAACTTGGCCGCAGACGCATCCTTAGGGGTGCCCTCCTCCGCTTGCTCATCAAAGGTTTCCTCAAAGAGAGTCCGGAGCAGCTCATCAACCTTGGCCGGATCCTTGGAGGCGGTCTGGATCAGCCCCACCCTGCGCACAAGCCAATCACGAAAACCAACTCGTTCCGTGGCCATGACCTGTGAAATCGTCACCCTCATCGGGGCTTGGTCCAGACCGGCGGACAATTGTTGAATCATCTGGGGACTCAGGCGGAACCAATTCTCGGCGATGGCATTCACCACGATATTTTCAATCGCGATGTCCACCAGACTCCCTATTAGAACGGCGTCAGATCCCAAGTGGCGGGCCAGTGTGAACACCGCCAACAACTCATCCCGGCCCTTATCCGGAGTGCCGTTTTCAAGATGCCACCGTAAACGCCACCGCGCAGCCTGCGCGATCCCCTTCCCTTTGGCCAAACCAGGGAGAAACAAACCCGGTCCATAGGTGAAATCGTTGCCCCAATCGCATGGGGCAGTCTGGGCCGAACCCTGTTCGAGCACTCTCATGGTCACGTTGTACCGCGGCACCAATTCTTTAAAACGCTCGTCCAATGGCATGGCCCACCATTCGTTCGTGCCCAAATATTCGCGATCCTCGTCCTTCATCTGAGGCAGATGGAGCATGGCCTGCCAGTAAATTAACGCCGGGTTGATATCCGTGCGGTGCGGGTCCAAAGGATTGGGAGCGGCGCGAAGTGAAGCCGTCAATAGCGCCAAAATGAGTGCTGTGAGAATTTTCATAACGTTTATCTGCTGTGATTTGATTTCCAACTGTCGCGGACCGCTTGACCCTTAATCACAAACCAAGCCCAAAAAGTTCACTTTATTTTTGGAACGTACGGACGCCGATAGGTTTTGGACTGCGGCAGCAGACTGCCATGCGGTCCGTCCAAACTGAAGTTTTGAACCATAGTTCCGCTTTGGTAACATGGTTATACTCTGTTCAGGGCGAACGGAAGCGGTAGATGCGAGCAGGATGTGTTTTCCAAGTCTCGTCGGAAAACGAGGAATATCCAGATGTAAAGATGTTGGTTCCCACAGGAACCCACACGGGGTTGGTTAAATTCTCGCAAGCTTCGACAATGACTTGGAAGTTAGTTGGGCCGGTGATGTTGAAGCCGAACCTGCCATTTCTGACGCCAAAGACCGGATCTCCCGTCGGCGCATGTGGGTTCCACAGTACTGCCAGCCGTCCTGCGAAACCAGCTTCCCAACCGATGGTTCCGGACAGGTAGTAGATGGTGGCAGGGCTATCGCCGAATAGGCTCACACCAGCAAGGGGCCGATTACCTTGAAAATACGTTTCCTCGAGTTTAGAGCAGCCCGCAAACGCAAAGTCGCCGAGTTTGGTCACGCTCTTGGGGATCGTCACGCTCGTCAGATTAGAGCAGTAGAGAAAAGCAGAAGCCCCAATGGAAGCCGCGGTGGTAGGGATTGAATAAGATCGCCCCGCCTTGGCCATAGGATATTGGATGAGGGTTGTTTGGGTTTTGTTGAAGAGGACTCCTTCCAAGCTGCTGAAGGTTGGGTTGTCTCCATCCACCGAAATGGCCGCCAGATTGGTACAGATAGAGAACGCAGAATCGCCAATGTTGGTCACGCCACTCGGGATCATAACGTTGGTCAGGCTGATGCACTGAGAAAATGCATGTTCTCCGAGTGTGTTCACGCTGTTAGGAATGGTGACGTTGGTCAGGCTGATGCAGTTATGGAACGCATATGCCCCGATGGAGGTCACGCTGCTAGGGATCGTTACTCTTCGCAGGCCATTGCAGTAA
The DNA here is from genome assembly GCA_025359965.1 of Pedosphaera sp. Taxonomy (GTDB): domain Bacteria; phylum Verrucomicrobiota; class Verrucomicrobiia; order Limisphaerales; family SXQI01; genus SXQI01. The sequence goes on from JANYDC010000068.1 coordinate 106,837, forward strand.
AAGAACACCTCGGGCTCAATGGAGGTCACACTGTCGGGGATCGTCACACTCGCTAGGTTGGTGCAGTAATAGAAAGCCTCGCGTGCCAGGGTGGTCACACTATTGGGAATGATCACGTTCGTCACATTGAAGCAGTGAGAAAGCGCACGGATTCCGATGGTGGTCACGCTGTTGGGGATTGTCACCCTCGTCAGTCCGGTACACTGAGAAAACGCATAGTCCCCGAGGTTGGTCACGCTGTTGGGTAGGGGCAAGTCGGTGAGGCCAACGCAGTTAAGAAACGCGTATTCCCCAATAGAGGTCACGCTGGTAGGGATAGTTACGTTGGTCAGGCCGTTGCAAAACTCGAAGACAGCGTAGCCAATGGTTGTCAAGCTGTTGGGTAGAGTCACGCTCGTGAGTCCGTAGCAGCCATCGAACGCATAGTTTCCGAGGTTGGTCAGGCTATTGGGTAGGGTGATGTTGGTCAGGCTAGAACAGCCGTAGAAGGCAGAGAATCCGATGCTGGTCGTGCCGTCCGAGATCATCACGCTCTTCAAGTCCAGCCGTTGAAAAAAAGCCTTGGCTCGGATGGCTTTAACCGGCAAGCCGTCAATGAGGTCGGGGATGGTCAGGTCAATAACAGTTCCTGAATAGCCGGTGATGGTGATGGCTCCGCTGTCCTCGGTATAAATGAGTTCGGCGTGGATAGCGGAAGCCGAAAGAAACAAGAGTGCCCATACAAAGAGCGACCGGGCAGCGCGGGAGAATATGGAGTGAGCCGAGGTTAGGGAAATGTTGAGGATTGCAACGGTTTTCATGCCTTCGAGATCTTGATAGGACGGTTTTGCGTGCCGACTTGTTTCATGAACTGAGACCTATAATGGAAATTACTATGGGTTTGGCAGTCCAGCGTCAATGTTTAGACGACTGAGGTTTCGGGTACGCGCAGGCTTGAATCCCGTGCCAAAGACTGTCAGCTTGTCCGGAGTCAGCAAAAACAACTTACCAACCGAACCAGAACATGAGCCATATTTCAAATGTCGTCAGCATCCACCCGTATTTCAAAGCGCATCCCGGAAAATTGGCCGATTTCAAGGCCCTAATCCCGAAATTCGTGGCCCTGACACAGGAAGAACCCGCCAATGTTTACTATGAATTCACCATCAACGGCGAAGAAATCTTCTGCCGCGAGGGATACATCGGAGCAGAAGGCGCCCTGACGCATTTGGCCAACGTGCGTGAATTGCTGGAGCAAGGCCTTCAATATGCCGATCTAACCCGGCTCGAACTTCATGGGCCAGCTGACGAATTGGAAATGCTAAAAGGCCCTCTCGGAGCCTTGAACCCCCTCTGGTTCGAATCCATCGAGGGAGTAAAGCGAAGCTAAACCTTTGAGGAAGTGGTGGGTTGGGTGGGATTTGAACCCACGGCCAATGCCTTAAAAGGGCACTGCTCTACCACTGAGCTACCAACCCATTGCACAGCTCCGGCCTAAGCCAGAGCCAAGGAAAGTAGAGGAGTCCTTGCCTGACTGCAAGTTCAAATCAGAATTTTTCGAGCAGGCGATTTTCACTCGAAACCGCGAAGGTCGCGAAGCGGGATCAAGGAAACGAAGAAATCAAGGAGCCGGAGGTTTCATGCGCTGGAGATGAACCCGGGCCACATCGCCCATGTAGTTCTCCATTTTGTACTCTTTCGTCGCCTTGGAGAGCATTTCCACGGATTGCTTGATTTCCTTGGAGGCCTCCAAGTAGAGGCCGACATAAAGATAAGCGAAGAATAATTGCTCATGGAGCTGCTCGTTTGAGGATGCCACCTTCGCGGCCTCCATCACTTCTTCCACAGTGGCTTTTCCTCCGAACAAAGAGTGGATTTGCGACATGGGCACCCGGCGGTCGCCATTAATCGGGATGAGCTGGGTGCGTGCCTGATCGACGGAGTTGAGGCGCGCATTGGAAAGGAAATGCCAGACGGCGTTTTCCACATCGTTAGGGTTGACGGTCTGGTGAAGTTCGAACTGTTCCTTGGCCTCCTTAAAACGGTCCGCTTCAAACAAGGCAATCCCCCTCTGCCAATTTTGCGGCTTCTGCGAGGGAACCAATAAGGAATACTTGTCAAAATCAGCCACCGCCGCACTCACCTCGCCCAGCTTGAATTTTTCCTCGCCCCGCATCTGCCAGACGGTAGTCAAGTCGGGCCGAATTTCTAAAACCTTATCGAAATTGGTGATGGCTCCGGCGGAATCACCTTTAAGTCGATAGGTGACGCCCCGCTTGCTCCAAGCTTCGTACCGCTTCGGATCCAGGGCAATCGCCTTGCTGTAAATCTCAATGGCCCGACCATGGAGTCCCTTGCCGTGAGCATCACTCGCCTCGGTCATTAATTGGTCGTATGCTTTGGTGGTCGGCAGTGCCACTGTATTGGTGCGGTCGTTCATAAACAGGCACAAATGCAGAAGGAGCGCCGGGAAAAGAGCGGAAACAAGACTCATTGCTGGATGAAGTAACTGAGGTTTTCGAGTTCCATGGCAAGATTGACGTTGTTGACCATGATGTCATCTGGGACGTGGAGCATGATGGGCGCGAAGTTTAGAATACCCGTGATGCCGGCATCCACCAAGCGGTTGGTGACCTCCTGGGCGTCCGGAGCAGGCACGGCCAGAATGGCCATCTTGACGTTACGGGAGGACACCGTGTCCTGCAGCTTATCCATGGAACAAATAGGGACAGCAGGAGGATGGTCGTTCTTGCGTCCGGGTTCGGCATCAAACGCGGCGATGATCTCAAAACCCTCCTGCTCGAACCCTTTGTAGGAAAGCAGGGCCAAACCCAAATTACCCACCCCCACCAAAATCACCGGCTGCAAACTGGTGGTGCCCAGAAGATCGGACACCATCTGGCTCAGTTGATCCACATCATATCCAAGACCCCGGGTTCCAAACTGACCGAAGTAGGTGAGATCCTTGCGCAATTGGGTCGGCTTAACCCTGGCAGCCTTGGCCAAAGCCTCACTAGAGACAGTGCGGATCTCGTTTGCTTTGAGCCTTTGCAAACAACGGAGATAAACCGACAAACGATAAATCGCTTTTCGTGGTATCTCAGCTTTAACCGGCTTTTTGACCATTTGGATAAGGTACGGAAGCCAACCCCAACCAGCAAGCAGCGACGATGTTTCTTCGCGCTTGGAGGAAACCACTCAGCAAAGGTCAGTCAACGAAGACCAACTCATTGGACATTAACAAAGCCTGCGCGTAGCGCTGCCAGGCATCGAGCTGCGGGGGCATCTCTGTGGGCCCGGCGAAATCATCTTTTGCGCTCCAAGTGCTGGCTCCCGTGGGATCATTGGAATCGGAGGTTCCAGTGACTACGGGGGACCAGGAGAAGGAGTCGGAATTATTATCGACCCCGCAAAGAGTCACGAAATCCAAAGTGGTACCTTTGGTGACGGCAATATTGGGGAGGTCAAGACGCGCGCTGCCTTTCTTGGCGGAAACCTGACCAAGCAATTCGCTGCCGTTCTTCAACAGCCAACCCTGGACTCCATCCCCATTCTCCGAGTCGTGCTTTAATTCACTGCGGACGTTGGCCACCATGTCACGCGGGGCCACCCACCGGCGCACCACCGAGTGGGCGGCGTCGTTTCCGGGATGTCCCCCTGTCGGAGTGAGCGAGGTGAAACCGAATTTCGCATCAGGCAGCTTATCCCCGCCCTGCCAGGCCTCCCCTGTAAAGTGCGGGAGCTTGATGAATGAGGTAAGCCTCTTGTTTGTGACCTCCACTGAGCCCTCCCCGTATTGCCAAGCGGGCATGGCGGCACCGACCACCGGTTTGCCGGATTGTGCGGCATAAAATTTCAAGCCAAGCCGTAGTTCCTGACTGTCCGGTTCACGCTGAAAAGCCAGGCGGTAAAGCTGCTGAATTTTTTGTGAGGGATCCTTTTCAGCGGTTACCTCGGGACGGCTCAGGAAACTTTCAGCCTGCTCGATGAAGAATGGGCTGTTGATCATGAACAAAGCCTGTTGGGGAACGACCGTTTGAAAGCGTCCCGAACTAGAAGTATCGGGACTGGCGAAGTCGAAGGTGCGGAGAATTCCCGGCAGATTCTGGCGGTCGATAAACCCGTAAACGCTGCGGCGCGGGATGTATGGTTTTGTAAAAAGATCAACCGGCTGGCCGCCGGATTTGGAATCTAGTTTTCCGGAGACCAGCAACAGGGTGTCCCGCATGGCTTCGAAATCCAGACGACGACGGTTCATCCGCCAGAGGTAAGTATTGCTGGGATCTTTAGCGGCGTACTTCGGATTTTCCGTACTGGCCTGCTGATAGGTGTTGGACATCAAGATGAGCTTGTGCAGCTTTTTCAGCGACCATCCATCCTGCATCAGGCGCGAGGCTAGGAAATCGAGAAGCTCAGGATGAGTGGGAGGGTCGGAGCGAACACCGAAATCGCTCGGAGTGCGGACCAGCGGCGAGCCGATGTGCTCCATCCAGATGCGGTTGACGAAAACTCGCGCAGTAAGCGGATTTTCGGGCGAGACAATGCTCTCAGCCATTTCCAAACGGCCCGATCCATTGGTGGTAAAAGGCTGGCGCTTGGAACCTTCAATAATCTCAAGCATCTGACGAGGCACTTCGGGGCCTATGTTCCCGGAGTTGCCTCTCACAAAGACATGGGGATGGTCGGGATTGCCGTTATCTTCCAGAGCCATGGCCCGGGGTGGAGCGCCTTCGTGGACCGCCTTGACGCTTTCAATCTTCCTTTGCAATGCGCGAATCTTTTGGCTGTCGGGGGTGGGAAAAAGACGGTGTAGATCCGAGTTGGGGATGGAGTTGGGCGCATCGGGCGCGTAGCAAATCTGCCGAAGTGCTTCCTTGTCGGCATCAGGCAGTTTATCGGCGGCGGGTTTGCCGTCTTTTATGGTGGCCAGCCAAGCCTCGTGCGCCTCATTTAAAAAGCGTCCGTAACGCTCGGAAGTCTGCTTCAGCGATTCAGGGGTGTCGGTAAAGGCAGCAAGCACCAAGGAGTTAAGTCCGGCTATTTTTCGCGCGGCTTCCAAGGCGCCGCCCGACTTCTCTTTCCATTCGGCTTCAGACACGGTGGCCAGCGCGTTCCAAATCGCGAAAATCGGGTGGTCTTTGGCATTCCAAGTTTTCACACCTTCGACCCAGCGCTTCACCAAGCCTGCGTCCAAGGAATGCTCCTTGGCAATGCGCTCGATTTCAGGCCACTCCTTTTGGTCGCGAGCCAGCCAGGCAGTCCACAAGTAATCACCGGCTTTGGAGTTGAGGGTGTTGCGTGCTTCAATCTCTTTTTTGGCGGAAAAATCGTCCTTCTCTGCCTGGGCTTCCGCCAAGGCCTTTTTGAACTGCTCGTACTTCTCCGGCAGCGGCCCACCCAGAAGCGGCTTTTCCTCAGGCTCATGGGTGCTGGCGAAGACGCCGTAGAGTGAATAGTAATCCTTGGTTGGGATGGGGTCGTATTTGTGGTCGTGACAGCGGGCACAAGCAGCGGTCAATCCCATTAAACCACGAGTGGTGACATCAATACGGTCGTCAATAATGTCGGGTTGGCTGTTAAGAAAACGACGCCCCAGGGTCAGATAGCCAAGCGCAGCCAAAGGCCTCTTGTCCTCGCCCAGCGGCAAAAGATCGGCTGCCAGTTGTTCTGTAATGAAGCGGTTGATCGGCAGGTCATTATTGAAACTGCTAATCACGTAATCCCGATAGGTGTAGGCGTAGGCGTAGCGGCGCTCCTCCTCAAACACATAGCCCTTGGTGTCGGCATACCGGGCGATATCAAGCCAGTGACGCGCCCAGCGCTCGCCATAAGCCGACGAGGCCAGCAAGCGATCCACCGCTTTTTCATAACTGTCGGGAGCGCGATCATTGACGAAAGCCAACACTTCGGCGTCCGAGGGAGGCAGCCCGGTCAGATCAAGGGAAACGCGACGAAGGAGCGAACGTCGGTCGGCTTTTGGGGTCGGCTTCATGCCCTTCTCCTCCAATTTAGCCAAAACGAAAGAATCGATGGGATTCACCACCCATTTGGAATTGGAAACCTTGGGTGGCGCGGGGTTTTTGATGGGTTTGAAAGCCCAATGGGAGGCGGCAAGTTCAGCCTTCGTCGGTTGCATAGCCGCAACGGGGCCAGTGCGAGGATCGGGTGCGCCCATCTTAACCCAGGTTTCAAAGTCGGAAATCTGCTGTGACGAAAGTTTGTTCTCCACTTTCGGCGGCATGGCGGTGTTCTCCTCCGCGTATCGGATGGCCTTGATGAGCAGGGACTTGTCGGGTTCACCGGGGATAATGGACGGGCCTGTTTCGCCACCCTTGAGCATGGCGGCCTTGGAATCGAGTTTGAGCGCACCCTTCAGTTTCTTGGCCTGATCACTATGGCAGGAGTAGCATTTGTCGACCAGAACAGGACGAATATGAGCTTCAAAGAACTCCACCCCAGCCGCAGAATCCGCCGCGTGGCAGCTAAGTTTCACGGCCAACAACATGGCAAGCATCCAGATCCCACGTCCAGAAGGCAAAAAGCATTGGGCAGTTCGATTCAGCATGGCGTCATCAATTGCAATAGACTAACTGCAAAATGACGCCCGAAACAGCGTGATTATTCAAGGAGCCTACTCCTGCTGTGCGCCCGTATTCCTACTCTATGGACAGACTCTATGTGGTCAGAAATGCGTGCTAGTACCTTGGGAGGCTGTTAAAGGTCACGTCAGTAGATTGGAATTTGATAATTCTTGTTATTTCTTGATCGGGGGTTTGATGGAGGGGAGAGGGAGGTTGGTTGTGGTAAGGATGACTTTTTGAGTGAGCGGCGGGGTGATGGGCTGATGTTTGATGGGGAGGGGTGCGCGAAAACTTGATAATTCTTGTTTTTCCTTGCTAACGGGAGGGGTGGAGAGGGATTCGGCTGAGGTGATGTGGGTTGGCTGGGGAGTCGGTACTCTTTGGGGGACGCCAAGAGTCAGCACAGAACTTGGGCTGTCCGTAGGAGCTGCCTGAGGGACGCCGGTTCTGGGGACCCGCCCTACAAGGGAAGCGGAACGGAGGGCGAGTTGCTGTTGTTTGAGTTGGAGGTTTTCGATGCGGAGGACCAAGCGGAGGAGGCGTTCGATTTCTTTGAGTGGGGTTCCCGGGTTAAGGCTCAGGTCGAAGAGGCGTTTCTGGAGACGGTTGGAAACGGCATTTAGGTACGGGATTTTGTTGGAGACGGCGGCGAGGTCTTGGATTTGGTCCTGATCAGCTTGTTGCTCGACGAGTTTTTCGGGTTGGATGTGGTCGAGGTAGTAGTTGCGCAGGGAGGTGTAGTGGATTTTGAGGCCGAGGCCTTCGGGGCGAGGGGCATTTATTTTGTCGACAGTGGCAGTGTAGGAGTGAGTTTGCAGCCAGTCCTTGATTTGGTCCTGATCGGCGATTGGCAGA
>JANYDC010000099.1 GCA_025359965.1 Pedosphaera sp.
TTGGTCCAATCATTGGCGCCAGTCATGCCGAGGGGTTTGGGGGCGAACAGGGCGGCAATCTCGACATTTCCTGTGTCTACCCGGAGGTTCGAAGCATTCTCGCAGGTACAACCGCCTTGCATGGCAGTGCCAACCATGACAGCCGGAAAAACAGCGGCCGGCCTGGGATCAATCGCGCCGAGGATAAAAGTTTGCGTCCCGCCGCCACTTTCTCCCGTCACGCCCACGCGAGTCGCATCCACCTCTGGAAGGCTGCAAAGAAAATCAAGGGCACGAATGGAATTCCAAGCCTGCAAACCCATCACGCTCTGCGAACGCATTTCCGCCTGAGCACTAAAAAGACCCCAATGATTCAATGCGCTCAACTCTGGACGCTGTTTGGCAAAGCCGTGAGCGACCTCCATTGGGATCTGGACGCTGTCGGCATACCCAATCATGTCGTAAAGGAATGTCACACAGCCCATGCGGGCGAGTTGAACGCAACGGGCTTGCAGAATGTTGCTTGCAGCGTTGGTCATACTTTCGGCTCCCGAGGCGATGGCCTCGCGCACTTCATTTTCGGGCTTTTGCATGAAACGCCCATTAGGCCAGTGCCCATGAGGACACAACACCGCAGGGAGAAGTCCGGTACGCCCCTTGGGTCGGTACAATGAGCCCGTCACATAAAAGCCTGGCAAGCTTTGAAAGTAGACCTTCTCAACGGTGTAATCACCGTCATCGCGCAGGCCGTGAATCACTGTGTGAAGCGGATGACGCATCGGCATGGGAAACAGACCCAGAGCGACCAGCAGATTAGTCCGAACTTCACCACTGCGCTGCTGCCATTGAGTCAGTGTATCAGGCGGGGTGAAGGGGAAGTAACTATCCAGATCGCGAGGCGCTTCCCATCGCTGGTCGGTGTTGGGCTGGTCCTCGGGCCGTGCACTCAGAGCCGTCTGCGCGATTAAATCAGCAGCACCAAAGAGCGCGAGAATTAGCGCCAGAGCTTTCATACGGGAATTCATCCCTCGTTTGTAGCGGTCCGCGCGAGGGAAGCAACAGCCAAGAAGTGCGTTAAAGCTGGCTGGTGGCGAATGGCTTGTTTATTTCGCGCAACTGGCCGCCATAAATCCCTATGTGACCGCTCGCCCAATAGGCGGCGAAGCAGGCCACCGCCAATCCAGGAGCCATGGAAGATCCGAAGAGTTCAATGCCCATGAGGCAACTGGCCAAGGGCGTTTGAGCCGCGGCACCAAACACCGCCGCGAAACCAAGGGCGGATAAATAATCCGAAGGCAACCCAGTAAGCAAAGCCATGGCGTGGCCCGACGCAGCACCAATGAAAAACAGCGGAGTCACTTCACCCCCGCGAAAACCGCAGCTCAGGGTGATTACTGTAAAAAGAAGTTTACCCAACCATGCCCAGGGATGAACTCCGGCCGACCAAAAAAATGACTCAATACTGGGGTCAGCGGGGTTGAGGGAGCTTACCCCCAGCCCGAGAAAAGCCCGAGTGCCCACCAGATAAGTGAGCCCAATAATCAAAAATCCTCCGACGACCGGCCTGAAGCTGGGGCGCTTGATGGTTCGTTTCCAAAATTCCGTCAGCCGGTGCAGGCTCCCAACGAACAGTCTGGACAACCATCCAAAAACAATACCAGCCACCAAAGCCATGGCCACCAGCGATACTTGGAACCCCAGCGACGGATGCATCGGCAGGGAAGTCACGGCAAATTGCAGGTGCACCGCGCCGCAGGATCGTGCCACAAAATCCGCCAAATAAGCTGCCGCGATTGCCGGGGGAAGGGACGAGTGTTCCAGGCGGCCCACGGACATGAATTCCACCGCAAAAATGGCACCAGCCAAGGGTGTGCCAAAAACCGCGCCAAATCCTGCGGCCACGCCACAAATTAAGAGCAACCTGGCTTCGGCATGCTTCAGTTTGAGCAGTCGCACAAAGATACTGGCGAGACTCCCGCCCATTTGAACTGCTGTGCCCTCTCGCCCGGCCGATCCTCCACCGAGATGAGTTGCGAGTGTGGAAAACAGAACAAAGTAAGCCATGCGCCTTGGGACCGGTTCGCCCGGTTTGTGCATGCGTTTGAGAATTGCGGTCGTACCCAAAGTCGCGTCACCACCCCAGCGCTGATAGGAGGCGACCATAGCCCAACCCAGTAATGGCAAAGTCCAAATCAGTAGGGGATAACTCCAGAACCAATGAGTTACATGGTCGAGGCTCCACAAAACAGGGCCACGGCCGCGCCGATGACCGCTGAGTTAAGGGGAAGCATCCATCCCCAGCGCAAGGCCAGTTCAAGGTGGTCGCGCCATACTCGCAGTGTGGAATCAGAGATGCTAGGTAACATCTGGAGGCAATTGTGACAGCCGCACCGTTGAAGACCAACATTTTGTGAGTCCAACTCGAATAAATCATCAATCAGGTAAATTAGCGGGGCATCATCTGAACGGACACCAGAAAGGACAAGCAATCCGTCAGGAGCCACTCCTTGTCTTTGTGTTCCTCGAAAAACTCACACCACGCTGAAATAAAATTGTGTCGGCGGGAATAACTTTAACACGGGGAAGATTCAAAGACGATCGATACTGACTGATGGAATGGCCAAGAGTAGAAATAGAGCCTGCTGCCATCTTTACATGGCTTTCTGCCAGTTCTATCCTATTGGGATGAAGAAAAAACTCCTTCTCATTTTCGGAGCGGTTGTCGCCGTTGGCGTAATCGCACTCATTGTGGTGGCGCTTTCCATCAATTCCATCGTTAAAGCGGGGATTCAAACAGTGGGGCCAAAGATTACGCAGGTCCCGATCACGGTGGAGGGTGTTAACATTTCCATTACGAGCGGATCCGGCGGGATCACGGGTTTGGTGGTGGGCAATCCGGAGGGATTCAAGACTCCAAGCGCCATCAAGGTGGGGCATGTCTCGGTCGCTGTCAGCCCAGGCTCGGTGCTCTCAGATAAGGTGATTGTGCGCAGCGTGGTGGTAGAGAATCCCGAAATCACTTTCGAGGGAGGCCTTAGCGGCAACAACCTGTCTAAAATACTGGCCAACGTCCAATCCTTCGCCGGGGCCTCGAAGCCCAGCGAACCCGGAGCCAAAGACAAATCGGGAGGAAAGAAACTTCAGGTCGACGAATTCAAACTGGTAGGCGCAAAAGTGAACGCCACAATTACTATGCTTGGCGGCAAGGCAATGACTTTCCCCATCCCTGATATTAGCCTGTCGAACCTAGGGCAAGGGCCTGATGGAATCACAGCCGCTGAATTAATTTCGCTGGTGCTCAAGCAGGTGACCGAAAGTTCGGTTAAAGCTGTCGCGAATGCGGCTGGCTCTCTGGGCAAAGGAGCCCTTGATGCATCGGGAGAAATCGGTAAAGGAGCGACCGATGCGGTGAAAGGGGTAGGGAAAGGGATTGGGGACCTGTTTAAAAAGAAATAAAGAAAGAAGGACCTCTCCAGATCCGCGAACGCCCGAAGACTACGGTTGTAAGATTTGGGTTTTTCGAGATTCTAAAAACGCGATCAAATCGGCAAACTGATCCAGCGTGAGGCCAGCCTGCAATCCTTCCGGCATGAGGGAGAGCGAACCTTTGGTACGACTTTCGATTTGGGCTTTGGGGATTGTGCGCGTGATTCCGGCCGTGTCCACGAGCGTAAGTGCGTCGGAGGTCTCACCTTTAATCAGGGCTGTGAGTGATTCGCCGTCCTTAAGCTCGATATTGTAGGCCTGATAGCCTTCACGCACGACTTTGCTGGGTTCCAGAACGTGCTCAATGAGAACCGCGCGGGGAAACTGGGTGCCGATAGTGGTTAACTCCGGCCCAACCGGGTTACCGGAATCGCCCATTTTGTGACACTTAATGCAAGCAACGCCGCTCTCATCTAAAAATAGTTTCTGACCTCGCGCAGGATCACCCGACCCTTTCAAGGCGTGAGCGGCATAGTCCGAAATTTCAAGAGGCTTGGGCCCGGAAAAAAGTTTGGATTCCAAAGCCTTGGCGTCTTTGGAATAGACGCGACGCAACTCCGAGATGACGGCTGGCGTGGGTGGGGGTGTGACTGACTCCAAGGCCGGAAGGAGCACTGTTCGAATCGGTTCCAGCGCCTTGCGGGCTTCCTCACGAGTGGCTGGGTTTGAGCTGGCCAGGGCTTCGAGGTAGAATGGAAGGCCACGTGGGTCAGGCAGCTTAAGAAAAGCCTCTGCAACCACCGGATGCAGGTCGCTGACCTGGGCAACACGGAGCCAGACTTCCACAGCCTCGTGGTCTTTGAGAGCAGCCGAAGTCTTGATGGCCTGACGACGAAGGGTAAGATTAGTTGCGCCTATCAACTTGCGAACATCAGCCATTGATGGTCCGGCTTTCGGATTGCGGGACAGGCCTCGCAATGCAGCAACACGCAGGGATTCGTCCTCTGCACCAGATACAGCGATGGTTCGCAGCATCTCCCCAACAGCCGAAGAATCAACCCCGCCCAAAAGTTCGAGACTCAAGGCACGCAACTCGGGAGAAGATTTGACGCTGCCATCCGCAAATTTCATGACGGCGGAAATGCCCAGTTCATCCTTGGTGGCAACCGCACCTTTTAACAGGGCAGCGGCAATCGACTTGTCAGGGATGGGGGCCGCTAGCAAAGAGGCGAAGAGCGGGGCATCCTCAGGCATACCCAACTCGGCCAGAGAAGAAAACAGGGCGGCGCGGACTGAATCACTTTTTTCAACAGCCAGCCGGGTTCTCAGCCAGGGAGCACGTTCCTGGGAAGCACTCTGGTTGAGCCCCTCAATGGCGGCTATCCGCAAGGTTTCGTTGGCATCGTCCAGCAGGCTCCGCAATGATTCCAGAACAACGGGTGTGCCATCCCAATCCATGTTTTTGGTTGGAGCGGGGGCAAGGGCGGGATGATACGCGCCCCACTCTCCCTTCCATACGGGCAGTTGCCGGTGCAAACTTGATAGAATGGAAACCGCCTTGAGGCGCGTCGACATTGGCGAAGCGTTGCTTAGTAAAGATTTCTGCAAAGCTCGAACTAATTCGATTTGGTAGGTCTCGCGCATGGCCATGATTGCTCCATCGGCAATGGCGTCATTGTCGTGGGCCAGGGCAGCCACCAGAAGCTGCCAGACTTCGGGGCTTCTGCGAGCCAGACGGTTGAGGCCGGTGAAGACCGCAAAGTGGGTAAAGAAATCCTTGTCGGCCAAGGCTTGGATCAGGCTGGCGGCAGAAGCGGATGACCCCAGACGGCCCAAAGCAGTGGCGGCGGCGAAACGGGTCGGCACGTCATCCGAATGTAGGAGGGACAGAGCGACCTCCTGGGCCTGAGTGACGGCGCGCGTTCCCAATTGACGCAATGCCTGTCTTTGAACAGGACGAGAGCCACTGGCAGCAAGCGTCAGGATGCTGGCGCGACAGTGGACCCCTTTGTCCAACGCATCGGCCGCCCACAGACTGTGGATCAAGGCGTGTTCAGAAGTGTTGGCATTTTTGAGCAAATCGTCCACGACGGAAATTGACTTGCGACGAACCAGCTCACGTTGCGCCGTCAATCGCACAGACAAAGCGGGGTGATTGAGGCCCGTAACCAAGGATTCGTCGCTGGCATCGGAACTCAGGCCCATGGACAGCGGCAGCCACCAGGATGGACGCGGCAAGGAATTGGTGGCAGCGATATGGGTCAGACGCCAAAGGCGGCCTACTGCGACGTCTTCTTTCACATCACGATGGGCCCAATCGCAGATTAGAATTGAGCGTCCATCAGCGCTTGGGGCGATGCCCACGGGGCGGAAATCATCCGGAGGCGCGGGAAAAAGTTCCTCGGCAGCATCCACCCGGTAAGTGGCCCCTGCCCTATCCAAATCCACGCGTGTTACCTGCCGTTTGCCAAAATCCGCTATGAATAGATTGCCGCGATATGCCTCCGGCAGCGCGTCATCGGTGTATGCGAAGGCTCCGGTCGCGGCACCAGCACCAAAATCATGCATCATCCAAAGGGTATAAGCACGCTGTGGAATGAAATCGTGGGGATAACCGTAAAAACCGCTGTCGACCATGTGAGTCAGACGCCCCATCCAATCATGCTCATCCGTATTGTCATAGGTGAACACGTCGTCGTCCTCATTAATGGCCACATCCAGAATATTGCGCACGCCTGTGCAAAATACTTCCAGCTCGGTTCCATCCGGGCGCATGCGCAGGATTCCTCCGCCCGGGAGGTCGACACGCTTGCCATCCCGACCGACCGCACCATGGATGCCCTTGTCACCGACGGCGATGTAAAAGAAACCGTCCATCGCGAGTTTGAAGTTCGCCGGGACGTGGTCGTTCCAGTCAAGTGCCCAAGGATTGGGGTTGGTAGATTCGATGAGATCGTCACGATCTCGCCCCACGCCGTTGTCATCCCGGAAGACGGAGAACTTGGGGTTGTGCAGGACGTAAACCTTGCCTTCGAGGTATTGCATACCGAAGACTGCATGCAGTTTATCGGCAAAAACAGTCAGAATGCCATTGGTATGCAGACAGAGAATGCGACCCTCAGCCGCCTGAGCGGGAGCGCTGATGTCCATGGGATCTTCCGCCACAAAGATTCGCCCGTCGGGCGCGGAACACACTACGGAGGGGTGCCTCAGTCGTGGGGGTTGCAGCAGCAGTTCCGCCGTCCAACCCACACGTGGTTTCAGGTCGGGAGCAGGAGCATCAGCCTTGATATCCGAAGCCACCAGCAACACCAGACCGGCCAAGGCCAATGAAATCTCAGTGCGCCCGCGCAGCAAATGCATAACTATTTTTTACGAGTAAAATCGTGGGTCAACTGGGCCAATTCCTCATCAGGGGTTGGGCCATCGAAAGTCACGACACGATAGCGGAGGACCAACGCTTTGGCCGGTGTCAATTTCATGGGGGCGGAAGCAACCACGCAGGGGTTGATCATGTGCGCGCCGCGGTTGTTGTGCCAAATGGTGAGGGGGTTGGATGGGTGGTTGACGACCGCGACGCCAGCTCGGCTGCCATCGGCAAATTTCAAACTGGCCGAGTAGTAGGGATAATCAGGCCAATCCGTCTCAGGCTTCAGGTGGCTGGGATCGGCATAATTAACGATGCCTTCTGGGGATTGAAATTCAATCTCAGCGTCTTTGCGCGTCCTCACACAAAAACCACCGAAGGCCCATTGGGCCAGTGTTATAGTGGCTTTGGGTTGGAGGGTGTATTCCAGATCAAGCACATGGACGGAACCCACGGCTTTGAAGGTTGATTGCAAATGCTCCTCGATGAGGACCTGGTTGTCAGCACGCCACTCGTTGACCGCGTGCAGGATCACTTCACCATTGCTGCCTATTGTTGTTTCCGCCGAGCGGTTGACGATACGGCGGCCTTTGATGGGTGCGTGCTCCCCCCAGCCCCAAAAGTCCGCTTTCGTGTCCCCATCCATCTCAACCCAACCCATAAACACTCCCCTGTGATGTTTATGATCGGATGGCGCAAGATCGGTCACGACCACGCCTTTGGGCGTGGTGAGAGGATGGAAAAAGCCAGCGCTCTCCACAGTCAGGGCCGTGTTGGTCGGAGCCAGCAATTGGTAGGAGGCAGAGATTTGCGAGCCTGACTTGGCAAAGCTAACCGCATCGGGCGTGCGTTGGACCTGCCACGTCTGGGTCGGTACAGAAATGGTGGCACACCCCGCCAATCCAACGGCGAGTGCGGCCATGGCAGCAGTCTTTGTTTGAAAATTCAACCCCAATCCAGAGAACAAGCGCAAACTCATGATTGAGACCATTAAAGGGTGAGTTTGAATGTTTGCCAACTATGCTTTAAGTCCGACACCTCTTGCGTATAGGTTCGGACCATTAGCGGTGTCAGTCGAAGTAAATGAACTCGTTGGCATTGACGAGGGCTCGACAAACTTCCATGAGGGAGCGGTTCTTCATCAGGGACAGACAGGATTGAACTTCAGAGTTGTCCGGGGATCGCTGGAAAGCTATGCGGAAAGCCTGGGCGATTTGGCGTTCAGGGTCGTTGCCAGCCTCGCGTTTGACGCGTTCGGCAAGTTTGGCGGCAGTTTCGAGAACCTCGCTGTTGTTAAGCAAGGTTAACGCTTGGGGGGCCACCACTGAGCGGCTGCGTATCGGACAGGAGGTGGCGTTTTCAGGTTGATCGAAGGTTTCCATGAACGGAAGCCTAAGGCCGCGTTTTTGCACCAGATAAATGCTTCGGACCGGCATTTGATCACGGGGCGAAGGATACCAACCCTTGGTTTTTTCTGCGTTGTCATCCAAAATCGCGGGGTTGGCCTGCAAGATTTCGGCGGGCAATTCAGGCCAGCGGGCTGGACCGCCGCCCTCTGCCAAAAGCATTCCTGAAACGGCCAGCAAGGAATCGCGCAATTGTTCGGCGGAGAGCCGGCGCAGATTCTGTTTCCAGAGGAGGTGGTTGTCCGCATCCACTCCCCGAGAACGGCGGGCGAATTCACCTTCGGGCGAAGAGGATTGGCGGTAGGTCGCACTCGTGACAATCAAGCGATGCAATTTTTTCACCGACCATCCTTCAGAAATGAATCGAGCCGACAACCAATCAAGAAGCTCCGGATGGGTGGGCCGGAGGCCAACAAGACCGAAATCGTTGGGGGTGTCGACCAGGCCGTGAGTGAAGTGGCCCTGCCAAATACGGTTTACAAAAACGCGAGCCGTGAGGGGATTTGTGGGCGAGACCAGCCAATCCGCCAGTGCCAGTCGGCGTCCGGTGGTCTTGGGATTGGGCTTGCGGGCAATAGTGGCCGGATTTGGATCAAGCGCGGAGAGGAAGCCCGGATCAACCGGTTGACGCTCTTGTTTGTAATCACCGCCAGCAAGAATTTTGGTGACCGGAGGGGTTCCTTCGGCGTCGCTCATGAGCAAGCCGGTCTTATGCTTTAATTTCGAGAGGTTAAGTTCTGAGAGCGTCTTTTCTGTGGATTCCAGACGCTTTTGGTCATCACCCGCCAAGGCCTTCTTCACTTCCTCATCCGTTGCACGCAAAGTCTTTTCGATTTTATCGCGGGCCTCGGCGCTTATTGTGGAATTTGTGACTGATGGAGTTAAAATGGCTTTCTCTTCATCTGTGAGCTTCCCCAGACGCTCCTCCCGCAAACGTGCGCGGACAGGTGCGAACAATGCGTCGCGTTCGGCATGGCTAATTGCGATCTTTGAATCGATTTCGGCATTGCGTTGGTTGATAAGGACTTGTTCCTCGCGCAAGCCCATCGGAAAACTGTCGGCAAACTTCACCTGCTCAAAAAACGCTCGCATACGGAAATGATCCGCTTGGGAGATGGGATCGAATTTGTGATCGTGGCAGCGAGCACATCCCAATGTCAGGCCAAGAAACGCGTTGCCCGTTGTCTCAGTCAAATCGGCCATCAGCTCGGCGCGGCTGCGACCCTGCTCGTTAAAGAGTGCGGCTGAATTATCCCACGGTCCCAGCCGCAAATATCCTGTGGCGACCAAGGTGTCCTGTTCGTCCTGGTTGCGCGGCTCGCTGGAGAGCAATTCGTCGCCCGCCAATTGTTCGCGCACGAATTGGTCGTAGGGTTTGTCCTTGTTGAAGGAGCGGATTACATAATCCCGGAAACGCCAGGCTTTAGGTCGGAACTCGTCCCAATCGAAACCGTTGCTATCGCTGTATCGAACCACATCCAGCCACATGCGAGCCCAATTTTCACCATATCGCGGCGAGGCCAACAGGCGTTCCACCAATTTGGTGTAGGCGTCCTTCGATGTGTCGCTGAGATAAGCATCCATTTCTGGAGGTGTTGGGGGGAGTCCGGTCAAGTCCATCCAAAGCCGACGAGCGAGAGTGCGGCGGTCAGCCTCCGGCGATGGCCGAAGCCCCTTGGCCTCAAGCTCATGCAAAATAAATTGATCAACTGGGTTACGCACCCAACCTCGCCTGGTGACGGTGGGCGGTCTCTGTTTTTGGATGGGTTTCAGCGACCAAAGGTCCAAGCGCTGACCACCAAAAATACGGCGTATGGGATTGCGTGGATCAGTCCACATGTCGCCAATCCGCTCGGCATCGGGATGCTGGGAGGCGCGAGCCTTGGTTTGGGTCGGCCAAGGCAGACCGTCCTGGATCCATTTCTCCAGCACGGTAATGTCCTGGCGCGAAAGCGTTTCCTTTGGCGGCATGCCCAAGTCCTCTTTGGTATGCATCACCGCGTGAAGCATTAGGCTCTCCTGAGGCTTGCCAGGAACAGCCGAGGGACCACTGTCGCCGCCTTTGAGAATGGCCTCGCGTGAATCAAGCCGGAGAGCCCCTTTGACTTTTTCGGCGCCGTGGCAGGAGATGCAGCGCGATTCCAGCAGCGGAAAGACCTTTTCGCGAAAAAACGAATCAGCCTCCGATTGTCCGGCCTGCGCAAGGCGGCCGAACAGCAGGATTGCCAAGCGCAAAAGGAGGCGGGGCTTCACAAAGCAACAATGGATCTGGAATGGTCGTTGGGCAACGGCATTTAAGGTGTTTCGCTCATGAACATTGGATGAAATAGACGCGTCCAAAATTCAGCGTGTTGTCAGCCGCTGGAAAACGTGCGAAAAATAGCGCATGCCCGCCATGTTCCCACATCATAATCGACGCGATTTTTTATGGCGCGCCACGGCGGGCTTCGGGACGCTGGCTTTGGGAGCGCTACAGCAAAGCATGCTGGCTGAGTCGGCGCACCATGGACCCAAGATCGATCCCTTAAATCCTTTTTCTGCCAGACAACCCGATTTCGCGCCCCGCGCCAAATCAGTCATCTTCATCTATCTGGTGGGAGGCCCTTCGCAGGTCGATACTTTTGATTACAAACCGGAACTGCAAAAGCTAAGTGGCAAACCGGTGCCGGAATCCATTCGCAAAGCGGTGGAGCAGACCAAGTTCGCCAACGTTTTTCATGGCTGCAAGGATGAGCTGATGGGCAGTCCCTACAAGTGGGCACAACACGGCCAGTCGGGTATGTGGGTGAGTGAGTTGCATCCTCATCTCGCGGAGCAGGTGGATGATCTTTGTTTCATTCATTCCCTTCAGGCGGACAGCAACAACCACGCGCCAGCCAGCTACCAGATGCACACGGGCGATATACGCGGCGGAAAGGCCAGTCTTGGTTCGTGGGTAACTTATGGACTGGGGACGGAAAATCAGGATCTGCCTGGGTACGTGATGCTGTTTGATGCCGGTCCGTTGGGCGGCTCAGTCAATTATTCCAACGGCTTTCTGCCGACGGCTTTCCAGCCCACCCGTTTGCGCGATAAAGGAACGCCGGTTCTCGATCTTCTTCCGCCCGACGGGCTTGCTGGCGGGCAGCGGTCCTCACTGGATCTAATCCGGGAGCTCAATCTAAAGCATCGTTCCACACGCGAGGGCTACACTGAACTTGACGCCCGCATCGCCTCTTACGAGTTGGCTTACCGGATGCAATCAGCGGCGCTGGCCGTTGGGGATGTTGAGAAAGAGTCGCCAACGATGCGCACCAGCTACGGCCTCGACCACAGCGACGCACGCACGGCCAATTTTGGACGCAAATGCTTGCTGGCACGACGACTCGTGGAAAAAGGGGTCCGCTTCGTGCAACTCTACGACATGCCTGATAAAGACGGATGGGATGCGCATGAAAAGCTCATCGACAACCACACCCCACGGGCCCGTTGGACGGATCAACCCGCTGCCGCACTAATCGCCGATCTCAAACAGCGAGGCCTGTTGGATAGCACTCTGGTGGTGTGGGCCAGTGAATTTGGCCGCACCCCCATGATGCAGGGTAATCAAGGCCGACAGCATAACGCCGCTGGTTTTACTGTGTGGATGGCCGGAGGCGGCGTCCAACCCGGATTGAGAATCGGAGCCACTGACGAAATTGGACTAATGGCCGTGCAGGACCTCCACCCCTTCAAAGACCTCCACGCCACCATCCTCTCGGCGCTCGGCCTGCGCTATGAAGATTTAGGTTTTGCAGTCAACGGCCGCACCGAGCGCCTGACCGGCGTGGCAGGAACCGCCCACGTCATCCCAAAAGTGCTCAAGAGTTGGAACGGTAATGCCTAAAAGGACTCCGCCTCGGCAGTAAGCACGCAGTTCAAATGTCATGTGAAGAAAAGAGGTTCGGCAAGGTTTTCTGACAGAGACTTTGGATACACCAGAAGACTAGAATGATTACTTCCCTCCGAACGGGGTGCTGAGGACAGCCTGCCCTACCATCCCAACACTCTCACGTTACACCACTGCGTAGGTACGGCTCAGATAAACCATTATTGCAGGAGGCTTCTTACTTCCTCTTCTGAACGACGGAGGCGTTCCGCCACCAAGTTCACCACTCCCCGGTTGAAGCACGAAGCCAGATAGGGATCTTCAGATTCAATTCTCTTAAAAGCCTGCGTGGATAGATAGTGGAGGCGGCAGAGTTGATCGGCAATCACGGTGGCAGAGCGGGGTTCATGGGAATAGAAACCCATTTCGCCCAGAATCGCCCCTCCCATGTAGGTGCGCCGCCTCAGCGTCCTGCCGTCGGACAACTCAACCACCACGGAAACCTGGCCGGATTCAAGCAAATATAACCCGTCGGAGGGCTCTCCCTGGCGAAAAAGGGGTTGACCTTCCAACACTTCGACGGCTTGGAAATAAGCCATGATTCCTGACACCACCTTTTCGTTATTCAAAAGTGCGTGCAATTGGGAATCCAAAGGTGCTGCCGGGCTATCGGGCATCTGAGCACTCTCAAGAATCTGGTCTTCACACCACTCAACGCCGCGATCCAAGTCGGGGAAGCAGCGAATGCTGGGATGGTTCCCGGAGAGCAGACCGCCCTGCTCTAGCTGGGTCCTGATGGGAGTGCTCAAGTGGGTGAAAATTAGATTCAATCCGGATTTTCCGGCCAGTTGCCGGAGCTTCATGAAGCTTAGGGCAGCGGAAGAATCCAGCCCTGTCACGAGGCGGAAATCAAAGACGGCGTAAACGGGCTTCTGCCGTTCGAGCGCGGCAAGTCGCTGACGGATGCCTTCCAACAAATCATTGGCCGTGCCGAAGAACACAAATCCATGAAGCACCATAATAGTGATGGTATCCCCCTGCTCTTCCAGCAGCTTCTGCCGGGCGGCGGAACGGAAGAAATTGCTGTGATAATTTCTTCCCGAGAGCGTGTGCTTGATGCTGGATGTTTTCCCATAACTCAGGATGAAAAGGAAGCAGGAGATCAGGATTCCTGCCCCAACTCCCTGGAGAAATCCAAAGGTGGCGATGACCACCAGTATGATGACGATCAGCAGGTAGTCCATGCGCGGAAACTGAGACCATGACTTAAACACCCAACGAAAAAGCAGGTTTGAGCCTATGTACAAGAGCAGCCCGCCTAGAACCGGCTTGGGGACATAAGCCAGGAAGGAGGAGTCCATGAATAGCAGGGAGCCGCATAATGCCCCGGCGATCATTCCCGCCAAAGGAGATCGAGCGCCAGCCTGTTGATTCAGCAGGCAACGGTTGAAGGAAAGGTAGCCCACCATGCCACCGCAAAACCCACTCACCAGATTCGCGATGCCATTGGCCTTCAATTCCTGGTCCAGATCGACGTTCCGGGAGGTGGCCAGTTCCAATCCTGTGGAGTTTAGAAGGATCGAAAGCATCACTATCACCATCATCGCAAGCAACGTGCCGCTTTGATGGAGAAGCACCGTCCAGTCAACGTGAGTAATGGTGGACGAGTGCCAAGCCTGCCACACACTGTCGCGGGCGAAGGGTTTAAAAAACCAGCCGTCGCGATTCCAGTCGAGCGAGGATGGCTTAAAGACCAACCATCCGACGTTGCCCAGCGCAATCCCCCCAAGGAGCAACCCGGGCAGGGTGAGAAAATGTTTGGAGCGATTGAGCACAATGAACAGAACAGCGGCCATTGCCGCGCCGAAGATCCATTGTGCTGCGGCTTCTCCTTGCAGCAGCCCGGCAAAGCCCGTAATTCCTAGGGGAATCCCAGTCATCACCTTGAACGAACTGCGCGTGATCAACCAGCCGGTTCCAGCTAAAAAGCCCCCAATTACTGGATAAGGGATATACCTCGCCAATCGGCCCCAGCGAAACCGGCCCAGAAGGTAGAGGAATAACCCGGACGCGGCGGTGCTAAAGATGATGGCCGCCCAGACGGTGGGGAAGATCGATCCTTCCCCATCCGGCGACTCCAGACCGTTGGCGATGGACGCTGCTGCAAGCGTGATGATTATGGCGGAATTGGCCTCCGGTCCTGCTATCGTAAACGGGAAAGTGCTGCGCCAAGCCACGATTATAGCAGTGACGGTTGCCCCGATTAGGGCAATGCCCACGCCTTGTGGAAAGTACGGGGTCAGTTTTCCGGAAAAAATGAGAGCTGCGAAGGATATGCTGTAGACCATGTTCACCAAACCAGAAGTCAGGCCAGCGAACAGATTAGGAAGCAACGAAGCGGCCAAGCCGCGAGGCAGTTTCATGCCCGGTCCCAAGTTCCAGCAAACTCCGTAAGACTTACCATGGCCTGATGGCGACGAGCTGTTCGGCAGATGCCGAACCAGTCTTCCGGCTGGCCGTTTTCAGAGAGGACTTGGTCACGAGCCCAGAAGTCGAAATTGCTTCCGGAAACTCCGGAGATCAACCGTTTCATACCATGGACGATATCAGCATAATATAAGACGAGGCAAGGCTGAGACCTCGAAAAGTGCGGATATCAAGAAAGGGGGCAACCAAGCCCTTTTGCTCCTTTTTGAATTTTCCAGCATTCTCCCATTGACGCTCGATAGGTGCAATGCGACACTCCCATCGACATTCGATATCAAGCGTTATCATTATGCAAAAAACGGATCTCCTGCAAGGCACTCTGGACATGCTCATTCTCAAAGTCCTGAGCCGCGAGTCCACCCACGGTTTTGGCATCTGCCAATCCATTCAAAAGTGGTCGGATGAAGTTCTCTCTGTGGGAGAAGGCTCCCTCTATCCCGCCCTGTATCGGTTGCAGGATCAGGGATGGATTGAATCCGCGTGGGGAGTCTCGGAAAACAACCGCAAAGCCAAATTTTATAGCCTCACTAAAGAAGGTCGCAAGCAACTGGAGCGCGAGAGCCACGGATGGGAACAAATGTGCCTGGCCATCCGCCGTGTGATGCAGGTGGCATAATGGAAGGTCATTTGTGATGAGTGGCTAGTGTGTAGTTAACCCAATGACTCCAAGGAACACGCATGAAACTCTGGAATGATGTTAGCGCATGGGCAAAGCGTTTCAACCGCAGCTTTCTTGAGTTGCTCTCGAACCAGCAACCAATCAACACAGACTTGGATTCGGAGATTGAGTCCCACCTTGAACTGCGCACGCAGGCTCACATAAAAGCCGGGATGAATCCCGAGGAGGCCCGTTTCGCAGCCATGCGGCAGTTTGGCTGGAACGAATCCATCAAGGAGGACTGTCGCGAACAGCGAGGAGTTCGCTGGTTGGAAAATCTGGTAAAGGATATCCGATATGGAACGCGGCAACTGCGCAAAAATCCGATGTTCACGGCAGTGGGGGTTCTGACGCTCGGCCTGTGCCTTGGAGCAAACCTAACCATTTTCGCGGTGATCGACGCAGTGCTGCTCAAGCCGCTTCCCTTTCCCGAGCCCGACCGGTTGGTGACCCTATTCAACACCTATCCCAAAGCCGGAGTTGACCGCGATGGAGGATCGCTCCCCAATTATTATGAGCGCCGGGGTCATATTCCCGCTTTAGCTCAATACTCTGCCCTCCGTTATGACACAGCCATTGTCGGCGAAACAGGTTCGACCGAGCAAATGGATATCACGCGGGTGACTCCAGAATTCTTCGCCACGCTGGGCGTTGGCCCGATCATGGGGCGCGTCTTCACAGACGATGAAATGACTTACCAAACCGATGGCGTGGCCGTTCTTACGGACACGGCATGGAGGCGGTGGTTTAACGCCGATCCGAACGTGCTCGGTCGCCAGATTCGATTGGATGGCATTGCTAAAGCGGTCATTGGTGTGTTGCCCAAAAGATTTCAATTTCTTTCTTCGAAGGCACAGATCTACCTGCCGCTTGCATCACGCTTGGAGGATCGAATGGCGCTCCAAAGACACTCCGGCAATGGATACGAATTGATTGGCCGACTCAAGCCCAGTGTCACCGTCGCCTCGGCACAAGCTCAAATCAACGCCGATAATGACGCGCGCGCATCTGAATATCCCAACGCCAAAATGATTGCTGACGCGGGATTTCGCACCATCGTGACATCCCTTCACGGGGACCATGTCAAGGCTGTCCGCCCCGCGCTGCTCCTAGTGCAGGCAGGGGTGTTTTTTTTACTGGTGATCGGTGCGGTTAATTTGGTGAACCTTCTCTTAATTCGGGCAAGCAGCAGGACCAAGGAACTTGCCATCAGGCAATCGTTGGGAGCTGGCCGCTGGCATGTGGCAACGCAAGTGGTTACTGAAACAGTGCTGCTCACGCTCGCGGGGGGTTTATGTGGGGTTGCGCTTGGAGCCATTGGTATTCGTCTCCTATCGATGCTTGGAGTCCATCAGTTGCCCATGGGAGCAAACGTCGTGCTGGACACGCGGCTTGCACTTGTCGCCATGGCTGGGGCGCTGATCGCCGGGATACTCATCTCAGCTCCCATCGCATGGTTGAACCTGAGACTCCATCTCGCACACTCCCTGCAATCCGAATCGCGCGGCGGCACCTCCGGCCAGGCAGTCCAGCGGCTGCGGCATGGATTCATCGTCATGCAAATCGCGCTGGCTTTTGTGCTGCTGGTCGGAGCAGGCCTGTTGGGTATGAGCCTCAAGCGAGCACTGGCTGTTTCGCCAGGGTTTAGTCCCGATCATATTCTCACCGGCCAAATCTCCCTGCCATGGAAAAACTATCCCGACTGGCCCCAACGTCAAAACTTCGTCAATAGACTACTGGAAAACGCTGGCAACCAACCCGGTATTTCCGCTGTGGGCGTGATCAATAATGTGCCTTTTAGTGGTCAGACCTTTAAAAGCGCCATTAGCATTAAAGGCCATCTGCTTAAGCCTGGGGAATCGCTTCAGGGACACTATTTTTATGGTGTGGCAGGCAATGCCTTTAAAGCCCTCGAAGTTCCCCTTCGCGAAGGACGGTTCATTGACAAGACTGATTCCGACAGCCGGGTGTGTGACATTGACGAGGATTTTGCCCGTCGGTACTGGCCAAACAGCGGCGCGATTGGACAACGTCTATTTGTGGGCGCAACCGAGGAAACCGACGCAGAAGCCTTTACCATCGTTGGCGTGGTGGGGGCCGTGAAACAGGCGGGGCTCACCGAAGCTCAGGGGCAAGGAGCAGTCTACTGCCCCTATAAACACCGCACAGACGTTAATATCTTCGCGATCGTCCGGACGAGCCAGGCCCCGGAAGCCTTTGGGCTTGCGCTGCAAAAGATGGTTCGCGCCATTGATCCAGAGGTGCCTGTCAACGATCTGAGATCCATGAATGACCGGATCGCCGACAGCCTCGTCGCGCGACGTTCGCCAGCGCTGCTCGCGAGTATCTTCGCCGGCGTCGCGCTAGTGCTTGCCGCGATAGGCACGTACGGGGTGCTCAGCTACGCCGTGGCGCAGCGCCGCCGTGAGATAGGAGTGCGAATGGCTTTGGGCGCGCTGCCATCGCAAATTGGCCGACAATTCCTTACGCTCGGCCTCCGGTTGGCGGCCATGGGCACTGCCTTGGGAGTGGTCGGGGCATGGTTCGTCGGCCTCGCCATGCAGGGAATTTTATTCGGCGTCCCCGCAACGAATATCGCTTTGCTGATGGAGACGACGGGGATTATGGCGTTGGTCACACTCCTTGCTTGTCTGCTGCCCACACTGCGTGCCAGCAGGGTTGATCCTATGGAAGCCCTTCGGCCCGAGTAATGCAAACATCACCCACGTAAACCTCATGATCTGGCTTACGCAAATGAAGAACAGAATCCGCTCCATGTGGCGGAAACAAGCTCTGGATGACGACCTGAACGACGAAATGCGCGCCCATGTTGATCTGCGGACGCAAAAGAACATCGAGGCGGGGATGGAACCGGGCGAAGCGCGTTATGCGGCAGTTCGGCTGGATGGAATCCATAAAGGAAACATGCCGCGACGAGCGTGGCGGGCTCTGGATCGAGCAGTTTTTCCAGGATGTCCGACACGGACTTCGAATACTGTGCAAAAACCCCGGCTTCACTGCTGTTGCTGTGCTTACACTAGCACTTGGAATTGGGGCCAACACAGCGATTTTTAGCGTTGTTAACGGAGTGCTTCTGAAACCTCTCGCCTACCGCTGGCTCCCCGCTCGGCGGGCGGCAGGAGTGAACCCGATGGTGGCGTTGAGAAGCGAATAGGACGCAGCATTAAAGGAACTAGCGAAACACACTCAGTACCAGCCCAACATCACTGATCCTTTCATTTTCGTCACGGTTCTGCTGCTGCTCGCCGTCATCCCTCTTTGCCTGCCCTCCGAGTGGACTGAGGCTATCTCATAGTGGAGATCCGCAGTAGGAAAATAAATGAAACTTAATGTTCACTGTTTGTGTCCAAACCTTACGCCCAGTCGCTACTACTTTAACCGCCCGATCCGCGTTGAGTAAAAAGAAGCCATGGAATAGCTGAAATGAACAACAACATGAACTTGTTGAAAATATTCATGAGTGGAACCCATGGTCGCATTTCTCTGAAACACGGAGCCAAACCAAACCTTTCCGAGTATCTGCGAGGATCCGCATTGCTGGCCCGGGCTATCAGTCGGCACCACCTGGAGATTACTGAATTATCGAAATAAAGCGGCACGCAATGACAACCACTCCTTCAAGTATGAACGATGCCCAGTCGCTGTGGAAAGCCGCGGAGAAGGCCGTTGTTGCCGGGGATGCGGCGACGCTTGATCGATTGCTAAGTGATCATAAATTGATGTTTCTCGAGCATGCACCACTATCAACGTGGCTGGGCGGTCTTGCCCCTGATTATTCCAAGGTCAAAGCCAGGTCTATCATCACACGCGAACATTGTTTCGAAAGCTGGGCCGAGTTTGAGGAAATTCTGACGGCTCTGAAGCTCAAGGATTCACCCATCGCCCGATTCGAGGCCGCAGTGGATGCCGTCGTGGACGGGGATCTGGTCACTATTGAACGGTTGCTGCATGAAAATCCTGAACTGATTCGCGCCCGTTCGACGCGCAAGCATCGCTCAACGCTTTTGCATTATGTGGGCGCAAACGGAGTTGAAAGCTGGCGTCAGAAGACTCCCCAGCAGGCGTTGCAAGTTGCGAAGACTCTGTGCAAGGCCGGCGCCGAGGTGAATGCTGTGGCGAAAATGTACGGTGGGTCCACCACATTGGGACTTGTGGCGACCAGCGTTCACCCACTGAAGGCAGGCGTACAAAACGGGCTGATGGAAATCCTGCTGGAATACGGTGCTGATTTCGATGGCGCAGTGGCATCCGATTACACCGCTGGAAGTGTGGTCAACGCCTGCCTGGCCAACGGCCGTCCCGGGGCTGCCGAGTTTCTGGCCAGGCGCGGAGCACGATTAGACCTTGAGGGGGCGGCTGGCGTGGGGAGGGTTGATGCTGTTACGGAGTTTTTCGATCAAGACGGCAAATTGAAAGCGAATGCTACTTCGGCGCAGTTTAAATCAGGTTTTCAGTGGGCTTGTGAGTATGGCCGGAGCGACGTTGTTAAATTTTTGATGCTCAGAGGGATTGCACTCGGCGAAATTCATCTCGGCCGGACCGGCCTGCACTGGGCTGCATACGGCGGACACTTCGATATTGTCAGAATGCTGGTGGAGCGAAACGCGCCAGTAAATATCAGAGATGAGTCCTGGCAAAACACGCCTTTAGGCTGGGCACTCCACGGTTGGGCCAATCCGCCGCTCGAAGCGAATGGCCAACACCACCATGAGATAGTTGCGCTACTGATCAATGCCGGTTCCTTTGTGGACCCAAAACTCGTATCTGAGCAAATCCGTGCAGATTCCAGAATAATGTCAGCGCTCAGTGGCGAAATGCCTCTCCCCGCATACAACTGATCCATGAACCCCCTAAAAAAGATTCTGACCCAGCTCCACTCTCTGTTCCACAAAAGCAAACTGGATAAGGAGATGGAGGAGGAAATGCGCCAGCATGTTGAACTGAGGACCAAAGCCAACATCGAAACAGGCATGGATCCGACGGCCGCCCGCTCCGCCGCGTTACGGGAGTTCGTCTGGGAAGAATCCATCAAGGAAGATTGTAGGGATCAACGCGGTGTGCGCTGGATGGAGAACCTATTTCAAGACATCCGGTACGGCGCGCGCCAGCTGCGAAAGAATCCTGGCTTCACCACTGTGGCGGTTCTCACGCTCGCCCTGGGTATCGGGGCGAACACGGCCATTTTCAGCGTGGTCAATGCGCTGCTGCTGCGTCCGCTACCTTTTCGTGAACCTCAAAATCTTGTTTGGATTGCCAACGCAATCCCTGGTTCGAGCGGCCTTTCGGGAGAAACGACGCGAGTGTCGAACTATCAGGATTGGATCCTCCAGAATCACTCGTTTGAAAGCCTTGGCGCGTATTTTGCATTTTTTGATTATATCGGCTCGACTCTGACGAGTGATGGAGAACCCGCCCGAGTGCAGACGGTTGGAATATCGAGAAATTTTTTGGACACACTCGGAGTCCAGCCCCAACTCGGCAGAGGTTTCACCGAGGAGGAAAGCGTATGGAATGGACGCAAGGCGGTCATGCTCACTCAGGCCTTTTGGAAACGCCGGTTCCAGGGCGATCCCAACATTATCGGAAAAACAATCACACTCAACAACTCGGCCACGGAGGTGATTGGCATCCTTCCCCCGTCGTTTGATTTTTCATCGGTGTTCACGCCCGGATCGCACATCGATATGGTCGTGCCATTTCCCATCTCCAAAGAAACCGACCAATGGGGCAACACCCTGGCAGTCGTGGGAAGGCTAAAGCCTGGAGTCACCTTAAAGGCGGCACAAATGGAATTTGACCTCCTGAACAATCAACTTCAGAAGGAACACCCGGATCGGGGAAACACTTTCGGTGCGAATATGACCTCCCTTCCCCGGAGAATTAACAGCCAGTTTCGACGGTCATTTGTCATCGTGTTTGGTACGGTTTTCTGCGTTTTGCTGATCGCCTGCGCCAATCTATCCAATCTGTTGCTGGCTCGCGCCGCAGCCCGACGGAAGGAAGTTGCGGTTCGAATCGCCCTTGGGGCCACTCGCTTCCAACTCGTCCGTCAGATGTTAACGGAAAGCCTGCTGCTATCCTGTTGCGGTGCAGCACTCGGTCTCGGCCTCGCTTACGCCGCCACAAACGCCATAGCACATTCAAACGCTTTTAACATAGCTCTGCTGCAGACCGTTAGAATTGATGGAACCGTTCTGGGCGTGACCGTGGCAATGGCTATTTCGTCAGGATTGCTCTTCGGAATCATACCTGCGCTTTCATTCTCTAATTTTGGCGTCCACGACGTGCTCAAGGAATCATCGCGGGGTTCGAGCACCGGACGCGGCCGTGCACGAACCAGGGAAATTCTGGTTGCAGCGGAAGTTGCGCTTTCCTGCGTACTGCTGGTGGGCGCAGGGCTTTTATTGCGCAGTTTTGTTCATTTAAGCGAAGTCGATCCCGGTTTTCGCGCTGATCAGGCCGCCGCTTGGCGCATTGAACCATCACGATCCTTTGCCAATAGCGCCGAGCAGACTGCCTACAATCGTGAATTGGTTCGCGTTGTTGAGGCCCTGCCCGGGGTGCAGTCCGCCGGTATGAGCGACACGCTGCCCTTGGGCCGCAACAGAAGCTGGGGAGCTGTGGCAAAGGGTGAGAAATATCAGCCGGGGAATGACGCGTTCCCGAGGGTTGTCGACACGGGTTACCTTCAGACAATGGGCATCACCCTAAAGGCTGGACGACTCTTTGATCCTCATGACACAGCCGAAGGATCAGTAAAAATCGCCGTCATTAACGAGACCATGGCGCGTCGTCTTTGGCAGGGAGCCGATCCGTTAGGGCGAATTTTCACCGCAGGCAGCGACTTCCAAGTCATAGGAGTGGTGGGTGATGTTCGACATGCCGCGCTTGAGGAAAAAGCAGGGGAGGAAATGTACCTTCTGGGAGCACAGATTGGATGGAGCTCACAGGAGCTGGTAGTCCGAACCAAGGGCTCGCTGGAGTCACTCGTCCCGGCAGTGCGCGCCGCTCTCCATCAGATGGACCCAGGCATGCCTTTGAACGGTTTTCGTTCCTTGGGCGAAATTGTCGACCGATCGGTTTCGTCCAAGCGTCTTATAGTGGTGTTGGTGGGACTTTTTTCCGTTCTGGCTCTGACGTTGGCCTCGGTGGGCATTTACGGCGTCATTTCTTATGCCGTTAGCCAGCGCACACCTGAGCTTGGCATTCGTCTCGCACTGGGCGCAACAACGCGCGACATTCTGGTGCAGGTGATTGGTGATGGTATGAAACCAGTGGTAGTTGGACTGTTGCTGGGGCTGATCGCGGCACTCGCACTGACGCAAGTCATGCGGTCTCTGCTCTTTGAAGTCAGCGCGACCGATCCTCTAACCTTTGTGGGCAATGCCTGCCTTCTCATAATCGTGGCGTTGCTGGCCTGCTGGCTGCCTGCCCGCCGTGCCTCGCGAGTGGATCCACTGGTGGCGCTGAGGCACGAATGACCCAATGAACACACTGCAAAAACTTCAACAACGCTTCCGCGCGTTCTTCCGCAAAGAAAAATTGGATGCTGAAATGGACGAGGAGATACGTTTGCACATCGAAATGCAAACGCAGAAGAACGCGGCCGCGGGCATGTCACCGGATGAGGCGCGCTATGCGGCGTTGCGCCAGTTTGGTTGGGCCGAGACCATCAAGGAGGACAGTCGAGAACAGCGGGGAGTGCGCTGGTTGGAAACGATGCTTCAGGGCGTTCGCTTCGGCACGCGCCAACTGCTTAAGAATCCCGGCTTCACAGGCGTCGCAGTGCTGACCATTGCGCTGTGTCTGGGGGCAAATTTAACCATATTCGCGGTCATCAATGCGGTGTTGCTTCGTGCGCTGCCTTTTCCAGAGGCTGATCGTCTGGTAACCATGTATAACAGTTACCCAAAAATGGGCATGGACCGGTCCATTCCTTCGTTCCCCAACTACTATGGTCGCAGGGGGAACATCCCTGCGTTCTCGTCCTTGTCCGCCTATTTCGACAGTACTGCGGTGGTGGGGGAGGCGGGTTCCACGGAATTGGCTGACGTCATGAGGGTCTCCCCTGAATTTTTTGGCACCCTCGGAGTGAACCCTGCCTTGGGTCGCGCATTCACTGAAGAGGAGATGACATACCAAACGGATGGTGTGGTTATCCTGACGGACGAGTATTGGCTCCAAAAATTTGATAGGGATGCCAATGTTTTGGGGAAGTCGATTCGCATGGACGGCTTTCCCAAGACAATCGTGGGAGTTCTACCGCCCAACTTTCACTACCTTTCCTCAAAAGCCCGCATTTTTCATCCGCTATCCTCGAATGACGAGGAGCGCGGCATCGCCAATCTGCATTCGCATGACCTCGAACTGGTCGGTCGCTTGAAACCGGAGGCAACTCTCTTACAAGCGCAGGCGCAGATTGACTCCCACAACGCCATCGTGGGCAAAGATTTTCCCTACGCAGATATCGTCGCGACCAGCGGATTCCATACGGTGCTGAAATCCTTGCACGCCGATCATGTGGGCGAGATCCGTCCGATAGTCCTCCTGCTACAGGCAGGCGTGCTTTCCTTGCTGTTGATCGGTGGAGTCAACCTTGTGAACCTGCTTCTCATCCGTGCCGGTGCACGCGCCAAAGAAATGGCCGTGCGGCGTTCGCTTGGAGCCAGTCGCCAGCACGTTTTAATCCAAGCATTGGTTGAAACGGGCCTGCTCGCTCTTACTGGCGGAGTTG
The DNA here is from genome assembly GCA_025359965.1 of Pedosphaera sp. Classification (GTDB taxonomy): domain Bacteria; phylum Verrucomicrobiota; class Verrucomicrobiia; order Limisphaerales; family SXQI01; genus SXQI01. Next base: position 23,926 of record JANYDC010000099.1, read on the forward strand.
TGGGGCTCGTGGTTGGAGCAGGCGGGATTCGGCTCTTGGGCGTACTCGGCATCAATCAGTTGCCTTTGGGAGCGCAGATTGCTTTCGACGGGCGATTGGCCTGCGTGGCGCTTTCGGTAGCCCTCCTCATGGGGGTTGTGTTGGGACTGCCGATTGCGTGGTTCAATCTTCGGGGCCACCTGGCAAGCGCCCTTCAATCCGAGTCCCGCGGCGGCACCGTTACTCATGCGGCGCAACGACTGCGGCACGGATTTATCGTCGCGCAAATTGCGCTGGCCTTTGTTTTGTTGTGCGGGGCTGGATTGCTTGGCTTAAGCCTTAAAAAAGTCATGGAAGTTTCCCCTGGCTTCAGGCCTGATCACACTCTGGCCGGACGCATCAGTCTCCCTTGGAAAAACTACCAGGACTCAAAGCCTCGCCTCGCGTTCACTGATCGCTTGCTGGAGAAAACCCGGCAGTTGCCTGGGGTAGTGGCTGCGGGCGTGACGACCGACGTGCCGGTCAACGGGAGCCATGATTACGATGTTATGGCCATCGACGGTTATATTGCCGTGCCAGGGGCTCCAGAAATTATCCATCAGATGCACTGGGTCACAGGCGATTACTTCGCAGCCATGGGAATCTCCCTGCGTGCCGGACGATTTTTGACGAGTGACGATTCGCATCGCGACGATTACTCATGCGTCGTGGATGAGGATTTCGCTCGCACTTATTGGCCACAGGGAAATGCAATCGGACACCACGTCTTCAGAGGAATACGAGACAAGGATAAAATTCCCTTTACCGTGGTAGGAGTAGTGGCTGCGGTAAAGCAAACCGAGCTGACGGACGCCAAGATGGGAAGGGCCATTTACTTTCCCTACAGCTACCAAACTGCCAACAAAATCTTCCTCGTCAGCCGCACCAGCCTGGCTCCCGAGGCTCTCAGCCTGACTCTGCAAAAGACTGTCCGCGAAATTGACCCCGAGTTGCCCATCTACGACTTGCGATCCATGGAAATCCGTATCGCGGACAGCCTCATCGCGCGCCGTTCCCCTGCACTGCTGGCCGCAATTTTTGCCGGAGTGGCGCTATTGCTTGCCGCCATCGGAACCTATGGGGTTCTTGCCTATGCCGTTGCCCAACGCCGCCGCGAGATTGGGGTGCGAATGGCTCTGGGTGCCCTGCCAAAACAAATCGCACGGCAGTTCCTCGCCATGGGACTGCGCCTGCTGGGGCTAGGGAGCATTCTGGGTATTCTTGGAGCGTGGCTGGCTGGGCGGGTTATGCAAGGTGTCCTTTTCGATGTGCCCGCCGTCCATCCAGCCACCCTCGCAGGCGCAGGGATGGCTATGAGTGTTGTAGCTCTCGCAGCCTGCTGGTTGCCGATCCGACGAGCAGCAAGGGTGGATCCGATGGTGGCCCTGAAAAGCGAGTGAAAATAGGCCACTGGCTAAATCATAATTAAAAATGAATCCATTTAAAAAATTAAGGCACCTGCTCCGCACGCAGTCACAGAAAGACCGGCTCGATATGGAAATGGCCGAGGAGATGCGGTCGCATGTCCAGATGCAAACCCTGGCAAACATCAAATTGGGGATGAATTCAGAGGAAGCGCGTTATGCCGCACTCCGACAGTTCGGGTGGACGGAATCCATCAAGGAGGACTGCCGCGATCAACGTGGTGTGCGCTGGTTGGAAAACCTGGTAAGAAACCTTCGGTTTGCCGCGCGGATGCTGAGAAAGAATATAGGGTTCACCCTCGTTTCCGTGCTCACACTGGCCCTCGGCATCGGCGCAACCACCGCTCTTTTCAGTGTTGTTTATGGAGTACTAATAAGCCCTTATCCATACGCGAAGCCGGGAGAAATCTGGGCGCCCGGGCTCCGCACTGTGAAAGACAGCCAAAGCATGCGCCCCTATCGTCCTGACGAATATTTCGCGATGTCCAGAATGTCCACTTTCTCGGATGTCATGGCCACGGCTCCGGGCAATTTGCTGCTTACGGGCGAATATGCTCCGGAAAGCATTCGCGGAGTTCGGCTCTCCGCCAACGCATTCCAATTTTTAGGGGTGCCCCCGCTGTTTGGACGCACAATTCAGCTTTCAGACATCAGTCCCACCGGTGAGCCCGAAGCTGTCACGGTGCTAAGCTTCAAACGTTGGCAGCGGTTATTCGGGAGCGACACCAACGTTCTTGGCCGCACACTTCGTTTAGACGATCAGACTTATACAATTATTGGGGTCATGCCTCCTCGATTCGGATGGTGGACCAGTGACGGGCTCTGGATGCCGATGGGAGTGGATTCCCGCGATCAAAGAGGAGTTTTTCCAATCGCGCGGCTAAAAAAGGGAGTGGCTGCTTCGGCGGCGGAACCGCAGTTGCATGCCCTGCAACTGGAACTGGCGAAAATAAATCCGGCCGGCTTCCCCAAGGATGGATTTACCACTAGCCTGACCAACTATCTGGACATCACCACTGCCAGCGGGGAGATGGAAAACAGTCTTCGTTTGCTTTTTGGCGCTGTGGCGTTTTTGCTGCTGATTGCCTGCGCTAATGTGGCCAACCTTCAGCTTGCCAAGGCAACCTCCAGGGCGCGGGAGATGGCCATCCGACTTTCCGTGGGGGCCGGACGGACGCAACTTATGAGTCAGTTGCTGACTGAAAGCCTTCTAATTTCAATTGTGGGCGGCATGCTGGGCCTTTTGTCAGCCTTTGGGATCACTCGCCTGATGGTAATGCTAATGCCCAGCTTTTTTGTTCCCGGCGAGGCTCGGATTGAGGTGAATGGGTTCGCGCTTTTGTTCTGCATGGCCATTTCTGTGCTCACAGGAATTCTTTTTGGTCTTGCACCGGCTCTTCAACTGTCTCGACCAAATCTTGCCCATGCGCTAAACGATGAGTCTCGCGGTTCCAGCTCTTCGGAGGGTGGAAAAACCCGCAGCCTGCTGGTGGTGGCCGAGGTGGCGTTATCGATGGTGCTGCTGGTCAGCGCCTGCCTGACCATCCGCAGTTTTGCCTCCTTGCAGCAGGTCGAGCTCGGCTTCCAGCCCGAGCACGTAATGACCGTTGGTTTGCCTCTGTCTCCAAAGCGGTATTCGACCTGGGAGAAACGTAATCGCTTCGCCAAGGAATTACTTGAGCGGGTTCAAAATCTGCCCGGGGTTCAAGCTGCCACCATAGGAAACGGCGGCCAGCCTTTCGGGGGGCTCCAGTCCGCCTTTACCATAGCCGAACACAGCGATGCTGAGGCACGGCAAATAACGCTAAATCTGGTTGGCTCAGAACATTTGAAAACACTGGGCATTCCTCTCATCCGGGGGCGCATGCCAACAGCCCAAGAGATCAATGCCTCGGAAAATGTCGCAGCCATCAATGAGGCAGCCATCAAATTCTGGCCGGCCGGAATTGACCCCATCGGCCGATCCATCAAAATTGATGCGCTCGCCAACCCCGGGCAATCGCAAGTTCTTCAACCGACCAGTAATTCGGCCAACGTCACTATTGTCGGGATTTTCGGCAATACGCGCAACGACGACCTGAGAAGCGGCACGCAGCCATCAATTCTTGTGCCGTACACCTTGCTCGCTCCGCCGGGGCGGACCCTGGTGTTGCGCACTCAAAGCGATCCAAAGCTTCTGATGAATGCGGTGCGGGGACAAGTGCGGGAAATGGACATGGAACAGCCGGTGAATGGCCCGACCACCTTCAACGAAATCCTCGGCTTTCAGACCGCTCAATCCCGCTTTACCATGGCTCTCTTCAGTCTGTTTGCCGCACTGGGTCTCGCCCTGGCTATGGCAGGCATCTACAGCGTTCTCTCATACCTAGTCTCAAGGCGCACACGCGAGATTGGCGTACGCATGGCCTTGGGGGCGCAACAGTTGGATGTCCTTCATTTGATTTTTGGGATGGGCGGCCGATTGGTTGGCGCTGGCATCCTGATCGGGATGTTTGCCAGCTTCGGCGCGGCCCGCCTGCTGGGAAGCCAGATGAACTTGTTTCATGTGAGCGCAACCGACCCGCTTTCGTTCCTGGGCATGATCGTTTTGCTCAGTCTTGTGGCCGGAGTGGCATGCTTAATCCCCGCCCGACGTGCGACCAGGGTCGATCCCATGGTGGCTCTGCGAAGCGAATAGAAATAAATGGACACACTCCTATTGACATTCGATAGGTACCGTGACACACTCCTATCGATATTCGATAGAAAGATCCGAAGTAATGCAATTACGGACATCGTTTTAAAAATAATAGTTTCCCCATTCGCTAAGCAACGACCGATACCAACATGAGCTGGCTACGCAAAACAATCTCCCGGGTTCGCGGGTTCCTCGGGAGGCAAACACTCGACGCGGAGATGGATGCGGAGTTGCGCTCGCACATTGAGTTGCGGACTCATGCAAACATCAGGACGGGGATGAACCCTGAAGAGGCGCGGTTCGCCGCATTGCGGCAGTTTGGCTGGACGGAAAATATCAAGGAAGACTGCCGCGAGCAACGCGGAGTGCGGTGGCTTGAAATTCTTATTCAGGACGTTCGTTTCGGATTGCGGCAACTGCGCAAGAACCCGGGGTTCACCGCTGTGGCCATTCTAACGCTGGCCATTGGCATAGGGGCGAACACTGCAATCTTCAGTGTGCTCGACAGATTGCTTGTACGCCCCCTTCAGTGCGTCCGAGATCCTCAAAAAATCGGTTTGCTGGTACAGGGCAGCTCCGAGGGCCAGTACGACCAGTATTTTAACTACCCACTATTCAGGGATTATCAAAGGGGCAACTCAGTGTTTAGCCATCTCACGGCGACCGCCAACATTGCAGTGGGAGTAGCGGCGGGCGGCGCGCCAGAGCGAGAACGGGCCCTGTTGGTGTCTGGAAATTACTTTGCCATGCTTGGTGTCACTCCTGCACTTGGCCGCACTTTTGCTCACGACGAAGGGGTGGAAATTGATGACGCCGCAGTCCTGGTCATAAGCCACGGTTTTTGGTTAAGGCGCTTTGGAGGGGATCCAAACACAGTCGGCCGCACCATCAACATTAATAGCCATCCCTTCACGGTCATCGGAGTGGCGCCACGGGAGTTTGCCGGCACCACAAGGGGCGATGCGCCTGATCTGTACGTTCCCTTCCCGATGTATGGGCAGCTTACAGATGATCGTCCCGGCGGTGAGCACCCACTCCGGACAAGGTACTTCACTTGGCATCAGATTCTTGGACGCCTTAAAGAGGGGGTCTCCCACGCCCAGGCCCAAACTGCCATGAATGCCTTGGCTCAACAGGTCTATGCGGTAAGCCCGGCCAACACTTCCACAAATCTTGCCGTGCTGCCAGGCGGTCAAGGTTTCACCTCGGGAGTGAGCGAAACCACCCTGCCTTTGCATCTTTTGATGGCCACAGCAGGATTGGTTCTGCTCATCGTCTGCGCCAATTTGGCCAACCTTCAACTTGCCAAAGCCTCCGCTAGGGCCCGTGAATTTGCCGTACGCATGGCCATGGGGGCAAGGCGCGGCCAATTAATCCGGCAACTGCTGACGGAAAGTATAATGCTCTCCCTGCTGGGGGGTGCACTGGGACTGGTCATAGCCGTCTGGTTGACCGGCATACTCGAGCATTTTCGCTTGGCGCAAGCCGCGCTTAAGATGGGCGGAGGCATCGATCTGCGTGTGCTGGGGTTTGCATCTTTGGCCTCAATGCTTTCGGGCATCGTTTTCGGGCTGGCTCCCGCTTTGCGTGCGAGCAACCTGCAACTGGTGCCCGAGCTAAAGGGAGCGAAAGAAACTGAATCACGGGGAAGGCGTTGGAATCTGCGTGGTTCGCTGGTGGTGGCTCAGGTCTCCATCTCCCTTCTGGTACTGGTCAGCGCAGGGTTATGTGTCCGGAGCCTGAGAAAACTGCAACAGATTGATCCAGGATTTGAGCCCTCGCGCATCCTGTTGATATCACTCGATCTGGGCATGAATAAGTATGGGGAAGCCCAAACCAAGGACTTTTGGCAACAACTCCAGACCCATGTTTCTGCATTGCCCGGTGTGGAAAGCATTGGGCTGGCCGCTGTTACCCCCTCGGGCGGCAATTACCCGGGAATGAGTATCAACCGTATTGAAGGCTACGAAAAAAAGAACAACGAAACGCTCTGGGCGGACTTTAACACCGTCTCTTCAGACTACTTCAAAACGCTTAATGTGCCCATTATCTGGGGCCGCACTTTTGACGCCACTGACACAGCCTCGAGTCTGAAAACCGCGGTGGTTGACCAAGCCTTCGCACAACTCTACTGGCCCGACCAGAACCCGGTGGGTCGGCGACTCATAATGCCGCCGGACTCAAAACCCGTCGAAATCGTGGGTGTCGTGGGCAGCGTCAGGAATCGAAGCCTGTCCGAGGCGCCGCACCGGACAATGTTTTTCCCGCTCAGCCAAGGAAAAGAGGGTAGCATGACGCTGGCAGTGCGCACCGGGTTGGATCCCGCGACAGCCATCCCCATGCTGCGAAACGCTGTCAAGACTATCGATCCCGGAGTGCCGCTTTTCCAAGTACGTTCCATGGCGCAACAATTGAGCGGCTCTTTCGTGCTGCAAAGGATGGCCGCCACGTTGTTGGCCGGTTTTGGCGTGCTGGCCCTTTTTCTCACCGCTCTTGGAATCTACGGCGTGCTTGCCTACTCAGTAGGCCTAAGAACGAGAGAGATCGGCGTTCGAATGGCGCTGGGTGCTCAGATCACCGACGTGCTAAGACTTGTGATGCGCCAGGGCCTCGCCCTGGTGGGTATCGGCCTGGCTGCGGGCCTAGCTTCAGCATGGGGGGCAACCCGCCTTCTTAGAGGCTTCCTTTTCGGCGTCCAACCTCTTGATCCGCTTACATTTGGAATCGTGCTTATCCTCCTCACCCTGGTAGCATTTGTTGCTTGCTGGCTTCCCGCCCGTCGAGCGGCAAAGGTCGATCCAATGAAAGCTCTGCGCACCGAGTAGCAAGCCAAAAAATGAACTCCATGAAATCTTTAATTGCGCGCTTCAGATCCATCTTCCGCAGGGAAAAGGTCAATGCGGATATGGACGAGGAAATGCGCTCTCACATCGAGCTGAGAACTCAGGAATACCTTAATGCCGGAATGAGTGCCCCGGAAGCGCGCTTCGCAGCGTGCCGTCAATTCGGCTGGACTGAAACGATCAAACAGGATTGCCGTGAGCAACGAGGGATACGCTGGCTTGAAAACCTTGCGCAGGACTTCAGATTGTCCACACGCCAACTCGCGAAGAGCCCGGGGTTCACTGCAATCGCCGTCCTGACACTTGCTCTGGGCATTGGCGTGAACACCTCAATGTTCAGCGCACTCCAGGCGTTGCTGGCGCGTCCCCTGCCCTATTCCAACCCCGAAAGGCTGGTACAGGTGTTTCAAACATCAACACGCTCAGAGCGGGAGTCTCATCACTCTGTCCCCAATTTTCTCGATTATCAGCGAAGCGGAGGCTTCGAATACATGGCGGCGATAAACGACAAACCGTTCAACTTGGCCGAGGCGGGACAACCCGCCGAGCGCGTGCGCGGACTTCAAGTTTCCGCCGACCTTTTCCCGCTTCTTGGAATTCAACCCGCCATGGGACGCGTGTTCACAACTGACGAAGACCGGCCGGGGCAGAACAACGTTGTAATTCTGGACTACGGTTTCTGGCTGCGACGATTCGCCGGTGAAACAAACATCATCGGTCGCATCATCCGCTTGGATGGCGAGGCTGTGACGGTGGTGGGCGTGATGCCGGCCCGGTTCCATGACATCATGCTGATGGGCCCGGCCTCTTTGTGGCGGCCCATTGCGTTCACAGATGGCCAGCGCACAGATCGGGGCAACAATTTCCTGAAATGCATTGCTCGTCTCAAGTCCGGTCTCTCGGTAAAGGAAGCCCAGAACACTGCGGATGTCCTGGCTGTGCGACTGAGGCAGGAAAATCCGGATAATTCGGCTGAAGGCCTTCGCCTGATACCGCTGGCCGAGTCCAGTCTGCCGCCGCAGGCACGGAAAATGGTCTGGTCAGTCATGGCTCTTGCATGCTTCGTGCTGCTAATCGCCTGCGCCAATCTGGCGAATCTCCAACTTGCCAGAACCGCCATGCGCAAACGCGAATTCGCCATCCGCGGGGCTTTGGGATCATCGCGTGCACGATTGATCAGGCTGTTGCTCGCGGAAAGCCTGTTGCTCGCCTTCCTCGGCGGAGCACTTGGCCTCTTTCTGGCGCATTGGTGCAATGAGCTGTTAAGATGGCAGTTCGTGGTCGATAGCAGCCCGATCCTCAACCTGCCGTTGAACTTGCGGGCAATAGCCTTCGCCTTGGCCGCTGCCAGTGCCTCAGGGCTTGCCTTCGGTCTTGTCCCGGCCTGGCTGGCTTCACGCACCAATGTCAACGACGCCCTCAAACAAGGATCACGCGGCACCACCGGCGACCGTTCCCAACACAGGTTGCAACACTCCCTAATCATCGCCGAAGTCGCCCTTTCCATGATTCTTCTCGCCGGGGCCGGGTTGGTGGTGAATGGATTGCGCGGTTTTGCGGGGTTGAATCACGGTTGGCGAGTCGACGGGATGTCGATGGGTTATCTGACTCTGCCGGACAAAAAGTATGGCAACGGCAACTCCCTTCGCGCCTTCGCCGATAGCCTCGGGGAAAAAATGGCCGCGCTTCCAGGCGTTGCCCGCGCGGCTGTTTGTTGGACGCTCCCAGTTCGACAATTCAATGTTAGTGGCAGTTTTAACATCGATGGCCGCCCTGAACCGCCGAAGGGGACTGTGCAAAATGCCTTCGTGAACGGGATTACTCCGGGATACTTCGACACACTTGGTATGAAATTGCTGGAAGGACGCGACTTCACCACTTATGACACCACCAACCGCCCCTCAGTCGTCATTATAAATGAGACAATGGCCCGCGTTTTCTGGCCCAATGAGTCCGCGCTAGGAAATCGAATCGATGGGATGGAGGTTGTGGGGGTGGTCAACAATATCCGCTTCCCTGCCAACCCAGCCGAGGTGGGAACACTCTTTCAAACATACCGTCCCTTTGCCCAGAATCCACACGGGACTCTAACCATCGTGCTTCGCGGAAACGTCTCTGCAGAAATACTCCGGCGGACGGTCGCCGAAGTGGACCCGGACCAGCCGGTGGGCGATCCCGGGTCGGTCACGGCCGACATGGGAAGATCCCTCGACGACTGGGCCGCAGGAGGAAAGGTGCTCAGCATCTTTGCCCTGCTGGGTTTGTCACTGGCCGGTCTCGGTATTTATGGCGTGATTTCCGGCTTCGTGGCCCGGCGGACCGGCGAAATCGGCGTGAGGATGGCCCTAGGGGCGCAGTTGCGCGATGTGCTGTGGCTAGTAATCGGGAAGGGATTGCAAGTATCGCTGGTTGGAACAGCTATCGGCTTGTTGGGGGCGTTCGGCCTCACGCGCCTTCTTTCCTCAGTTCTGCCTGAACTCCCGGCAAGCAGTCCTTGGATCATCGCGCTAGTGGCATTAATCCTCCTTGGCATCACGCTCATTGCCTGCTGGCTCCCTGCGCGCCGGGCTGCAAGGGTGGATCCTCTGGTGGCCTTGCGAAGCGAATGACGAAGCAGTTCATACATCCCTAACCCATTTGAATTTAAACACCACTTGATGAAAGTAAAATTGATGAAACCCAAAATCTCGTGCAGCTCAAATGCCCGGCGCACCCTCACGATTCTAAGCCTTTTGCTTGGCATGGCGTGGAATGCATGCGCCCGGCAAACCACAACGGTGCAATGGAACGATGGACCTGAGAGCATGAAAATGACCATCGAAGGGGAAATCCATTTCACAGACGACGATGCAGATATTAAAAGCGTTTCTCCCGATGGGTTCCTCTCAATAGACCGCAGAACACGCGCCGACCGCCACATATTTGAAGTGCGTTCGAGCCGGCATGGAACCATTGAGCGCAACTATGTGAAGGACGGCAAGGTTGAGGCTTGGGGCCCAACCGGCAAAGCATGGTTGGCACAAATACTACCCCAGCTCATCCGGGACACTCCAATCGACGCGCCAGCTCGCGTGAAGCGCATCCGACGGCTCAAAGGTGAGGCGGGCGTGCTGGACGAAATCTCGATGATTCGCAGCGACGGGGCCAAACGCATATACTTCCAGGAATTGTTCACTGGCGGCATTCTCTCAGCAGACCTGCTCACACGTGCCGCATCACAAATCGGTAACGAAATCCATTCCGATGGCGACAAGCGTGAGGTGCTAAAACAAATTGCGACCAGTTATTTTGGCAGCGCGGATTTGAGCGCAAAATTTTTTACGGCTGAACGCACCATCCACTCTGATGGCGACAGGAAGTCCTTATTGACCTCCGTTCTTACGAGCAGACCAGCTACATCCACACTCAAACTGGCGATCGAATCCTCGGCAACAATCAACTCGGATGGTGATAAGACAGCCGTATTGATCGAGGCAATCTCTGTCTCCGGCCAGGATGAGGCGTTGCATATCGCCTGCCTTGTCACCGCTGACACTATCCACTCCGACGGTGATCATCGCCGCGTGTTGGAGGCCCTTTTGAATAAGCCACTCATGAGTGACGATGGGGTTCGTCGCACCCTGCAATCCGCAGCCAAAATCTCATCCGACGGGGACAAGGCCAGCGTCCTCGTCAAAGCCGCAGCCATCGCACCAAATGGCGATGCAATTGCTTCCGGATTCCTGAGCGCAGCCAAAACCATCAACTCTGACGGAGACAAAACAAGGGTATTGGTCGCTTATCTTCAGCGAGACAATCTTTCGGCTAACACGGTCCGAGGAATTCAAACGCTCGGCCACCGGGAAATTCACAGTGATGGGGACCGCCAGAGATTGCAAAAAGTGATCGATCAAAAATATCCTGCCTCCCGCCAATAGCCATCTTCGTTCAAACAACGAATACATTTGCAAACGACAACATTGGATAACCGTGAAATGAACCCATGAAATGGTTGCAAAAGCTGGAGTGCAGATATCGTGCACTGTTCAACAAGAGGAAACTCGACGCTGAAATGGACGAGGAAATGCGGTCGCATCTTGAGATGAAGACGCAAGCCAACCTCGATGCAGGGATGGGGCAGGAGGAGGCCCGGTACTCTGCAATGCAACAGTTCGGGTGGACGGAAAGCATTCGTGAAACCTGCCGAGAACAACGAGGAACTGCAGGAATCGAAGGCGTGTTTCGGGATCTTCATTTCGCGATACGCCAATTGAGCAAAAACCTCGGTTTCACTGTGATCGCGGTAGTCTCTCTTGCCCTCGGCATCGGGCTGAACACCTCCATGTTCAGTCTTTTGAACGTAATTTTGCTGCGCCCGTTGCCGTTCGAACAACCGACTTCGCTGGTCCGCCTCCACCGGTTGACACCACAAGGCGAGAACGACGGATTTTCGCCCGCTGATTACATCGACCTCAAGCACGTTGAGTCCCCCTTTGGTCAATTCGCTGGCTACACCCAAGCAACAGTTTCACTGTCCCAGTCTGGTCGTCCGGCGGAGTTGCACGAGGGAATTCGTGTTTCCTCCGACTATTTCAGCGTGCTTCGAATTCACCCTGAGTTGGGACGCGCCTTCACGCTCGAGGAAGAGATTTTTGGAAACCACCGCGTGGTCATCCTGAGTCACGCCTCATGGCAGAACCGTTTCAATGGAGCTCCGGACATTATTGGCCAAATCATCCGCGTTGAAGGAGAATCCCATGAGATCGTGGGAGTTCTGCCCGATTGGGCCAACGATGACCGCATAATAAGGCAGATCAGTGTATTCCGCCCGCTCAGCTTCAGTGATCACGAACGTGTCTCCCGCGACAACCATTGGGTCAACATTATTGGGCGGCGCGCCAACTCCCTTACGACCGCCCAAGGAGAAGCCTTCATCACAGCTTTCGGCGCACACCTCGCCTCTGATTTCCCCAAGGAAAACGCCGGAATACGATGGGACTGCAAGAGCCTCCAGAACTCAACGGGACACGCCAGCGGTCGCGTTATTATAGCGATGCTCCTTGGACTGTCCGGTTTCGTGCTTCTAATTGCCTGCTCCAACCTGGCCAATTTTCTACTCGCCCGGACTATCTCACGGTCGCACGAATTTTCCGTGCGCGCCTCGCTCGGAGCCTCACGTTTTCAATTGATCCGCCCGCTCGCCCTTGAGTCCCTTCTTTTGGCGGCGGCTGGAGGGGTCGCTGCGTTATTCGTGTCAATGTGGGCGGCGGATTGGCTGCGGGCACAAAGCGTTGCAAGCGGTGGAGCCCCAATGCAATTCCCCTTGGACTGGCGGGTGCTCTCCTTTGCGATGATCTCCTCACTTCTGACCGCCTTGTTTTTTGGGATCGTCCCAGCCTTGTTTGCGATGCGGGTTGATGTAAACAACGCCCTTAAGAGCGGGACAAGGGGTGCCACCGTGGGGCGGGGCCATCAGCGGCTGCGCCACGCACTGGTTATCGGCCAATTCGCCATGGCGATGATCCTCTTGGCGAGTGCCGGATTTCTAGTGCGCGGAGCGGAAAACCAGCTCAGGCAGAACTTGGGTTGGAATTCTGATCACGTTGCTCAGGGATACTTCGAACTCCCCACCGTCAAATATGCCGGGATAAAACAAATTTTGGCGTTCCACAGGCATGCGCTTGAACAGCTTGAGCAATTGCCCGGCGTGAAAGCGGCCAGCCTGAGCTACACTCTGGGCCTGTTTGGGCCTCGCCAATATGTTGTCGAGGGTCGCGAGAGTCCTGCCAAAGGCTTTGAATCGTCGGCTAATTTCAACGGCATCACCCCTGCCTATTTTGAGGTCACTGGAACACGCCTTCTCAACGGGCGCATGTTCAATGCCTCAGACAGTCCAACATCAACGAAGGTTACGATCATCAATGAATGCATGGCGCGAACCCTCTTTCCGAATGACAACCCAATCGGACACCGCATCGCACAGGTCGATTCCGAAAAAGAGAATTGGATGGAAATTGTGGGGGTCGTCAACGACGTCAGTTCATCAGGCCTCTATCAGCCACCCGTCCCGTTCCAAGTTTACCATCCGCTGTTTCAGGAGCCCTGGCAAGGAGCCACCATCGCGATCCGCACGACTGGCGCGGCCCCGGAATCCATGTTGGATTCCATACGCAGTACACTCGCTCCCCTTGATCCTGATCTCCCTTTGCGTTCCTTAATGACAGCAGACATCATGATCGCGCGCTCGTCATCCGACTTGGATATGCTTAAAAAATTACTGGGAGCCTTCGCCTTGCTCGGCCTTTTGCTTGCCACACTAGGCATCTACGGTGTGATTGCCCGTACAGTTGCTCAACGCACCGGCGAGATCGGCATTCGCATGGCTCTCGGCGCACAGGTGACCGATGTGATCAAACTCGTCCTCGGCTCCGGTGTCAGGCTTGCCCTCATCGGCGCAGGCATCGGTCTGCTGGGAGCCTTCGGCCTTTCCCGTCTGATTATGAGCATCATGCCGGCAATTCAGACTAATGGCGGCAAGGTGATTGCAGTTGCAACCGCCGTGCTCGTTGCGATTGCTTTCGCTGCCTGCTACCTCCCTGCCCGCCGCGCGGCGAAAGTCGATCCGATTGTGGCGCTAAGACATGAGTAATAAAACGTGTCTTTCATGTGTACTCAGAGATAAGTGATGAACTTGATCCAAAAAATTCTGAATCGATTCCGTACACTATTTCAGAAACAGAAGCTCGACGCCGAGATGGACGAGGAAATGCGTTCGCATATTGAGATGCAGACGCAGAAAAATATCCGCGCCGGAATGGAGCCGGAAGAAGCGCGCTATGCCGCATTGCGATCTTTTGGCGGTGTGGAGTCCATCCGACAGACCTGCCGGGAAGGACGCGGAATTCTCTGGATTGAAAACGTCATCCAAGACCTGCGACATGCGGCTCGCATGCTGTGCAAGAATCCAGGTTTCACGGCCGTCGCCGCGATTTCCCTTGCGGTTGGCATCGGACTGAACACTGCTGTTTTTAGCATCATAAACACGATCTTTTTTCAATCCATTCGCGGCATCCCGCAGCCCCAACGTGTGGCCGATTTCAACGATGGCGTGAAGTTCGCCGCGTTTGAATCGTTGCGCGCCCACGCCGGAACCTTTCGCGGGGTAGTAGCTTTCACAGGAAGTGAACTGCCGATGGCTGGGCCGGATTTTCAATTGCGCGGACGAATGGGTGCCGTCTCCGACAATTACTTTTCAGTGCTCGCAGCCAGGCCCGAGGTGGGCCGCTTGCTTCAGGCTGGTCCGAATGACGCGCTCAATACGGCTCCCGAAGCCGTGCTGGACTACCGCTTTTGGAAGGTTCGGTTCGCGGGCGATCCATCGGTGATCGGACGCGCCCTGACTTTGAACGGCATAGCTTTCACAGTGGTCGGCGTGTGCTCTGAGAATTTTCACGGAAAGGGGCCCGAAGGACCGTCGGTCTGGATCCCAATCGGAGCACTGCCACTGGTGCAGACTCGTGCCTGGACGGATATTCAAAAGGATACATCGTTTGGCCTGTTGGGCCGCCTCCGGTCGGAATCGACCCTGGAAGCGGCGCAGGCGGAGGTCAACCTAGTCGCAGCTCGGGAGCCGGAGTTGTTTACGGGGAAATCATTTCACCTTTCGCTCGGACACGAGGAGTGGCGCGGCGAGGCGTCCGCAGAAAAACAAGCCGAGTTCCTGCTCGTCACAACAGTCCCGCTTGTCGTTGTCGGGGTCATGCTTTGGATTGCCTGTTCCAACGTCAGCAATCTGTTGCTGGCCCGGGCTGTGGCGCGCCAGCGGGAACTCGCCATCCGAGCCGCCATTGGTGCGAGTCGGTACCAACTGATTCGCATGCTCATGACGGAAAGCCTGCTTTTGGCGGCTCTCGGAGGTGCCATCGGCTTGCTTCTCGCGCGTTGGACGATTGATTTTATTTTTTCCACTCTCGCGTCTTTTGGCAATTTTTCCGTCCAGATTGACGGACGAGTCCTTGCTTATACAGGAGGGGTAGCCCTTGCAGCGGCGATTATCTCGGGTCTTATTCCCGCCCTGCAGGGAACAAGGGCGGATGTGAACAGTGCCCTCAAAAACATCTCCACATCCTTCCATGGCTCCCGGGTGCGCTCCTTTTTTCTGGTAACCCAGCTTGCTTCTTCGCTCGCCCTCCTCGTTGTCGCGGGCACATTTGTAAAATCACTCTTAGCAAGCCACCTCGGTGCGCAGGCGAGACTCATGGACAGGCTGGCCGTGGTTCAGTTGCCAATGGGCGAAGTGGCCGGCATCTCGCGGGCCGAGCTCCTTGAAAAGGCAATGGCCAGAGTGGCTCTGGTTCCGGGAATCGGGTCCGTATCACGGATTGAACAGAATGATCAACAAGTTCGAATCAGACTCGATCCAGCTCTAACTAATTCTTTCGAAGTAACCCTTCAAAAAACGGACACGAATTTCTTCCGTGTCATCGACGCCACCCTGCTGGTGGGCCGGACGTTCTCAGCGCAAACATCCTCGAACCTTCCATGTGAAGTCGTGGTCAATCAGGCTGCCGCTATGCGCTTTTGGAATATGACAGAGGCCGTTGGAAAGGATTTTCGATTGGAAACCGGTGAATCGTTCCTCACTACGGGGGTTGTTCACGACGGGGGAGAAAACGCACGAATCTATGCGCCAATACCTGCAACCGTCCCTGATCGGGCCAGTTTGCTGATTCGAACACTAAAGGACGCCTCGGGTGTTACGCCAGCCATAGGAATTGTGTTGCGGGGACTGGATCAGCGAATGCCTTACGCCGAAGTGGCAAGCTATCGCGAGGCCGCTTTGCGTTCGCTCCGTCAGTTGACACAAATTGCGACTCTCATCGGCACGTTGGCACTCGGGCTGGCAGTGGCTGGACTCTACGGTTCAGTCGCCTTCACCACCAGCCAACGCACCCAGGAGATCGGTGTCCGCATGGCGCTGGGTGCCGACCCCCGCCGCATCCACCATCTCGTCCTGCGTGGTGCTTTCAAGCTGGTGGGAGCAGGCGGGACACTGGGACTCGTCCTAGCAGTGATTGGTTTGAAACTGCTGTCGGGCCTCCTTTTCGGCAAATGGCCTTTCGATCTGATCGCCATAACCGGGGTCGTGGCATGTTTTGCCCTCGTTGCACTCGCAGCCAGTTGGCTGCCTGCGTGGCGCGCAACAAGAGTCGACCCTATGAACGCTCTCCGCCAAGAATAACTGCGATGGAACTAAAACAAACATGCGTTGAGTATCGACACCTTGAAGCCAATCAGGCAGAAAAAAGCATCAAGCCATGACTCACCCGCTACTCATCACACTCCAGCATGAAATTGAGTCCGACAATGTGGCCGCAGTGGCAGCGCTGCTTGACCGGCATCGCGAGCAGTTGGAGGCAATGGCATCGAGCTCCTGCTTTCCACCCGCTCATATCATTTCGTCAGTTCAAAGCATCAGGATGGTAGACCTGTTTCTCAGCAACGGACTTACCATCAAATCAATTACCGATTGGTGGGGGCCAGGATTCGGGTTGAACAAATTTTCAACCAAGGTCGCAGAACATCTCATCCAGCGCGGGGCAGTGGTGACCCCTCATGCTGCGGCAGCCTTGGGATTGGTCGATCAACTGCGCGGTTTGCTTAAGCAGCAACCAGAGCTGGTCCATGCGAAAGGTGGTGATGGCGCGCGTCCCCTTCACTTTGCCCGAAATATCCCAACCGCAAGTTTACTCTTGGAAACGGGTGCTGAACTGGATCCCCGCGACGACGACCACGATTCCACCCCGGCACAGTGGCGCATTCAGGATGCGCCCGACGTGACCCGGCTTATTCTGGAAAAGGGGGCGCGGGCTGATATCTTCGCAGCAGCAGCCTTGAACGACATTAAACTTGCGCGGGTGCTGATTAGCGAAAACCCAACCTGCACCACCTATCGTATTGGAAACAACAAGGGCCCTTTCCCCGGCATCGGATCTGGCGGACGGGGTGGAACCATTTACCAGTGGACGTTGGGCTTTAATCAAGCTCCCCAGGAAATTGCGCACCACCGCGGACATCAGGAGATGTTTGACCGGCTGATGAGCAGCACCCCGCTCAAGGAGCAATTTCTCATCGCGTGCATGTTGGTAAACCGCCCCCTGGCTGAGGCGTTGGTCAAAAAATCACCCGACTTGATCGGGCAGCTTAATGATGAGGACAAGGGATTGCTGGCCAAATGCTGCTGGGAAACCAATCTAAATAAGGAAGCCGTTCGTTTAATGCTCGACGTCGGCTTCCCTGTAGACGCACCAGAGTTTAATCACGGATTCCTGCCTCTGCATAACGCCGCCTGGTGTGGCGACCCTGAACTGGTCGAGCTTCTACTCCAACGAGGCCATCCGGTTGATCGTCGGGATCCGACGTATAAAGCTACAGCCCTTGGCTTTGCCATCCATAGCTGTGTCACCGCGAAACGCCATCCGGAAGGGGATTTCCCCTCTGTCGCGAAACTGTTGCTTGAAGCCGGAACCCCGCTCGACGACGGCCAGTATCCAAGCGGTGATGAAGGAATTGATGCGGAAATAAAATCCGTCGTAAGTGTTCGATCATGAATTGGCTAAAGCTAATTTCAACCCGGCTGAGGGCCCTCTTCGCCAAAGAGAAACTCGACTCTGATATGGACGCGGAAATGCGTTCTCATATTGAACTGCGGACCCAAGCGAACATTCAGAATGGGATGAATGCGGAGGAAGCCCGTCTCGCCGCCAGGCTGCAATTTGGATGGAAGGAAACAATTAAGGAGAACTGCCGCGATCAGCGTGGTGTGAGATCGCTAGAGAACCTGGCTGCGGACATTCGATACGCTTTTCGCCAAACACGCAAGAATCCCGGATTCACAACCGTGGCGGCACTCACACTTGCTCTGGGCATTGGGGCAAACACTATGGTGTTCAGTGTCGCCAAAGCCGTGCTGTTTCGTCCGCTTCCGCTCACCTCGCCGGAGAGCCTAATGTGGTTGCGTCTGCTGAATACGCAGACTGGGTTCACCGAGGAGCGGCTGTCTTGGCGGGACATGGAGGACATCCGCGAATCCACTCAAAGTTTTGAGGCGGTGGCGCTATTTGGGAATCGTGGGGCCGTGTGGAAACAGAGCCATGGCGAAGAAGAACTTCAGGCCCTTGGCGTGACATCGGGCTTAGCCGACGTTCTAACAATCCGTCCCGTGTTGGGGCGTTCATTTGTTCCTTCTGACGAGGACGAGGGTGCCCCGCCGGTGGTTATGATCAGCCACGAACTCTGGCAAGCACGATTTGGCGGAAGCCCTGACATCATTGGCCAGACACTTCGGCTCGACGAGGCATCGCGCACCGTGGTGGGTGTCTTGCCGCCAGGACTTCAATTTCCGCTGGAAAAAACTCCATCGGCCGGTACCGGCAGCACCTTGAACCCAGGGCTAAAGTCCTTTTGGTTTCCGATTGGGGTTCATGGTGAGGATCGGGTGTCGCGCAATTCAAGAATGTTTCTGCCCGTGGGCCGTTTGAAACGCGATGCGACGGAGAAATCCGCGCGCGTGGAACTGGCCGCGCTGGGAAAGCGACTCACTGCCGATCATCCTGAAACCAATCGCAACTGGAGCTTTGATCTGGAGAGCTTCAGGGACCAGATCCTCGGACAAACCCGCAAAGGGATTCCCATGCTCGCCTTCGCGGTCGCTGCTGTGCTGCTCATTTGCTGTGTGAATCTGGCAAATCTGCTGCTTGCCCGGGGTGTCAAACGGCAGCGCGAGCATGCTGTGCGTCTTGCTCTAGGAGCCGGACGCACGCGCCTGATCCAAACGCTGATGACGGAAAACCTGTTGCTTTCGATTCTCGGTGGGGGAGCCGGAATCATAGTGGCAATGGCCGGGCTTAAAGCCATTCGTTCGCTTGGCTCGACCAATGTGCCTTTTGTGCGGGAAGCCGGAGTGGACGGACCGGTCATTTTTTTCACGGCTTGCCTTTCGATCGTGACCGCGCTCCTCTTTGGTTTGTTGCCTGCATTATGGCAGTCCAGAATAGGGCCCTCAAAATCCTTGGGCAGTGGCACTCGCACCACCGGTGGACCTCAAATCCGAAGATGGCAGCAAGGTTTACTGGCCGGGCAAATCGCCATCGTGCTGGCCCTGCTCGCCTCGGCGGCACTCCTCTTGGAAAGCTTCAGACGACTAATTGGGCAGGATCTCGGCTACAATCCCCGCTCTGTCATCGCTCTTGATCTCAAAGGCCGCGGTTTTGAATCGAATGAGTTGATGTGTCGAGCGTATCGTGCACTTATCGAACGGCTGAAAGCTTTGCCCGGCGTCGAAGCCGTTGGCACTATTTCATCAGTCCCCCTCACTGGAAAGTGGACCTTCAGTGAAAAACCCTTGGTGGTTGGAACTTCAACGCCAGAGGCGGAACGACCTTCCCTGGAAGCAACCTTTATCGCCTTCGATTACTTCAAAGCCATGGGCATTCCACTACTGGATGGCAGGTTCTTCCGCGACTCTGAACTCAACGATAATGGATATGGGCAGGCCATCGTGCTCAACCAGGCAGCGGCTCAACTGGTTTTTCCCGGACGTTCGGCGGTGGGTGGAAAATTTACCGTGGGCTCAAATCCTGACCGAATTCTTGAGGTCATCGGAGTAGTGCAAGACACCCGCGATGTTCGGCTGGACCAGAATCCTCCACCCCGCTTCTATTGGCAGTATGCGTTTGGCGGAGCACAGGTGGTAGTAAGAAGCCAAACCCCGTCACGCCGACTCAATCCGTTTCTTCTGGATGCGATAAGGCAGACGGACTCGCGGTTTTCCGTAGTTCGCGTGCAACCTATGACCGAGATAATCACCGATACGGTTGCTGAACGCCGTTTTCTAATGTCCATACTCAGCTTCTATGCCGCCATTGCACTTGGGGTCATGACGCTCGGCATCTTTGGTGTGGTTGCATATCAAGTGGCTCAACGCACAAACGAATTTGGCATCCGCCTCGCTCTCGGAGCCAACTCAGGAGGCCTCATGCGATTGGTCATCCTCCAGACGGGCCGGGTCGTGGCGATCGGTCTTGCCATCGGGCTCACTCTTTCTTTCGTCGCTGCCCGGCTGCTCTCAAGCCAGGTCTTTGGACTGTCCCCTCACAATCCAATCCTCCTGGCCTCCGTTAGCACACTGCTCCTACTTTTTGCCCTTCTCGCCTGTTTCCTTCCGGCCCGCCGTGCCGCGAAGGTCAATCCCATGGAGGCTCTGCGCCATGAGTGACACAGCCTCGAACATTGACTTCAGAAATCATGATTAAACTTCGCAACATCGAAAAAAGCCACAAGACCAAAGCCGGTTTCACCTACGTGCTAAGGCAGATTAATCTGGATATCGCCGAGGGAGAGTTCATCACCATCATGGGCCCCAGCGGCGCGGGCAAATCGACGCTGCTCTCCATCCTTGGCATGTATGACCACACGTGGGAGGGTGAATTGCATTTCACCGATTACCCGGTCCACCGACTTTCCCCGAAGGACCGTGCCAGCCTCAACAAAAGGTATGTCGGGTTTGTCTTCCAACAATTCCACCTGCTGGAAGACCTGACCGTCGCCGAGAATCTGGACATCCCCCTCTCGTACCGCGACATCCCCAAATCCGAGCGACAAGCCCTCGTCGCCGACGTGCTCGACCGCTTTCACATCGTCGGCAAGAAGGATCTTTTCCCCAACCAACTCTCGGGTGGACAACAACAACTCGTGGCCGTGGCCCGCGCTGTCATTGCCAAACCAAAGCTGCTGCTGGCCGACGAACCCACCGGCAACCTGCACTCCGACCAGGGTCGTGAAATCATGGAGCTCTTCAAAAAGCTCAATCTGGAAGGAACCACCATTGTCCAAGTAACGCACTCGAAGGAAAATGCCGCGTACGGAAACCGAATCGTCCAGCTGAAAGACGGCTGGATGGAAAACGCAAGTCCAAGCTAAACACCAATCACCAAACACCACACACTAACTTGGACATTCAAAGACCAGACCTCATCCTGAAACGCCGGCGCCAACGGTGGATCACCGCCTTCATTTCACTAACTTTGTTGGTGATGGTAACCTTGGGCCTCTCGCGTCTTAAACCCGCTTCTCCTTCGGTGGAAAAATCCTCAGTGCTCGTCGACACGGTCAAACGGGGTTCCATGCTTCGGGAGGTAAGGGGTAACGGAACACTCGTGCCGGAAGAGATTATCTGGATCACTGCAACCACCCCCGGCCGCGTTGAACGCATTTTGCTTCTTCCCGGTGTCATAGTGAAATCCGATACCTTGCTGGTCGAAATGGCCAACCCCGAACTGGTTCAACTGGCCTTTGAGGCAGAGTCCGCCGTGCAATCGGGCGAGGCCCAAATGGAGAAACTCAAGGTCCAACTGGAGAGCGAGCAACTGACACAGCAAGCCACCATTGCCACCCTGAAATCCGATTTGACCACTGCGAGCATCGAGGCCGAGATCGATCAAAAACTGCTCGCCTTGGGCTTGATCCCTGAACTGGCTGCCAAGAAATCCCACGCTCATGCGGAGGAATTGGCCTCCCGCCACGAGCTTGAGAAGCACCGGCTCGAGATCAGCGCTAAATCTGCTGCGGCTCAGATCGTGGTTCAGGAAGCCGAGCTGAGCAAGCTGCGCAAACAATACCAACTGAAACAGCAGCAGGTCGCGGCCTTGCAGGTCAAAGCCGGATTTGCCGGCGTGCTTCAGCGCATTGGCGATATCACCCCGTTGCAACAAGGGCAGCAGTTGCTCGCGGGGGCGAACATCGCGCGCATCGCCAACCCTTCGAAATTAAAAGCGGAAATTAAAATCGCCGAAACCCAGGCGAAGGACGTTCAACATGGACAGATGGTCTCCATTGATACCCGGAACGGACTCATAGCCGGCCACGTCGTCCGCATCGACCCGGCCGTTGTCAACGGCACGGTAACCGTTGACGTCGCTCTCGATGGTGCACTGCCTAAAGGCGCCAGGCCGGACCTTTCCGTGGACGGAACCATTACCTTGGAAAAGCTGGAAAATATCCTCTACGTCGGGCGCCCGGTCAATGGACAGAGCGAAAGCAAGGTAAGCCTCTTCAAATTGGTCGAGGCGGGGCAGGCGGCTGTCCGTATTCCTGTGCAACTCGGACGCAGCTCCGTTGGCAGCATTGAAATCATCAATGGCCTTCAGGAAGGCGATCAAATGATCCTATCGGACATGAGCCAGTGGGATTCCCACGACAGAGTCAGACTCAACTGAAACACAAATTTTAAGACGCAACCTATGAGCATCACAAAAGAACCCCTCCTTCAAATGAAAGACATCAAAAAAGTCTTTCTAACTGACGATTTGGAAACCCATGCCCTTGCCGATATCAGCCTGGATATCCAGCGTGGTGAATTCGTCTGCATCGCGGGCCCATCCGGCTGCGGCAAATCGACCCTCCTCGCCATCCTCGGCCTGCTCGATACCCCTTCCAGTGGTCACTACAGCCTGAACAGCCAGTCCGTCGCCAATCTCGATCACGCGGCCCGCGCCCGCATTCGCAATCGCGAGGTCGGATTTATCTTCCAGAGCTTCAACCTAATCGGCGACTTGAGCGTGTTTGAGAATGTCGAACTCCCCCTCACCTATCGCGGCATGACTGCCACCGAACGAAAGCAACGCGCAAAAGAAGCCCTGGAAAAAGTCGGAATGGACCACCGGCTCAATCACTACCCTTCACAACTTTCCGGCGGTCAGCAACAGCGTGTCGCCGTGGCTCGTGCCCTTGGAGGCAAGCCTTCGATTCTTCTGGCCGACGAACCCACAGGCAACCTTGACTCGAAGAACGGTGAAGCGGTCATGCAACTCCTCTCCGAACTCCACCGCGAAGGCGCCACCATCTGCATGGTCACCCACGACTCCCGCTTCGCCGACCGTGCCCAGCGCAACGTCCACCTCTTCGACGGACGCATCGTCGATGAACCCGTAGAAGAAACCTCCAACAAGCTGCTGTCGAGGTAATCAAACATCCCGTGCGACAAAATCCGGTTGCGGCACGCTACAGATAAGCCTGCTCGTGCAAGCATGTCATGAGGATTCACAAATCATGGCTCACCACGCCGGTTCCCTTCGAACAGGATGCGCGAACCATTTTGCAGAGGAACTGTTGTGAGTGCCATGGGGCTGGAGAAACACAAATCCGGACTGAGGCTAAACGTCAGAATTCGGCCCACCCCCCTGAAATAGCACGGCCACCTCGCAAGCATCAGGAAGCGACCGTTTCATTATCCAATCTTGACACCTATGCCTTCGCTCAGGCATTGAAGATGGAAGATAACACTGAACTAAAGGCTTATGAACCTCCATCGCACCTACTCATGGCAAACCATTATCCTCAGCTTCGCCTTCTTGTGGGTGTTTGCGGCACTGACCGCATTTGCTAATCCTGGAAATTTCAGCTTTGAAAAATTTTCGTACTCGGCCAGCGAGTCGAGCGGCGCGCTGCCCATCCGAATTCTCCGCAACGAGGGTACTGATGGTGAAGTGAGCGTCGATTTCTACACCTTGCCGGACGTAGGCACTCCATCCAGCTTCAGTTATCAGACCAACCATATCGTTTTCGCGGAAGGCCAGGGTGAGGCCACGGTTAACGTGCCCATCACTTATGACCGCCTCCCGGACAACTATAGGTTTTTGGCTTCTCTCACCAATGCCACAGGGGGGACCTCCGCGCAGTCTGTCGCGGTTACGGCAACTATTCAAAACAGCGAACCGGTATTCAGCTTCGGCAGCGTGAAGGAGCTGACAATTTCTGAAGGCGGCTCAAATATTTTTGTGACAGTTTATGTTCAAGGGAGCAGCGGAAACTCCGAACTGGACGCAATCGAAGTGGTTTTTGAGGGAATCGCCGCCTCATCGGGACTCGATTACGTTGATGGATCGAGAATCCTTTATCGAACCAACCTTACGGGCGTAAACAAGGTTCGTATTCCCGTTTCAATTGTTCCCGATCATTTGCTTGAGCAGGACGAGAGCTTTCGCATTTACCTGCGTCCCAAGGAAGGATTTCTTGGCTTGGTAAACGCGGGGGAATCAAACATCACCGTCATCATCCCCGCCAACGGCCAGCCAGGCACGGTGGACTATGCCACCATGAGTTCATCCCCATTTTTCACCAATTTTTCCTACTACGCTTACGGGGCTGTCCAACTGGAGGATGGAGATCTTTTAGTGAGCGGCAACTTCGAGAAAAACCGGACGCAAAAAACCAGCTATCTCCGCCTTTCACCATCGTTTGAATTGAAATCGGATCTCTTGTTTACCAATCTATTTTTCACGGAGGTCAGGCCAACCAAAGATGGCAAGTTTCTCGGTATCAGGGTGGTAAACGATTTTTCAATTCCGGACAGACTAAAATACATTAAATTTGAGAGATTTCTGAGCAACAGTCAGAAGGATCCCTCCTTCTCAAACCCAACGATTTTCACCAACTTTGGATATGCAATCGGGCAGGGCAAATTTAACCTTTTTGACTTAGCTGAGCTATCGAATGGAACAATGTTACTCAAAGGTGGATTCGACGCGGCCAGCAGCAAGTACGTATACGGAATGGCCAAGCTTGCAGCGGATGGAAGCATTGACCCCTCTTTTAAACCATTTTTGTCGGATGCCGGCCGACAACCGATGACAGCAATAGGAGGCATGGTTTCCCGTCAGGATGACTCAGTCTGGATCAGCGCCTCATTACCATCGCATGAACGATCCAGCGAACCCTATCAACTGCACCGTATTTCGCCCTGGGGTTATGTTGATGCGGATTTCCATCCAGACTGGAGTGGAAGATTAGAGACCCTGACATCCATTCCTGATGGACGGGTTCTAGGCTTGGGAACCGTAACAAACTCTGACGGAATGACATGGACTAACCCCATTCTAGACGCCAAAGGCCTTATCTTAAGTTCAGCCTCCTGGCTAACCAATTCGGGAAGTATCGCTGCAGTCCAGGCTGACACGAAGCTGTTAATCATTGGGAGTAATAGTGTTTTGCGCCGGTTCAATCTTGACGGCACAGTGGATCCGTCCTTCACGCCGTTTGCCCCAAAAAGCTTCAACCTGCCGAGTATCGTGGCGGCTTTAATTCTACCCAACAACCAGATCCTAGTCTTTTCCTACGCTTCGGGAGCAGTCCCTCTCAAACAAATCACTTACCTACTCTACAATGATCCCATTCCTGCTTACTGCACGCTTGCACCGTTCGATTCAATTGTGAAGGAAAACAGCGGTAGTTTGAAGCTCCGGGTGGTTAGGCAAGGCGGTGCGCAGGGGATCGCCACAGCAATCATTCGATCCACAATCACAGAGGGACAAAACAACGACCGCGTTCACGCAGCTAATTTAACTGTTGAATTTGCCGATGGCGAAGTTAACCCTAAGGAAATAAACATCCCGATCCAAGACAACGCGATTCTGGACGGCGATTTAAAACTTCAGCTTGCAGTAACAACGACTGGCAATTCCAACGCTCCCTCCTCCATGCGGAGTGTGACCATCCACGACAATGAGTACGGTAGTCCTAACCCGCAATTTGCGCCCATTACAGACGTGCTGGCCAGCGCGGTGCAGGATGATGGGCGCGTAGTTTACGCGACATCTTCTGGCGTGATACGAAGGGATCGAGACGGCAAACCCAGCCAGAATTTTTCAGTCTTCCTAAAATCGTTGGCGGCGCCATGTGTGCTTGTTTTTGACGAGGAGGGAAATCTTTACCTCGCCGCGATCGTCGAAAACCGCAACCGCATTTTTAAAATCGCTCCAAACGGCACGGTTTTTGAAAGTTTTTCCGTCGAAGCTGACAACACCATTCATTGCCTTCTTCCTACTCCCAATGGCGGTTTGATCATCGGCGGCGCTTTCCAACACGTCCAAGGACAGCCCCGCACTGCGCTTGCAAAAATATTCACATCAGATGGAACTTTGGATAGCCGCTTTTACTGCATGTTGAAGATGGACTCCGTTGTAAACGATCTACAATCCAGCCATGATTATGACGAATCATACTTCGCTGGGGGATCACTCCTGTGGGATGGTGGGTATGATAAACCAGTGCCTCATGGGCTGGCTAGGATAGGACTAAGTGGGGATGTTTCGTCGGTACAAGCGGTAGACAGCACCACCATTTACCAAGTGCTGGTTCAAAGAAACAATCAAATTCTGGCTCTCGGACGATCGGAACTTGAAAGTCCGAATAACGCTTTCCAGACCAATTCCCTTATTCGTTTAAATCAGGTGGCTAGTAAATATGGGGGTACAACAGAAGGCATTGATGATTCATTCCAAAGCCCATTCGGTCTGCAGCGAACTCCGAAACCCGGCGAACGAATGGCAGCCCAACTCTCCGACAATTCCATCTTCATACTAACCACCAACTCTTCTGGCACAGATACCTCAATGATGTTGGCCATGGTGGATGGGTTCGGACGGATCAACGAATCTTTCCTACGATCTGAAATTCAAGGACTACCGATTTTAACAAAAGCGGGAGATATAGCTGTCCACGCGGGAGGGTATCAGTTCAACTTGGCAGGAAGCTTTCGCCAAGGAGAACCGATTGTGGAACAATCAACTACCTTCCTGATGGATTTTCCGTCTCACCCATTCAAAATGTCCGTAATTAACGGCGATAACCTTACGGATAGTGAATGCGTGATACAGAGCGCATTCACAACCAGTTACCCCGGCTCATACCAACCCACGGTCAACTTAAGAATTCCAGTATCCAAGGGCCATCTGAAAAAAGCCATCCGTGTTGAGTTTCAACCCAAGCCCACCAATGGGACTTTTAGTGCCTTTTTTCTAAGCTCTTGGGCAGCTCAGCCCGTCGAAACCAATGGAATTCCATTTTCTGTTGTGCCTGCAGATCCAGACTTAGGCTCCTCCAAGCGATTTCCTTATGCGGTGGCGACCCATGTTGACAGCCCCATTGTCGCCATGGCGAATGGCGAAAACGGTGCAGCTTTTCTCGGAGGTGCTTTCACGACTTGGGAGGGGCTTCCTCTGAGCGGGCTGGTTAAGCTTCGCCCAGAAGGGGAGGCGGATCTGACGTTTCTGCCAGATAGCCCTGCCCCGTTCAGGGTGACAGCTCTTCTTTGGGTCGATGGTGAGGGTCTGTATGTGGCGCGCGAATTTTTGACCGATTCCATAGCGGATGCATGGCAACTCGTGCGGCTAACTACCGATGGGAGGCGTGATCCCACATTCGCACCCATAGTCGCTAACGGAGCGATCAATGCCTTACTGCGTCAGTGGTCTGGTACGGTCACCTTCGCCGGGGACTTCACCCGTCTGAATGGCGTGCCTTCCGCGCGATTAAGGCGAGCTCGCTCTGATGGCATGCTCGACTCATCCTTCAATGTGGGGACAGGGCCGGACGGCGAAGTAAAAGCGCTGGCGCTTGTTGCTGACGGTTCAGTTCTACTGGGCGGCTCCTTCGTAAACTATCAGGGATCGTCTTCCAAAGGTCTCGCCAAAGTATCTTCTGACGGAAGCAGGGATCTGAGCTTTTCAGTTGGTGCCGGATTTGATGGCGAGGTAAGAGCAATTGCTGTCTCGTTTGATGGGCGTATCGCTGTGGGAGGTTCTTTCACGAATTATAACTCAACACCACAAACCAATCTGCTCTCCTTTCAACCTGACTGGAAAATTGACGGCAAATTTGCCACAAACAGAGCTCCCAACCAGGCCGTCGATCAAATTTTCACTGAATTCGACAACAGCTTCCTAGTAGCCGGCTCCTTCAGTACTTTGGCCGGTCTCGGATGGACTGTGCAAGGAGCGTTCGTTTCTGATGCCTTGGGAAATCCTCCATCTTCATACAGGCAAGTTGCACAGGCTTATTGGGTCAATTTCCGTCCTTATTTGACCGTTGGCACTCGGGTGCTTTCACAAATAGATCAAAGACGCTTCGTCTATTCCGCCGCAGCTAATGAAGCAAACCCTCTAAGTGTGGTTGGGTATCTTGGGAATACCCACATCCCTCCAGCCATGGTTGCGCTAGAAAAATCCTCCGACGAAAAAGCTATTTCCTTCGCTGTCACTTCCGCTACCCGCGATGGCCTTACGTTCGACTTGCAACACAATGGCCAGACCGTTCTCACGACCACCAATCTGACCGGTTCTTTTGGTATGTCTGCGGGTGCGGCGGTTCCACACTACTGGCGCGTACTCGTCCGTGATGGAACCAGTGTGATTGGAGCATCGGACTATTTGATTATTCCTCCCACAGCCACGCCCGTTGAAGCGAAGTGGTCGGCCCCTCTCCTGTTGGGAGACGGCACGGTCAAACTGGATCTCAGCGGAGA
Source organism: Pedosphaera sp. (assembly GCA_025359965.1). GTDB lineage: Bacteria > Verrucomicrobiota > Verrucomicrobiia > Limisphaerales > SXQI01 > SXQI01. Next base: position 52,225 of record JANYDC010000099.1, read on the forward strand.
CAGCTCGGGCAACTGGATTATCGAACGCTCATCCGATCTGCACGATTGGACACCGGTCGCCACCAACGCGACCACCATCACTCTGACTCTGGGTAACACCAACGTCTTCGTGCGAGCGCGACGGTAAGAACTTGCCACGCTCGGCAGCTCTAATACCACTGACAAAATCCGCTCGCAGCAAGCAACGGGTCAGTCGTATCGTGGAAGCATGTCATGAGGGTCTTTATCTCCATTTCATTGCTTGTCGCGGCGAACGCCCTCGCCGCACCAGTCGACTTTGTCCGCGATGTGCGGCCCATCCTGCAAAATCACTGTTATGAATGCCATGGGGAGAAAAAGCAAAAATCCGGGTTGAGATTGGATGTCAAAGCAGCGGCTTTCAAAGGCGGAGAGCAGCACGCGCCGGACATCATCCCCAACAAGGCCGGTGAAAGTCCGCTGATTCGTTTTCTTACGAGCTCGGAGGAGGATGAGCGCATGCCACCCAAAGGACCGCAGCTTTCGGCTATGGAAATTGCCACTCTTACGGCATGGGTCGATGCGGGAGCCGTCTGGCCGGAGAGCGCAGACATGTTGAAACTGGGTGACAAACGGGATCACTGGAGTTTCAAACCCCTCACGAATCCTCCGCAACCAATCAACAAGAGCAAGGCGCGGCCAAAAACAGGAATCGACCGATTCATTCTTGCGCGGTTGGAAAAGGAAGGACTGAAGCCTGCGCCCGAGGCGGATCGGGTCACATGGTTGCGACGGATGTATTTCGATCTGATTGGGATGCCTCCATCGCCGGAAGCAGTTACGGCCTTTGCCAAGGACAAGCGCGGTGATGCTTACGAACGCGTCGTCGATGATCTATTGAAATCCCCGCGTTACGGTGAACGGTGGGCGCAGCACTGGCTGGATGTCGTCCGCTATGCCGACACCCACGGCTTCGAAGTCAACACCGAACGCCCCAATGCATGGCCCTATCGGGACTACGTGATCGAGGCGTTTAACAAGGACACACCGTATGACCGCTTCATCCGCGAGCAGATCGCAGGTGACGCATTAGCGAATGACGCGGCCACTGGATTCCTTGTCACCGCTTCAGTGCTTTTGTCCGGGCAAATCGGTGCGGATGATATTTCAAAGCGGCTGGCTCGTCAGGATTCATTGGATGAAATCGTGGTGAACACCGGCCAGACTTTTTTGGGGCTGAGTATCGGCTGTGCACGCTGTCACGATCATAAATTCGACCCCATCAGCGCGCGCGATTATTACTCAATGCAGGCATTCTTCGCGGGCGTGGAGTATGAGGAAAGGGAATTGCAAACGCCTGAAACATTGACCAAACGGCAGGATGCGGAGATCCTGAAAAAGAGACTGGCGCAGATAGAGAAGAGCCTTGAGCGGTTCGAACCGCTGGCCCGTGTGGGTAATGTACCGCCAAAACCAACCAAGGCAGAGCTCAATGAAGAAAACTTCCCCCCTTTAACCGCGAAGTTTGTTCGCTTCACCATTCACGACGCCAACCTGCATCCAACTCTGGGCCTGATCGAACCCTGTGTGGATGAGTTTGAAATCTTCACGGACGAACCCACCCCGCGCAATATTGCTTTGGCCAGCCTCGGCACCAAAGTAACTGCGTCGGGAAGTCGGACCTCCGAGAGCCACCGGCTGGAGCACATCAACGACGGAAAGTACGGGAATAGCCACAGTTGGATGACCGATGAGGCAGGCCGGGGCTGGGTGTTGTTCGAACTTCCGGCGGCTACTCGTATTGGCAAAATTCAATGGAGCCGCGACCGCGAAGGCAAGCTGACCGATCGACTGCCCACAGCCTATACCTTGGAAGCAGGGCCTTCCTTGGCTGCGATGACGCGACTGGTGACGGTCCCGCCTCCGCGACCAGCGGTGAGCGCGGCTGTAAACACAGATCGCTTCGAACCGGTGCGCACACGGCGTCTGCGTTTCACCATAAATGAAACCAACGGACTGGAACCGTGCCTCGACGAACTGGAGGTCTTTGACAATGAGTCGCACAATATTGCGCTGGCCAGTGCTGGGACGACCGCGACTTCATCGGGCGACACTGTGGTGGCAGACCGTCATGAGTTGCATCAAATCAACGACGGACTCTACGGCAACTCACACAGTTGGATGTCTAATGAGAAAGGCCAGGGTTGGATCGTGCTGGAATTCGCCGGTGATCGCGTCATTGATCGCGTGGTCTGGGGCCGGGACCGTGAAGGCAAGTTCAACGACCGCCTCGCCACTAATTATCTGATTGAGATCGTGGATGCCTCGGGCCAATGGCAGAGAGTTGCCAGTTCAGCCGATCGACGCGCCTATACGCCCGGCGACACCAACCCGCGAGTGCCAACTTTCTCGACGGCCGGGCTCAATCCCGCCGAAGCAAGGCAGGCCGATACGCTGATCGCCGAAAGAAAGTCTTTGCAAACCACGATTGCGGCAGCAGTCGGCCAGATGGCCTTCGCTGGGACCTTCCGTAAACCTGACGAAATCCACCTCCTAAATCGGGGCGACCCCGAACAGCCGAAGGATGAAGTCACGCCTGCCGTGCTGAGTGTGCTGGGCAACTTGAAACTGCCAAAGGAATCAGCGGAACAAGAGCGCCGATTAGCCCTTGCCGATTGGCTGAGCAATCCGAAAAACCCACTCACGGCACGGGTGATGGTGAATCGCATTTGGCAGGGTCACTTTGGTACTGGGTTGGTGGATACCTCGAGCGACTTCGGCCACAACGGCACAAAGCCCTCGCATCCCGAGTTGCTCGATTGGCTCGCATGCGAATTCATCCGAACCGGCTGGTCGGTGAAGCGGATGCACCGCCTCATCGTCCTTTCGTCCACCTACCGCCAATCCACCCGCAACAACTCCGCTGCGGCCGCCAAGGATGTCGACATGCACCTGCTCTGGCGTTTCCCCTCACGCCGCCTCGAATCAGAGTCCATCCGGGATTCAATGCTCTCCGTCAGTGGAAATCTGAATCTGAAAATGGGTGGGCGCGGTTTTGATCTTTTCAACAATCGCGGAGGATTGAGCGGCTTCAACCCTGTCGAATCGTTCAGCGGCGATGGACTGCGGCGAATGATCTACGCGCACAAAGTACGCCGTGAACGGGAGGCAGTATTCGGCGCATTCGATTGCCCAGACGCCGGGCAGAGCACAGCTCGACGCAGGGAATCCACCACTCCCATCCAGGCTCTAAACCTATTCAATAGCCAATTCACGTTGGATCAATCTAATGTCTTCGCCTTGCGCATCAAAGGCGAGGCTGGTGCCGATGTCACCCAACAAATCCGACGCACTTACCAACTTGCGCTGAGCCGCAATCCCACCTCCGCCGAAACAACCGATGCCCAATCGGTGGTTCGCACCCACGGGCTATCCACCCTCTGCCGCGCTATATTTAACAGCAACGAGTTCCTGTTTATTCCATGAGCCACCACTCTGAACATCTTTCGAGTCACGGACGGCATATGCTGGATCGCCGGGGCTTCCTGTCCAGCACTGCCACAGCCTTGGGCGGGATTGCATTGACCAACCTTCTCAGCGGGGATGGATTGCTAGCCGCAAATGGAACCATCATTGATTCTTCGAGCCCGTACGCGCCTCGGGCGACTCATTTTCCAGCGAAGGCCAAAAACGTCATTGTCATTTTTTGCGCAGGAGCAGTCAGCCAGCTTGAAACGTGGGACTACAAATCCGAGCTGATCAAGCAGGATGGCAAACCGCTGGCAGGAGGACCGGCCGTCACTTTCCAAGGCCCCGCTGGCAACCTCGCGCGTCCGCAATATGCGTTCCGTCCGAGAGGTCAGACAGGCAAGATGGTATCGGACCTAATTCCGCACCTGGCCGAACTCACTGATGACATCGCCTTCATTCATTCGCTGACCAGCAAGAGCAACACTCACGGCCCGGCTGAAAACTTCCTCTCCACCGGTTTTGTCTTGGACGGCTTTCCGAGCCTTGGCTCGTGGATCAGTTATGCGCTGGGGAGCGAGAATCAAAACCTGCCCGCCTTTGTTTCCATTCTTGATCCGCGTGGCGTTCCACAAAATGGCTCCAATAATTGGGGCCCCGGCTTCCTCCCTGCCGCATTCCAAGGCACTACCTTCAGCGCCAAAGATCCCGTACGCCATTTGGTTGCGCAAGGCGTTGCGCCGGATGCAAACCAAGCTGCGCGCTCGCTGCTACAGCGCATGAACCAGCGCCACTTGGAGCAGCATCAGGACGACAGCAAACTTGCTGCGCGCATTGCCAGTTACGAACTCGCCGCACGAATGCAACTCAGCGTGCCCGAGATCAGCGATCTCTCCACCGAGCCTGCCCATGTCCTCACCAGCTACGGAGCCGACGACCCCGCGAACCCCATGAAAGCTGGCTTCGCCCGCAACTGCATACTCGCCCGGCGCCTTATCGAAAAGGGCGTTCGCTTTGTCCAATTGTTCAACGGTGCCTATGCCAGCGGAGGCGAGTTGAATTGGGACGGACACAGCAAACTCAAAGAACAATACGATAAACACGCCGCCATTCTGGATCAACCAGCCGCAGCACTGATTCGCGACCTCAACCAACGCGGACTACTCGAAGAAACTTTGGTGGTCTGGTGCACTGAATTTGGCCGCATGCCCTTCTTCCAAAAAGGCGCGCAAGGCCGCGATCACAACCCCGACGGTTTCACATGTTGGATGACTGGAGCAGGCGTCAAACGGGGGGTCAGCCATGGGGTGACCGACGAACTAGGCCAAAAGGCCATTCAAGATATCCACCCACTCTATGATCTCAACGCCACCATTCTTCATCTGTTGGGCTTGGATCATCAAAGACTCACCTTTGAGCACAATGGCGTCCAGCGACGCCTAACCAACGTCGAAGGAAATGTTATCAAGGCAGTGTTGGCTTAATATTTAAGTGAAAGCGCAAATCGCACCCATACGACTTGGCGATCATTTCAGAATGCTATCCAAGAATTGCTCGATACGCTGTCGGCAATAGTTGTTCACCGGTCGAGCGGCATCCATGGTGTGAGGCCAGCCGTCGAGACGTTCATACTCATAACGAACTCCGAAGGCTTTCAATTTCTCGGCCAAGGCATCGCTTTGTTTGACTAGTACAATCTGGTCAATGGTTCCTTGAAAGATGAGGGTGGGTGGGCTGTTGGAATCCACCAAAAACAATGGTGAAGCCATACGCCATCGGTCTGGCGCAGCCTCCATCTTGCCTCCCATTAAATTCGTCACTAGCGAGACATTCTTTGCCTCGGGGGCAGTCAGATCGGCCGGCCCATATAAATCGACCACCGCCGACACTCTATGGGGGTCTCGCCAGCCGGGGGCAGCCTTGGCCTCAGCTTTCGCAGCCAGGTAACCACTGAGCAAACTGAGATGCCCACCCGCTGATCCCCCAACCACCACCAAACGGCCGGGGTCCACCCCCAGCGAAACCGCATTGGTGCGCATCCAACCAATGGCAGCCTGACAATCTGACAACTGTTCATCAATCCTGCCCTCAGGCACTAAGCGGTAATCGATGGTGGCCGCCACGTAACCGCGTGTCGCAAAATAACTAGTGTAAACCCGGTAATCCTGCCGTTTTCCCGATTTCCAACCGCCGCCATGAATGAAAATCAACCCCGGCACTTTCCCCATCAGGTTTGTGGGTGAATAGAGATCAAGCAGCAAAGGCCTGTCACCCACGCGACGATATTCAACGCCCAGCCGCTCCACCACTCCGAGTGGGGTGGGCGGATTCATGTCCACAAGACTCAAAGCACGGGTGATAAGGGCTGCATAGATCTGGCTTTCGCTTCCATAACCTCTAGGCGCAGACGCCCCTGCGTTGACCCGATACAAGAATAGCCATGCGCCAAGGCAGATCAATAGTGCAACGAGCAATCCCCAACTCATTACCCGGCGCAGACGGCGAAGTGACATGCTCAAGGTTTGAAGCCCGACTTGATAAATGCCAAGCCCTAAACACGACGGACGCCAAAAACCTCGCCCAATAAAAACGCAAGTGATTGCGCAGTGGCAAAACCCCGCCTATCGTTCCGCGCAGAGTGAGAACGCTGATTTTAATCCATGAACTCCGGCCGCTTTTCCGAGCCATCGCGCTAACGCTCCTGATGGTCTCGGCCCGGGCCGAAGGCCCACAGGATTTCCTGCCCCCCGCGGTTCCCTGGCATGGGAAGAGCGAGGCACTAATTGTCGCAAGGGACCATCCTTGGATTACCCCTTCGGAAAAAACAGGCCTCACCGATACTCCAGGTTACGAGGAAACCGTTGCCTACCTGAAAAGGCTGGCCACTGCCTCGCCGCTGCTTTCATTGGTGGAATTCGGCCGAACTGCGCAGGGGCGACCTCTCTATGTAGTCGTTGCAAGTCGCCCGAAAGCCATAACCGCCAAAACGCTAAAAACGAACGGCAAGCCAACTCTCCTTGCCCAGGCTGGAATTCATTCAGGCGAGATTGACGGCAAAGATGCAGGGTTGATGCTGCTGCGAGATATCGCCTTCGGAGGAAAGAGGGCGCTTCTGGATGGTGCTAATTTTCTATTCGTTCCGATCTTCAATGCCGACGGCCATGAACGTTCTTCTGAGTGGAACCGTCCGAATCAACGGGGTCCGATCCATCAGGGCTGGCGAACCACGGCACAAAATCTAAATCTAAACCGCGACTACATGAAGGCCGACAGCCCGGAAATGCAGGCGATGATCACCATAATTAACGCGTGGGCACCCAGCCTTTATCTGGATTTGCACGTTACGGACGGCATGGATTATCAGTACGACATTACCTTCGGTTACAACGGCGACTTAGGTCTAACCGGTTGGTCGCCTCATATCGGCTTATGGCTGGACAAAACTTTTCGTGGAGCCACCGAGACGGCCTTGAAAGAAGCCGGCCACATCCCCGGCCCGCTCGTATCCGCCAGCGATGAGCACGATGCCAGCAAGGGTCTCACCATTGGCAGGTTTAACCCCCGGTTCTCAAACGGCTATGGGGATCTTCGCCACATTGCGTCTGCTTTGGTGGAAATCCATTCGCTCAAGCCTTACCGGCAACGAGTCTTGGGCACCTACATTCTGCTCGAATCAGCACTCAGGACGCTGGCGTCACACGGGTCTGAGCTTGCAAAAGCCATTCAAGCCGATCAATCGGCCGCCACTCCCACCATTCCGATCAACTGGGGCAGTGTCGGCGGAGGCCAAAGCACCATCGACTTTCTAGGCGTCAGCCATGAATCGTTTCAATCGGCGGCTTCAGGCCAACTTGAAGTGCGATGGCTGGGGATTCCCCAACTATACCCCAAGATTCCTGTTCTCTTCGATCAAGCCTCCACGAATATTTCACGACCCAAAGCCTACTGGGTACCCATCACAAAACCGGAAGTTATTGCCCGTCTCAAACTTCATGGGATTCAAATGGAAATACTAAAGCAGGCGACTACGGTAAGTGTTGAGATGTATCGATTGCAGAACCCCCACCCCATCCCGGGCGAGAATTTCCACCCCTTTGAAAATCGTCACACTCTAAAGACCAGTGTTGTGGCCGAGCCACACACGGAAACATTTCCGGCCGGTTCGGTGCGCGTGCCTGCGGCCCAGCCCTTGGGAGATTTGGCAATGGCCTTGCTGGAGCCCGAATGCGAGGACTCCTTTTTCGCGTGGGGATTTTTTCTGGAGCCCCTCCAGCGCACCGAGTACATCGAAGGATATGTGGTCGCTCCCATGGCGGACGAGATGCTGGCCGGAGACCCCAAATTGAAAGCCCAGTTCGAGGCGAAATTGGCTAGGGAACCAGAGTTTGCCGCCAACCCTCGCGCCCGCCTTCAATGGTTTTACGAGCGCACCAAGTTTTACGATTCGAGGTACCTGCTCTATCCCGTCGGCATTGAACGCTGACTTTATTGGGCGGCGGCAGACTCTTCAATCCGCCAGAGGTGCTCTGAAGTACGAATCAGGAGTGCACGATCATCTGCGGCATATGAGGCCAGTGTGCGTTCACCGAGATCATTGGTTGCCAGCTTTTCAAAAGTTTTGCCTACTCGGACGACAGTTGCCACGCCTTCCTCGTTTTGAAAGTAGATGCGATCTCCGGCTGCCACAATCGAGGAAGAATAATTGCCGCCGACCCGCTCGGACCAATGCACCGCGCCAGTCAGGGCGTCCAGGCATGAGGCGATGCCGCCATCGGACACCATGTAGATCTCTTTGCCGTGCAACACCAACGAAGGAGTATTAGGCACCCCCTTGGTTACAGTCCAAACCACGTTGCTGGAGGTCGTATCCCCTAATCCACCCGGTTTAATGGCCAGCAGTGAGGGACGATCGAAACCCGTTGCCACATACAACAACCCGTTTCCGAAGAGCGGCTTTGGAACGACTGAGTAACCATTGCCGTAAGTCACCTGCCATAATTCGCGACCCGTTTCCGGATCCAGCGCATTGACCACACCGCTACCTGGAGTGATCACCACGGGTTTGCCATCCAGCTGGATAACCGTCGGCGTGCAGAAGGAGAATTTTCGATCCGCGCCGCTCTTGCGTTCGAAGCGCCATGCAAGCTTGCCATTATCAGCATCAAGCGCGGCCACAAACGGATCACTCGCCCCATCGCAAGTGAAAATCAATCTATTCCCCACCAAAATCGGCGACCCCCCTGTGCCGTGAACCGGGGGATACGCCAACGATTCATTGCGCCAGAGGACCTTGCCGTCCAAGTCGAGGCAGGCCGTGCCATAATGCCCGAAGTGAACATACAATTTTCCTGAGCGCAGGATCGGAGTAGGACTGGCATGAGTGTTTTTCCCGTGCATACCAACTGCTTTCGCAGGGGTGAGCACTTCCTTATCCCAAACCATTTTGCCGGATTTTGCTTCGAGAGCCATAACTCGGAGCGACGGCGCATTGCCCGCCTCCGCAACTGCCGTTGTCAGATAAATCCTCCCACCCGAGACCACCGGTGACGACCAAGCCTGGCCGGGTATGGTCACTTTCCACACCACATTACTGTTGGCCGACCAATGCAGCGGCAGAACTGCCCCATCCGCGTGCCCGTCGCCGGCGGCTCCGCGAAATTCAGGCCACTCGCCACCAAAACAGGCCGCCACCCCAGTGCCTAGCACCCAGCCGAACATGCGTAAGAACTTCAGAATCATGCGTCCACATTCGCGTCTCCAGCCCCTGTTCGCAACCCAAGAAATAGTCACATAATTGAGCATGACGAAAGCGGGGGCCATGCGCTAAAGTAAGCAACCTTGCGACGCACACGAACATTACTAAGTTCCGAGTTGGCGATCATCGCGCTAGCGGGCGTACTCATAACCTTGATTTGCTCCAAACAAGTCAGGGATTGGGAACAGACCCGACTCCAGAGCGAATTGGTGCGCCGCGCTGAAAGCCAGGCCAACGCCGTCAAGACACAGATTGAACTTTATAAAGAAGGCCTCTATTCGCTGCGAAACCTGATCCATTTTCCACCAGAGCCTACATACGACTCCTTCATCGCTGTCTCAAGCAATCTCTACGGGCGCCTGCCAGGCCTTCAAGCGCTTGAATGGGTGCCGGTCGTGAAGGGGCAGGACCGAAAAAATTTTGAGACAACCACCCGCAGCAACGTGTTTCCGGGGTTCCAAATTTCCGATCTTGCTCCTGGAAACAGAATGGTCTTGGCACCGAGTCGTTCTACCTACTGGCCCATCCAATTTATTTTCCCTTTGTCGGGGAATCAGCGGGCGATCGGTTACGACCTGCAACTTGGCCCGACCTCGGCAATGCTCAAGAAGTGCCTGGAGACGGGAGAACTCGGCGTATCGAGCGGTTTGTTTTTGGTTCAGGAAGATGAGCGTCATTTGTCCATGATTCTTGCACTTCCTGTCTTCCAAGGGGCAAGCCTGACTCCACACCGCCGAGAGACCAGCCAAAAAATCCGGGGATTTGTTCAGGTTATTTTCCGATTGGAGGATGCGTTTGACAAGGCACTGGAACAACCCACGCCCGCCGGCCTAAGAAGCACGATCGTGGATGAAACACCCAATGAACCGACAAAGATCCTCCATCAGCATCGATCCGGAACCGACATCCAGCCCACAACCAACCTAAAAATAGACCAAGTGCGGAAGGAAGGAGTCATTGATCTGCCTCTCGCCATTGGCACACGACAAACCCGCATTTATTTCCAGCCCACCGAAGAATGGTTGCTCAGCCAGCGCACCTACAGCGTTGGAATTACTTTTGTGAGCGGTTTGCTTTTGACTTTGCTGATCACGGCATATTTAAAAACCGCAACCGGCAAAGCTGAAAAAATCACCTCATTGGTTGAGGCAAGGACGAGGGAACTGACCGCGGCCAACCTTCGTCTGGAACGTGAAGTGGCGGACCGCAAATCTGCTGAAGAAGCGCTGCGCGACAGTGAGGAACGTTTTGCGCGTGCCGTTCAAGGCAGCCACGACGGCATATGGGACCGGGATTTCATCCAAAATCGAACTTATTTTTCACCGCGCTGGAAGGAACTGCTCGGCTATTCCTGGGACGAAGTTCCTTCAACCTCAGAATTCTTTTACGAACGACTTCATCCGGACGAGAGGGAGATGGTTGCAAGAGCACTGAAGCGACACCTTGAAGATCGGAGCCCTTATAACCTCGACCTGCGAGTCCGGCACAAAAACGGCGAATACCGTTGGTTCAACTCGCGAGGGCAGGCCATTTGGGATGAGAACGGGAGACCCATACGCATGGCTGGCGCCATGACAGACCTCACTGAGCGCAAGCACGCCGAAGAAATGCTTGCCCAGGAAAGATCCCTCCTGCGCACGCTAATCGACACCCTGCCCGACTACATTTTCGTCAAAGACACTCAAGGGCGGTTTCTGATGATCAACGAGTCCAATCGACGACTGTTGGGAGCGGCAATTGACGCAGAAATCGTTGGAAAAACCATCTATGATTTCTGTCCCGCCAAAATTGCTGAAGCTTATGCTGCCGATGACCAAAAAGTGATAGAAACCGGCCAACCCGTCCTCAACCGTGAGGAGCCCTACACACTCCCGGGTGGAGGTGACGGATGGTTTCTCACCACCAAGATGCCCCTGCTCGATTCCTCAGGGAAAGTGGTGGGCATTGTCGGCGTCAGCCACGACATCACCCTCCGACGCCGCGCGGAGCAGGAAAAGCTGGCCTTGGACCAAAAACTCCAGGAGACACAAAAACTCGAGAGCCTAGGCGTGCTGGCTGGCGGCATCGCTCATGATTTCAATAATCTTCTGACCGGAATTCTTGGTAATGCCAGCTTGGCGCGCATGGGACTCGCCTCCGATGTCGAGGCCCAGATTTTCCTCAAGCGCATTGAGGATATCTCCCTTCGCGCCGCCGATCTTTGTAAGCAGATGCTCGCCTATGCGGGCAAGGGACGTTTCGTCGTCCAGCGCGTTGACATCAGCGCCTTGGTGGAGAGCACCATGCAGTTATTGCAGGTTTCCGCAGCCAAAGGATGCATTCTCAAATACGCTCTGACCCCTGATCTTCCTCCGGTCGCAGCCGACATCACTCAACTCCGCCAGATTATTATGAATTTGGTGATCAATGCTGCCGAGGCCATTGGCACTAAAAGCGGCATCATCACCCTCCGTACCGGCTTGTCCAGAGTTGACCGACGTTACCTCCGTGAGGCCTACCTCGCTCCGGATTTGCCAGAAGGCGATTATATCTATCTCGAAATCAGCGATACCGGATGCGGCATGGACGCCGATACTAAGTCGAGGATATTTGATCCATTTTTCACCACCAAATTCACAGGACGCGGATTGGGTTTGGCTGCAGTTCTTGGGATTGTCCGGGGACATCGTGGCGCCCTCAAGGTCTATAGCGAGGCCGGGCGCGGCTCAACCTTCAAACTCCTGCTCCCCTGTGTTGATGGATCATCCGAGGACCACTCAGGCAACCGCTTGGGTGATGCATCCAAATGGCGCGGCTCAGGCACGATTCTGGTGGTGGACGACGAGGAAACCGTCGCCACAGTGTCCGCCCGCATGCTCGAAGCTTTCGGATTCAAGGTTCTAGTAGCCAATGACGGTATTCAAGGTCTCGAAGTATTTGGCGCGTCCATCTCTGAAATCAAACTGGTCCTGATGGACTTAACCATGCCACGCATGGATGGCGAGCAGACCTTCCGCGAACTTCGCCGGCTAAAGGGCGATGTCAAAGTCGTCCTGATGAGTGGGTTCAATGAACAGGAAGCCATCGCCCGTTTTACCGGCAAGGGGCTGGCCGGCTTCGTGCAAAAGCCATTCAAGCCTGAGGACCTCCGGAATAAGCTGGAAGAAATACTCGGCTGATCACTGTCCTCTGTAACCTTTCCTGCGCGCGGACCGTCTGTTCAAGTGTTAGTACATCAGTAGAAACACACGAACAAATAGTTCAGATTATGAAGAATACCCTGTTACTCACCGCCATCTTGGCGACCGCTTTCACCGGAACCCTCCGCGCCGAAGATGCCAAGCCACCGGCAGATCATGCCGATCGCCCCAAGCGTCCGGAACTTACCGCCGAACAAAAGGACTTGATGAAGGAAATCAGGGCCAAGTACGACACCAACAAAGACGGCAAACTCGATAAGACCGAGCGTGAAGCCATCAGCAAGGAAGACCGCGCCCGCATGGACAAAGCCGGCCTTGGCCATCGCAAAGGTGGTCCCAAAGGCGATCACAAAGCCCCAAAAGGCGACAAGCCGACTCCATAAGTTGATTGTCAGAAATCAGTGCCCCCTCACGAAGCTGCAAGCAATTCTTGCAGCTTTTTAAATTTAACCCTCTTCATCATTTCTTGCAGCAGCGATTCCTTCAAAACGTGAACCCGACTCCAAGCGCAGGATTTCGCTTTGCCGCGCCAAACCTGCCGATTAACGTTTACCCCGTCTAATCATGAGCAAAAAAAGTTCAGTGGTCTCTCGCAGCGGACGCTTCTCCTCGGGGCCGGGCCAGGATGTGGCGGCCTTCTCGCAATCCATTTCCTTTGATTGGAGGCTCTGGAAACAGGATATCATCGGCTCCATGGCACATGCGCGCATGCTCCACCGCATCGGGCTAGTTACCAAGAAGGAATGCAGCGACATCTGCAAGGGGTTGGAAAAGATTGGAGATGATATCACGGCCGGGCGCTTCGAATGGAAACCGGAGCTTGAGGATGTTCACATGAACATCGAATCCGCACTGACCAAGGCGATTCCAGCAGGTGCCAAACTGCACACAGCTCGCTCCCGCAATGATCAAGTCGCCCTCGACATGCGCATGTGGACAAGGGATGAAGCCATCAATCTTGTCGAAGAAGTGTACGGTCTCCAACGCAGCCTCGTGAACCTCGGCCTGCGTCACGCCGAAATAATCATCCCCGGATACACCCATCTTCAACGTGGTCAGCCAGTATATTTCGCCCACCACCTTCTAGCCTACGTCGAAATGCTGGACCGCGATGCCGGTCGTTTTATCGATACCTGCAAGCGCACCAATGTCTGCCCTCTCGGCAGCGGTGCCCTGGCCGGTTCGACCCTGCCGCTTGACCGCGAAGGCGTGGCGGTTGAACTCGGCTTCGTCGACGAAAAAGGCAAGCCGCGTCTCACTCAAAATTCCATGGACGGAGTCAGCGACCGGGATTTCATCCTCGAATTTTGCAGCTCCGCGGCCGTCACCGCCGTCCATCTCTCGCGCCTTGCTGAGGACGTGATCCTGTGGGCCAGCGCCGAGTTTCATTTTATCAAGATCGCTGATTCCTATACCACCGGCTCCTCGCTGATGCCGCAGAAAAAAAATCCGGATATCGCGGAACTCACTCGTGGCAAAAGCGGCCGTGTGATCGGCAACCTCGTGGCCTTGCTGACCCTGCTAAAAGGTCTGCCCATGACCTACAACCGCGACCTGCAGGAGGACAAGGAACGCCTCTTTGATTCCGCCGACACGGTCCGCGCCTGCCTGCGACTCATGGCCGCCATGTTGGATCACACAACCATCAATGAAGCTGCTTGCGCCGCTGCCAGTGCCGATCCATCCCTCCTCGCCACCGACCTGGCCGATTATCTGGTGCAGAAAGGGCAACCTTTCCGTCACGCCCACCACGATGTCGGCGCGTTGGTTGCGCTCGCTGAGAAAAATGGGGTTCCCCTGAACGGCCTGACTCTCGAGGAAATGCGGGGCATTCAACCCCTCTTCGGTCCGGACACACTGGGCCTTTTTGATCTTCGCAAGGCCATGGAACGCCGCAACATGGCCGGCGCACCCGGTTCGCGCGAGGTAAAAAAACAACTCGCCCGCTGGCAGAAAAGACTGGCCTAGCCAGCCCCATGCCATCCGCCACGAATGTCATGCGCGAGGAACAGTTGGCCGAACTTCTGAAGGCCACCTCGCGCTCGTTCTACCTAACTCTCCGGGCGCTGCCAAAACCGGTGCGCTCCCAAATTGGCCTCGCGTATCTTTTGGCCAGGGCCGCCGATACCATCGCCGACACAGATCTTGTCCCAGCGGCACAGCGACTAACCCTTCTAAAACAACTGAGCCTGAGGTTCGCTGGAGGCAAAGCTCTCTCCAGTGTGGGTGAACTCGCAGGCCATCAAGCCTCCAATGGTGAACGGTCGCTACTGGAAAGATTGGATGATGCGCTGGCCCTTTACGACACCCTTTCAACAGTGGATCGTGCTCTAACACAAAACGTACTTGAGACCATCACCAGCGGACAGATCCTCGACTTGGTACGTTTTGGCACCGCCACTTCCTCGAATCCAATAGCTCTCAAAGATTCTGCCGCCCTTGATGATTACACGTACCGTGTGGCCGGTTGTGTGGGGGAGTTCTGGACTGGGATGTGCCTGGCTCATCTCGACATCCGTGAGCCTGTCGACCGCCACCAATTGATCGAGCACGGCATCCGCTTTGGCAAGGGTCTTCAACTCATCAACATTCTGCGCGATATTCCCGCTGACCTTAACCGTGGCTGCTGTTATTTGCCGCTGAGCGAACTGACCGCCGCAGGACTAACTCCAAACGACCTCGCTGACCCGAAATGCTGGCCCCGCGTCCAACCGGTCTACTATAGGTGGCTGGAACGGGCCGAAGCCCACCTTGCCTGCGGCTGGGCCTACACCAACGCACTGCCGCGAAACTGGCGTCGGGTGCGACTCGGCTGCGCATGGCCGGTACTTATAGGCTTGGAAACCGCCCGCCTGCTCCGCTCTGGCAATCCGCTTGACGCCTCGCACCGAATCAAAATCTCACGCGTCAAAGTGTACCGCATCATCCTGCATACTATTCTCGCACTGCCTTTCCCATCACGTTTTGCGGCTATTGGACAGATTAAATCTGTTTGACGCCACCCGCCTGACTCCGGATTGTAAAAGTAATGTCGACCAAGCACCGCATCGGGATTATAGGAGGCAGTGGTTTGTACCACATAGAAGGGTTCACCAATCAGAAGTGGGTGAAGGTCAAAACTCCGTTTGGCAATCCTTCCGATGAATTTTTGACAGGCACCCTGGCCGGGCGTGATGTCGTGTTCCTGCCCCGGCATGCGCGCGGGCATCGCATCCTGCCCGGTGAACTCAATCACCGCGCCAACATATATGGCATGAAAAAGCTCGGCGCTGAATGGATCATCAGCGTCAGTGCTGTAGGCTCGCTCCAGGCCAGATTCAAACCCTGCCACATTGTGCTCCCCGACCAATTTGTGGATCGGACCAAGAAGGGTTTGGAACATACTTTCTTTGGTCGCGGGATTGTCGCCCACATCGCGTTTGCAGATCCGATTTGCGAAGAACTGCGCAAAACCATCCTCGCTTCAGCCAAACGCAAAAAGGCCCGCGTTCACAACGGTGGGACCTACGTGAACATGGAAGGCCCGGCTTTCAGCACCCGCGCCGAATCCATCAGCAACCACAAAGCCGGGCACGCCGTCATCGGCATGACCAACCTGGGCGAGGCCAAATGCGCTCGCGAGGCGGAGATCGCTTATGCCACCATGGCCATGGTCACCGACTACGATTGCTGGAAAACTGACGAGGCCCATGTCACCGTGGAAATGGTGATCGCCAACCTGACGAAAAATGCAGCCTTGGCCAAGGATATCGTGACCGATGTGATCCCACACATTCCCACAGAGCCCAACTGGCCATGTCATAGCGCGCTTAAAAACTCCATCATGACCGACAAGAAACTTTGGCCCGCCAAAACCGCCAAGGAACTCACTCCAATATTGACCAAATACCTATAAAACCATGGACCCATCCTCCTACCAAGTTCGCAGAGCCACACTGGATGACCTTCCCCAATTGCGCGAGCTCTGGGCCATTGCGCGGCTGCCTTTGGCTGAAATGGAGAAGCGCTTTACCGAGTTCCAGATCGCGGCGGACGGCTCGAATTCGATCAAAGCCGCCATGGGTTTTTACATGAGCAAGACCAATGGCTTGGTTCATTCTGAAATTTACCGAAACCCAGCCGAGGAACCCGAATTGCGGGCCAGACTTTGGAATCGGATTTTGATCCTTGCCCGCAACCACGGGGTGCATCGTCTCTGGACGCAAAGCTCTGTTTCCTTCTGGCGCGAGCAGGGTTGGAAAGACCCCGATTTTAAGGATCTGGAATCCCTGCCGCCGCTGTTCGGTCAACCGCACCAAGGATGGTTGCTGCTGGTATTGTTCAACGAGACCGCTGTTTCGCTGGACAAGGAATTTGAGATGTTCGCGCAGATGGAACGCCAAAGCAACGAGCGCACGCTTGAACAAGCCCGCAAGCTGAAGACATTCGCCTACGGATTTGTGGTTGTGCTTGCCATGGCCCTGGCAGGACTGGCGGCCTACACGTTCTTCAAATTTCCCAAGCGGAAATGATCAGGATTGAATTCGTCGGCGTGATAGGAGCTGCGCACCATCGGCCCGCTGGCCACGTGCGTAAACCCCATTTTTTCCGCCACTGACCCGTATTGGGCGAAACGCCCGGGCGTCACAAATTCAATGACCGGGAGATGTTTTGGAGTGGGCTGGAGGTATTGGCCCAAAGTTAAAATATCACAACCCGACGAACGCAAATCGTCCATAGCCTCGAACAGCTCCGGTTCCGTCTCACCCAAACCAAGCATGATGCCGGACTTGGTGTAAATGGTGTTCCCTCGACGGTCCTTCACCTTCTTCAACACACTCAAGGAACGGTCGTAAGTGGCACGATGACGCACGCTTGGGGTCAATCGGCGCACCGTCTCAAGGTTGTGATTGTAGATTTCCGGATTCGCCCGAAGGACCACGTCGATGCAATCGTCCTTATCCAGAAAATCAGGAACCAACACCTCGATGACAATGCCGGGATTAGCTTCCCTCACGGCCTCAATCGTCAGTCGAAAATGCTCGGCTCCGCCGTCCGCCAGATCATCGCGCGCCACAGCGGTGATCACCACATGTTTGAGCTTCATGCGCTTGGTGGCTTCGGCCACGCGATTAGGCTCATCAACCTCCAAAGCCAGAGGCTTGGCGGTTTTGACGGCGCAGAAACCGCAGGCTCGCGTGCAGTTCTCCCCCGCAATCATGAATGTGGCGGTGCCTTTGCTCCAACACTCCCAGTGGTTTGGGCACTTCGCGCTCTCGCACACGGTGTGCAACTTCAAATCACCCAGCAACTGCCGCGTTTGGAAAAAACTCTGGGTGGTGGGCAGTTTGGTGCGCAACCACTCGGGCAAACGAGGACGTGGCTGATTGGGTACAACGGTCTGAATACTCACAAGCTCTGTACTTTGGCCTAACGCGCCGAATTTTCCAGCCCTTTCCAAAACACTTCGAGCTGGCCGGTGTCAAAATCCGCCAGCACCTCTCCATCCACCTCAATGACAGGGGCCAAGGTTTGCCCGGAAAGCTCCAACATCTCCTTCATGCCGGCAGCGCTCCGGCTCACATTGATGCTCTCGTAAGGGATGTTGCGGACCTTCAGCCACTCGGCCGCCTCATCGCACCAGCCACAATAGGTCTTCACGAACAACCGCACGGTCCTCTTATCACTCATACCATTTCCATACCACGTTTTTGACTGATCCGCACTTATTGCGCCCCCATCGAGCCCACGACCTCGCGCACCAGCGCTTCCGGCACTTTGTGCCCGTGCTCAACCACACCTATTTTCCGGGCCAAAACAAAACGAATTTCCCCGCCAGCTACTTTTTTATCCAGCCGCGTTGCCGCCATTAGCCTCTCAATCGAGGCTCGTTTCAATGCTAACTGCACGGGCAATCCGGCCCTGACAAACAACTCGCGCACACGCGCTGTCTCAACAGAAGAAAAGCCCAGCATCCGCTCCGAAAGACGCGCCGCCGCCACTTGCCCGATCGAAATGGCTTCCCCATGCAGGAATTTTCCATAACCAGAAATCGCCTCAATCGCGTGACCAATGGTGTGGCCGAAATTCAAAATGGCCCTTAACCCGCTCTCTGTTTCATCCTGCCCCACCACCTCGGCCTTGATTTCACAGCACCTGGCCACCACTTCGGCGAGTCCCTTGCGGTCGCGCTTGATCACCTTATCCATCTTCCTTTCCAACGTACTGAACAACGCCTCATCATAAATCACTCCATACTTGATGACTTCGGCAATCCCCGCGCGATATTCGCGCTGTGGAAGCGTGGAAAAAGTTTCCAAATCACACAAGACCAACCGAGGCTGATAAAACGCCCCCACCAGATTTTTGCCCGCCTTTAGATTGACCCCCACCTTGCCGCCCACACTGCTATCCACCTGAGCCAGCAACGTGGTTGGAACCTGTACAAAAGCCACTCCACGGAGATAACTCGAAGCGACAAACCCAGCCAGATCTCCTACCACCCCGCCACCGAGCGCGACGATGAACGATTTGCGTTCAAG
This sequence comes from Pedosphaera sp., assembly GCA_025359965.1. Taxonomy (GTDB): domain Bacteria; phylum Verrucomicrobiota; class Verrucomicrobiia; order Limisphaerales; family SXQI01; genus SXQI01. The sequence goes on from JANYDC010000099.1 coordinate 71,106, forward strand.
CCGATGCGTCGCCAGCACGTCATAACTTCGCCCAACCTCGCGGAGACATTTTGAAGCCTCGCCTGCCGGGATAGTGTGCAGAATAGGTTTAAAGCCCGCCTTGCGCAAACTCGCCAGCGCAGCTTCCGCGTAAAGCGGTGCCACCTGATCATCAGATATCACAGCGCACTGCGCTCCCAACCCGAGTTCACGACATGAAGCGCCCAGCGTTTTGATCAACGCCCCACCCACTTGAATATCGTAAGACCGATCACCCAGCGCCACTCGAACCTGTTGCATTAGGCAAAGATGCAAGAGACACCCGTATCCTGTAAAGCCGGGTTGCAGACAAGTGCGTGCTTGACTAATGATCTCCAACGGCCAAAGGCTAGGTGACAGCCTCAACCCGTGACATGACATTTGCCCATGACTATTTCCGCCAAACCACAAGCCTCCGGATTCACACTGATTGAACTGCTTGTTGTCATCGCCATCATCGCCATTTTGGCGGGCATGCTCCTCCCAGCATTGGCCAAAGCCAAGAGCAAGGCCCAAGCTTTAAATTGTATCAACAACCTGAAACAAATTGGCCTGGCCAACTACATGTACTTCAGCGATGAAGGCAAACCGGTTAATTACGATAGCTGGCCGGACCTCTGGATGAAGAAACTGGCCGTCCGCTACAACGCCATCAATAAAGTCAGGGTCTGCCCCACCGCACCGGAGCGTTCGACAGCGAGTTTGAAAAAAGACCCGTCCAACACCGGTTGGATAAACCGCTGCTGGCTGGTCAATGACACCAGCACCAATTATCAGGGTGGATACGCTCTGAATGGATACCTTTATGACAAATCCCCTTACGGCAACAAGGAGAACGCCTTCAGTAATGAGGCTTCCTTGAGAAACCCAGCGCTTACCCCCTTTTTCTCCGACGCCATTTGGGTCGATGCCTGGCCATCAGAAACAGACGTCCCGGCCACAAGTCTTTTTGACGGCGACGCCTTTGCTGGTCCAGGGCTATCCCGCATCGCCATTCCCCGTCATGCTGCAGCAGCCTCGGCAGCAACCAAGAAATTCGACAAGAAAACCCTCCTTCCTGGCGGGGTGAATGTTTCCTTTGCCGACAACCACGTCGAGCTGGTCAAACTTGAAAAGCTTTGGGGCCTCTCATGGCACCGCAACTGGAAAGCTCCAGCCAAGCGCCCTGGACTGCCTTGAAGCGAAGCAGCAGTCTTATGGCAAAGTGAGAAGAGAAGTGGTGCCCCCGTTCGGAATTGAACCGAAATCCGCGGTTTAGGAAACCGCTGCTCTATCCATTTGAGCTACGGGAGCGTGGAAACACTGCACAAGTTGATAGCACAGCTGCAACCAGACACAAGCGGCAATCGAAAATCGCCACCGCCAAGAGTGCGAGACGAAATTCTTCATTCGATTTCCTCGCCCTATCGGTGCCTTAAAATCCCAAAGGGATTTCGTCCTCCAGCCCAATGGTTGCCCGACGGGGCAACCTTGGGTCACATTGGCTCTGGTCAGACAACCGCAACGCGGTTGCGCCTAGCGGAACAGGCACAACCACGTTGTGGTTGTGGATGCAACCCCTATCAGCACCCAACGTAGCTCGTACCTCGCAACATTGGGCTGGAGGGCGGAATCCCCTTGGGATTCCCGGATGAAGGAGCCACGGTTTCATCTATCGCTTTACATATACCTGCGCCTCCAAAATCTGAGTGTTTTTTGGGGGTTGAAGAATTTTGTCTCACACCCACGCTTCGGAGTGAAATGTTCAACCGCTGTCAGGATTGTTTGTGAATTTTTGGGACGTGGATCCTGGCGGGTGTTTCCTGGCCTAATAGTTGCAAATCAGTACATTTAGATTACGAAATGCAGGCCTGGGAGTTTACAATTATTGCGGTTCAATCGTGCTTTTCATGAGTTTTCACTTCGAGGGTTCCAGGCTTTGGGCTGAGAGGAATCCGATGCTGCGGTCGGCTATCGGACCATTAAATCGTAAATCAGGGAATCTCCTTAACAATTTTTGTTACCCGTCCCTGCCCGTGGAAAGCCGAGTGCCATCAAGGATTATTAAGAAATAGCAAGAAACGGCCAAAGGACGGGGTTTTGTCCGGGGGATGAGGGTCGTTTGCCAGCGCTCCCCCCACAACTGACGACAAATGAATACGAATGAATACAAAAAGGCACAAAACATTTTGTCTCATCAGACAAGACGGGTCTTCCTCTCCTTCTGCGGCGAGGCGAACTCATGGCGTTAGGCGGATTCCGGGTGGATAAGGGACATCAAAAAGTGTAATGTTTTTAACCATGACGATCACCAAACAAACCGTCGCCGACCAGATCGCTGCTTACCTTCACCATGAGATTACTCTCTCAGGGTTGGTGGATTGGTCTGAAAATGTCATGATGGAGGGGGAGATTGATGGAAACGACACCGGCACAATTGTTTCGGTGATCGCTCGCCTGGGTGTTGCAGATGTTCGCGCTTTCGGCCTCGCTTGGGAGGATTGCGAGGAATTACTCGGAAAACTTGGTTTTACTCCTCGCATCGAGGTCATCGCCGCCTAGTTTCAAAGGCTGGGTGAGTCTCCTGAAAAAAGTTTCCCCGGAGGCCGTTTTGCGCTAGGGTACGGTCAGGTTTTTTATGCGTTGTGCTTTTCTCACCCTTTGTTTGGCGGTCGGTGTGGTGTTTGGGTTGTCACCCAAGGCTGCGGACAAGCCTGAATCCTTGGCCTTTGATGCCATCAGCAAAGAGTTTACCGCCAGCAAGGGCGAAACCAATGCCCTGTTCAGTTTTGGCGTGACCAATGTGTCCGCCGCCCCGGTCATGATCAATTGGGTGCGGACCTCCTGCGGTTGCACTGTGGCTAAACTGCCCTCCACCCCATGGAATCTTGAGCCCGGCACCAATGGCAGCTTTTCCGTGGTGGTCGATCTCCGGGGCAAGTACGGCACGTTCAGCAAATTCATCACGCTCGACACCTCTGAGGGGCAGAAGATTCTCAACGTCAAACTCAACATCCCCGGTGGACCTCCTCCGGTGGCGAATGCTTCAATGATTGATTCGCGCACGCGGAATGTGCAGATGGCTTTGAAAGACCGGCAGTCTGTTTTTAAGGGTGATTGCGCCAAGTGCCATGTGGAACCGGCCGTGGGTCGGCATGGTGAAGCCCTTTACGAAGCCGCCTGCGCCATTTGCCATGATTCCCCCCACCGGGCCAGCATGGTGCCCGACCTCAAGGCTCTGAAAATCACTCCTACTCCAGAATATTGGCTGGCCATGATTTCCCACGGCAAAACCAATTCCCTGATGCCCGCCTTCCTGCAATCCGAGGGCGGTCCCCTGACCGAGGAACAGGTCAAATCCCTGGCTGATTACCTGACCCACTATTATCCCCCCCGCGCCAGCATTTCCGCCCCATCCCCCTACCACGACGATTAGCCGGAACGATTAAACCCGTCTCACGGTTGAGTTCCATCAGGCCAGCGTGTAGCTTCGCGGCGTGAAGCAGGGATTATTCATTACGTTTGAGGGAACCGAAGGCGCGGGCAAGACGACGCAAATTGCGCGTCTGGCAGCACAGTTGGAAAAAGCAGGGCATCCTGTGGTTGCCTTGCGGGAACCGGGGGGAACTCCGCTCTGCGAGGAAATTCGCCATCTGCTTAAACACCACCCTTCAGGAGAGGGGATGTCGGGCGAGACCGAACTCCTGCTGATGTCCGCCAGTCGTGCCCAACTCGTCCGCGAAGTCATCCGCCCCGCGCTGGCAGCCGGAAAAGTGGTGTTGTGTGACCGTTTTTACGATTCCACCGTCGTTTATCAAGGTTATGGCCGCGGTTTGGACCACGAATGGGTGGCGTCCATGATTGATTTTGCGGTGGGGCCAACCCGTCCTGAGCTGACCCTTTTGCTGCGCGTGCCGTTGGCCATCAGTGAAGCCCGCCGTGCCTCCCGCAAGGGCGAGGGATTGCCTGATCGTTTTGACGCGGCCGGAAAAGCCTTCTTCCAAAGGGTCGAAATGGCCTATTCGGAGCTGGTGGAAGCTGAAAGCGACCGCGTGCGCGAGGTGGATGCCACGCAATCCATCGAAGTGGTGGAAGAAGCGATCTGGAAATGGGTGCTGCCCTTCGTGGGTAACCGTGAGATTGCCGGTTCGACCGCCCACAAAAGCGCGGGTGAATGGACCCACAGCAAGCTGGCGGATTCCCCCAAGCTGGCCTGAGCGGGACGCGGACAGCAAAAAGCTGGGCCCCGGGGGTGATCCGGGGCCCGCTTGTAGAGGGCGAAATTACTTAAGAACGATCGCGAGGCGTTTGGCCAAGCGGGATTTCTTACGGTCGGCGGTGCGTTTGTGAATGACACCGGTTTTGGCCGCCTTATCGAAACTGGAGGCGACAGCGCTATAAGCCTTCGTGGATTCTTCCTTCTTGCCTGTGGCAATAGTGGCAAGATACCCCTTTTCGGAGGTTTTCAGGCTCGATTTGGCGCTTTGGTTGCGGACACGCTTGCGGTTGGTGCTACGCACCCGACGCTCGGCAGATTTGGTATTCGGCATAAAATCAGCAAAGATATCTTTGCACAGAGCCGGTCAGGATAGGCTAATCATCGCGCGTGTCAATCCCCTGTTGAGATTGTTTTTATTCTTTCTCCGTATTTCCATGAGCGGCGGCTGTATTTCTGTTGAATTTTATTCCAGCCTGTCAGTCAATAAGTGGAATGAATCCATCGACCCTTTGCCGCCACTCCACGCTGATTCTCGCGTGCGCGTGCGCTTTCACGCTCGGTGCCCAGGCCCAAGACAAGCACCCCCTTCCCACCGGCCCTCAACGAGACGGACCCTTTCGCAAGATCATTCTTGATGCCGACAAGGAGAAGGATGGCAAAGTGGTTGATTCTATTGTGGACCCGATGGAACTGGCCGTCGCCAAGGATGGCCGTGTCTTTTGGGCTGAGCGCGCCGGCATCGTCAAAATGTGGAAACCGGATACCAAAGCCACCGTGGTGATTGGCACCCTGCCCGTGTTTTCGGGTTTGGAGGACGGCATGTTGGGCATCACTTTGGATCCCAATTTCCAGAAAAACAATTTTGTCTATTTGAACCGTTCCCTGCCGGAAACCGGCAAGAACCAATACGGCAAGGCGGGGGTCATCCGTGTCTCGCGCTTCACCCTGAAAGGTGAGTCTCTGGATCTGGCTTCGGAAAAAACCATGCTGGAAATGGCCACCCAGCGCGAACAATGCTGCCACGTCGGTGGTTCGTTGGCCTTCGATGCCAAGGGCAACCTGTACGTTTCCATTGGCGATAACACCAACCCGTTCGAGTCCGACGGCTATTCGCCGATCGATCAACGTGAGGGTCGCTCAGCTTGGAGTGCCGAAAAATCAGCCGCCAACCCCAACGATTTGCGCGGCAAGATCAACCGTGTTCACCCTGAACCGGATGGTTCCGTGACCATCCCCAAGGGAAACCTTTTCCCGCCCGGAACGCCCAATACCCGTCCGGAGATTTATGTGATGGGTGATCGAAATCCATTCCGAATCAATATTGATCAAAAAAATGGTTACCTTTACTGGGGTGAGGTAGGCCCTGATGCCGTCAGCCCCAACCCGACCCGTGGCTCGGCCGGTTTTGACGAGATTAACCAGGCGCGTGTGGCCGGTTTCTTCGGCTGGCCCTATTTCGTGGGTGATAACAAGGCTTACAATGCCTACGACTTCGCCACGAAAGAATCAGGAAAGAATTTTGATCCCACCGCGCCCGTGAACTATTCGCCGTTTAACACCGGCGCGAAAAGCCTGCCACCGGCCCAACCTGCCTTTATCTGGTATCCAGCGTCTCCTTCGACCAAATTCCCGGTCGTGGGCAGCGGCGGACGCACCGCCATGGCTGGCCCCGTCTATTACTACGACGAGAATCTGAAATCCGACCACAAATTGCCCAAGGATTTTGATCATACCTTGTTTATCTACGAATGGTCGCGTAATTGGATCATTGCGGTGCACCTCGATAAGGACGACAAGATTGAAAAAATGGAGAAGTTCTGCTCCAAGATGACGTTTATGCGCCCCATGGATATGGAACTGGGCGCGGATGGCTGCCTCTATGTGATTGAATATGGCACTGCCTGGAGCAACAACCTCGATACACAAATAGTGCGCATCGAGTACGCCCCCGAACAGACCGCTGCAAAATAACTGGTCGCAGTTGCAAGAGCTGCGCAATCACGTCATTGTGACCGCATGGCGAACTTGGTCGAATTAAGTGATGGGGACGAGGCCCGGGCATTAGTAGCGCCTGAGCTTGGGGGATGGCTTTTGCGTTATGCGAGAGCGCTTCCCCGTCAGGGTTGGACTGAGGCGATCCACTTTAGCCAACCCGTGGTGGATAGGTATCCGTTGCAGATGTATGCGGGGAACCCTCTGCTTTTTCCACTGGTCAGCTACAACATTACAGGCGGCAAAGAGCACTTTTACGAATGGGCTGGCAAGGTTTATCCCTTGCCGCAGCACGGATTTGCGCGCCGCTCGGTTTGGAAAGTGTTGGACCGGCAAGCCAGCTATGTCACCATGGAGTTGGCAGATTCCGCCGCCACGCGCGAGGTTTATCCTTTCTCCTTTACTCACCGCGTCACCTATCGGCTGGAGGGCGGACGCCTCATATTTACCCAGGAAATCACCAATCGCTCAGGCGAAGTCATGCCGTTTGGGACAGGTATCCATCCCTATTTCCACATCCCCCTCGCCCCAGGCAGCCGACGCGAGGATTGCATGGTGATGCTTCCAGCCTGTCAAAAAGCCGTGGCACGCCCTCAAATGGCAGGGTTTGATTTGGAACCACAGGCAGCGACGATTGTCTCGGTAAGCCAGGATGTTTCAGGGACACTGCTGCTGACGGATTTAAGCGAGAAAAGGATTGCTCTGCTGGATCAACGCGGGGGAATCGAAGTCTCGCTTGATTGGAGCAAAGCACCGGGATACAAGCATGTCGCTCTTTGGTCCAAGTCTATTGACGATCCATTTTATTGTATCGAGCCTTGGACATCCCTGCCCAATGCCTTTGGGCGGGTGGCGGATCATGATTTAGTCCTTCTCCAGCCGGGTGAGGTTTTCCGGGCCGAGATCGTGTTTGATATCCGCTCAGTTTAGGAGGTTGTACCAATTGTCGCGCTGGTGGGCCTCATAACCCAGGTCGTTGATCAGGCGTTTCATGTCGGTCACACCCATGTGAAAGGTGGTGCCTGCCTTCGAAACCACGTTTTCCTCAATCATGATACTGCCCAGATCATTCGCACCGTATTTGAGCGCGATCTGGCCGATATCCAGCCCCTGCGTGACCCACGAACTCTGAATACTGGGAATATTATCGAGGTAAATACGGCTGAGCGCCTGCATCCTGAGATACTCATGAGCACCCACTGCGGGAGCTTTCAAGCGGGTGTTTTCTGATTGAAAGGTCCACGCGATAAACGCAGTAAAACCTTTGGAGGCATCCTGCTGGCGGCGTACCCGGTCCAAATGTTCGATGCGTTCCTCCAAAGTTTCCACATGACCAAACATCATGGTGGCGGTGGAAGCCAAACCCAATTTATGGGCCACATCCATGACCCCAAGCCATTCATCACTCATAGCCTTAAGCGGGGCGATTCGCCTGCGAACGCGATCCACCAAAATCTCGCCGCCGCCGCCAGGGATCGAGCCCAGGCCGGCCTGCACAAACAAGCGGATAATCTCTTCGACTGGCTTATTAAAGACTTCCTGAAAGTGGATGAATTCGCTGGGGCTAAACCCGTGGATATTGATTTGCGGAAAACGCTCTTTGATGTGGGAGAGCAGTTCGAGATACCAATCAATGGGAAGCTTGGGATGGTGTCCGCCTTGCATGAGGATTTGAGTTCCCCCCAAAGCCATCGTTTCCTCGATTTTCCGGTCAATTTCCGCATGAGTGATGACGTAAGCATCGTCATCTTTCTCGGTTCGGTAAAAGGCGCAGAATTTGCAGTAAACGTTGCAGACGTTGGTGTAGTTGATATTGCGATCAACAATATACGTCACGATCTCGTTGCCTCGTCCGCCATGGGCGGCGGCGCGGGAAAGTTGGCGGCGGCGGTCGGCCAAGGCACCCAGTTCTTCAAGAGGAAGCGAGCTTAGCCGAACGGCTTCATCGGGCTGAATTCGATCCCCGTCCCAAACCTTCTGCAAAAGCTGATCCAACGTGGAGTCGTAAATCACGGAGTTAGGTTAGTGCCTCGGAGGGGGTGACGACAAGGCTGACTGAAAGTCGAGGTGGCAGGCCTATTAAAGTGCTAATGGGGAAAAAAAGCGAGGTGCCCCGTTGCAGGGCACCTCTATTTAAGCAGGCGAAAGGCAAGAAACACCTGCTAATCCATTCGCTAAAGGCAAGAAGAAGAATGGATATCCAATTAAGGACGTGGTTAATATGCGCCGATCAAAGTAATTTGACAAGGGGATTCTTTCAAAAAAGTTTCACGTTTGTGATAATTTTCTTAAATCTCTGTCTTTGTTTGGTTTAGCTAAGAGATGCCAGCATTTCGGCGCAAGGCATGCCGCCTATTTGGCCCAAAGCCGCAAGGGCTATGATAGCTTGGGATAGGGTGCTAACACCATGCAACGCAATCCGGATAGCTGCACTCTGTCCGGGAAGAAGTACAAGGGCATGATAGACCCCGTCACGAACGTCCAAACTCGCTCGCTGCATCCATTCTTCCCACTTCGTATTTTCTCTGTTCATAACCACTTATCGTCATTTGGAGCGGGTTCCTCAAGGCGGCCCAACTCCGGATTCACTCAAGTAGACGTTAAGAGAACCCATTTGGTTTAATCAGAGTTGCAAAATATTTTTGAACGTTTTTTGGAGTGTGTTTTGAAAAGTAGAGGCCGAGTGCAAACAGCTGCTTACGGCGATTCATCGTTTGCGGCCCCATTGAATTAAATCGCGGTAGGACAATTCGGGCAATCCTTTGGGGTTGAGCGGGTGCTGGTCACGAAACTCATCCACCCGTCGGAAAAGTTCCACTAACCCCAAGCGGGTGGGGTTGTTAAACGCCACAAGTCGCGCCACAGGCTTCTCAATTTTGGTGATGGTGATCTCCGCACCTTCGTTCACTTGCTGCAAAAGTTCGGAGAACTTGGTTTTGGCCTCTGAGGCGCTTATCGTAAGAGGAGGTTTCATGGATTTCCTATTTTTAGAACTACTTGCCTGATACCGGGCTGTTTGGCGGGCGCGTCAAGAGAGAACCGCCGTTTTGCGCGTCCTGCTCCACGAATGCCAAAGCCCACAGGCTGACCTCGGATTCAATTTATGGGAGGTGAAGCAAACTATTCCTGTTGTCGCGGTGGGGCTGCCTGCTTATTTTGTGGGGATGCGCCGTAACGCCCTTATTTTGCTGACTTTGCTGCTGCACGTGGGTGCGGCCCTCGCCGGGACCGGCAAGATTATTAAGGTGCTGCCCCATTTTCTTGACGAAAAAGGAATGCATGCGCTTTCGCCGAGTTTGTTTGAGAGGGATTCCTATCAAAGATTTTTGCGGCAGCATCCGTCCAAAATTTCGGCTTTGCAATACGATGTGCAATGGAAGGCGCGCTCCGCAGCGCAGGAATTGGACCTGATCATTGAAATTCGCTCAGAGAAAAATCAGACGGCCACTCCTTTTGTTCATGCTGACAAGGTTAAGCCAAGGGGATTTTGGTCTCGGTGGACGGGCATGCGGATCGACAAGGCCACTTATTCAGAACTCGGTCGCATTATCGCCTGGCGAGTGACGCTCTGGGATGGGGCCGAAATGCTGGCCGAGCAGAAGTCATTTCTTTGGTAGTCACCGCAAAGTATTTGAGCCTCAAATTTGGAAATCCCCGAAGCTGGAGTTTTTGTCGCGCTTGCTGGTAATCTTCACATTGACCTCTTCGTAAAACACCAAGGAATTGGCCGGTACACTGTGAAGCAGGAATACATTTGCTCCAATGGTCGAGCCTTCACCGATGACGGTTTCACCGCCAATAATGGTGGAGCCGGCGTAGATGGTGACATTGTCCTCCAAAGTGGGATGGCGCTTGACGCCCTTTAGCTGCTGTCCGGCCGCGAGGCTGCGGGCCACGAGTGAAACGCCTTGGTACATCTTAACGTGATTGCCGATGATGCAGGTCTCTCCGATGACGCAACCGGTGCCATGATCGATGAAAAAATGGGAGCCGATGGTGGCGCCGGGATGGATGTCGATGCCGGTGCGGGAATGGGCCCACTCGGTCATAATGCGCGGAATCAGGGCCACCTTGCGTTTGTACAACTGATGCGCGAGACGCTGCACCGCGATGGCCTCAATGCAAGGATAGGCGACGATGACTTCGTCCTTGCTCAGGGCGGCGGGGTCACCGTTGAAGGCGGCCTCGGCATCGGTCTGAAGCAGTTCGCGGATGCCGGGAAGCTCAGCCAGGAAGGAAAGTGATATTTCGTGGGCGAGCCTCGCGATGTCGCAATCAGCGACTTTCGAATATTCCAAGCTCTTGCGGATCTCGTCCTCCAGCCGACCCTGGACCTGATCCATTAGGTTGGTGGTCTCGATTCTGATTTCGGAGGAATGAATGGGTTTTTCATCGAAGAATCCCGGGAACAACAGTCGTAAAAGACTCTCCGTGATCTGACCGATGGCCGTCTTGGAGGGAAGATTGCCCGCGTCCATGCGGTTGATCCCACCCACCCTGGCGTAGGAGGCAATCAACTGATCGGTCAGTGCCGTCACGTTAAGTTTCACGGACCGAGTATGTAGTTGCCGTGCCGCCTTCGCAAGCGGGCGGAGAGGATTTGACCTGCGGTGATGCTTGACGGGGTTGTTTAGGTGTGGGGTAATCCGGCGAATGCCTTCATTTGCTTCGATTCCCAATGTTAGAGTTTGGTTTGGATTGCTCGTGGTTGCAATGGTCCTTAGCCGCCCAGTGACTGCGCAAACGCTTTATGATGGGTCGGCTGGCACTCTCCCCACCGCGCAGGGATGGAACTATATCACTGCCCCGCTGTTTGGAGCGAAAGCAGTGGCTGGCATGGAGGGATCGTCAGCCACGGTCGATACGACACCGGTTATAGGCGACAGTGCCGGTTATTTTTCGAGCCTGCCCCCCTTTTTTCCGAAGCATCCTTTGGTGGGGGGGTTGGATCGGACGAACGGCTTCTCCGTAACTTTCGATAGCACTTTGGTCTCGGAGGCGCATTCCAGCACAGATCGGGCGGGGTTTAGCGTCATTGTGCTGTCGAGCGATTCGTTCGGCATTGAACTTGGTTTTTGGGAGGATCAAATTTGGGCGCAGGACGATGGGGGTAATTTATTTGTCCACGTGGAATCAGTGAATTTTGACACTAAGGCACGCACCTCCTATCGGTTGAGCATCAGGGATCAGACCTACAATCTATCGACTAATGGAGTGAGTGTGCTTACAGGAAGACTCAGGAACTACAAGGCTTCGGGTCAGCCTTACACGGTTCCTAGTTTTATCTTTCTGGGTGATGATACGAGCCGGGCTTCGGCGAAGTTTCAGTTGGCAAAAGTCGTGCTGGAAAAGAACGTGGCACCCTCGCGGTTGGAAATCGTTGGCTTGGGTCAGAATGGATTGGAGCTTGGGATAAGTGGTCCGCCCGGTCCGACCTATTATCTTGAATCCAGCGAGGATCTTGCACATTGGAGCATTCTGCGGACGCTTAGTGGTTTTAACGGTAGCGCAACCATGGCCGAGGGGCTTGGTGCGACCAACGGCGTGCAGTTTTACCGCGTAAGGGCAGGTGGGGACCAATAAACCGACTCGTTCTGTCAAGGCTTGCAAGAATACGCTATTAAGAGTGACACTGGCCTCAATCCGAGCCGATCTTTATCGCTCGGCCCTATCTGTCACGTCTGCTGCCTTCCCGTAAGTGGTCCAGCAGGGCGGCCATGAAAGTTGATTCTAAAGATTATTGGTTATGGCAAATGAAGCATTACTCTTAGAGCCTGTCTGAAAAGTCCCCAATGATAAAATGATGAAAAAACGAAGAAAAGGCTTGATTACAGTGTGCGGGTGAAAGCTCTCCACCTATTAGCGCAGCTCTGTTGGGGCGATGAAAATCGCCGTTTTTGAAACCAATCTCACCGATGAACAATGGGCCTTTGTCCG